>JBMNIP010000005.1:0-289885 GCA_050951005.1 Eggerthellaceae bacterium | reverse complement strand
GATGGAAAGGCATCCCGAAACGCTCACCGCTCCGTGGCCTCTCGTTTGTCAAGACCCGAATTCGTCGAAAATTATTCTCGCACTTTACCTGCGGTTTCTTTTTGGGAAGCGTTTTTGGGGGGAGGTGGTACTGTACTGGTACTGTAAACCGCGAGATCGGCCGTTTTTAATTATTCATTGCAAAAGTTGCCGTTTCACGTACTGGCTGAGTTAGCACTAAATCGAATCTCATCGCTTCTCGTCGCTGCTGTGGAATGACCCGAGAATAAAAGCGCAGGTAAGCAGGCAAAAAGAACGGCCCCGAAAGCGAAATTCGGAGCCGTCCGTCATGAAATTATCCACACAAAGTTGCAAGTGGCTATCGCGAATTACAGTACCAGTTTGGGCTTTATGAACCCTGTGGAGCACATGAAAAGCATGCACAAAACCCCAGGTAAACGCCCAATTTACTCCCACTCGATCGTCGCGGGCGGTTTGGACGTGATGTCGTATGCGACGCGGTTGATGCCGGGAACCTCTGCCACGATGCGGCTTGAGATGCGTGCCAGTACATCGTAGGGCAGCTTCGCCCAGTCGGCGGTCATGGCATCGCTGCTCTCAACCGCCCGAACGATGATCGGACGCTGATACGTGCGCTCGTCTCCCATCACGCCCACGCTGCGGATGTCAGGCAGCACGGCGAAGTACTGCCAGCAGCTGTGCTCGCTGTTGCGCTCGCCGGTCTCCTCGAACAGCTTCTGGTTATACGCATCAAGTTCTTCGCGGACGATAGCATCGGCGTTCTTCAGCATCTCGACCTTCTCGCGTTCCACGGCGCCGATGATGCGGATGGCCAGGCCCGGGCCGGGGAACGGCTGCCGGTAGACGATGTGGTCAGGAAGCCCCAGCGCCGTGCCCAGTGCGCGGACCTCGTCCTTGAAGAAGTGGTCCAGCGGCTCGATCAGATCGAAATGCACGCCTTCGGGGAAGGGAATCAGGTTGTGGTGGCTCTTGATGGTGGATGCCTTGCCGCCGGTCTTGCGCGCCCCGGATTCGATGATATCGGGATAGATGGTGCCCTGCGCCAGGTACTTCACGCCGTCGAGCTCCTTTGCCACGGCGAAGAACTCGTTCCAGAACTGCGTTCCGATGATCTTGCGCTTCTTCTCGGGCTCGCCGACCCCTTCAAGCAGCTTGAAGTAGCGCTCCTCGGCATGCACATGGATGAAGTCCACGTCGAATTGCTTGGTGAACACTTCCTCCACCTGTTCGGGCTCGTCTTTGCGCAGCAGGCCATGGTTCACAAACACGCAGGTCAGCTGCTTGCCGATGGCCTTGGAGCAGAGCGCGGCGACCACGGATGAATCCACGCCGCCCGAAAGCGCCAGGATTACGCGGTCCTTACCGACCTTGGCACGGATGTCTTCGACCATCGAATCGATGAGGCCCTCCATGGTCCAGTTCGGTTCCAGATTGCAGATCTGGAACAGGAAATTGCTAAGGATATCCTGGCCGTACGGCGTATGGCGCACTTCGGGATGGAACTGCGTGGCGTACAGGTTGCGCTCGGGGCATTCCATCGATGCGACGGGGCACACATCCGTCGTCGAGGTGATGGTGAAGCCCTCCGGGACCTGGGTGACGGCATCGCGGTGGCTCATCCAAACGGTCTGCTCAGCGGGGGTGCCGTCCAGAAGGCGGCTTTCGCCCGTCCGCTTCAGCGGCGCCGGGCCGTATTCGCCTTTGTCGGTATGGCTGACCTTGCCGCCCAGCGTTACCGCCATGATCTGCTGCCCATAGCAGAATCCCAGCACCGGGAGGCCCAACTCCAACACCGCAGGGTCGATCTCAGGAGCATCGTCGGCATAGACGCTTGCCGGGCCGCCCGAAAGGATTATCGCCGAAGGGTTCTGCGCCTTGAGTTCCTCTGCGCTCGCGTCGCAGGGCATGATTTCGGAATACACATGCAGGTCGCGGACGCGACGGGCAATCAACTGCCCGTATTGCGCGCCGAAGTCCAAGACGATGACCTTTTGCTTAGGGGTGGCAGAGGTGCTCATAGCGTTCCTTCGTTTATCGGCGGATGGTAAGACGGGGATCCGATGGCCCCCTATGGCGTTCCTATCTTAGCACGTGGGCAAGGTCATCGATGGCGATTCGGCCTCATGCTGGCATCCCGGTTCTGCCATTCATGAAAGGTCGGTAGTTTGTCCCCGCGATGGGACAGCGCCGGGTACTCTTTCGCCTATACTGGGAGACTCCAATTGCAATCACGATAATCTATCGCCGGCATGCGCCGCGCGGACAGGGGAGTATGCCGACATGGTGGATTACAGCACGCTGAACGAATCCCAGTATGAGGCGGTCATGTGCACCGAAGGGCCGCTGCTGGTGCTGGCCGGTGCCGGGTCGGGCAAGACCCGCGTGCTCACGTACCGCATTGCCCATCTGATCCAAGACCAGAACGTGGCGCCGTGGGAAGTGCTTGCCATCACCTTCACCAACAAGGCGGCGCGCGAGATGCGCGACCGTCTGGGAGGCTTGGTAGGGCCTGCCGCCCGCGGCATGTGGGTATCCACCTTCCATAGCATGTGCGTGCGTATCCTGCGCTCGAATGCCGAGACCATCGGCTTCACGCGCAATTTCACCATCTACGACGACTCGGATAGCAAGCACCTGGTCAAGGACATCATGGCGCAGCTCGACATAGATCCGAAGCGCTTCCCCATGAATACGCTGCGCAACCGCATTTCCGAGGCGAAGAACCAGCTGGTGGTGGCGGGCGATTTCGCCGACCGCGTGAACGACCCGGTCGGCAAGGTCGCCGCGCGCGTGTACGTCGAGCTTCAGAAGCGCCTGCAGGCAGCGAACGCCTTCGACTTCGACGACCTCCTTTTGCAGACCTACCTGCTGTTCAAGCATCACCCCAACGTGCTGGATGCCTATCAGCAGCGGTTCCGCTATCTTCTGGTCGACGAGTACCAGGACACGAACCATGCGCAGTATGCCATCACGACGCAGCTCGCCCAGGCGCATCGCAATATCATGGTGGTCGGCGACGACGACCAGTCCATCTATTCCTGGCGCGGTGCGGATATCCGCAACATCCTTGAATTCGAGCAGGATTATCCCGATGCCCATGTGGTCAAGCTCGAGCAGAACTACCGTTCCACCAAGACCATCTTGGATGCTGCGAACGCGGTCATCGCCAACAACCGCAACCGCAAGGAGAAGAAGCTCATCTCCACCAAGGACCAGGGGCACAAGATCGACGTCTACATGGCCGCCGACGAGCGTGACGAGGGCCGTTGGATCGCGGGCGAGATCGAGCTGCGCCACAAGGAGGGCATCTCCTACAACCAGATGGCTGTTTTCTACCGCACGAATGCGCAGTCCCGTATGCTCGAGGATATGCTTTTGCGTGCAGGTGTTCCGTACCGCATCGTGGGCGGCACGCGGTTCTTCGACCGCGAGGAGATTCGCCATGTTATGTCGTACCTGACTCTGGCCGTGAATCCGTACGACGATGTGGCGGCACGGCGCATCATCAATGTCCCGAAGCGCGGCATCGGCAAGACCACCATCGAGCATATCGACCAGGTTGCCGCATCGGAGGGCCTGTCCTTCCTGGACGCTGCACAGGCCTGCATCGCCGACGAAAGCCTGCGCCCGGCAGCCCGCAAGGCCCTGTCCGAGTTCGTGCAGCTGATCACCGATTGCATGTCGTACGAGGGGAACCTGCGCAAGGTGGTCGAGGCGATTATCGACAAGTCGGGCCTGGTCGATGCGTATCGCGCCGAGCGGAGCGACGAGGGCGAAGGCCGCATCGAGAACATCCAGGAATTCCTGGGCGTTGTGGATGAGTTCACGGAAAGTCACGACGAGGACGACGCCGAATACGAGGCGCCTCAGCCGCTTGCGGACGATGCCGATGGAGCTGCGCAGGAAGAGGCTCCCGATGAAGAAGGCCAGGCCCAGCCGCCGATGCGTGTGCTCCGCGCCAATTCGCTCGCGGATTTCATCGAATGGGTTACGCTGCGCACCGATTTGGATACCACCCAGGATGCCAACGAATGCGTAACCCTGATGACGGTGCATTCCGCAAAAGGCCTTGAATTCGATTGCGTATTCGTGGCGGGCATGGAGGAAGGGCTGTTCCCACATCGGAATTCGATGTACGACCCCGAAGGGGTGGAAGAGGAGCGTCGTCTGGCGTATGTGGCCATCACCCGTGCCCGAGAGCGCCTGTACCTGACCGCCGCGCAGAGCCGGACCATCTTCGGCCAGACATCGGCGAACCCGGTTTCGCGCTTCCTGATCGAGATACCCCAAGAGCTGCGCCATACCTCGGGCTTGGGTTCTTCGGGGTATTCCGGTACCGGATGGGAGAAACGGGGAAGCCGGCGCGGCATCTCCGGATCCGGCACGGAGGCGGGTGGCGGCCATGTGTATGGCGCCGGTACGGGGCGCAGCGAGAACGGTGCCCGTCGCAGCAAGCGTAGGGCGCATTCGGCCGAGGATCACAAGAAGGCGGCGGCGAACGAGACGTTTGCGGTGGGCGATATCGTCGATCATAAGGTATTCGGCCGCGGCAAGGTCAAGGCGGTCGACGGCGATATGCTGTCCATCTATTTCAAGAAATCCGGCAGCACGAAGAAGCTCTTGAAGGATTTCGCCCCCATCGTGAAGATCAAACAGTAGCTAAAGGCTCTTCCTTCAAGCCGTCAAGCCCGGTTGCGGGAAGCGTCACACGGCAGGGATATCCGCTCGCAGAAAAAACAAAAAACAAAGGCTCCGGATTCGGAACCTTTGTTGCTATTCGGGATATGTGCCGGTTGACTAGAACGGCAGCCAGACGAAGCGAATCATCAGGTAGAAGGTGGCGATGATAACCGAGACGATCATCAAAGGCATGCCGACCTTCAGGAACCCGATGAAGGTCATCGGGTAGCCCTCGCGGTTCGAGATGCCGGAGAGCACCACGTTCGCGGAGGCGCCGATGATGGTGCCGTTGCCGCCCAGGCAGGCGCCCAGCGACAGGGCCCACCAGAAGGGCATGACGTCCATGCCGGCCGATTCCATCGTCAGAAGGACGGGGATCATCGTCGCGGTGAACGGGATGTTGTCCAAGATGGACGATACGATTGCCGACACCCACAGGATGACGAGCATCGTCAGGACTTCCTGTTGGCCCGTGACGTCCATGATCCAGTTGGCGAGCATCGTGATGACGCCGGTCTCTGACATACCGCCGACCACGATGAACAACCCGGCGAAGAAGCCGATCGTCGTCCATTCGACGCCCAGGATCATCTCCTCGATGTCCTGGCCGCCGATGAGCAGCATGATCGCGGCTGCGGTCAAGGCGATCTCCGAGCTTTCCAGACCCAGCTGGCCGTGGAGCATGAAGCCGACGACAACCAGGCAGATCATGACCACGCTCTTGTGCAGCAGGCTGCGGTCGCGGATCGCGGATTGCTCGTCGAGCTCCATGATGGTGGCCATGGCTTCCGGTGTTGCCTTCATCTTCCGTCCGTAGATGAAATAGAACAGGACGATGAACGCGAACAGGATGATGATGCAGCAAAGGCCATCGTAGTTCGCGAAGTCGGCAAACGTCAGGTTTGCAGAAGAGCCGATCATGATGTTCGGCGGGTCGCCGATCAGCGTTGCCGTGCCGCCAACGTTACTGGCCAGGATCTGCGTCATGAAATAGGGGATAGGGCTCTCATCCAGGATCTTGCAGACCGTGAATGTCATAGGTGCGATGAGCAGAACCGTTGTGACATTGTCCAAGAATGCTGAGCACACTGCGGTAACGAGCACGAATGCGACCATGATTCGCCATGGATCGCCTTTCGCGAGCTTAGCCGATTTATATGCTAAGTACTCGAACAACCCGGATTGCTTTGCCACGGTCACGAACAGCATCATGCCGACCAACACGCCCAGCGTGTTGAAGTCGATATGGGACATGCCTTGATCGAAGGTAAGTACACCGGTCAGGAACAGGAGGACGGCACCTGCAAGAGCAGCTGTCGTGCGGTGGACCTTCTCGGTCACGATGAGGGTCATCACGGCCAAGAAGATCACGATTGAAATGATTTGATTCGCATCCATGCGGTGAAGTATAGCTAAAGCTATTCACAACGTCTACAAATTCGGCGCGAAAATATCCAAAATCGTAATTGATTGACCGAAATTCCTTGTGAAATCACCCTCATTCTCTTCGAAATGTTGCCAACGGTCCAAAGGTGATGGATATCGGTCGGTCGTTCTTGCCAAAATCATTCTCTCGATAGCGAAAACGCCCCTGCCGATCCATCAGACCGGCAAAGGCGTTGGAGAACAGAGCGAAGCTCGGGCTTACATCGGGAAGCGCACCAGCAGGTATACCGTGGAGATGGCAACGGTCATCAGCATCAGGGGCATGCCGACCTTCAGGAACCCGACGAAGGTCATCGGGTAGCCCTCGCGGTTCGAGATGCCGGAGAGCACCACGTTCGCGGAGGCGCCGATGATGGTGCCGTTGCCGCCCAGGCAGGCGCCCAGCGACAGGGCCCACCACAGCGGCATGACGTCCATGCCGGCCGATTCCATCGTCAGAAGGACGGGGATCATCGTCGCGGTGAACGGGATGTTGTCCAGCACTGCGGAGACGATGGCCGACACCCAGAGCACGACGATCATCGTCAGGACCATGTCGCCGCCGGTGACATCCATGATCCAGTTGGCGAGCATCGTGATCAGGCCGGTATGCTCAAGGCCGCCGACCACGATGAACAACCCGGCGAAGAAGCCGATCGTCGTCCATTCGACGCCCAGGATCATCTCCTCGATGTCCTGGCCGCCGATGAGCAGCATGATCGCGGCTGCGGTCAAGGCGATCACGGAGCTTTCCAGGCCAAGCTGTCCGTGCATCATGAAGGCTACCGTTACCACGAGGATCATGACGATGCTCTTCTTGAACAGCGCATGGTCGCGGATGACGCTCGCCGGATCCAGTTCCATGACCGTATGCTCCGCCGCTTCGGTGGCGGTCATCTTACGGCCGTAGATGAACTTGAACACGATGATGCAGGCGATCAGCGAGAGCACTACTGCCGGGCCGTCGTAGATGACGAAGTCGAAGAAGGTCAATCCGGCGGCCGAGCCGATCATGATGTTCGGCGGGTCGCCGATCAGCGTTGCCGTGCCGCCGATGTTGCTGGCCATGATCTGCGTCATGAAATAGGGAACGGGATTCACGTCCAGGATCTTGCAGATGGTAAACGTCATCGGTGCGATCAGAAGCACCGTGGTCACGTTATCCAAGATAGCCGAGCACAAAGCGGTCACCAGGATGAGCGCCACCATGATGCGCCATGGGTCGCCTTTGGCCAGCTTGGCGGATTTGTAGGCAAGGTACTCGAACAAACCCGACTGCTTCACCACGGCGACGAACAGCATCATGCCGGTCAAAACACCGAGCGTGCTGAAGTCGATGGCTTCGATGCCGTCGTCGAAGGTTAGGATGCCGGTAAGGAACAGGAGCACGGCACCGGCTAGAGCTGCCGAAGTGCGGTGGACCTTCTCAGTCACAATGAGGATCATCACACCGAGAAAGATAACGAGGGCGATAATCTGGTCTGGAGTCATAGTGGCCTTCCTATCGTCGTAAGGTCGTTCGTGAGAATTTATCAGAGATGGGGCACTGTTGTCTACGACCGATTTTCAGTTTTTTTTCGGAATCGGTCGAGCGGGTTGAATGCAAACGTTGTAAAGGGAAGGAAAAGAATCACACCGCATTCTCGGTTGTTGGTGGATTCGTCGTGAGCGCGGTGGCATACCGCCAGGGAAACCACTACTATTACTCGATGCCGATTCCCCTCCGTGCACTCGGTCGGAATGGGCGAACCTGCATCATCTATACATATATCTAAGGAGCCTCAATGGACTTACCCACTATCATCGTGGGACATCGCAATCCCGACAACGACGCCATTTCCTCGGCCGTCGCGTACGCATATTTCAAGAACGAGATGGCAAAGCGCAATGATGAGCGCGATGCGGATGGCGAGCTGGTCCGCTATGTTCCTGCCCGCTTGGGGCCGATGCCGCCGGAAACCCAATGGGTCCTCGAGCGCAACGGCATCGAGCCGCCGATGGTTATCAGCCATGTGTATGCCCGCGTGTCCGACGTCATGACGCGCAACCCCATCTCCATCAACGAGAATGCGCGCCTGCTGGAAGCCGGACGTCTTCTGCATCAGCATAATGTCCGGTCGCTGGTGGTGGTCGACGACGAGGGGAAATACAAGGGTCTCATCACCACGCGCATGATCGCGGAGCGCTACATAGCTGCCGCCGATTGCGAGGAAGGGGACCGCGGGGTGGACACGTTGGCCGTGGCCAACGACCTTATCGCATCCCTGTCCGAGAAGGTTGCCGAGATTTACGAGCCCGAAGTGCTGATCCTGGACAAGAACCAGCTTCTGAAGGATGCTATCGAGGATTTGATGTCGCAGTCGCTGCGCGAAGCCGTCGTGCTCGACGACGACGGCGTGTGCATCGGCATTGTCACCCGTACCGATGTGGCCAAGCAGCCCAAGCGCAAGGTCGTGCTCGTCGACCACAACGAGGTGCGCCAGGCAGCCCCTGGGATCGAGAGCGCCGATGTTGTCGAGATCATCGACCATCACCGCATCGGCGATATCAGCACAACACATCCTATCCGTTTCTTCAACTTCCCGGTGGGCTCTACCGCAACGATCATCACCCAGCAGTTCCGCGTCAACAACGTCGAGATCCCGAAGAGCATCGGAGAGGTGCTGCTTTCGGCCATCCTCACCGACACGGTGGTGCTGAAATCGCCCACTGCCCGTCCGATCGACCATGAGCAGGTCCGCTATCTGTCCGAAGAGGTTATCGGCTGCAATCCCACGGATTTCGGCTTGCAGGTGTTCCAGTGCCGGGGCGACGACGCGAACATGCCCGTGGACAAGCTGGTCGGTGCCGACGCCAAGGAGTTCCAGATCGGCGATGCGAGCCTGCTGATCGCCCAACACGAGACGGTGTCGCTGCAGGCACTGCTCGATCGCGAGGACGAGATCCGCGCCTATATGAAGCAGCTGATCGATGAGAAGGGCTACGAGTTCGTGCTGGTGCTTCTCACCGATATCCTTGCCGAGGGCAGCCAGTTCATCGTCGAGGGCAACCATCGCTATGTCGACAAATCGTTCGGCATCGACACCACGAAGGAAAGCGTTTGGATGCCGGGCATCCTCAGCCGCAAGAAGCAGGTGGCCTCGCGTATCCTTGACTGACGCGGGTGCGATTCAAACAATGTTAGGGCGGGTTTTCGCGACCTCGGTCGCAGACCCGCCTTCTCGTTTCTCGTCGTCTGCGAGGTCGGCGGCTCGTTGCGTTCCCGTCTCGGGTCTGTTTCCGTCAGAAAATATCCGCCGAGATGCGGAGAATTTTTCATAAAGAATGCCGGCAGAACCGTGACCTGCGTATTCGCAATTGTGGAGGGATGGACACGCCCGGGTACGTAACGTTTGACACGCTTGGAGGACGGTGATAAATTCACCCTCGCGCCTTAGTTAGGCGCTGTTTTGTGTGCGCAGCAGCTGAGCGCACTCGGAACACGAGGCCGTCCGCCGCCTCCGCACTTCGGCGGTCACGTAACAGTAGCAAGGTAGGAAAGAAGGAGTGAATTTTGCCTACTATCAACCAGTTGGTCCGCAAGGGCCGCAAGCGGGCTGAAGTCAAGTCGAAGACCCCCGCACTGAAGGGCAACCCGCAGAAGCGCGGCGTCTGCACCCGCGTTTACACCACGACCCCGAAGAAGCCGAACTCGGCGCTTCGCAAGGTCGCCCGTGTCCGTCTGGTGAACGGCATGGAAGTTACCGCTTATATCCCTGGTGAGGGCCACAACCTGCAGGAGCACAGCATGGTGCTGCTCCGCGGCGGTCGTGTCAAGGACCTCCCCGGTGTTCGTTACAAGATCATCCGCGCCACCCTCGACTGCGCTGCGGTCGACGGTCGTATGCAGGCTCGCAGCCGCTATGGCGCCAAGAAGGCTAAGAACTAAGACACGAGCGATATAGACTCGCTCTGAGAAAGGAAGTTGTATGCCGCGTCGTGCAGCAGCAAACCGCCGCGAAGTGCAGGCGGATGCCGTATATAACAATCGTTTGGTCACGCAGCTGATCAACAAGGTGCTCCTTGACGGCAAGAAGAGCACCGCCGAGAACATCGTCTATGGTGCCTTCGACATCGTGGCCGAGAAGACCGGCGACGATCCGCTGAGCGTTTTCAAGAAGGCCATGGACAACGTGCGCCCGACCCTCGAGGTCAAGCCGAAGCGTGTCGGCGGCGCCACGTACCAGGTGCCGGTTGAGGTCAACTCCCGCCGCGCCACCACGCTGGCCATCCGCTGGATCGTCACGTTCTCCCGTACCCGCAAGGAGCACACCATGAAGGAGCGCCTCGCTGCCGAGATCATGGATGCCTCCAACGGTCAGGGCGCTTCCGTCAAGCGCCGCGAGGACCTGTACAAGATGGCCGAATCCAACCGTGCGTTCTCGCACTACCGTTTCTAGTGGGAGTGGTAGTGAATGGCTAAGAAAGTCGATCTTTCCACTACGCGTAACTTCGGCATCATGGCCCACATCGATGCCGGTAAGACGACCACCACTGAGCGCATACTGTATTACACGGGCAAGACGCACAAGATCGGTGAGGTCCACGATGGCGCCGCCACCATGGACTGGATGCAGCAGGAGCAGGAGCGCGGCGTAACCATTACCTCCGCTGCTACGACCTGCTACTGGACCAAGGACGACATCAAGTACCGTCTGCAGATCATCGACACCCCGGGCCACGTGGACTTCACCGCCGAGGTCGAGCGTTCCCTGCGCGTCCTGGACGGTGCCGTTGCCGTGTTCGACGCCGTTGCCGGCGTCCAGCCGCAGTCCGAGACCGTGTGGCGTCAGGCGCATCGCTATAACGTGCCCCGCATCGCCTTCATCAACAAGTTCGACCACGTGGGTGCCGATTTCTTCCATGCAATCGATACCATGAAGGACCGCTTGGGAGCGCCGGCGATTGCCGTGCAGCTGCCCATGGGCGCCGAGGATAACTTCTGGGGCCTGGTCGACCTGGTCACCATGACCGCATGGGACTTCAAGGCCGACGACAAGGGCATGACCTACCCGGAGCCGATGGATGCCATCCCCGACGAGTTCAAGGACAAGGCAGAGGAGTGCCACGCCGAGCTGCTCGAGGCCGCTGCTGACTTCGATGACGACCTGATGGAGAAGGTCCTCATGGAAGAAGAGGTTTCCCCCGAACAGCTGAAGGCCGCCATCCGCAAGGGCGTTCTGGAATGCAAGCTGCATCCGGTTCTGGTCGGTTCGGCCTACAAGAACAAGGGCGTTCAGGAACTGCTGGATGCCGTCGTCGATTACCTGCCGGCTCCGACCGATGTTCCTGCCATCACCGGCACGAATCCGGAGACGGGCGAAGAGGAGGAGCGCCATTCGGACGTCAACGAGCCGTTCGCCGCTCTGGCCTTCAAGATCATGACCGACCCGTTCGTCGGCAAGCTGACCTACCTGCGCGTCTATTCCGGCCGTTTGGATGCCGGTTCCTACGTGACCAACGCCACGAAGGACAAGAAGGAGCGCATCGGCCGCATGCTCCAGATGAACGCGAACCAGCGCGTGGACGTCGATTCGTGCGCTGCCGGCGACATCATCGCCGTTGTAGGCCTGAAAGATACCAGCACCGGCGACTCCCTGACCGATGAAGAGCACCCGATCGTCCTGGAGTCCATGGATTTCCCGGACCCGGTCATCGACATCGCGGTCGAGCCCAAGACCAAGGCAGAGCAGGACAAGATGTCCATTGCGCTGCAGAAGCTGGCCGAAGAGGACCCGACGTTCCGCGTCAGCACGAACGAGGAGACGGGCCAGACGATCATCGCCGGCATGGGCGAGCTCCATCTGGAGATTATCGTCGACCGCCTGCTGCGCGAGTTCAAGGTCGAGGCGAACGTCGGCAAACCGCAGGTTGCCTACCGTGAAGCGGCTACCAAGCCGGTCGAGAACGCCGAGGGCAAGTTCGTCCGCCAGTCCGGCGGTCGCGGCCAGTACGGCCATGCCATCATCAACCTCGAGCCCATGGAGGCCGGATTCGGCTACGAGTTCTGCAACGAGGTTGTGGGCGGTGCCATCCCGAAGGAGTACATCGGCTCGGTCGACAAGGGCATCCAGGAAGCGCTGAACAATGGCGTGCTGGCCGGTTACCCGGTCGTTGACGTGAAGGTCCATCTGATCGACGGCTCCTACCATGAGGTCGACTCCTCCGAGGCGGCATTCAAAGTTGCCGGTTCGATGGCCCTGAAGGCGGCTCTTAAGAAAGCCGACTGCGTCATCATGGAGCCGGTTATGTCCGTCGAGGTCGAGACCCCGGAAGAGTACCTGGGCGATGTTATGGGCAACTTGTCCAGCCGCCGTGGCAACATCCAGGGTATGGGCGATCGCGGCAACGCCAAGGTCGTCAATGCGGAAGTGCCGCTGAGCGAAATGTTCGGTTACGCAACCGACCTGCGTTCTACCACGCAGGGCCGTGCTTCGTACACGATGCAGTTTGATTCGTACAAGCCGGTGCCGAAGGGTGTCGCAGAAGAAATCATCAGCAAAGCGGGCGGTAACGCTTAGGCCCATCGCCGAGCGCCGCATGTACATGGAGGTAAAACAAGTGGCTAATCAGAAGATTCGCATCCGTCTCAAGGGCTATGACCATGAGATCGTGGATCAGTCCACGAAGCTTATCGTGGACACCGCACAGAAGACGGGTGCCAAGATTTCCGGTCCTATTCCGCTGCCGACCGAGCGCAATCTGTTCACGGTCGTCCGCGGTCCGCACGTCGATAAGGATTCCCGTGAGCAGTTCGAGATGCGCACGCACAAGCGTCTGATCGACATCCTGGAGCCGACCTCTTCCACGGTCGATTCCCTGATGCGTCTGGATCTTCCTGCCGGCGTCGACATCGAGATCAAGCTGTAGGGAAGTGAGAGCAAACATGATCGATACCATTTACGGAACCAAGCTGGGCATGACGCAGCTGTTCGACGAGAACGACAATCTGCTGCCCGTGACGGTTATCCAGGCAGAGCCGAATACCATCTGCCAGATCAAGACCCGCGAGACCGACGGCTATGAGGCGGTTCAGCTGGGCTTCGGCGCCATCCGCGCGAAGCACGTGAACAAGCCCATGGGCGGTCATTTCGAGAAGCTCGGCGTTGAGCCGGTCAAGCATCTGCGCGAGGTCCGCGTGGATTCCGCTGCCGAGTACAACACCGGCGACTCGGTCACCGTTGCCAATTTCGCGGATGCGAAGAAGGTTGACGTGACCGGCACGTCCAAGGGCAAGGGCTTCGCGGGCGTTATGCGTCGTTACAACTTCGGTGGCGGCCCCGGCGGACACGGTGCGCACTTCCATCGCGCTCCCGGTTCTGTCGGCCAGTGCGCCACCCCTTCCCGTGTGTTCAAGGGCCTGCGCCTTCCCGGCCACATGGGCTGCGATACCGTGACGGTTCGCAATCTTGAGGTTGTCCGCGTCGACGAGGAGCAGAACCTGATCGTGGTCAAGGGTGCGGTCCCCGGTGGCAAGAATGCTACGGTCCGCGTGCGCTTGGCATAAGGAATACGAGGAGTTTAAGCAACTATGACTACTATCGAAGTGAAAGACGCAGCTGGCAAGAAGGTCAGCGACGTCGATCTCGCCGACGGCATCTTCGGCATCGAGCCGAACAAGCACGTCATGCACGAGGTCGTCGTTGCCCAGCAGGCTGCGTGGCACCAGGGCACGCACGACACGCGCACCCGTGGCCAGGTCAGCGGCGGCGGGAAGAAGCCGTGGCGCCAGAAGGGCACCGGCCGTGCGCGTCAGGGCACTATCCGTGCACCGCAATGGAAGGGCGGTGGCGTGGTCTTCGGACCGCATCCGCGTTCCTACAACAAGAAGGTCAACAAGAAGGTCATCAAGCTGGCAATGCGTTCTGCGCTGTCCGCCAAGCTCGCCGACGACGAGCTGACCATTCTGGATGCGACGTTCGACAAGCCCTGCACCAAGGATGCCCGCAAGGCACTCGAGGCACTGGGCATCGAAGGCCGTGTGACCCTGATCATCGGCGATGACGAGATGAACACGTATCTGTCGTTCCGCAACCTGCCGAAGGTGCTGGTTATCCCGGCTACGGCATCGAATACGTATGATTTCCTGAACAACAAGCATCTGGTTATCACTCCCGATGCCCTGAAGTACATCCAGGAGGTGCTGGCATAATGGACGCACGCGACATTATCATCCGCCCGGTCATCACCGAGCATTCCTATGATGGCATGGAGTTCGGCGTGTACACCTTCGAGGTCAACAAGAAGGCGAACAAGATCGAGATCCGCAAGGCCGTCGAGGAGCTGTTCGACGTCAAAGTGGTCAAGGTGAACACCTCGATCGTCAAGGCGAAGCCGAAGCGCGTCCGCTATCAGGACGCCGGCCATACCAAGGAGTGGAAGAAGGCCATGGTGACGCTGGCTCCCGGGGATTCCATCGAGCTCTTCGCCCAGGCTTAAGCCTTTCTCTATGGCATAGTAAAAAGGCCCTGCAGGGTTGCTGCGGGGCCTTTCTTTTACCTGATGAAGACCTTCGGTAGTTCTGGCGGGAAGGGATAAGACAGGGGTATGCTCAGTAACAGCAACTTTCGAGACGAGATAGGGGATACGATGCCCGAGACGACGGCTTCCGCTGCCAGCGATACATCTGTGGCCACGCTGGAGCCCGCCTTTGACGATGGGGTGGTCGTGGTTCTCTCTGCCAACGAACGCTACGTTCCGTACGTCTCGGTAGTCCTGCAGTCCATAAAGGAGAATGCCGATCCGGCACGCAACTACGATGTGGTGGTGCTGAACACCGATATCAGCTTGGAGAGCCAAGAGCGCCTGATTGCGCAGGTAAGCAGCGAAAACTTCTCGCTTCGCTTCTATAGCGCCATGCCTATCATGAAGTCCTATTCCCACCTGCGGGTTTATGGGCATTTCAAGATAGAGACCTATTACCGTCTTATCGTTCCGCAGATCATGCCGCATTCCCAGAAGGCGGTCTACCTGGATTCCGACCTGGTGGTGCTCACCGATGTTGCGCGCCTGTACGATGTCGAGATGGGTGACAACCTGATTGCCGCTACGCACGATGCGGATACCGCAGGGATGTACAACGGATACGACCCCGACATGAAGGCGTATATCGACAACGTCCTGAAGCTGGACAACCCGTATGATTATTTCCAGGCGGGCGTGCTGGTGATGAACCTGGAGGCATTCCGCGCGCGATACACCACGCGGGAGATGCTCGAGTGCGCAGCCTCGCGTCATTGGAACCTCCTGGATCAGGATGTTCTCAACTATCTGGCGCGCGGTTCGGTTTGCTATGTCGATATGGCGTGGAACACGCTCATGGACTGGGAGCACCTGCGCCGCTACTTCATCATCGGCTTGGCGCCGATGACGCTGCGGGAAGCCTATGAGAAAGCACGCAGGCATCCCTACATCGTCCATTACGCCGGGCCCGACAACAAACCCTGGGAGTACCGCGATGCCGATATGGGCGCCTATTTCTGGGATTATGCGAGCCGGTGCCCCTATTGCGAGCAGTTGAGCCGAGACCTGGAAGCGGCAGTGCACTCGAGTGCCTACCGCTTGCAGCGGATCGGCCATTTCTGGCTATACCAGATCATCATGCGGTCGGGTCAGATCTTCGCGCCGCCCCGTTCGCAAATTCGTGCGACGGTCTATCAGATCTACCATTTGCTCGGCGGCAAGAATTGATCGATTTTTTGGGCCCGTCCAGTTCAGACGGGCCTTTCATATCGGTGCTTATGCCGACCGGCAACGAGAAGGGAAGAAATATGGTCTCCGATAATCGTTCCTATAGCGCGGCACGTCTGAAACGGCTGCGTGCTGAAATGGATAAGCGGGGGATTGCCGCATACCTGATGCGCAATACCTCGGATATCGCCTGGGCGACTGCGTTCGATGCGGTCTTCGACGAGGAACAGGCCCATGCGCTTCTGGTGGATGCCGAGCATGCTTGGCTGCATACGGATAGCCGCTATGCCCTGGCTTGCCGGCAGGCGGCCGGCGACGGCCCTATCCAGGTGGAAGACGAACGGGTTTCCCATGCCGTGTGGGCGGCACGCCATCTGGCACGGGAGCCATACGCCGCCCCGACCGGCAGCAGCTGGCTTGCGGTCGAAGATGCGCTCACGGTGCGCGAGTACCGTGCGCTCAAAGATGCCTGTGAGCAGGCGGGCCTGGGTGAGCCGTTCAGGTTCCTGAGCGAATTCGGTACGAGCCTGCGCGCAGTGAAAGACGACTTTGAGGTGGCGCGCTGCCGCAGTGCGCAGGAGATCACCGATGCGGCCTTCGCCTACATCGTCAGCTTTATGAAAGCCGGCATGACCGAACGCCAGGTGCAGTTGGCGCTCGATGCCAAGATGCGGGAACTGGGGTCGGACGGGCTGTCGTTTCCGACCATCGTCGCCACCGGAGCCCATGCGGCGAGCGCGCATGCACAACCTGGCGATACCGTTATCGCAGAGGGCGATGCCATCGTCATGGATTTCGGTGCGAAGAAGGATGGGTATTGCTCGGATATGACCCGAACCGTGTTCGCCGGGCAGCCTGACGAGCAGGTCAGGCGGGCTTATGCGTGTCTCCGCCGCATCAACGAGGAGGTGGAGGCGTGGCTTGCACCCGGCCGTTCTGCGAAAGAAGCGCACGAAATGGCCGAGCGCATGCTGGCTGAAGACGGCTTCGGCGGCGCTATGGGCCACTCGCTGGGGCATGGGGTCGGCATCGATATCCATGAGCTTCCGGTGCTGTCGCCGCGTACCGATGCGGTGCTCGAGCCGGGTAACATCGTGACGGTGGAACCGGGTATCTATCTTCCCGGCCGATTCGGCATGCGTCTTGAGGATTTCGGGGTGATATCCGCATGCGGATTCAGTGTGCTCACTCAGAGCCCTCACGATATGGTTATAATTTAGTGTTTGCAATTTAGAGGAGGACACCGTTGACCATTTCAACCGCAGATTTCAAGAACGGCATGTGCATCGAGTACAACAACAAGCTGTATACGATCGTCGAGTTCCAGCATGTCAAGCCCGGTAAGGGAAGCGCGTTCGTGCGCACCAAGCTCCGCGACGTCCATTCCGGACGCGTCATCGACAACACCTTCAACGCAGGTGCCAAGATGGAGACGGTCCGCCTGGAGTCCAAGACCATGCAGTACCTGTACAACGACGGGGCGGATTTCTACTTCATGGATACCAGCGACTACAACCAGATATCCGTGCCGGCCGATGTTGTCGGGGACACGGCGAACTGGCTCAAGGAGAACGACGAGTGCTCCCTGTTGTATGCGCGCGGTGAACTGATCAGCATCGAGCCGCCGATGTTCGTCGAGCTGAAGGTCACCGACACCGAGCCCGGCTTCAAGGGCGATACCGTCCAGAGCGGTACAAAGCCCGCTACGCTCGAAACAGGCGCGGTCGTGCAGATTCCCATGTACATCAACGTGGGGGAGACGGTGCAGATCGACTCCCGTGACGGCCGTTTCGTCAAGCGCGTGTAAACAGCTCAGCCTCTCTGCTTGTATTCGGAAGCCAGGCGGCAACCGACCGATAACAGAAGGCCGAATCCAGTGTATCGGAGCGCCCGACAGGTATAATGAAAATTCACTTTCGCCTCGGGGGCTGAACGAAAACGATGTGTTGGACAGTTGCGGGCTTCGTTGCCCTTGATTGGACAGCATGGAAAAGGAGGTGCGGACAATGCCGAAATTGCAGATAATGGACACGACGATTCGCGATGGCCAACAGAGCCTGTGGGCAACGCGTATGCAAATCGGCGATATGCTCCCTATCCTGCCGAAGATGGACCGTGTCGGTTATTGGGCAATCGAGGCGTGGGGCGGCGCAACGTTCGATTCATGCCTGCGTTTCCTGGACGAGAATCCGTGGGAACGACTGCGTGCAATCAACGCGAAGACCCCGAATACGCCCCTCGCAATGCTTTCCCGTGGTCAGAATCTCGTCGGATACAAGCACTATTCCCGTGAGATCTGCAACCGCTTCATCAAGGCTGCGCACCGCAACGGTGTCGATGTGTTCCGCGTATTCGATGCCCTGAACGATATCCGCAATATCAAGGACAATGCGGATGCCATTAAAGAATGCGGCGCCCATTTCGAGGGGGCGATCTCGTACACCATCTCCCCTGTGCATACGCTGGACAGCTATCTGGAGTACGGGCAGGCCTTGAAGGACCTGGGTGCCGACACCATCGCCATCAAGGACATGGCCGGCATGCTGACGCCCTATCGTACCGAGCGCCTGGTCAAGGCCTTCAATGCCGAGATCGGCCTGCCGCTGCATATCCACTGCCATTACGTGGGCGGCATGGCACCTTCGAATTACCTGAAGGCTGCCGAGGCCGGCGCCGCTATCGTCGATACCGCGTCTGCCCCGCTTGCCTTCGGCAACAGCCAACCGGCGGTCGAGACCATGGTTGCTGCCCTGCAGGAGAGCCCGTACGATACCAATCTCGACCTCGAGCTGCTGTTCGAGATCGCCGAGTACTGGGAAGAGGTCCGAAAGCGCGGACACTACAAGCGCGGCGTGTCCTCGCTCACCCATATGCACGTGTTCTCGCATCAGGTTCCCGGAGGCATGATGTCGAACCTGGTAAGCCAGCTAGAAACCCAGAATGCCACCGACCGTCTTCCCGAGGTCATGAAGGAGATCCCGGAGGTTCGTGCAGAGGTCGGGTATCCACCGCTGGTGACGCCGATGTCCCAGATCGTGGGTACGCAGGCGGTCTTCAATGTCCTGACCGGCAAGCGCTGGAGCGTGGTCTCCAAGGAGATGAAGGACTACCTGTGCGGCTATTACGGAAAGGCTCCGGGCCCGATCAAGCCCGAGGTCCTGGAGAAAGTGGTCGGCGACTCCGAGCGCCTGGATCCGAATGTGGCGCCCGGTTCCCTGGTTACCACGACCTTCGATGAGGTGGCCGAGGAAATCGGCGATCTGGCCAAGACCGAGGAAGACGTTCTGACCTATGCCCTGTTCCCGAATGAGGCGCGCACCTATCTGAGCAAGCACCGGAGCACGGAGCATGTTGACTTCCTGCTGGAGCAAGAATCCAGCGAAACCAAGGAGGATGATTACGTGGACATCAACCAGATTCGCGAATTGGTTCGCGTTGCCGAGGAAAGCGGCGTTGGGGAGATCACCGTCGAAGAAGAGGGGGCCCGTGTTTCCGTACGCATGCCCGGATTCTCTGCTGCCCCGGCAGCGGCTCCGGCTGCTGCAGCCCCCGCTGCCGCCGTTGCGCCGATTGAGAAGAAGGAGCCGGCTGCTCCCGCCGACGATCATCCGGCCAACTGGCACGTTGTAACTTCTCCGATGGTCGGTACGTTCTACGTCGCACCTGCACCGGGCGAGCCGCCCTTCGTGCAGGTGGGCGACGAGGTTGCCGCCAACCAGACCCTGTGCATCGTTGAGGCGATGAAGCTGATGAACGAGATCGGCGCCGAGGAGATGGGAACGGTGCGCGAGGTGTGCGTCGAAGACGGCACCCCAGTCGAATTCGGCACACCGCTGTTCTACATCGAGCCCCATAACGGCAACGAGCCCACCGGACCGGAGAGCGCATAATGTTCGATAAGATCCTAATTGCGAATAGGGGCGAGGTTGCCCTCCGTGTCATTCGCGCTTGCAAGGAATTGGGCGTGAAGACCGTGGCGGTGTACTCCACCGAGGACAAGGACACCTATCCGGTGCAGTATGCCGACGAGGCGGTCTGCATCGGGCCCGCCCAGGCGAACAAGAGCTACCTGGTGATGTCCAATATCATCGCCGCTGCGGTGAACACCGGCGCTCAGGCCATCCATCCGGGTTACGGTTTCCTGTCGGAGAACGCCGACTTTGCCCGCGCATGCGCCGACAACGACCTGGTCTTCATCGGGCCTTCTCCCGAATGCATCGAACGGATGGGGAACAAGAGCCAAGCGCGCGAGACCATGCAGAGCTACGGGGTGCCGACGGTTCCCGGCAGCGATGGCGTGGTGGAGTCCGTTGACGAAGCACGTGCCTTCGCCGAAAAGGTAGGCTACCCGGTGCTTATCAAGGCAAGTGCCGGCGGTGGCGGTAAGGGCATGCGCGAAGTGCATGATCCCGCCGACTTGGAATCCCAGTTCATGGCAGCCAAGGCTGAAGCGGCGGCATCGTTTGCAAATGATGATGTGTATCTGGAGAAGCTGGTCCTGCGTCCGCGCCATGTGGAGATTCAGGTGCTTGCCGACAACTTCGGCAACCGGGTGGCGTTGTGCGAGCGCGACTGCTCCATTCAGCGTCGCCATCAGAAGCTTCTCGAGGAAGCGCCGAGCCCGGCCCTGACCGATGAACTGCGCCGCGCGATGGGTGTTGCCGCGCTGAAAGCGGTCCGTGCCGTGGATTACCGCAATGCCGGCACGATCGAGTTCCTGCTCGACGAGGACGGGAAGTTCTACTTCATGGAGATGAATACCCGAGTCCAGGTAGAGCATCCCGTTACCGAGCAGATTACCGGTGTCGATATCATCAAGGAGCAGCTGCGCATCGCCTCGGGCGAGGAGATGGCTTGCGTTTCGCGTGCCCCGTTCAGCCCCAACGGCCACGCCATCGAATTCCGCATCAATGCCGAGGATCCCGACAACGGCTTCCGTCCGTGCCCGGGTACCATCACGAAATTCGAGGTACCGGGCGGACCGGGCGTTCGCCTTGAGACCTATGTGCACGAGGGAACGCGCATCTCGCCGTACTATGATTCTATGGTGGCCAAGCTCATCGTCTGGGGGCAAACCCGCGAGGAGGCCATTCAACGCGGCCGGCGCGCTCTGGATGAATTCAAGATCGAGGGAATCAAGACCACGATCCCGTTCCATCAGCGCGTGTTGGAAAATGATACGTTCAAGGCCGGCGAGGCGACGACGGCGTTCATCGAGACCGAGATGGGAGACTTGCTATGATCGATGTGCAACAGGACGGCATGGCGATTACGCATAACGTGGTCGAGACCATCATCTCGCTTGCGTTGAAGGAGGTCGACGATGTAGCCAGCGTCGGCACGCCCTCTGCCAACCTCATCCATCAGGTATTCCGCAACAATACCGCCGATCAGGGGGTCGAGGTCGAGACCGACGACCAGAACCGCCTGCTTATCACCCTGCATCTCAACGTACGCTATGGCAAACCGCTTCCCGATATCGCCGATGAAGTACGGGCAGCGGTTTCCGACGCTATCGCAACCCAGCTGGGCATGGAGGTAGCGCGGATTGACATCTATATCGATTCCATCCGCTTTGCGGACTAGCACCAAGGAGAATGCACCCAAATGCCCACGAAGCGACATGAACGCACCATGGCACGCCGACAGGCGATTCAAGTGCTCTATCAGGGGGAGATTCTGGATACTTCCCCTATAGAGCTGCTTGACCGGGCCGGCGCGTTCATCGACGATGTGAATCCGGCTGCCTATGCAGTGACGCTCATTCGCGGGGTCGCCGATCACCAGAATGTCATCGACGAGCAGATCCAGTCCTCATCCGAGAACTGGGCGCTTGACCGTATGCCGGCAGTCGACCGGGCGATTCTGCGTCTCGCCTGCTTCGAGATGCTGTATCTGGATTCCGTGCCGGTTTCGGTTTCGATCAACGAGGCGGTGGATTTGGCCAAGGAGTTCGGCGGCGAAGACGATTCCCCGAAGTTCATCAACGGCGTGCTCGGCCGCATCGCGACGCTGCTCGAAGAGGGGAAGATCGATGTAGGCGCACCGGGAGGAGCAAGTTCGGATGCCGTCTCCGAAGCCGAAGAGGGATCCACGGAGGCTGACTAACATGGATAATGCATCTGAAGCTTCCGATATGAGTGCGGTTAACGAACGTTTGAAGGAGATCGTCGAAGCCGTTTCCGACGAGTCGCTTTCTCTTGATCAGGCCCTTTCGCTTTATGAAGAAGCAGTTGGCCTGGGTATGAAGGCATCTGAGTTTATTGAAGCCGACATCGCCAACCGTAATGCCGACACTGCGGATTCGGAACAAGAAGAGCACGAGCAGGACCAAGACTAGGAGAGGGTCGAGCAATGGAACGCATCATTGATATGATCTCCTCGCCGCATGATCTGAAAGCGCTCAATAACGAGGAACTGGAAATCGTTTCTCAGGAAATCCGTGATGAGATTGTCAATACCACGGCGAACAACGGCGGGCATATCGGATCGAGCCTCGGGGCGGTCGAGACTATCGTGGCGCTGCATGCCGAGTTGAATTGCCCGACCGACCGCATTGTGTTCGACGTGGGTCATCAGGCCTATGCCCATAAGATCTTGACCGGCCGGCTCGACCGGTTCGCAACCCTGCGGCAATACGGCGGCATCTCCGGGTTTCCTAACCCTGATGAAAGTGAATATGACGTACATTATTCGGGCCATGCCTCGGATTCCCTGTCGGTTGCGCTCGGTCTGGCGCGTGCCCGCGACCTGCGCGGTACGAACGAGAACATCGTGGCGCTGATCGGCGATGCCGGCATATCGGGCGGGATGGCGTTCGAGGCATTGAACCAGATCGGCCAGGACCAAACGCGCCTGCTCATCATCCTGAACGACAACGCCATGGCGATTTCGCATAATGTCGGTGCCCTGATGAAGCATCTGGGTGCGCTCCGCGCCTCGAATGATTATCGCGATACACGCGACAGCATGCAGGTGGCCATGGAGAATGCCGGTCCTGCCGGGCGTATGGCACTCGATTTCGCGCGGAATGCCAAAGATTCGGCCAAACATTTCTTCCTCTCCGACCAATCCATGATCTTCGAGCAGCTGGGCATCACCTGCACGGCACCTATCGACGGCCACGACATGCGATCGCTCCGCGAGACCATCAGGGTGCTCTTGCGGACGAACGGGCCCACGCTTATGCATGTGGTTACGAAAAAGGGTCATGGGTATGCACCCGCCGAGGAGAATCCCGAAGGCTTCCACGGGCCCAGCGGCTTCGACGTGGAGACGGGGAAGATCAAGGCATCCTCTTCCTCGCGGCCCAAGTACATGAACGTCTTCGGGGATGCCTTGGTCAAGGAAGGTGCTGCCAACCAGGATATCGTTGCCATCACCGCTGCCATGAAGGACGGTACGGGGCTCGGGCCTTTCTCGCGCGCCTTCCCAGAGCGTTTTATCGATACGGGCATCGCCGAAGAGCATGCGGTGGGTCTTGCAAGCGGCTTGGCGCTGGGCGGCAAGCGCCCGATTGTCGCCATCTATTCGACCTTCCTGCAGCGCGCCATCGACCAGATCATCGTCGATGTGGCGCTTGCCCGCGCCAATGTAGTGTTCTGCATCGACCGCGCCGGTGTCGTGGGCGATGACGGCGCTACGCACAACGGTGCTTTCGATCTGGTGTATATGCGTATGATCCCGCATATGCGTGTGCTTGTTCCCTCGAACGAGGCGGAGCTGGTAAATGCCCTGCATACGGCGATTTCGGGAAACGGCCCCTTTGCCATCCGCTATCCTCGCGGCGAGGCGGAAGGGGTGGCCATACCGGAAGTGCCGAAGCTCCTTTCGGAAGGAGAGAGCCGTACCGTGCGCGAGGGCAACGATGTTGCCGTTCTGGCGTTCGGTCCGATGGTGGGGGAGTCTCTGAAGGCTGCCGACCTCCTGGCACAAGAGGATATCTCGGTGCGGGTCGTGGACATGCGCTGGGCCAAACCGTTGGACGAGGCCGCTATCAAAGCGGCGGCGGAATCGAAATTGGTCGTTACCGCCGAGGAGGGCGTTCTCGCCGGAGGCGTTGGCGAAGAGATTCTGGCAATGCTTGCGCGCGAGGGAAGCTCGGTTCCCACGCTGAGCATCGGGCTACCGGACGCATTCGTGCCCCATGGCAAGAAGCCGCTTCTTCTCGAGAAGCTCGGCATCGATGCGGAGGGCATTGCGCGCAGGATTCTCGATGCCCTGGGCGCTCTTGCGTGATTTACTACGTAAGCCAATAAGGAGAACGGGATGCCGGTATCTGACATCCCGTTTCTTCATCGTCTGGACAGGTTCGTGGCACACATCTTAACGGCCCAATGTCTTTTCCATGATGTGATCGGTCATGACGAATCCCTGTCCGATGTCGGCGTCGACTTCTTCGATGATGTCGAACCCTCGCCCAAGGTAGGCCCGTATGCCAAGTTTGTTGTCGCGGTTCACCGTCAGGTACATTCCCTCCATGCCTTCATCGGCGCACATCTTCTCATAGAATTCCAGGACCCGGCTGGAGTAGTGCTTCCCCCGCTCGTTGGCATATAGGTAGATTTTGGAGATGAAGAGGCGTTTGCGGGGCAGAATCTCGTTGATCTTCGTGCCATGCGTACGGAATGCCGGATCGTCGGTGTGTCCGGTTGCATCTTCGGGCCGAGCGGCGGTGTAGCCTACGCATGTGCCGTTCTCGTCATAGAGCAGATAGTAGCGATAGCCGTGGAGGGCGATGTCACGGGCTATCGGCTCGACCGACTGCATCGTGTCCACCATGTAGTCGGTTTGCGCCTTCCCGATGATTTCGGGCCAGTATTCGTGCCAGATCTCATCGGCGATGCGGGCTGTTGAGGCGATATCTGCGGTTGTATCAACCTGTTTGAAAGTCAATCCCATTGGCATTCCCTCTTCTGTTCGGGCTTGTTATCCCTTTGGCGGATGGTTATGTGCAAGCGTTGCAAAACGTCGCTAAACCTGCCGCTCATCGGATGAAGCTATGGTACTATAAACAAGCTTGCATTAATGTAAGCGGTAACTGTAGGCCCCCGAGACATGTTTGTAACAGGTGCTCAGCGCCGGTGGACATGGAAATGTTGGACAATCATGACGAAGGGTCCCCGATTTTTTGAAAGGGGTCCATTTTGACCGAAATTAAGAATACCGATGTCATCGATTTCGAGGACGTATCCGATGATGCGCTCAACCAGATGATCGATGGTACCCTGACCGATTTCGACGAGGGCGATCTCGTCACCGGCAAGGTAGTTCAGATTGAGCACGACGAGGTGCTGGTTGATATCGGCTTCAAGAGCGAAGGCGTGGTTCCGGCCCGCGAGCTCTCCATCCGCAAGGATGCCAACCCCGACGATGTCGTCAAGCTGGGCGACGAGATCGAGGTTTGGGTTCTCCAGAAGGAGGACAAGGATGGCCGTCTGATTCTGTCCAAGCGCCGTGCCGAGTACGAGCGTGCCTGGATTTCCGTCGAGGAGAAGTTCAAGGCGGGCGAGCCGGTTACCGGCGAGGTCATCGAGGTTGTCAAGGGCGGCCTGATTCTGGATATCGGCCTGCGCGGCTTTTTGCCGGCATCCCTTGTGGACCTGCATCGCGTTAAGAACCTTGACATGTACCTGAACACCGAGCTCGAGGCCCGCGTCATCGAGATGGACCGCAACCGCAACAACGTCGTCCTGTCCCGTCGCGTCCTGCTGGAGGAAGGCCGGAAGAACGAGCGTGCGGAGATCCTGTCCAAGCTGTCGAAGGGCATGCGCTTGAAGGGCACCGTCTCAAGCATCGTGGACTTCGGTGCATTCGTCGATCTGGGCGGCATCGATGGCCTGGTCCATATCTCCGAGCTGTCTTGGAGCCATGTCAACCATCCTTCCGAGGTCGTCAAGGTTGGCGAAGAGGTCGAGGTCGAGGTTCTGGATGTCGACCTGCAGCGCGAGCGCATCTCCTTGGGCTTGAAGCAGACCACCGAGGATCCGTGGAAGAAGCTCATCGAGTCCTATCCGCTGGGTTCCATTGTCGACGGCAAGGTTACCAAGACGGTTCCGTTCGGTGCATTCGTCGAGCTGGCCAACGGTGTCGAGGGTCTGGTGCATATCTCCGAGATGTCCCCGAAGCACATCGATACGCCGACCCAGGTTGTCCATGCGGGCGATGAGGTGAAGGTCAAGGTAATGGAAATCAACCCGGAGCGCCGCCGCATCAGCCTGTCTATGAAGGCTGCCGCCGCCGACCTGGGCTACGAGATCGAAGTAGCCGACCCGCCGGAGGGCGAAGAGCATGCTTCTCGCAAACCCCGCAAGCAGGAGGAAGAGAAGGACGCTGCTGAATAGTCCTTCCTCGAACGAAGCTATGACGAAGGCCCGCTGCATTCGGCAGCGGGCCTTTTGCATCTCATTGCATGCATCCCCTTGCATAAACATGCACGGTGTCCTGCTTTCTGATTAACGAGTCTATAATCAGAGATACTGCGGATGGACGAGGAGGCTATCATGGCTGGACTTGAGGGTTTGAAAGTTGTCGACCTGACTATTTTCGCGGCGGCGCCGGGTTGCGCCCGTTTGCTCGGCGAGCTTGGGGCAACGGTCTATAAGATCGAGCGCGAGGTCGGCGATGACCAGAGGACCCAGGGCGTTTCTTGGGGAATGAAGTTCAAGACCGATATAGATGACGCCGCGTTCGATTGCGGCGGATTCAATCGGAAATGGGTTTCATTGAACCTGAAAACGGACAAGGGCATGGAGGTCATGTTGCGCCTGCTCTCGGAGGCGGATGTGTTCATCACCAGCAACCGAACGCCGGCGCTTGAGCGACTGGGACTCGATTATGAAACATTGCATAAGAAGTTCCCCCGTCTCGTATGGGCTCAGCTGCGCGGCTACGGCGAGCGGGGCGAGATGGCGAACGAACAGGGCTACGATGCCATCACCTATTCGGCGCGCGGCGGTGTGACGATGAGCTTCCCCAATGCCGGGGAGCATTTCGAGGTTGGCAATTCGCCGGTCGCCTTCGGCGATTGGAACTCATCGAACGCACTTGCAGTCGGGGTGCTTGCTGCGCTTTGGAATGCCGAGCGTACGGGCGTGGGAGACAAAGTGGTCACCAGCCTGTACCATGTGTCCAACTGGGGCATGATGAGCGCCATCTGTGCCCAGCAGCAAGGCCAGCAGCATCCGAAGAACCGTGCCGAGGCACCCTGCCCGACGAACAACAGCTATGTGACTTCCGATGGCGTGTGGTTTGTCATGTGCTTCGGCAATTACAACAAGTTCTGCCGAAAGGTCTTCGAGTGCATCGGCATGGATCCGAAATACTGGCAGGATCCGGAATACAACAACCTGGAAGCTCTCGCGAAGAACGGCAACAACGTGGAGGTCATTGCCGAGATGGAGCGCATCTTCAAGCAGAAGACCTGGGCAGAATGGGAGCCGTTTCTGGCTGAGAACGAATTGGCGTGCGAGAAGTGCCGCACCGTCGCTGACGTCCTCGAAGACAAGGAGGCGTTCGACAACGATCAGCTGCGCCGTGTCCGCTATGACGACCAAGGCTATGGCCCCGACCATTCCTATACGATCACGACTGCGCCGGTACGTCTCGCGAGCCTGGGGGACCCGGTGCTCTACCGCAGCCGGCCGGTTGGCTACGACACCCGAGAGGTGTTGGAGGGTTTGGGCTATTCCGATGAGGAGATCGCGGCAGCCGATGCCGATGGATCCATCAAGTGCTATCAGGGTGCGCCGATGCCCCCGAGCGTGTTAGAGCCGAGCTATGGCATCAGCCCTGCCAACGCCGAGGAAGCGGCCGCTTTCGCCGCGCGTCGTGCAGCAGAGGAACAGGCGGTGCGCGAATCGGGGCGTGCATAGCGGCTTTCCCGAATCGTGCCTGGCCAGACCGCCGCCCGTCGTTGGATAGGGCGGCGGTTTGCCGATAGATGCCTTGGACGCCGCGATTGTCGTCGAGGAAGCGACCCGTACGGTTGCCGTTGAATGCTTGCGGAGGTGCGTTCAGCGACCCTGCCAGTGCGGCGGGCGCTTCTCGGCGAATGCGCGCGGTCCCTCCTGTGCGTCTTCCGTGGCATTGACGAGCTCCTGATAGCGATCCATGATCTTCCAACCCTCGCCTCCGGGGGCGTCGTCGAGCGCTGCCGATTCAACCATTGCGGCTTTCGAGTATTCGATGGCGAGCGGCGCGCTTGCGACGATGCCCTCGGCCAAATGGTTGGCCAGCGGCAGGAGCTGATCCTCGTCGACTACATGGCTGACGAGCCCCCAGTCGAGGGCTTGCTCTGCAGATATGGAATCACCGACAAGAATGAGCTCCGCAGCATACTTGTGCGGAATCTGCTGCATCAGGCGCAGGATGGCGCCGTCGCCGGTGGACGCGCGACCACGGCGCGCCTCCGGCAGGCCGAAAGTTGAATGGGAGCTGCAGATGGCGAGGTCGCATGCCAGGAGCAGTCCCATGCCCCCGCCGACGCAGATGCCGTTCACCGCTGCGATGAGTGGTTTCTTGAAGCGGTGCTTGGACATACCCAACAGCCCCCAGTCCTCTTTCCCTTCAGGGAGGTGGTAGGTGCCGGCGGCGAGTTCTTTCAGATCGGCTCCTGCGCAGAAGCAGGTGCCGCTATTGGTGATGATGCACACCCGTTCTTCGGGATTGTCGTCCCAGCGTTCCAATTCGTCGGAGAATTCCCGCATCATCTGGGAATTCATGGCATTGCGTGCACGGGGCCGATTGAAGGTGATGGTCAGGATGCCGTCATGGGATTCGGTTTTTATGGTTTCGTATGCCATGGAGGTCCTTTCTCCCGGTTGCGCTCTATTGTACGCTTAGGTACGGAAACGTTCCCTACCGAATGCGCATCAATGGAGGAGAAGGGCCTTATGAAGATCATCGTGGTAATCGGTGGCATCGGATCGGGAAAATCAACGGTATCGAAGCGCTTCATCCAGCAGGGTTCGGCCTTCATCGACCTCGACGTTGTCGGTCATGACGTGCTGCGCCTGCCCGAGGTCATCGACGACATGGTGGCTGCTTTCGGAGCCGATATCCTCGATGCCGATGGCCAGGTGAACCGCCGGGCGCTGGCTCGCAAGGCATTTGCCACACCGGAAGCGACGGCAACGCTCAACGGCATCTCGCATCCGCGCCTGATTGCCGAAGCCAAGCGCCGGCTGCAAGCGTATGCCGACGAAGGAAAGGCTGCGTGCGTCATCGAGATCTCGCCGTACGACGGTCCCCAGGGCACTTTCGGCGTGTTCACCGACATGGCGGATGCAACGGTGGCGGTGGTCGCTCCGCTCGAGCTGCGTGTGCAGCGTGCGGTAGCGCGCGGGAACGACGAACAAGATGTACGCAACCGCATTGCCCGGCAGGTATCGGACGATCAGCGGCGTGCTTGGGCGGATTACGTCATCGAGAACGATAGCGACCTGGACACCCTGTACCGGCGTATCGATGAGGTCTGGCATCGTATCGTCAGCGCCTAGGTCAAAGGATGGATTACGTGCTCATAGTGTGTCGATAGCAGGGAAGAGGGAAGATAGATGCCGCACCTTCGGAATATCGAAGGACATGAGATGGATGGGAAGCTGGCCGAGGCGCGACTGGCCTCGACACCGCTCACCGTGGTTTCACCGTTTCAGCCGGCAGGCGATCAGCCGGAGGCCATCGAGGCACTTGCCGATGGCGTAAGAAAAGGGCTTCGATACCAGAATCTGCTCGGCGTGACGGGTTCGGGCAAGACATTCACTATGGCAAAGGTCATCGAGGCGGTCCAGAAGCCGACTCTCGTGCTGGCGCCGAACAAGACGCTCGCCGCCCAACTGGCGGGCGAGTTGCGCGAATTCTTCCCGAACAATGCGGTTGTCTATTTCGTGTCCTACTACGATTACTACCAGCCCGAGGCGTATGTGCCGACCACCGATACGTTCATCGAAAAGGATGCCTCCATCAACGAGGAGGTCGAGAAGCTCCGCCATGCGGCGACAGCGGCGCTGCTGTCGCGGCGCGACGTGGTCGTGGTCGCCTCCGTGTCCTGCATCTACGGCATCGGATCTCCGATGGACTATGCCGGCATGGCGGTGTTCCTCGATAAGGACAAGCCCTATGACCGTGATGAGCTGATATACGATTTGATCGACATCCAGTACGATCGCAACGACTACGAGCTATCACGCGGCACCTTCAGAGTGCGCGGCGACGCGCTGGATGTGTTTCCGCCGTATGCCGACAATCCGCTCCATGTGGAGTTCTGGGGCGACGAGATCGAGGAAATCCAGGAAGTCGATTTGGTTACGGGCGAGAAGATCAGCGACTACTCGGCCATTCCCATCTGGCCCGCCTCCCATTATGTGACGGCGAAGCCGAAGATGCAGCGTGCGCTGAAATCCATCCGCGACGAGCTGCAGCAGCGGCTGACGCAGTTCAAGGAGGAGGGCAAGCTGCTGGAGGCAGAGCGATTGGAGATGCGCACGACCTACGATCTCGAGATGATGGAGACCATGGGCTTCTGCAGCGGCATCGAGAACTATTCCCGTCATCTGGATGGACGCAAACCGGGCGAACCGCCCTATACGCTGCTCGATTACTTCCCGAAGGATTTTTTGTGCATCGTTGACGAAAGCCATGTCACTATCCCGCAGGTCCGCGGCATGCACGAAGGCGACCGTTCACGCAAGATCACCTTGGTGGAGCATGGCTTCCGTCTGCCCAGCTGCCTCGACAACCGCCCGCTGCGCTTCGACGAGTTCGAGGCGCGCATCCCGCAGTTCATCTACATGAGCGCCACGCCCGGAGACTACGAGCTGAAAGTCACCCAGAACGAAGTCGAGCAGATCATCCGGCCGACCGGCCTGCTCGATCCCGAGGTGGAGGTACGTCCCACGAAGTCCCAGATCGACGACATCATCGATGAGTCGCGGGCGCGTGCGGCGAAAAGCGAACGTGTGCTGATCACCACCCTGACGAAGAAGATGGCCGAGGACCTAACCGACCATCTGTTGGATCAGGGTATCAGGGCCCGCTACATGCATTCTGATATCGGTACGCTCGAGCGCGTGGAGATCCTGCACGATCTGCGTGCCGGCGAATTCGATGTTCTGGTGGGCATCAACCTGCTGCGCGAGGGCCTGGACCTGCCCGAGGTTTCGCTCGTTGCCATCCTCGATGCCGACAAAGAGGGCTTCCTGCGCAACCATCGCTCGCTGATCCAGACCATGGGTCGCGCGGCACGCAACGTAAGCGGCAAGGTGATCATGTATGCAGACGATATCACCGACTCCATGCGCCAGGCCATCGACGAGACGCGGCGACGTCGACGCCTGCAGATGCAATTCAACGAAGAGCACGGCATCGAGCCGAAGACAATCCGCAAGGCCATGAACGACATCATGGACTACGTGAAGCAGGACGAGGAGAACACCACCTCCGAGCAGGTGAACAAGGAACTTGCCCAGCTATCACGGGCCGAGGTCATGAGGCTGATCAGCTCGCTCGAAGACGACATGACGGAAGCCTCGCGCAATATGGATTTCGAAGAAGCTGCGCGCCTTCGCGATCAGGTGGTTAAATTGCGCGCCGGTTTCGAGGGCGACTCTGAAGACGAGGTGCTCAAGCGCTTGAAGAAGGATGCACGCAAGGGCTCCCGATACGGATCGTCGCGCCATAAACGCTAGCAGGCAAGGAGCCACTCCTTCGGCAGGCAGAAGGGCTTCTGTGCGATATGCACGGAAGCTCGTGAGCTATTCCTCGTCCGGTTCGTGCGCTTCGACCAGGATGGGGTTCGAATCGGTGACGTGGTACAGCGTGAAATTCTCATGCTCCCCGACGCCCGTGTCGACCACGTTGTCAGAGCGGAAGGTGATGTCCTGGTTGTTGTTGACCAGGATGTAATCGATATGCGACAGGCTGCGGGTCATCTTGTTCGCATCGGCATAGGGCTTGCCGCCCGAGAAGCCGGAGATGCCCAGGATGGCTGATTGATCCAGGTAGCCGCGCGCCGAATCCTGGGCAAATGCGGTATCCGTGCAATAGTGATAGGACAGCGTCCGGTCCTGGATGTAGGTGTCGGTCAGGTTGTTCATCTGGGTGCGTCCGGTGTCGTTTACGATGAGTACGACCGCATCGTCGGGAAGATCCTCCAAGTACTGGTCCAGCTCTACCGTCTCGGTTACCTCTTCTTCCGAGATGCTGTAGGCATCCCAGTTGTATTGGATGGCGCAGACGTTGTTACCCACACAGCATGCGAAGATCACCACGAGTATCAGCTCGTAGGCTCCGCGGCGATGGCGGGATAACAATCCGATGCTTCCCAGCGCGATGAAAGCGATTACCGCGGCACGGGACAGCCACACGCCCGGATTGATCTCCAACAGGGCCTCGCTGTCATCGATGTCGGTAAGGGTGCCGGCTTCGGTGTCGTATTCCTGCTGGTCCAACGGTTCGAACGAGCTGATGAAATCGCGAAGCATATGGAATTGCGAATTATCGAATCCCTGGGAAAGATTCGCCGAGCCGAACATCGTGGCCACCAGCAGGCAGCTTGCCACGACGGTGCCGACAAGGAGTGCGAATCGGTTAGCCTGCTTCCTCCATCGAGAGAAATCCTGGGTGCGTACCTGCTCCATGAACAGCATCATCAGCGGAATGAACAGGGGAATCACATAGCGCAGGTGCTGCCTGAGACCCACATGCCCCACGTCCTCGCGAATCGAGATCGTGTACAGGACAACCAACAGCCCGATGCCCACTGACAGCAGGCAGAAGGCGAGCAGGCGCTTCTGCTGGGAGGGGAATCGGTGCCATCCCAGCAAGGGGAAGACCAGGCAGAAGAAGGCGAATCCCACAACGAGGTACGTGAAGTCGGTGACGAATGCGTAGATGGCAAACGCCCAAGTATACACGCTCAGCAGAATGGAGGGGTCGGTCTGGTTGTAGGAATTACCCATCCCCGAGAACAGGGTCGCCTTCATGATCATGAACGGCACCAGGAACCCGACGAGGAAACAGGCAATGCCCATCAGGCACTCGGCCCTGGGGCGCGATTTCCTCACCGCAAAGATGACAAGCAGGACGCAGAAGGCGATGGCGTAGGCGGCTGCCACCTCCTTGCACAGGTAGACCGCATAGCATGCCGCACCGCTTGCCAGGCAAAGCAGGGGGTAGGAGCGCGTTTCATTGCACAGCGTCCGCCACATCAGATAGATGAGCCACAGGGCGAGCGGGAAGAACAGGCTCTCGCTCATGAACGTCATCGAATAGCACATGTCCGGCATAAGGAGCACCAGGAGCATTGCCACAAGGTTGGGAAGCAGGCGTTTGCCGAATATTCGTTTGCCCAGAAGGTAGGTGGGGAAGACGGCGCTGCAAACATAAAGGGAGTTCAGCACCCCGATTGCCCGAACCTGGTCGACCGTGTCGTGGAAGAACATGGCCGGGAACAACGCCAGCGGATAGAGGATTTTCTGGAAGGTTGCATCATCGCCGCGGATGGTAAGCGACCCGTCCGTGAAGAGGCTGCGCGCAAGGTCCAGGTATCGCAGCTCATCGGGCATGACGTCGACGGTCTTCAGAAACAGAGAGAAGCCGATGCGCACGGCAGCGAAGACGACGTAGAGCCCGATGGCGATCCATAGCAGCTCCCGGTTCTTGGCTTCACGCTCGGCCAAGGGTGTGTGCCGTTTGCTTGGCAGGCCCTTATCGGCAGCAGGTGCGCACGCTTGGGCCTGCGTCGGGTCGGTGCCGATGGTATGTTCGCGTTGTGAATCGATCTCGCATCTCCTTCATGCTGTCGGAATATCCACTGTAGCTGTTTTCGGGTATTCGCTCCACCGACAATAGCGACACAGAGACGGGCGGTTTCTTGTGCTGCCGAATACGACGTAGTATAAATATTATCGAAAAACTAGGGATTAACTGCGCTGAATATGAGGTGGAATCCACGATGAAGATTTCTACGAAGGGACGGTATGCCTTGCGGCTGATGATCGAGATCGGGCGCAAGGAAGAGGGTAAATTGACCACCTTGCGGGAAGTGGCCGAACAGCAGGGTATCTCGATGAAATACTTGGAGCAGTTGGTCGGCAACCTGACGAAGGCGGGACTCATCGTGGGGCATCGCGGCATCCATGGCGGGTATTCGCTGGCGCGCGATGCGAAGGATATCACTGCAGGAGATGTCTTGCGGGCAAGCGAAGGCGGTACCGCCCCGGTGGCCTGCCTTGAAGACGAGGCTCCCGAATGCCCACGCCGTCTGACCTGCGATACGATCAATTTCTGGGAAGGTCTCGATACCGTTATCGAGGACTATGTCGACAGCGTGACGATCGCCGATCTGGTTGAACAGTCGAACAAGAACAGCGACAAGCTGGTTGAGCAGTTGCTTGGGACCACTGCGTAATCTTCATACAAGCCGTCGGTACGTTCTGGGAGGTTCCCGCGTGTTTCCCGCGTGGGAGCCTTCATAGGTTCCGTGTGTGTTCGGCTGGTATACTCTCGTGACAGATGCGAAGGAGGAGTGTTCGGCATGCTCGATGAAATTCATCTGCACGATGTGGCATTGATCCATGATGCCGAGATGACTTTTTCGAACGGCCTGACGGTGGTAACGGGAGAGAGCGGTTCGGGAAAGACCGCATTGCTCAATGGCATCAAATTGCTCATCGGCGAACGCGGCGAAGCGGATGTCGTACGTGAGGGAGCGGACAAGCTCACGGTCGAGGGGCGATTCTTCTACCAAGCTTCCCCAAATCAGGAAGGCGGACATGATTCCACGCCGGCCGATGAAGCAGCGGCGGGCGCTGATGGATTGGTGGTCAACCGCACCGTCAGTGCGGAAGGCCGTTCCCGGGTACGTATGGCCGGGTCGCTTGCCTCTGTCCGCGACCTCGCCCAAGGTCCGGGAAGTCGTGTCGACCTCTGCGGCCAGCATGAGCATCAACGCCTTTTGAAACCTTCAGAGCAAGCGTCGATGCTGGATGCCTGGATCGGCAGGGAGGCGGTTGATGCGAAAGTGTCCTTCCGAACCGCGTTTGCCGCGGTTCGCGATGCGCAGAGCAATCTCGAGCATATCCGCCAGCTCGGTGCATCGGATGCCAAGCGAGTCGATGATGCCAGGTTCGTGCTGCGCTCCATCGATGCCGTCGGGCCCGAGCCGGGAGAATACGAGGAACTGCTGGCAAGGGCGCAGCGGGCGGAGCATGCCGAAGCCATCGCCCAGGCGCTGAATACGGCTTCGGGAGCCCTTTCGGACGAGAATGGCGCTTTGGATCAGGTTGCGCTTGCGGCCGAGAATCTCGAAGGCATTGCGGGCTTCGACGAACGGTATGCCAATTGCGCCCGGGCGTTGCGCGAGGCGGGGTTCGTCCTCGAGGATGCCGCACGCGACCTTTCATCGTTGCGTGCCGACGACGATTCCTTCGACATGCAGATGCTCGAGCAGCTTCAGGAACGCATCGCCGCCTTCCAAGGGCTCTGTCGGAACTGGGGCCCGACCATGGACGAGGTCTTTTCGGCTCGCAAAGAGGCAGCTGAGATATTGAATGCCATTGATTCCCTCGATGAGGAATTGGCACAGGCACGCAAGCAGTTGTCTGATGCGGAGGAAGACCTCCATCGGGCCTCTGAAAGGCTTCTCGAGGTCCGAAGCCAAGCGGCTCCGGTCTTCTCCAACGCGGTTGGGGCCGTGCTCTCTGAGCTCGAGATGGGCGGTGCCGAATTCTCCTGTGCCGTTAACCCTCTCCCGCGCGACCAGTGGACTTCGGCGGGGTCCTCCCAGGTCGAATTCCTGTTCCGTCCTGCAGCCGGCATGCAGCAGCGTTCGCTTTCCCGTATTGCCTCTGGTGGCGAGCTCAGCCGGGTGACCTTGGCCATCAAGGCGGTTCTCGGCGAGGCTGATGGGGTAGAGACCTTGATATTCGATGAGGTCGATGCCGGTGTCGGGGGAAAGGCGGCGCGTGCAGTCGCACAGGTTCTGAAGCGCCTCTCGAACACCCATCAGGTCATCTGCGTCACCCATCTTGCCCAGATCGCCGTTATGGGCGATGCCCATTACTGCGTTCAGAAAGTGGAGGGTTCTGCGACCGGGGTTCCACAGACCACGGTATCCCTGTTGGAGGGCGACGACCGCATCGACGAGATTTCCCGCATGCTTTCGGGCCAAGTTGATAAGACGTCGCGTGCTCATGCCCGCGAACTGTTGCAACAGGCCCAGTTATCCGAGCGCTGATCCCCCCCCTCTGGCAATTCTGTTTCGTTTATCGACATGTGCGGAGCAACCGATTGCGTCCCGTTTATCTGCTAACATACAAAGGAGTTTCTTCTGGGTCTGTAGTTGCGGAGAAATCCAAGTTCATGGCAGATGCGGTCGAAAGAATCCACGTAAGCCTGTATGCTACGGCGGCAGGTGAGCATGGCGTATCCTAGGGGTAAGTCGCACCGTCCGTTCACTGCGGCGAATGGCTGCCGGACGAGAGGGTAAGCGGCGCAAGCTGCGCTCCAGTGCGCGAGTGTGGGGTCAAAGACTAGGTCAGCCAGAAGAACCTTCTGTGTTGGACGAGAGAGGCAAAAGGTTATGAAGCATCCGGTTAAGGCGGTCCTTGCCCTGTGCGCGGTATTCGCCATGGTCTTTGCGCTTAGTGGTTGTTCGAGCGATTCGTACACGCCTTCGTTGAAGGAATCCACCATTGACCAAACCGCCCTGGTAAGCGAGGGAACGCTTACGGTTGGCGTCGATGCATCGAATGCTCCCTTTGCCTATCAGCAGGATGGAAAGATCGTCGGCATCGATGTGGATGTGGCCGCTGCGCTCGCAGATGAGATGGGTTTGAAACTCCAGATCGTCGATGTCGGCACCGACCCGAACTCAGCCCTGAAGAAGGGTCAGGTCGATATCGTCATGAGCGTCAAGAAGACCGACACCAGCGTTGATGCCTGGCTGTCGGATTCCTATCTCAGCACCTCCACAGCGTTGTTCGCCACCGACGAGAATACCGATCTTCCAAGTACGACGAAATCGACTACGATTGCGGCCCAGACCTCTTCGGTTAGCGCCAACCTTGTCATCAACCAATACGGCACCGACTATCTGAGCTCGGTGAGCGATCTTTCTACAGCATTCTCCAATCTGGAGAGCGGTACCGTAAAATATGTGGCTGCCGATGCTGTAATCGGCACGTACCTGGTGAATCAATCGCACTACAGTGCGAAGATCATCGGGCTGATGCAGAAGCCCACGGGGTATTGCATCGGAGTGTCGAGCTCCAATACCGCTCTGAAGACAGAAGTTGCCAACGGCCTGGCCAACATCTCGGATCAGGGTATCATCTCGGTAATCGAGCAGAAGTGGCTGGGATCGGCCCTCGACTTGGACAGCTACCAGCTCACCGATGGTGCTTCGTCATCACCGGCCAGTGCAAGCTCGTCTGGCAGTGGCGAGACGATTTCCGCAACCGACACCTCCTCCTCTTCGAGCACAAGCTCCGAATCGGGTTCATCTTCTTCGAGCAGCGTTTCGAATGTAGGAGCCAATGCCGCGAAGGTAGAGTAGGACTGGTAACGGAATTACGGCGATTGGAAGGCGGGCAATGCTGTGCCCGCCTTTTTCTGTATGCTATGAAACAGGCGAACTGGCATCGGATGATGATCGGAGAGGATGGCCATGGCGCAGGATCAAGACGATTTCAAGCTCATCTCGGTAAACGATGACGAAGACGATATTGTCTTCCATGCGGGCATCAGACCCGATTCCTCTCATCGGCAAACCGGGGCAGATCCTGATTCGAATGAGCCGCAGGCTGCTGAAACATCGATTCCTTCTGAGCCGGTAGGGAGCCATACGGATGAGGCAGCCAGTGTTCCTGCCGGAGAGGGTAGCAGGAGAGAGGCGCCGATGACGGCCCAGGAGCGTCAACGGGCACGCGAGAACGAGCGACGCCGTCAGCAAGCTGCCGAGATTGCCGCTACCGAGGAGGACCTGGAGAAGGCCGGTCGCATGGGCAAGGGGCAGATCGCCATAATCATATGCTGCCTTGTGCTTTTAGTCGTAACTATCGTCTATGTGGTCTGGACTTTCATCTCATAGCGTACAATAGGCAGTTAGATGGATTTTCCCAGCCATCAAGACGGAAGGAGTCATTTGATGTTCAAGAAGCGTAAGAAAGCCGAGCGGGCGCCCGAGTCTCGCACGGCTTACCTCACGACCATCGATGGCGCCTTCACAGATAATCAAGCAGACGAGGACCTGATCGATCAATCTGCGGGCAGTGAATCCGAGGACGAGCGGTATGAGGATACCCGGGTGCGTGGCGAGCACGATGCTGCGGGCAAAGCCGGCGCCCCGAAGGGCAGTATTCGGTTCGGCGAGGGGAATGCCTCTTCGCCACGCTATTTCAGCATGGATCCGAAAAGCGGCGACCATCTCGGCGATCCGGTGAAACCTGCCCAACCTCCCGTGAATTACGATATGGTAGACGATATCGAGCAGCGCATCATCGACGCCGCCGGCAATCGATCGGCCGACGGCGCCGCTCATGACGACCGTGCGGTCCGAGCTCGTGGCTCACTGATTTTTGCTACCGTGCTGGCGGTGATACTTGCGCTGGCATTGGTGGTGTGTGTTTTCATGCTACTGGCTCAGGCAGCACAAGCCGAAACCCAGCAGACGTCTGTGGGCGGAACCGCCGCAGACTCCGCTCAGACGACTTCGATTGTCGATTCCGATGATGAATCTTCGACTTCCAAGCAGACCACGGTAGTGCCCGTTCTCTCCAATCTGATCGGCTCGACCGAGAAGCAGGCCCTAACAAAACTCGGTCACGGCGCCCAGGTATCGCGCACCAAAACGCTCAGCGGCGAAGACACGCAGGCTGTGAAGCGTCTGAAGGTGGTCCTGACGAACGACGCATCCTCTGACGGTATCGGTTCCCCGATCGTCTATCTCGACCTCAACGACCAAGATGCGGTCGTTGCCGTTTCTTACAAAGTGGGCATGAAGAGCCTGGGATATGGCGATCTCAGTTTCAAACAGGCTGTCGGCAAGGCGAAGGTGATCCAGCAGACCCTTACTGATGCCGGAATCAATGTCGCCGATGACTCTGCGATTGCCTTGCCAAAGAATCGGAAGTCGTATACAACATATAAGACTGACAAGAAGACGCTGACCAAGCAATCCATTACCTTCACGGGGTCTGGCACCGCAGCGGGTATGGATTACCGGTGGACCGGAACTATCACCTACGATTATTCGAAAGCGAACAACTCCGCTAATTTAGCGAACACGCGCCGCGTTATCCAGGTAGGCATCTCCATCTAGGCACTTTTCAACCTGTTTGCCGATATGTGATTATTTCTTGCAGGCAACGAAGCTGTGGTAGGCTACATCAGTGTGAACAGAAGCGAGGCGGCATGTCTCCACCTATTTCGACACCGGTTCGGGGTTGTTGATGGGTCCCAAGAATAGATTCTCCGATGCATACTGCATCGGTGTGGATGAAGGGACACGCGGTGGATTGCTGCGGGTCCCTTCTTTCATATGCATCGCAATCGATGCGATAACAGCCCCTTGGGGCAAGACAACGCGCATGTGCGCAGAAGGAGGTGGGCAACATAGCTGCTCAAGGTTTCCGGCTCAACGAGAACATCCGTATTCCCGAGTGCCGTCTGATCAGCTACAATGGCGAGCAATTGGGCATCTATCCCATTGAAAAGGCTCGTCAGATTGCCAAGGATGCCGGGTTGGATCTGGTGGAGATCGCACCGAATTCCAATCCGCCGGTTTGCCGGATCATGGATTACGGCAAATACAAGTACGAGCAAGCAATCAAGGCCAAGCAGGCGCGTAAGAAGCAAACCCGCGTCGACATCAAGGAAATGAAATTCCGCCCGAAGATCGATGTCGGTGACTACAACACCAAGAAGAAGCACGTCGAGCGCTTCCTGAAGGGTGGTAGCAAGGTCAAGATCACCATCATGTTCCGCGGTCGAGAGATGGCTCATCCGGAACAGGGATTGAGCATCCTCGAGCGTCTTGCGGATGACTTGAAAGACCAAGCGGTTATCGAAAGCCAGCCCAAGATGGAAGGCCGCAATATGCATATGCTCATTGCGCCTCTGCCTGCAAGCGCACGAAAGAAGCAGGCCGAAAAGAAGAAGGAAAACACGCCTGCTGAAGGAAAGGAAGACTAATGCCTAAGATGAAGACCCATCGCGGAACGGCCAAGCGTTTCCGTGTTACCGGCTCTGGCAAGATCATGCGCTCCAAAGCGAATAAGAGCCATATCCTGTCGAAGAAGTCCCCGAAGCGCAAGCGCAACTTCCGTCATGAGACCGAAGTCGCCGCTTCCGACCGCCGCGTCGTTGCGCGCAATCTCGGCCGTCGTTAATCCATCCATCTTTTGTATTAAGGAGTATTCATGCCTCGAGTAAAGCGCTCTGTCAACGCGAAGAAGAAGCGTCGCACCACGCTGAAACGCGCTAAGGGCTACTATGGTGCCAAGTCCCGTTCCTACCGTGCAGCAAAGGAACAGGTCCAGCATTCCCTGCAGTATCAGTACCGTGACCGTCGCAACAAGAAGCGCGAGATCCGCCGTCTCTGGATTCAGCGCATCAATGCCGCCGCTCGCCTGAACGGTTTGAGCTATTCGGTTTTCATGAACGGCTTGAAGCGGGCCGGTGTCGAGCTTGACCGCAAGGTTCTGGCCGACATGGCTGTCAACGATCCGGAAGCCTTTGCCGCACTGGTCGAGGTTGCCAAGAAGGCTGTTGCCTAGCGCATCCGACAAGTTACACAAGCAAACTTCAGGCCCGCTTCCATATGGAAGCGGGCTTTTTTTCTCGAAGATTCGTTATACGGATTCTTGTAAAGGTATTGAGGGCGGAACGTCTATGAAAAAAGCCGTCGGTGCAAAAGCGACGGCTCCGATATGAAAAGTGGTGCCCCCACCGAGAATTGAACTCGGGTCTCAGCCTTGAAAGGGCCGCGTCCTAACCTCTAGACTATGGGGACCAGTGCGGTGCCATATTGAAGGCAGCCCGTACATTATGGCAAACGAGTTGCCTAAACGCAAGGGGTAGTTTTCGGAATCAGGTATGGATGATGAATGCGTTCTTGCATTTCGGGCAGGTGACGCGTATCGCGCCTTTGCCTACGGGAACGCGCAGGCTCTGGCCGCATTCCGGGCAGCGTTCGAGCGCGGTTCCCGGATGCTCTTGGGCATCGCGTTCGGCAGCCTCCTCTGCCTTGCGGGCGGTTTCGTCTTCGCGCCGATTGCGCTCGCGCTCCCGTCGACGGGCATCGGCCTGGGCTTTAGCATCGGCGCGCTTTGCTTCGCGTTCCTTCTTCAGCCGTTCTTTGTCCTCTGCGCTCGTTTTCTTGAAATGACGAGTAAAGGCCTCGTTCTCCTTCGCACGACTGGCTAGGTCGGTGGAGGCCGCACGGTACGCCTCGTATACCAGAATCACGACGCCTACCACGAAGGGCAGGGTGAATAGCATCGGGTCGATGTTCGTTCCGAAGAAGCTCAGGATTACGCAGACGATGCCCAGGACGAGGAGCAGAATCCCCAACGGATCCATGCCGTAGCGGCTGCCTGGGTATTCGATGTCATCGGTAAACGGCGACTCGTTGTCACTGTCATGGTGTTCCATGCTGTTTGCTCCTTGAAGAATGTACCTTGGGGTTTCGGAAAAGTTTAGCACAGGGATTCGAATGTCTTGTGATGCTCCACTTGCAGTCGAACAAATGCCGCCCGCGGTCGGCAGCTGCCGCATGCGTTGAAATCTATCCGTTTGCAGAATGGGGCGGTGCAAGCGCGCTTCTCTCAGATATTGTGTCTATGTGACCAGAAAGGTTGACTTCCCCTCCATGACTGATAAACGAGCTATATCGATTGCGTGGCCCAAGCTTGTTGCGGTAGCAAGCGAAGGGCTGGATGTATCTCGTCGTAATGGATATTGCACGAATTACAACTACTATCGGATTGCCGATGGGCGAATCAACGATTCCCAGAACCTTCCGGCCAAAGGGCTGGTAAACGAGAAGTACGCGAAGATCTTCGAGGAGTTGGGGGTCGATGTCGTAATAGTCAGCGATATCGGCGAAACCGCCTGCCGATCGTTTACCGATCGCGGAATCGCCATCGCCCGCGGCGCTTCGGGTCGGGCGATAGATGCCGCCCAGGATTTCCTCGATGGCAAGCTCGAGGTCAGCGAACCCACCAATCGAAGGCCCCATGCTACCAGCGCTTCTCTCTAATGCCCAAACGTCGCAGCAGCGGCGCTTTTTTTGTGCGCAGCCGATAAATCCCGTCGCTATCTTGAGGCGGCTGCGCGCAGGCGTTTGATTTCATCGGCATAGCCGGAAAGGCTATCTTGAGGGGTCTCAAGAATGAATATCGAGTCTCGGAGAGCGGGATGCCGGGTGATGGCGCTCAACGCTTCGAAACCGATATCCCCCTCTCCGATTCGGGCATGGCGATCCTTATGGGAACCGCGGGGGTTCATGCTGTCGTTCAGGTGAATTGCGCGCAACCGATCAAGGCCGATAATGAGATCGAATTCCTCAAGCACGTCGTCCAGTCGGTCTACCAAGTCGTAGCCGGCATCCCAGGTATGGCAGGTATCCAGGCAGATACCGACATGGTCGGAAAGCTCAATTCGATCGATAATCGACTGGAGCTCTTGGAATGACCGTCCGATTTCGGTTCCCTTGCCCGCCATGGTCTCCAGCAGCAGCGTCGTGGTCTGCTCTGGTTTCAGGACCTCGTTTATCACGCTTGCAATCTGGTCGATGCCCGCTTCGGCTCCTTGACCGACATGTGAGCCCGGGTGCATGTTGTACAGCTGGTGAGGGGTTGCCTCCATGCGTACGAGGTCATCAGCGAGAACGGTACGGCAGAAATCGACTACCTTCGGCTTCGTCGAGGCCGGATTCAGGGTATAGGGGGCGTGTGCCATAAACCGCTTGATGCCTCCCTTTTCCCGAAATGCGGCTATGTCATCGGGGTCAAGAGGCTTCGCCCGGCCGCCCCTTGGGTTGCGTGTGAAGAATTGGAACGTATCCGCTCCGATGGAGCGGGCGTCTTCGGCCATATGGAGATAGCCCTTCGAACTCGAGAGATGGCATCCGATGGTTAGCATGAGCGGTCCTTCCATTTACGATTTCGCCTTGATATCTTGCCGGCATCCGGCATTGGTACGGCGGGCGTACTGGGTTATAATGGCATACCGTTTATTGGCAGCGATTCAAAGCGATGTGATCACTATACCCGCTTCGGCCACCGCCGGGCGGGAAGACAGCTCTGGCAACATGGGTAAATTGGTTCAACAATTCATGAAGTTCGGTGTGGTCGGCATCATTGCATTCGGTATCGACTATGGGCTGTTGGCGTTCCTCACCGAGGTCTTCGGCATCAATTACCTGATAAGCGCTACCATCTCGTTTACGGTATCGGTCATCTTCAACTACGTGGCCAGCATGCGCTACGTGTTCACCCACAAAGAGGGACTGAGCCGTCGACGTGAATTCGTAATCTTCGTGGTTCTATCGGTCATTGGACTGTTGATTAACAACCTTTGCATGTGGGCGGGTGTCGAGCTGTTGGGCATCCATTACCTGATAACGAAAATCGGTGCAACGGCGCTTGTCAGCATCTGGAACTTCGTGACCCGAAAGATCTTCTTGGATGCCGGCGATCAAAGCGACTCGTCGGAAAGCCCCGAATCAGAAGCTTCCCTGGAGGAATCCCTCTCTTCACGGGCAAGCGGGGGGAATCGATAGCATGCGCCGGGCGGTTGAAGGAAACACTTGCAAGGACGTGCGTCCCAGTAGATTGACCGGCACAAAGCGCGGCGATATCGCGGCCGTGGTCGTAACCTATAACCGTCGCGATTTGCTGATGCAGTGCTGTTCGTGCCTTATGTCCCAGCAGATCGATCAAAGCTCGAATCACTGCCTCGACATCCTCGTAATCGACAATGCAAGTACGGATGGCACTCGAACTGAACTTGACCCTCTGATCAAGGATGACTCGGTTCGCTACCTGAACACCGGGGCAAACCTCGGTGGTGCCGGTGGGTTCAATCGAGGTATGCGGGCAGCTGTCGAAGCGGGATACGATTATGCGTGGGTGATGGACGACGATTGCCTTGCACATCCCGACTCGCTGCAAGCGCTGTTGGATGCCGACCTCCGATTAGGCGACTCTTACGGGTTTCTGTCCAGCGTGGTGCGCTGGACAGATGGATCCATCTGCCGGATGAACGTCCAGCGCCATCCCCTTACCCGCGATATTGCCGATTTCACCCCAGAACTTCAGCCCTGCACGCTTGCATCGTTTGTGAGCCTCTTCGTTCCCGTCCGCGTGATTCGCGAGTTTGGGCTTCCCATCTCGGAGTTCTTCATCTGGACCGACGATTGGGAGTTCACCCGCCGTATATCGCGGCAGTATCCCTGCTATGTGGTGGGACAGAGCGTGGTCACGCACGCTTCGAAGAACAACGGGGCGGGTACTATCGCCACTGACACTCCCGACCGTTTAGACCGCTACCGCTACATCTATCGCAACGACATCGTGCTCTATCGAAGGGAAGGCTTGAAGGGCGCGGCTTTCGTTCTGACGCGTGATGCGTATCATATCCTGCAGGTGCTCAGCCATCCCGATTCCTATACCCTCAAGAAGATCGGCATCATCATCAAGGGGAACCTGGACGGTCTTTCCTTCCATCCCCGTATTGAGTTTGCGGATTCCCTGCAGGCAGGGAACCGCTAGCAAAGGTCATTAACCCATGAAGACAACCACAACGATAATGAAACGCTTCAAATTGGCCAATGTGCTGTTCGAGGCGGACGATTTCCTGAAAGATCATGTCGATATCCTGTATCGTGCCGATGACTGGACTTCCTATGACAAGGAGACCGGTAGCTTCTCCTTCAGCGGGGAAGTCGATTTCTGCACCTATTTCAATGCCATCTCCGTTGAGAAATGGCGCCGATACACCGATATCATGACCATTCGCCTGCATCTTGAGATTGCGGGCGATCCCTGCCGAATCTCGCTTGAGGGGCTTACGCTCGGTGAGGACGACCTGATCCATGTTTCGCATGGAGACCGCTCTACGGTTGGTGCCTCGCAGGACTTCTCCCGTGTGGAAGTGGACGTGCCTTTCAACAACACCACCGTTGCGGGTTTCAAGATTTCATCCGAGGGTACGACAACCATCCGGAACGCCTACTACTACACGCTCGCCGAGTTCGAGAAGATTCATCCCGTCGATCTCGCGTTGTGCATCACCACATTCAAGAAGGAAGAGTATGTCATACCCAATATCGAGCGCATCAAACGTGACGTGCTTGGGGTTCCGGGCCCCCTGGCGGAACGATTCCATCTATATGTAGTCGATAATGGGCGGACGCTCGATGCGCAAAGGCTTTCCGATGAAGGGGTTACGGTCCTGCCGAATGACAACGTCGGAGGGTCGGGGGGATTTGCGCGCGGCATGATCGAAGCGATGAATGCACCGAGGGATTTCACGCATGTGATACTGATGGATGATGATGTGCGCGTGTCTCCCGAAAGCTTCAGGCGTCTGTATGCGCTGCTCTCATTGGCGAACTCGCGTTATGCCCTGTCGTTTGTGAACGGTGCGATGCTGGAGCTCGAGCGGCCGAACATCCAGTTCGAGGATATTTCATTTGTCCGTGATTCGGGCGGCTATCAGAAGATCAAGCCGGATCTAAGCATTGACAAGATCCACGATATCGTTACGAACGAATCGATCGATGTCGAGCGCGACAAGGCATACGGCGCATGGTGGTTCAGCTGCATCCCGATGAGCTGTATCCGCGAGAATGGCCTGCCTCTGCCGTTTTTCGTGCGATGCGACGATGTCGAATACGGGATGCGCTGCGAACCGACCTATATGACGATGAACGGCATCTGCGTATGGCATTCCCGTTTCATCGGACGCTTCCGGGCTTCGGTGGATTGCTATCAGTACGTCCGCAACATGCTGATTACCATTGCGGTGGACAATTGCAGTTCCGAGTCGCTATTCATGCTGCGTTTCTGGCGTATTTTCCACATCTACCTGCGTTCGATGAACTACTCGGCTGCCGAGCTGTGGCTCGATGGCCTGCGTGATTACCTTAAGGGCCCCGACTTTCTGATGTCGGTTGACGGAGCCGATCTGATGAAGGCGAACAGCGCGAAGAACGAGAAGCTCGAACCTATCGAGGACCTCGATCCGCAGATGATGTCCGGCCTGCATTGGAAGGACGAATGGCTGGATAAGGATGACGACCGCCCCGCGTTCCTGAAAGCCCTTGAGACCATTCCGCACGACCGCCACCGCTTCCCGCGCTGGATGCTGCGAAAGAAGCCCGGAGTGGTGGCTCCGAATTTCTCATTGGCACCCTGGACGACGACCGCGATGCGCGAGAATCTTGTCGTCTTGAATGCGGGCGGCAAGGAGGGAACAGTGCGCCATATCGACCGCGCACGTTATCGCGAGCTGATTGGGCGGTACCATGATCTGCGCTTCGATTATCGCAACAAGGGCAAGGTCGTTGCCGAACAGTATAGGGATGCGTTCCGTGAGATGACGTCGCAGAGCTTCTGGAAGGAGTATCTGCACTTGCAGTGAGGAGGTAAGTTCCCTTCCGCCGAGAGAGAGCAGGAGCACGGCGAATACTGGCCGCTCGGTCCCCTACGGGATCAAGCGGCCTTCTGTATTGCGGTTAGTGGAAGGAGCGTCTGCCGGGACACACTCGTTAACGGCGTTTAGAGGAACGCTTCTTCTTAAAGAGTCCACCCCGCCGATGAAGGCTCGATGGGAACTGAATAGCGGGTTGGGCAAGCTGTTCCTGCAACAGCATGCGGTCGTAATGCCAGAATTCGAACATTCCTGAGATCATGTCGTTTTCCACGATGACCCTGAGCATACGCGATTCCCCTTCGTCCTCCGGCATCACGGCGTCGGCTCCGACGAATCCCAAATCAGAGATACCCCGGATATGCAGGAACTCGTAGGCGCGGATGAAGGCATGGCTCGTCTCTGCGTTCATGAGGCCATCGATGACATGGGCGGCGGCCAGGTTGGCAAAGGTCTGGCGGTAGCGCGTAAACAGGTCGCGGTATTCCAGGTACGCACGCAGTAAGCGCAAGCACTCATGGAAGTCCAACGGCGACAGGTTCGGATCGATATCGTTCTCGACTGCCTGGCGATGCTGGTACAGAGGGCGTTGCAGACGTACGATTAGATTTGCCGTTGCCAGCGCCGAACACGTGAACAGCAGGCTCTCGTCGTGCGGCATGCTGGGAAACATGATTTGGGATTCCAGCAGGAACTCCCTTCTGAAAGCCATGGAGTTCAAGTTGAAACCGAAATCCTCGAACAGGCTTCCAGGATGATCCTCCGGTTTGAAGACCGCGGGATACGAGGCCTTCATACGGCGCGGCTGTTCGATACGGTCTTCGGAATAAATGGGTTCCGATTCGAAGATTACCAGGTCGGCATCGTGTTGTTTTGCGGTCTCGTAGGCGCTGGTTGCCATGTCGGGTTGGAATAGGTCGGTGGGGTCGGCGAATATCACATACTCGCCATAGGCATTGTATAGCGCCAAGTTGCGTGCAGCGCCGGCGCCCTGCTTGCCTTCGAGATCGATAATGCGGATACGGCCATACAGGCGCTTCAGCTCTTCGGCGATATCGCGGGATCCGTCGGTAGAGCTGTCGTTCACCACGATGACCTCGTAGTTGCGCATGTCCTGTGCCAACACGCTTTCCATGGTCTGCCGGAAGAAGGTCACGCTATTGTGGACGGGGATGATGATGGAGATGTCGGGTGCAGTGAATGCCACGGTTACTCAGCCTCCTTTTCCATGGGTTGGGGATCCCCATTGAGGGCGTCTATCTCTTCTTCCTTCTTCTTCTCTTGTTCGGCCAGATAGTGGTCGCAAACCTCATGAACCTCGCCGATTTCCCGGGTGACGCCATGGTCCAACCATAAAGCGCGGTCGCATACGCGTTCAACCTGCTCTATCGAATGCGATACAAAGAGCAGAGTGGTGCCGTTGTCCTCCACCAATTCATGGATGCGTGCCTCGCATTTCGCCTGGAAGTTGATATCGCCGACGGAGAGGGCCTCATCTACGACGAGGATGTCCGGGATCGTTGCCGTCGCGATGGAGAAGGCAATGCGTGTGACCATTCCCGAAGAGTAATTCTTCAGCGGCATGTCGACGAATTTCTCTACTTCGGCGAACTCCACGATCTCGTCCAGATGCTCGTCGATGAATTGGCGGCTGTAACCCAGCAGTGCGCCGTTAAGATAGATGTTCTCCCGGCCGGTAAGCTCGATGTCGAAGCCGGCACCGAGCTCGATGATCGGGGCGATGGACCCACGGGTGATGCAGGTGCCGGTAGTGGGATCCAGGACTCCGGCGATGATCTTCAGCAAAGTGGATTTGCCCGAACCGTTTACCCCGATGAAGCCATAGCGTTCTCCAGGGTAGATATCCAATGTCACATCCTGAAGCGCAACGAACTCGCGGTAGAACAGCTCGTGCTTCATGATCTTGATGAAGTATTCCTTCAGGTTGGTTAGCTTCTCATTGGCGATGTTGAATGCCATATGGACGTGGTCAAGCTCGATGATGGGCTCGACTGCGATGCTCTGTTCTTCAGTCATGCTTCACCGCCTACACGAACAGGATGAACTTGCGTTCCGTCTTGCGGAACACCAGCAGGCCGACTGCGAAGGTGATTCCTGCCATTCCCAGGCAGATGAGGTTCGTGGTCAAGTCGGGCGTTGTGTTGTACAGCAGGATTTGACGGAAGTAGTCAACGTATTGGTACATGGGATTCCAAGGCATGGCAGCCTGCATCCAATCAGGGGTCAGGCTTAAGGGGTAGAACAGCGGTGTGGCATAGGTCCAAGCCGTGCAGACGACGGTCCACAGATGGATCATATCGCGGAAGAACACGGCGAGGGCCGACAGCAGCAATCCCAAGCCTGCGCAGAATAGCAGCATGTATACCATCAGCAACGGCAGGAATACCACGTTCCAGGTCGGTACCAGGCGGAACCACAGCATAACCAGGACGACGGCGATCAGGGAGATTGCGAAATTCAGGAGCTCGAATATGACCTTCTCCACAGGGAAGAGCATCTTCTCGACCTTCACTTTCTTGATCAGCGGTGCTGATTCAATGATCGAGCGCATCGAATCGGTTGTGGAGTTCTGCATCATCGTGAACAGTGTGGTGCCCAGGATCAAGTACATGGGGAAATTCTCGATGTCGAAGCGAAACATATAGCTGAATACGGCTGCAAGCACGATCATCATCAGTAGCGGATTGAGGACCGACCAGGCCACTCCCAGTATGCTGCGCCGGTATTTCAACTTGAAGTCCCGAGATACCAACGTGGAAAGGATGAATCGGTTATGGGTGAATTCGGAGACGGGCGTCTTGCGTCCGAGCGAACGTCCCCGTTTCGCGGTATTCGTAGTTGTCGCCATGCCACACCTCATTGCGTCGGCGCTTGGGCGCCTCGCCGTTTCGTTCCATTTTTGTGCGTACCTTCAAGGCTCGCATGCAACATCCCATTCTAGCGAATACGGTTCGGCGATTCAGCATTCGGTGGCTGTTCGTTTATTGGAGATTACCGGGAGATGTTGCGCTGAGCGCACGCCAGAGGTCGCATAACGGTGTTCTGCGGTTCCCGCATCAGCAGACTTTGTGGGATGGGATTTCGATTGGGACGGTTTACGGAGTGTGTTGGTATACTACCGATTTGATATTTAATAGAAAAGCTAAGAATTCTGAGGTCCACGTTACATGGTACGGAAAAGCAAGGCCGTAAAGGGCAAGCACGCTGCCCAGAAGCCCTCGAAGGGGAAATTCAACAAAGGTGCTTCTGCCGATGAGAAGAAATTCGGCTCGAAGGACGGGATGTCCGGGACAAGCACGTGGTCGGGCAAATCATGGAAGACCAGCGATACCGGTACAGTCACTTACGGTACTTCCGCAGCTGCCTATGCTTCTTCCGATGTTTCGAAATACAAGCAGAAGCGCAAGGAGAAGCACCACAATAAGAAAACTATCGGCGTTGTGGTGGGCGTTATCCTTGCTGTGCTCGTGGTTGTTTACCTTGCTGGGGCAGCATACTTCTCAAGTCATTACTATCCCAATTCCAAGATCGGCGATGATGATATTTCGCTCATGACCGCCGATGAGGTGGCGCAGGATCTGACTGCCGAGGCCAAGAGCTTCAGCATGAAGGTGACGGGCAAGGGCCTGAACCTGACGGTCGATGCGTCGAATGCCAATACGAATATCGATGCGGATTCCGTTGCCCAAACCGCAATGGATTCGGTTTCGGGCTGGTCCTGGCCGGTCGCGATATTCCAGCAGCATGATTTCAGCAATCTTCTCCAGTATGCCTATGATGGCAGTTCCCTGGGCAAAGCCGTCAAACAGGCAGTGAACCAAGTGAACAAGACGGCGACATCTCCTCAGGACGCCACCATCGCCTATAACGCCTCCAAGGGCAAGTTCACTGTGCAGAAAGAACAATTGGGTACGAAGCTCGATTACGATAAGGTCATGGATAAAGTGACGAATGGCATCATGGTGATGCGAGAGCAGGTCACCATCGATGATGACGAGCTCCAGACGCCGGATGTCACCAGTGACGACAGCCGTTTGCAGACGGCAGCGGACGAGGCCAATGGGTTCCTGAAAGCGAAAATCACACTGAAGATGTCAGGCACCAAAGTCGCCGTCGTCAATGCCGATGAGATTTCCGAGTGGATTACGCTCGACGACGAGCTGAATGCATCCGTCAGCAAGGCAAAGATGAAGAGCTGGGTTGCCGATCTGGCAAGCGAGGTCGATACCGTCGGCACAAAGCGTACGGTCCACAACTCGAATGGCGGCACCTATACCGTTTCGGGTGGCGATTACGGCTGGAGCATAGATCAGGATTCGTTGAGTTCGAAACTCTCTTCGGCAATCGAGAAAGGTCAAAATACCACCATCGATATTCCCTGTTCGAGCGAGGGCAATGCCTATAGTAAAAACGGTTCGGATATCGGTACCCGCTATGTCGACATCGACCTTTCCTCGCAGCATGCAGTGTTCTATGTGAACGGCAAGAGTGTTTGGTCTGCCGACGTGATTACCGGCAAGCCTGATGGCGAGCACAACACCCCGACAGGAGTCTGGTCCATCAATAACAAGGAGAGCCCTTCGACGCTCATTGGCCAGATGGTCTCGGGCACAAATACGCCGGAGTACGAAACCAAGGTCTCCTATTGGATGCCATTCGTCGAGAACTATATCGGTCTGCATGATGCAACTTGGCAGCCGAGTTTCGGCGGGTCCATGTATAAGCAGGGGTACGGTTCGCATGGTTGCGTGAACCTCTCGCTGAGTGCAGCGGGTAAGCTTTACCAGCTCATCCAAGTGGGGGATGTTGTTATCGTCCACAACTGATTGGAAAATCGATGATACGTGCGCCGCTGCTGCTCTGACAGCGGCGCTTTTCGTGAAAGAGACTGGGCATGAAACAAGTGGTGATTGCGAGCAACAATGCTCACAAGGTAGAGGAGATCGAGCATGCGCTCGACTTTCCCGGGTGGGAGTTCGTCACGTTGCGGGATGCCGGTTTGGTTTCAGATCCCGACGAGACGGGAAAGACATTCGAGGAAAATGCCCGAATAAAAGCTCGGGCAGCCTATGCGATTGCAGGCGGACGTCCGGTGCTGGCTGACGATTCGGGCCTTGAAGTGGATGCCTTGCATGGTGAACCCGGGGTCTTCTCGTCGCGTTACGCGGGCGCGCATGGCGATGATGCCGCAAACAACGCAAAGCTCCTTGAAAACTTGGCCGACGTTACGGCAGATAAACGAACGGCACGGTTCGTCTGCGTGCTGGTATTCATCGATGAAGACGGCACCGAGACGGTGGCGCGCGGTACCGTTGAGGGTCGCATCGGATTCGAACCCGAGGGCGATAGCGGATTCGGCTATGATCCGCTGTTCTTGCCTGACGGACTGGATGGTAAGACTTCGTTTGCCCAGGTATCGCAGGAAATGAAGAGCGGTATCTCCCATCGAGGCAATGCGCTGCGCGCCCTGCGCGCCCTTCTTGAGGCTGGTGCATAGGGGAATCGGCTTTTCCTGAATGCGATTTCGTTTGTTCGTCTTGGAGCTTTTCTTTGATGACACCCCGAACGGTTCAGGGATTGTGGCTGCAGATCTGCCTTGGGTGCCATGGCTCCTTTGTGGAACTTGGCATTCGTTTCGTGCCTAGCTGGTTTTTTGCTATAATGCCTGTCTGTTGAACGACGGGACGTGGCGCAGTCTGGTAGCGCGCCTGCTTTGGGAGCAGGATGTCGCAGGTTCGAATCCTGTCGTCCCGACCATGCGGGTGTGGTTCAATGGTAGAACCTGAGCCTTCCAAGCTCATGACGCGGGTTCGATTCCCGTCACCCGCTCCAGCTTATCTGGTACGGCCGGCATCCATAAGCGGGTGCCGGCCTTTATTTTCGACCCTGGCTTTATCGGTGCTGCATAATCTCCTCATTCGTCGGGAATCGCGAATACCAAGGTACGTTCGTTATCCCATCGGTGATAAGAGCACGTGCACAGCGTCAATATCCGTGCGCGTTTCGGTGTGGCATTCTCAAGGCGGATATCGGCGCCGCGATAAATCTTCCGCCACCAGGACTGGAATGTCTGATACGAATCAAACGCGAGGCGTTTGTCCGTCCGAGTTCCGTCGATGACCGTTGAGGCCACGATAGTATAGGAGCGCTTCGTCGAGGGCGTTTGGATAAGCACCCGCCTATGCTTTTTGGCGAACCTTTCATCAGAATACCTCTCCAGATCGCCGAACATCTCGTTGTCCCAGGCCATATTGTGCCCATACAGGATGCTGTTCATCGATAGAAACGTCGGCGAACAGCCGCTATCGAGGAAGATGCATCCGTAATAGTTGAAATCGCCCCAGAAATCATGGTCGAGATAGTACCCGGGATCCTCAACAGACGCATGGACGAAGGGGTAGTTGATGCGCGTTCCGGGTACGGTGATCCAGCCGACGAAGGATTGCCTGTCCGTTTTCCAGCGACGCCAATCTATCGAGGGATAGGACCTGTTGTCCGTCTTTCCCGAGATTGTATCTGAAACCGGTTGGCATTCGGGGGCGGTTTGGTACGTTGACTTCATTCCATCCCATATCAGACCCGCTGCCGCCAACGAAAGGAGGATCAGTATCCCCAAGAGCAGGCAGATGAGTGCCCGCAAGGAGTGCTTTCCTTTACGTTGGCGGCTCGAGCGGCCGTGGTAACGGGTAGAATTCCAGGAAAATCGGGAATTCATCTAGCGCCGGTGAGAGGGTCGATGGGCCGAATGGATGCCGTACCCGACGAGCGCTGCGCCGATGGCACCTGCAAGGGCAAAGGCCCACCACCAATCGATGAAGGGATTACCGGTTTTCGCATAGCTGCCGTCTGACCCATGTGCATTACTTGCGTCTTCCGCCCCAGAAGAGGATTTGGATTCTCCGGCCGTATTCAAAGAACCCGTCCTGTCCTTGCCGTGTTGATTCGAGTTGACGGAAGCGTCAGTGCCTACTCCAGAAGAACGTTTCAGGTTCTGAGAAGAAGACCTTTCCGCCGAAGTTGAGCCTTCCGTCGATGAGGAAGCCGATTCCGCGCTGCTCTCGGTGGTGGAAGACTCGGAACTTGAGCTGCTCTGCGGCGCATCTTCATACTGCGCCGTAACGACGAGGTCTTCCTTCACGTTGGTGAAATCCTTATCCCAGCCGGTAAAGGTCTTGCCGGAGATTTCGGGGGCGCCTGGATCCTTGGCGTCTTGGCCGTCGGGTATCTTCTGCTCATCGATGGGGTTCCCGTCCGGATCGACGAAGGCGACGGTATGGGTTATCGGGGCCCATTTTGCATAGAGGGTCGTGTCCGCGCCGGGCATCGTATCGGTCTCGAAGTTCCAAATGCTGTTGCCTTCGGGATCCTTGTACCATCCTTCGAAGGTGAAGCCTTCGGCAGTTGGCTCATCCGGCTTCTTTGCCTTCTCCTGGTAATGCAGGTTCTGGCCTTCGGGTGCCGTACCTTCCTGTCCATTCAGGTCGAATGACAGCGTATAGGGATGGGGGACGAACGAGGCGGCGATGCGGTGGTTCTCTGTTACTTCCTTAAATGTGTAGGAATCTGCTGGTCCGATGCTTTTCCCATCCACGAGGACCTCTGCGATGTCGAAGTGTTCATTCGCGTCGATCTTGAATGTTTGGTTATTTCGCCAGAGGACGGAGGTGGCGCCATTCGGGTCGATTGATCCGCCGGTTCCAGCCGATGACGTGATGGTGCGGCTGAACGCTTTGAACAGGTTGGTGCCGCATTTTGTGCCACTCCATCTGATCTTTCCGCCTTTAGCACCCAGCGAGAAGACCACTGCCGATTTATCAGTATTGGTATCGATGGCCGATCCGTGGAAACGTGTGTTTCCTTCGCTGGCTTTCAACGTCGAATCGGCGGTGATGTAACTGTCCTGCTCGTAGCCGGACAAGAGCTTCACCGATTCGGCGAACGGCCCAGAATAGCTTGCCGTTTTCCCGGTAAGGTCGCGCGTGTCCAAATCAGTGGTGTACATCAGGAGAGGCAAACCGCAGGAGGTGTTCGTCCCGCGCTTCAGCACCTTTACGCTGTAATCCTGCTGGATGCCCAGTTGGTTCTTCTGTCCGGCCACGCACCAAGCGAAGATGCCGATGCTATTCATCTGTTCGGTGTTGCGCATCAGGATGTAGTCCCCTTTGGCAACCCCGGCGTTCTGGTAAGGTTTCAATACCAGCTTGTCGCATTTCAAAAGCAGATCCACGCGATTCCCATTCGCGTCGTAGCCGGCGTTGTTGAAGCGTACGGTGAAGGGAGCCGAGATTGTCTTCGCATTCCCTTTCTTCACATGGAGAACCAGCGAGCTCCGAAGGGCCGTTTCCCCCTCCTTCTTTACTGATTTTCGTTTAACCGAGGTGATGGCGTCGGAGACCGTTGCCTTACTCAGGTCAAGTTTGTCGAAGACGATCTTTTGTGCTGGGACAGCTCCGAAACCGTTGCGGTGCAGGGTGGTATCGGCATATGCTGGGATGCCTGCTGCTGCAATCATTCCTGCAAGAAGCATGGCGATTGCCGCCCAGGTGCCGACCGACGGAGCATTGCCGATCCGCAGAGATAGTTTCATGATGGGTCCTTTCTCAAGTTGCCGAGTCCTTTAAGCTGACATCTGGGGAAAGGGTAGGAAAGAGCGCTACCGGGGCTTTACCGGGTTTCCAACGTGATAGTTGCAGATACCTAATGTCCCTGCTCGAGACGGCATCCGTAGAACCGTTCTTGAATCGCGAATATTCAGGAAGGCAAGCGCCAATCGGTTATCGGGTGCTGCGATGCCCGGATAAGATGGCACGTGCAACGGCAAGCCCGTTTGCGCTCGCCTGTTGCAGACCGTGGGTAATCGAGGCTCCGTCGCCGATAGCGTACAACCCTTTGACATTCGTTTCGAATTCAGGGGTCACCGTGACCATGTTCGAGTAGAACTTTACCTCGATGCCGTATAACAGCGTTTCGTCGGCAGCAACGCCAGGAGCGAGCTTGTCCAAGGCATCGATCATTTCCATCAGGTCGACCATGATGCGGTGGGGAAGGGCAAGCGCCAAATCGCCGGCTACGGCATCCTTCATGGTCGGTTGGATGGGGTTGGCGGCAATGCGGGCCTCCGTCGAACGGCGCCCGCGACGAATATCGCCGAGCGTCTGCACCATGACGCTTCCGTCACAGAGCATGTTGGCAAGCCGTGCGATGGATCGTCCATAGGAGATAGGTGTCTTGAAGGGCTTCGTGAAACGCTGGGATACCAATAAGGCGAAATTGGTGTTGGCCGTCTTTCGGTCGGTCGATTTGTAGGCATGACCGTTTACCGTCATCAGATCGCCATCGTAGACCTCGCTCGTGACTTCGCCGCCGGGGTTCGTGCAGAAGGTGCGAACCTTGTCCCGATAGGTCGGAGTCACATATTTCAACTTGGCCTCATAAAGCTCGTCGTTGAGGATTGAGACCGTATCGTTGGAAAGTTCTACTCGTACGCCGATGTCGACGGTGCCGACTTCCGTATCGATACCGTGCTGTCTGCAGATGCCGGACAGCCAGGCGGAGCCGACGCGCCCTACCGCCGCCACCACAGAAGGAGCTGAATAGCGTTCGCCGCTACCGGTAACGACCCCGACGGCCTTGCCGTTCTCGATAATGATATCGGCGACGGCAGTGTCGAAGGCGAACGTCACGCCAACGCTGATAAGGTGGTTCTGCATGCGTTGGTACAGTTTGCCGCCTTCCTCGGTTCCCAGGTGGCGGATTGGGCATTCTACCAGCGAAAGGCCGGCGCGGCGCGCCTTGGCGCGGATAGCCGCGATAGCCTGCGGATCATCAATACCGTATACGTGGGTGTCGGCCCCGAATGCAAGGTAGATTTCATCGGATTCGCGGATCAGACGGCGGGTTTGCTCGGGTCCCAAGAAATCGGGCAAGTACCCACCGACTTCGGGAGACAGCGACAGCTTCCCATCGGAGAATGCGCCGGCACCTGCGAATCCCGAGGTAATCGAGCAGGGATTGCAGTGCGCACACACTCCCGTGATTCGCTTCGGACAGGTTCGATGCTCTATAGCGTGACCCCGTTCGATGATCAGGACGCGCAACGAAGGTTGTGTGCGCAGCAGCTCGTACGCGCAGAAGATACCCGAAGGACCCGCTCCGATGATTATGACGTCGAATTCTTGCTGCATGCGTTCTCTCTTTTCCTTGCTGGTTGTCTATGTTTCGATTTCTCAGTATATCCTTCCTTGAGAGGACTCGTTAGAAACTCACGTTTTACCTGCGATTATGCTGAGAAACGATGATGATTTCACTATATTTAACACGCAAATAACCTAAAAGTGAACGAAATATGAAATCTAAGTCAAACAATGTAGATTTTCTTTCAGAACGTGCTATAGTAACAGACGTAAAAGGAAGGGAACCGAAAGGGTTCCCGCCCGTGATGAACCGCAGCAATCAGCTGTGGAGAAGCGGATGTTTCGAAGAGAAGTGGTTAATCATGATGTCTCTGGTTCCTCGCACATACCTGCACAACACTCCTGCGGATCTCTACAACCTGTTGGATGATTTCTTCACGACTCCGACGAGCGAGGCCGTTCGCGGCGGATTCAAAATCGATGTCAAGGAGACCGATAATGAATACACCGTCGAGGCCGATATGCCGGGCGTAGACAAGAACGATATCGATATCGAGCACAACAATGATACGTTGACGATTTCGGTCAATTACCAGAACGATGATGAGCAGAAAGACGATCAGGGCGAGTACCTCTACCGCGAACGTTCACGCGTCTCGATGTCGAGGAGCATCCTGCTGAAAGATGGCGATGAGGATGCCATCCAGGCAAAGCTCGAGAACGGCGTGCTGAAAGTAACCGTGCCCAAGAAACAGCACGACAACGGTGCACGTAAGATCTCCATAGATTAATTCGAGATCCTCCACACGGATTGGCGCGCATATGCCGATCCAGCGAAGGCGGAACTGCTGTTGCGGTTCCGCCTTCTTCTTTTGGGGTTTTCACGATGCTGTTGCGATATCGCGGTATCGTCCGGATGGGGCGGCTATGATATAGGCACATGCAAAGTTGAGCGAATCGCAGGTAATGAAGTCTAACAAACACTCAGATACCTACCGCGCCTTTGAGGAGGACGGGCAGCTGAAAACCCATGTCGGCGGTCAGGCGCTGATCGAGGGAATCATGATGCGCGGTCGCTACAATTGGGCGGCGGCGGTGCGCGAACCTGATGGCAATCTTTATGTTGAAGAGCATGACCTCGCCTCAGGCAAGGAGAAGAACCGTTGGCTGTACTGGCCGATTATCCGCGGGTGCACCGCGTTTTTCGAATCCCTGGTGTTGGGATACAAAGCGCTCTCCATTGCAAGTCAACATGCCTTCGGCCCCGACGGCGAGGATGGGGAAGACGATTTCGAATTCGGATCCGGGGCGATGGCGATCTCGATGATCCTCGGTCTCTGTCTCGGCATCGTGCTTTTCATCGTTGCGCCGGCTATCCTCACGAATGTCATGGTCGGCGAATACGACGACCGCACCCTGCTCTGGAATATCATCGACGGTATCCTGCGTGTCGGTATCTTCATCTTCTATATCTGGCTTATCGGCCGTATGAAAGATATTTCCCGCATGTTCGAATTCCATGGCGCCGAGCACAAGACCATCCATTGTTTCGAGCACGGTCTGCCCTTGACCCCGGAGAATGCACGGTCGTTCCCGCGCCTGCATGTCCGCTGCGGTACGGCATTCCTGATCATGGTCATGATCATCGCGATTTTTATTTACACGATCACGCCTCTCAACGGCCTCATCGATGCATGGGGTGTACACGATACCGTTCCGAAGCTGGTTCTGGTCATGACAGTGCGCGTTCTTCTTATGCCAGTAATCGCGGGCGTGTCGTATGAGATCACGGTGAAGTGGGCTGGGGCACATCCCGAGAAGAAGCTTGTTCGCATTGTTCTGTGGCCGGGGCTGCAGATGCAGAAGCTCACGACCAAGGAGCCGGACGACGAGCAATTGGCATGCGCCATCGCTGCGATGAAACCGGTACTCGAGCGGGAAAGGGCCGAACAGGAGCGCAAGGCTTCCCGACGCATGCAGCGTTCGGTTGTCCAGAATTCGCCCGCTTAGGACCTCGGCGCTACCGAGAACCTATTGCACGGACATCCGTTCCTGCGGGGGAGTTTCTGATTCACGTTTTGCATATGGACAGCCATACCGGTCATGAGCTGGTCGGATGGTGTCCTGGCGTTCCATCTTGTTAGGAAAAGCGATTCCGATTGCATACGGAAACTTTACCGTGCGAGTCTTGCCCTTGAGAAAACATACGGTATTATTTACGGCGTTTATCCCCTCGCACGTTAAATCTATGGAAAGGGGCACCGTGTGAAACTGATTGTTACCGAGAAGAATATCGCCGGCCAGAAGATCTCCGAGCTCCTCAGCATCGGGAAACCGAAGAGCGATAAGGTTTATTCGACGCCCATCTACCGTTTTACCGATAAAGACAAACAAGATTGCGTAGTCATCGGATTGCGCGGGCATATCTTGGAGCCCGATTTCGTCAAACGCCTCGAATACAAGAAGAACCGAGGATGGCGTGGGGTGGATGCAGATGGAAACAAGATCTCGGCCCATATCCCGGCCAATCTCGAAAAGCCCCCCTACAAACGCAAACGTAAGCCGTTCCTCGAAGATGGCATAGATCTCAGCGGCTGGAAGATGGATGCCCTTCCGTATCTTGTGTATTCTCCTATCGAGAAGCTTCCGAAAGAGAAGGAGCTCATCCGCGCTCTTAAGAATCTTGCGAAGAAGGCCGATTCGCTGATTATTGCCACGGACTTCGATCGCGAAGGGGAGCTTATCGGGATGGATGCGCTTTCGATGATGCGCGAGGTCAACGATACCGCGCCAGTATATCGCGCCCGTTATTCTGCGATTACCAAAGAAGAGATTACCCATGCGTTCGACAATCTTGTGGAAATGGACTTCAACTTGGCCAACGCAGGTGAATCGCGCCAGGAAATCGATCTCATCTGGGGTGCAGTGCTGACGCGCTATCTTACATTGGTCAAGTTCGGCGGGTACGGTAACGTCCGTTCCGCCGGTCGCGTCCAAACGCCGACCCTGGCGCTGGTGGTGGCCCGTGAACGGGAGCGTCTGGCATTCAAGCCCGAGGATTATTGGGTGGTTACCGGCGACTTCAGTGATGGCGAGGACGAGTTCACCGTCGGCCACGCTCATTCCCGCTTCAAGAAGGAGGCCGATGCTCAGGCCGTTATGGACCACGTGGCTGGGCAGGATCATGGTTCGGTCGAAGGTATCGAGCGGAAGCGCCGGCGGGTCAATCCGCCCGTGCCGTTCAACACCACATCGCTGATGGCGGCTGCTTCTTCGGTAGGCATTACCCCGGGACGTACCATGCGGCTGGCAGAGAGCCTGTATATGGATGGCTATATCTCGTATCCGCGCGTCGACAACACCGTCTATCCGGCTTCGCTCGATCTTGAGGCGACCGTTAAGCGCTTGTCCGGCAATCCCGCCTATGCACCCTATTGCCGGCAGCTGTTGGCTAAAGGCACCCTGACGGCAACGCGCGGTAAGCAGGAGACCACCGACCATCCTCCCATCTATCCTACGAACGTGGCCACGCCAGACGACCTGGGACCGGCTGAATTCAAACTCTACAACCTTATCGCCCGCCGATTCCTGGCTACTCTGTCCGAACCGGCCTACATCGAAGGCACGAAGGTGACGATCCAAGTTGGCGGAGAGCCGTTCGTTGCGCGCGGCGATGTGCTGGCGACTTCCGGATTCCGTGCCATCTACCCATACGGCTTGAAGAAGGACGAGCAACTGCCGGCAATGGAGGAAGGGCAGCTGCTCGATTTCAAGGGCGCGAAGCTGACGAAGAAGCAGACCGAGCCGCCTGCGCGCTATTCGCAGGGCAAGCTCATCCAGGAGATGGAGAAGCGCGGGTTGGGAACGAAGTCCACGCGCCATTCCATTATCGATCGTCTGTATGCGGTTAAATACGTGCAGAACAACCCCATCGAGCCGAGTGCGCTCGGGATGGCGGTTTGCGATGCATTGGGTACCTACGCTCCCCATATCACCAGCAGCGACATGACCGCCGACCTTGAACGCCAGATGACGCGAATCGCCGAGGGCTCTGAGAAGAAATCCCAGGTGGTCGACTTGTCGCGTGATCTTCTGGCTGAACAGTTGGGGGAGCTGTTGCCGAGGCAAGAGCAGGTGAAGGAGGCGCTTGCCGATGCCGTGGCCGCCGATGCGTACGTGGGGAAGTGCCCGAAGTGCGGCAAGGACCTGCAGCTGCGTGCGAGCCAGAAGAACCATTCGATGTTTATCGGATGTGCTGGTTGGCCGGAATGCGATGTCACCTATCCCCTTCCCAGCGGACGCGTCGAGGCGCTTAAGGACCCCTGCCCGACTTGCGGTATGCCGCAGGTGAAGGTTTCTGCGTTTCGCCAGAAGCCCCGGGTTATCTGCATCGATCCGAATTGCCCCACAAACGTAGAGCCCGATGTGGTGGTAGGGACGTGTAAGGCCTGTGCCGAAAACGGCAAGGAAGCCAAGCTTATCGCCCACAAGAACCCTCGGACTTTGAAGCGCTTCATCCGTTGCGAGAACTACGATGAGTGCGGGACCGGCTATCCTCTGCCCCAATACGGTAAGGTAGAGGCGACCGGGGAGACATGCCCCGATTGCGGTGCTCCTATCGTCGTGGTGAACACCCAGCGCGGTCCTTGGCGGCTGTGTCCGAATTTCAAGTGCCCGGGTAAGGAGCGCCAGGCAGCCGAGAAAGAGGCGCGCAAGAAGGCGCGGGCGGCCAAGAAGGCAAAGTCGGGCGGTAGCGGGAAGGCCTCACGCAAGCGCTCCGCTACCGGTTCTGAGAAATAACCACCGTCAGCTGTATATGCTTGCTCGTCATGAAGGTTACCGATAAACGTTCCATTGAAGACGGCGCCCTGCTCAGGCGCCGCTTCGCAGTATTGCAGGGGTGTATTCCGCCTGTTTATCGCCTGAGCGCGGCGCGGATCGCAGGGCGAGAGATCTTGAGGAGCGGTTCCTGGACCATTCGATGCCAGGAAATTCGATGCGCGCCGGTGCGGTTCGGTTCGCTCCCTGCGTGCGAAACAAGAACGACCATGGCTAACATCAGTGCAAATGCGAAGTAATCGATAGGGGAAAACGAGCTTCCCAGCCAGATGGCGCTCATGGCCGTGGCAACCATCGGTTCCACTACGCTCAGCGAGCCTACTTCTACCGCTTCCAATGCGAGCACGGCTTGGAAGTACAGGGCGAAGGTGACCACTGTTCCAAAGACCACGACAACGGCAATGAGCACGATGCCGAAGGGGTCCAATTGAGGCATCGACCAATGGGGAAGCGAGCAGGCGGTGCTGGTTAAGCCGCCGAACAGCATGCCGATGGCAAGTGCCGGGATGTTACCGTGCGACGCCATGATGGGCTTCGAATAAATGGTATAGAAGGCAATCGACCCAGCCGCAGAGATGCCCCAAGCCAGTCCGATCGGCGATATTGCAAGATTCTCAGGGTTGCCTCCAGTGGCAATCAGCCAGACCGATCCCAGCGCCATGATGATTGCGGCGACCTCGATGGGCTTGGGCGCTTTGCGTTTCGTCAGGCAGACCGCCGCCAACAGTATGACGGAATTCAAGCAGCACAGCACCGTTGCCGTTCCGGCATTGGTGGTTGCGATAGCCTGTATATAGGCGAATTGGCTGATGAAGACACCGACAATACCGAAGATTGCCAATCGGAGCACGGTTTTTCGATCGTGCACCGTCTCGATGCGCAAGGAATGGTTGCGCCATGCGACGATGGCGAGGAAGGTTATCCCGGCGAACAGCATCCGGATCGAGGTAAGCTCCAACGAGCCGATTTCGTATCGAGCTGTCAGGCATTGAACGCATGCTCCCGATAAACCCCAGGTCACGCTTGCTCCGATAGAGCAAAGGACTCCCCGGATGTGCTGTGTCATCGATTCCTCCCAACCCGTTATGCATCTCGAAGCGATGGCGATATTAGCAGGCGCTGTGCTGACGTAAATCCCTTTCACAAAAGAGAAACGAGCTCCATGGGATTCACAAGCAATCCGTTTGTGGGAGTGCTAATCGGGAGGTTGAAACATTGTTTTCCATAAGGCGATGTGTACCTGAAACAGGGCTGAAACAGCTTCGTAACAGGGCAAAGGCAGACTGAAATGTGTCAGTTGACGAGAACATCGTCGAACGAAATGCAAGGAGGTTAGGGAAATGTACGATACTGGTGCGACCGCATTCATGCTTCTCTGCACGATGCTGGTCCTGATTATGACGCCGGGCGTGGCGTTCTTCTACGGTGGTATGTCCCGCCGGAAGAACGTGGTTAATACCATGTTCATGTCCGTTGCAGTGATGGGCGTGGTTGCCATCACATGGGTACTGTTCGGTTGGTCGTTTGCCTATGGCGGCGATGGGTCGATACCGTTTTTCGGAGGATTTGATCAGATCGGGTGCCTGAGCACAGTGCAGGATATGCTGGATACTGCTTCGAATGCTCCGGAAGGCGATACCTACCCGGCCATCATCGATATTGTATTCCAGCTTGCCTTCTGCATGATTACGACGGCGATCATCGGCGGCTCGCTTGCAGGCCGTATGAAGTTCGGTCCGTTCCTGGCGTTCATCGCCATCTGGTCGGTTATCGTCTATGCTCCGCTGGCTCACATGGTATGGGGTGGCGACGGCAGCTTGATCGGCGATATTGTCGGTGCTATCGACTTTGCTGGCGGCGATGTCGTTCACATCTCCTCCGGCCTTACCGGTCTGATCCTCTGCATCCTGTGCGGTAAGCGCAAAGGATTCGGTATGATGAACTACCGTGCACACAACGTTCCGTTCGTGATGCTCGGCGCCACGCTCCTGTGGTTCGGATGGTTCGGGTTCAACGCCGGCTCCGAGTTCGCTGCCGACGGAACGGCCGGTCTGGCCCTGCTGAATACCGTTGTCGCCTCTGGCGCCGCCATGATCTCCTGGATGATCATCGAGCACGCCATGACCAAGAAGACCACGCTCGTCGGTGCCGCTACCGGCCTGGTTGCCGGCCTGGTTGTGATTACTCCAGCAGCAGGCTTCGTCGAGCCCTGGGCGGCGCTGATCATGGGCCTCATCGTTTCGCCTATTTGCTACCTGGCTATCTCGAAGCTGAAGGCGAAGCTTGGTTACGATGACGCGCTTGATGCCTTCGGCTGCCACTGCGTCGGCGGCATCACCGGCGGCATCCTGACCGGATTGTTCTGCGTGCCGGGCTTGTCCTGGACCGATTACGGCGGATTGTTCTACACCGGCGACCCGAGCCTTCTGTTGAGCCAGATTGCAGGCATCCTGATTACCATTGCGTTCGTGGGTGTGTGCGATATCGTCATCGGACTCATCATCAAGAAGATCGCGGGCGGCCTGCGCGTTCCGGATGAAATCGAAGCACGCGGCTTGGATGTCACGGTACATGGCGAATCTGCCTATCCGGCATATCTGGGTTTGGACTAGCGAGCAAAGGAGAACCGCAATGAAGAAGATCACGGCAATCGTAAGGCCGGAGAAGCTGGAACCGTTGAAAGAGGCACTCTTCAAGCACGAGGTTGACGGCATGACGATCAGCCAAGTCCAAGGATGCGGCAACCAGCACGGATGGAAGGAGTACTTCCGCGGAACCGAGGTACTGCTGAACATGCTCCCCAAGGTCAAGTTCGAGTTCATCGTGAACGACGATCAAGTCGATTCGCTCGTCAACATCATCTGCGAAGCGGCACGTACCGGTGAGGTGGGAGACGGGAAGATCTTCGTCTCCAACGTAGAGGAATGCGTCCGTATCCGTACTGGAGAAACGGGATCGGCAGCAATCTAGCAACATCCTTCCCCGGCTCTTCACAGCGGCCCGCTGGCAACAGCGGGCCGCTGTTGTGCAGGGGTCTTTGCTGTGCGGATTCGCTGGGCCTCATAGCATGTGCCTCAATGCGGGATATTCAGGCTGCCCGGGACTCGTGTCCTTGCGGGAGCGGAGCCTGAATCTGTCTTCTCGGTGAAACCTTTGTTTGCAGTTGGTGAACCGTATATCTCGTCTTCGTGTCGATAATAGGCTTTTTCAGGAATCGCCCTTAGACTAGAGGCTCGGAACTTGTTGGAGAGATACGAGAAGAGTGTGATACCAGGTGTCCAAAGCTTCGCGGACAACGGAATCGAACCGTCAGAACGATGGCAAATCGGCCGGCAAGAATGTTCTTTCCGATGTTTCGGTTGCGCAGATTACGGCTAGTGCCCTTGCGGCGGTTACAGCCATGTTGTTCTCGTCGCAAATCGGCATCGCGGGTTCGGTAATCGGCGTGGCGGCTTCTGCGGCGGTCACGGCGCTCTCCACTCAGATCTACAAGAATTTCCTGGATGCTTCCCATGCCAAGGCAAAAGAGAAGATCAATGCGGATGAGCAGAAAGGCTCCGCTGGCACGAAGGTCATGCCCCAGGTTCGTCCCGGTTCCATGCCGCTCGATGCCGACAGCGCGCAGACGGACAAGGCTACGCCCAATGGGCGGCGGGATATCTATTCAACTAAGAAGTCGGACTTCTCTCCGAGCAAGGCCAAATATTCTCATGCGGCAGTGAAGTCGCGCAAACACGGCGTCAGCGGCACGATGAGCATCACGAAGAAGAAATGGTTCATCATCGCATTATTGACGGTTATCGGTTTGGCGACGGTGTTCTTGACTGCGCATATCATCACCAGTGCCACTAACGGTGAGGGCATCGGCACCAAGACGGCACCGATTGTCAAACTGTCTGATACCGAGTCTCAGAGCGGCACGACTGGATCCGGGATGTCGGAATCCTCATCACAGGGTGAATGGGATTCATCAACGGGCAACGGGTCGGCCTCAAGCAGCACGGTCAGCCAGCAGTCTTCCTCGTCGTCGAGTGCTGTCTCTGACGATACGTCGGAGAGCAGCGGCTCCCGTGCAAATCAGTCCACCTCCTCAACGACCGGAGGATCTTCCTCGTCTGCAACTGCCAGCAGCTCGCAGGCTTCCAGCTCCACGTCTAAGAAGGCTGCGGCGCGAACGGCTGCCTCCTCAAGCGCGGTGACGTCCTCTTCAACCGATGAAGAGTAGCCGTTCGGGTATCTGTCTCTTTTATACCGATGTCCTCGGCTGCTCGCCGACGAAAGCCGCTGCCGTATAATCAAACCATGGAAACTATCATCACGAAAGAACAGGTCGCCCAGACGGTACGGGATGCCATTCCGCATCTTGCCTGCGAGCTTCCCGTTGATGTGCGGAACGCTCTGGAGCGCGCCGCCGAAACCGAAACCTCGCTGCGAGGCGGAGAGGTTCTGCGGCAGCTCTGCGTGAATGCCCGGATTGCGGAGCGGGATCAGGTGCCCATCTGCCAGGATACGGGCACGGTGTGGATTTGCCTTGAGATAGGCCCTGACGTGATGGTAGCAGGTGACGTTTTTGCGGATGTCAACCGGGCTGTCGGTGCCGCCTATTCGGACGCCCGCCTGCGGAAATCGTTGGTGCGCAATGCCGTTCATGATCGGACGAACACCGGCGATAACACCCCTGCGTTCTGTGAAATCCATCCCGTTGCCGAGCCGGGGGCCGCGCGGTTGGGCATCATGCTGAAGGGCGGGGGTTCGGATAACGCCAGCCGCGTGACGATGCTGGTTCCGGGTGCTGGCAAACAGGGCATCATCGACGAACTGCTCGACTGCATTCACCGAAAGGCTGCAAACGCCTGCCCCCCATTGGTCATCGGTATCGGTATCGGTACGACGTTCGATAAGGTTTCCGGCCTCGCCAAACGTGCGTTGATGCGGCCTATCGGGGCTGCTGCGCCCAATCCCCAGGATGAAGCGCTCGAACGGGAGCTGCTTTCGCTCGTCAACTCGACCGGTATCGGCCCTGGGGCCCTCGGCGGCTCGACGACGGCATTGGCAGTGAAGGTCAATTCTGGCCCTTGCCATATCGCTGCCTTGCCGTTAGCTATCAACATGGGGTGCTCGGCTATGAGGAGGGCTACCTATGACCTCTGATACCCAATTCCCGAACACCGTTTCGGCAATCGAACCGCATAAACTCCGCTTGCCGCTTACCCGTTCGGAGCTCGATGAGCTCGAAGCGGGGGATTTCTGCACGCTTACCGGCCCGCTGTTCACGTTGCGCGATGCCGGCCATATCCGCTTGATGACGGAGCTCGAACGCAGTGGGACAGGCGAGCTGCCATATGGCTTGTCCGGTCAGACCATCTTCTATGCTGGGCCGACCCCTGCTGCGGCGGGGCGTCCCTTTGGGGCGGTCGGGCCGACCACGGCTTCTCGGATGGATTTCGCTGCGCCCGACCTGTATGATCGTGGCGTTGCCGCGACCTTGGGCAAAGGAAGAAGATCGGCTGACGTCCATAAGGCTTGTGCAAGGAATCGGGCGGTTTACTTCGTTGCGACAGGTGGGGCAGCGGCCTACTTGGCGCAGTGCGTGACCTCTTCCGAAACGATAGCGTATGATGATTTGGGCACCGAAGCCCTGAGGTGCATCGAGGTTGTCGATTTCCCGGTATTCGTGGGAATCGATGTGCAGGGCCGCGATATCTATGATTTGCAGAACAAGGACTGAGTCGCCGACGGCGAACGGTTTGATCGGCGATACCAGAGGAAAGTTTGTATGATTGGTGAAGGCAAGAGCGCGGGCCCGGGTATCTTCATCACCTTCGAGGGTGGCGAAGGCGCTGGCAAAACAACGCATATCAATTTCCTTTCACGGGCGCTCACCCAGATGGGCTACGATGTCCTGGAAGTGCGCGAGCCTGGCGGAACCTCCATTGGGGAGTCGCTTCGGACGTTGGTGTTGGATTCTGACAATGCGACCATCGCCGATCAGACCGAACTTTTCATCTACGAGGCTGCACGCGCCCAGTTGGTGAAAGAGGTCATCATCCCCGCACTCAAGGCCGATCGGGTTGTGCTTTGCGACCGGTTCTATGATTCTACAATCGCCTATCAAGCTGCTGGCCGTGGGCTATCGCGGTTGTTTGTACAGCAGGCGAACAACTTTGCATGCCAGGGAGTACATCCTTGCCGCACGATATTGCTGACGACCGGTGCTGGCGCCGAGGAAGGTTTGGAGCGGGCAACCCACCATGGTTTCGCCGACCGCCTGGAGCAGGCGGGATCGAATTTCCACGAGGCGGTGAATGCGGCATTCCTTCAGATTGCCGAGGAAAATCCCGAACGGGTGCGTGTGGTGTCATCGGCCGGGCCCAAGCCCGATACCGCACGGGCAATCTTCAAAGAGCTTGCGGATATCTTCGAATGGGGAGATGTCGACGAGACCTTCAGCCCCGAGTTCTTCGAAGTCATCGATCAATTCGATACACGGCATAAGGCAACGGTCATCGGAGCCGAATAGCGTATGGCTGATGTCTTCGACAGCGTTTACGGCCAACCAAAGGTACGCGAGTTCCTGCGCTCTACCATACAGGAGGGACGAGTCAGCCATGCCTACCTGTTCACCGGCCAGGCGGGATCGAATAAGACCATTGCCGCATATGCCTTTGCCCAAGCCATCATCTGCCCTGATAACGGTTGTGGTTCCTGCGATGATTGCAAGCGGGCAAAACGGCGCAAGCATCCAGACATCCACTATGTAGCCCCGGAAGGAGCAGATGGGTACCTTGTCCAGCAGATTCGCGAGGTGGTCGCCGACAGCGCGTTGGCTCCCATCCGTGCGGCACGGAAGGTCTACATTATCGATCGGGTCGACAGGTTGGGAGTCCATGCGGCAAATGCGTTCCTGAAGACTCTTGAAGAGCCGCCCGATGATGTGGTCATGATATTGCTCGGCCGCACCCGCGATAGCGTTCTTCCCACCATCGTCTCGCGTTGCCAAGTGGTTCCATTCCGGCAGATCCCGGCAAAAGAGGCAGTCGGCATTGTAGTGCAGAACACGGGTACTACCCCGGATAAGGCGGCTGCGGCGGTTCAGGCATGCGGCGGTTCCATCAGCCGAGCCACCGAATTCATCCGCAGTCCAGAGCGCATGGCATATCGCAAGCGCGTGCTGGAGATTCTCGGCTTGTTGGCGTCTGCCGACGATTTGGACATCATGGGATACGCGCGCGAGCTGATCAAGATGGCCGATGCCCCGCTTGACGGTGTTCGCAAAGAGCTTCGTCAGGAGATGGAGGCAAATGCCGAGTATCTTGCTTCAGGGGCGCTTCGACGTGTTGAACAACGCAACAAGAACGTTGTGAACCGGAAAGCGCGCCAATATCTGCGGCAGACGACCGATATCATCCGGTCTTGGCTGCGTGATGTTCTGATGATCGTTTCCAACTCGCCGAGTCTCGTCATCAACACGGATGCAATGGAAACGCTTCATGCGACAGCGACGAACACGAAAGCCCCGTGCGTGTGCCGCGCGCTTCGCGCCGTGGACGAGACTGACGAGGCATTAACCTATAATGTATCTCCTGAGACGTGTTTGGACGTTTTGCTATTGGATATCAGAGAGGCCTTATATGGCACTTGTTGCATCAGTTAGATTACCGTTCGACCCCCGTACGCGTTGGTTCGACCCGAAGGATCTGGAGATCCATTCGGGCGATGATTTGATTGTCCGCACGACCCGCGGCGTGGAATATGGGGTTTCCGTCGGCGAAGTGGCAGAGGTGGATGACTTGCAGGTGAAGAACCTTCGCAGTCCTCTGCAGCCGGTTCTGCGCTTGGCAACCGATGCAGACCGTATGCAGCGCGATGAGATGCAGCGTCTTTCCGATGAGGCGTTCCCCGTCTTCAAGCGCTTGGCGGCGCAGACCAACGAGGATATGCATCCCATCAAGGTCCAGTACCTGTTTGATGGCAATAAAGCGGTGTTCCTTTTCGAAGCAGAGGAACGTACTGATTTCCGCGAATTGGTCCGGCGTCTTTCGAGTGAGCTGCATATCCACGTGGATATGCGCCAGATTGGCGTACGCGACGAGGCGCGAATTATCGGCGGCATTGGCCATTGCGGCCAAGAGCTCTGCTGTTCGCGGATCGGAGGGGAGATCTGCCCGGTATCCATCAAGATGGCGAAGGCGCAGGATCTTTCGCTCAATCCTCAGCAGATCTCGGGTGTGTGCGGCCGTCTGATGTGCTGTCTGCGCTACGAGTACGAGGCATATAAGGATTTCAAGGCCCGTGCACCAAAGAACAACGCGACCATCAAGACGCCCGAAGGCGATTTCAAGGTTTGCCAGCTTGATACGCCGCATGAGGTAGTGGTGCTCCGTACCGATGAGGGCAAACGCGTTCGCATCCCGCTGTCTGCCTTCGATGCGCCCGATCCCGATGCGGAAAGCCAGCGGCCGCGGTCTATCGGCGAGGCCTATTACGAGTATGCGAATGCCGTCAGCGCCGGGCCTCATAGCGGAATGGTCGTCGGTTCGACGGAGCGCTTCACCGGCCACGATAAGCTGGCTGAGAAGGGCGCCATCCATCGCAATCCCGCGAATAGGGACAAGAGCCCATCGTCATCGGAAGAGGGCAACGCTCATCGCCGTTCCCGCCGCCGTCGCCGTTCTGCACGCGGGGGGCAAGAGCGTGAGGGAAACGGGCGTTCGCCGCGTCATACCGAGGCCCGGGGCCAAGACTCACGTCCATCGGGCAATCGGAATCATCAAGGCAAGGACGCCAAGTCCGAAGGCCGCGGATCGGCCCATCGCCGCTCCCGCAACCGTAACCACAGCGTTTCCCAAGCTAAGGGGGGCCAGCGAGGGGAGCTTGCACGCTCGAATAAGACCGGTACGGCCATAGCCCAGACAGATTCGCGGAAGGCTATCGAGAAGTCCGACAAATCCAAGAGACAGAATAATCGCAACCGCGGCGGATCTTCAAAGAAGCAGGACCCCCGCAAAAGCTCCAACGTTCGTGTTCAGAACAGCGGATCGGGTACGGATAACGGTTCTGGATCGAACGGCAAGGCACATCGCAGGTCAAGGCGACGCAGCCATAAGATGGGAGGAGCAGACGATGCTCAATGACGAAGAATTGCTGACGGATCTGTATCAGCTCACGATGGCGCAGGGTTATTGGGCCTGCGGCAAGATCGAGGAGCGCGCCTGCTTCCATATGACGTTCAGGGAAAGCCCGTTCAAAGGCGGGTATGCCGTTGCCTGCGGTATGGACCAGCTCGCCGAGTTCATCGAAGACTTCTCCTTCTCTGACGACGATATCGCGTATCTTGGCAGCCTTGATGCGCCGGCTGGCGGGAAGCTATTCGACCCATGCTTTTTGGAATACCTGCGTACCATGAAGCTCGATTTGGATATCGACGCGGTGCACGAGGGGACCATCGTGTTCCCGCAGGATCCCATCGTTCGGGTCATCGGCCCCATTCTGCAATGCCAGATTATCGAGACGCCGTTGCTGAATCTTATCAACTTCGAGACGCTCATTGCGACGAAATCCGCGCGCATCTGCCTGGCGGCAGAAACCCCCGTTGCAGAATTCGGGTTGCGTCGTGCCCAGGGTCCGGCAGGCGGTTTGCTGGCAAGCCGTGCGGCGGTTATCGGCGGTTGCGCTTCGACAAGCAACGTCCTTGCCGGCAAGGAATACGATATTCCAGTTTCCGGTACCCATGCGCATGCATGGGTCATGTCATTCGATGACGAGCTTACTGCATTTCGCGAATATGCTCGTATCATGCCGAATAATTGCGTGCTTTTGGTTGATACCTACGACGTAGAGAAGGGTATCGACAATGCCATTACTGTCGGACTGGAGATGAAGGAGCGCGGAGAGCGCCTTATGGGCATCCGCATCGACTCAGGCGATCTCGCATGGCTTGCGAAGATGGCGCGCCGGAAACTCGATGATGCCGGGCTTACCGATACGGGCATCGTCCTTTCCAACGATTTGGATGAGTTCACGATTCAGTCTATTCGCGATGAAGGGGCCCAGGTAATGAGCTGGGGCGTCGGGACCAAGATGGCAACTGCTTATGACCAGCCGACTCTCGGAGGCGTGTACAAGCTTTCCGCCGTGCAGGATAAGGGCTGCAACGAATGGCGGGACTGCCTGAAGATCACCGAGCAAACCGGGAAGTTGACCACCCCTGGCGTTCTCGATATCCGTCGATACTATCACGATGATGGGCATATCGCCGGGGATATGGTATACGACGTGAACACTCCTGTAAACGAAGAGGAGGTTATCGTCGATCCCGCTGACCGTCTGCGCCGCAAGAACCTCTCGGGCAAGCGGTTCGAGAAGATCCTGTTCCCGCTGGCACGAAACGGTGAGGTATGCCTTGAGGACGAGTTCCGTGACGCTATGGCGGCGCAGCGACGTACAAGGGAAGGATTGGCGACGCTCGATGAATCCCAGAAGCGCATCTGGAATCCGCACAGCTATCCTGTGGGACTCGAGCGGAACCTGTATGAGCGTCGTTCGCATCTGGTTGAAAGCAAACGGGGATTCGAATAAGTTGAGTTAATGGCCGGCAAAAAGCATCCGACGGTAAAGTTCGAGAACGGGGACGCGATACGCTGGAAATCCGGCGAGTGAGAGAGGGACCTTGTGGCACCCAAATGCAATCTAATCATCGATTCGTGCTGCGACTTGCCCATGAGCATGGTGGACAAGCCGGGCGTCCGTTTGATCGAGTATCCATATCAGATCGACGGCGAGCAGTATTATGACGACTTGTTTACCTCGATTTCCCCGCATGAATTCTACGACCGCATGCGCAATGGGGCGTTTCCGCAGACCTCTCAGGTTCCCTTGCACGAGATTCAGGATGCCTGGACCGAAGCGGCCGAAAGCGGTGTCCCCACACTCTACCTTTCATTCACGTCCGGCCTGACCGGTTCGGTCGACCAGATTTACCGCATTATGAACGAGACCAAAGAACGGTACCCGGAAGCCGAGCTCTACCTGTTCGATACCCTTCAGGCTTCGACAGCCGAGGCCATGCTCGTCTATGAAGCATTGAAACAGCGTGATAAGGGGTTGACTGCGCCTGAGCTGATTACGTGGGCGGAAGGCGCGCGCTCGCACCTGAATGACATGTTCATGGTCGATGATTTGACTGCGCTGAAAAAGGGCGGCCGTATTCCGCCGGCGGCAGCGACCATCGGTTCGAAACTGGATGTCAAGCCCATGCTTACCATCAACCTCGAGGGGAGCCTGTCGCTTTGCGGGATGGCGCGCGGGCGCAAGAAAGCCATCAAGCAGCTTGTAGGATATTTCACCGAGCGTATCCCGGAGGGCGAGCGCGACCGGACGATCTTCATTGGCCATGCCGATTGCCCCGATGACGTCGAGCGTTTCGCCAACATGCTGAAAAAGGTTGCCCCGGGTGCCGAGATCATCGTCGTCAACGTCGGTCCGGTTATCGGCTCCCATGTCGGCCCCGGCATGATGTCCCTGGTTTTCTTCGGCCCCGAGCGGAAGAAGAGCGATTCGATTTTCAGTCGATTTGGAAAGAAAAGGTCGTGAGCGGCATGGCTCAATCGTTCGCTTTTTATGGCGATAGCGTTATCGGGCAGGTGATTAGCGAGAATCTGCAAAGCGCGGGCTTCCCGTTGGCAGACAGCATGGAGCAGGCCGATGCGGTTTTCACTTATTGCCTGACCCAACAGCAGCTTGAAGATGCCTATTGGGAGACCGACGGGATCCTCTCGAAAGCGAAAAGGGATTGCTGCTTGGTGGACTTGAGTCCGTCAACCCCCTCGTTTGCTAAAGAGCTGTATTCCTTGGCCCGGGTTTCCGAGCTGCAGGCACTGGATGCACCGTTGACGGTAAAGGACATTACCAGCACGCATGCATTTTCCGACGCTGGAAACCTCACGATTTTGGTTGGCGGTGAAGGCGAGATCATCGACCGGATGATGCCCATGCTGACCACGATTGCACAGACGGTACGTCCCATGGGTGTGCCGGGGAACGGCCAGCTTGCAAAGGTCGCGCAAACCATCCAGCTCTCTGCGCAACTGGTGGCCCTGGTTGAAAGCCATGCGATTTGCAAGGCGAATCAGGAATCAGCTCAGAATGCCGTGGATGCTGCGGTTGGGGATGGACTGGTATCCCCCCAGTTGTCACGATTGTGCGCTGCCATCGAATCGCGCGATTTTCAGGGTACCTATACGTCCCAGGTGCTGCTTTCCGAGCTGCAAGCCGTGACGAATGCTTCCGAGGATACCGATGTGGTATTACCGCAATCCGAGGCTTGCCTTCGTTTGGTCGAGTTGTTCTTGGTGGTCGGAGGCACCGACCTGAACGCGACGGCGCTCGGATTGATGTACGCCGACAAGGACGAATGCGATCGCTATCATCTGGATTGGTCCCGTGCCGAGAGCCTGTATTCGCAATCCGACGATGATGAAGGGTCGGATGGGGGAGGCAACCGCGACGACTTCGATGATTACGATGAGGACGGGGACTTCCTTGGCGGGCTTGGCTCCTTCTCTTCCAACTAGCTGCATGCTCTGCCCGCGTCGATGCGGTGCCAACCGTTCAATAGGCAGGCAGGGAATCTGTGGCGCTGATGATACGCTGCGGATCGCCCGGGCGGCATTGCATGAGTGGGAAGAGCCCTGCATCAGCCAAGGCAACGGTTCGGGTACCGTGTTCTTCTCAGGATGCCCGCTGCGTTGCTGTTATTGCCAGAACTATGACATCTCGCTCGGGAATAGGGGGAGGGCAATTCCGGTATCTCGGTTGGTTGCCATCTTCTTCGAGCTGGCGGAGCAAGGCGCGGCGAATATCAATCTGGTTACCGGTACCCAATACGTTCCCTGGATCGTTCCCGCGGTGGCCCAAGCACGTCAAAGGGGGCTTTCGCTTCCCGTGGTGTGGAATACGTCGGGATATGAACGTGACGGCATCGTTCGTTCTCTGGCAGGTACCGTGGACGTGTACCTTTCGGACTTCAAATATGCGCCGGGCACCTTCTCGGATGCGGCACGCGTATATTCGGGGGCCCCCGATTATTTCGAAGTTGCCGTTTCTGCGCTCGACGCGATGGTTGAAACGACGGGTATGCCCCGGTTCGATGGATCCGGAAGGCTTCTCTCAGGAGTTGTTGTACGCCACCTGCTGTTACCCGGCAGGCTCGAAGATTCGGAATATGTTATGCACTTCTTGTGGGAACGATACGGCAACCGGGTGCTGTACAGCCTTATGAGCCAGTACACCCCTATTCGCACATTCGATTCCATGCCAGAGCTGAACAAACCTACTGACAAGGAAGCGTACGAAGCTCTGCTCAATTATGCAGACGAGCTCGGGCTAGATGATTATTACTGGCAAGAGGGAGATGCGGCGAAGGAGAGCTTCATCCCGCCATTCGATGAGACAGGGGTACAGGGGCCTGGCGATGGTGTGACGGATGTACGGAATTGACAGCGTCTGGTTTCCACTCCGGCTGGGCTTTTACCTCGGTGATATTGCGCCAGAGTCGTTTCGGCATATTCTGCCTCTGCAGTTCAGGGTTATAGCGCTCGGAGATGGTAATGTGGTTCCAGTAGGCAATCCATGCTTGCTGCATCTGCGGTTCCTCTATCGTGAGGGGTGGCGCATCAACCTCATCGGTTTGCACAAGGTGCGTCTTCTTGCCATCCCAAACCCCAGAAAGATGATGCGTTTCATCATAGATGACGAAACGCTGGGTGTTGAAGCGCGCCACAAACCAGGGCATAAGAAGGGGGACTACCGAAGCACGTGGGTTGCAACGTGCAAACCACACGTCTCCTACACGATGCTCGAAGCGGATGAATTGACGGAGCCTATCCCATTCATTCATCGTCGACCGCGCCGCGCTTACGAGCTGGAAGACGATGGGGTTTCCCAGGTCATCGAGAATATTGCTCGACGCAGGTTGCATGCAGGGTTGGGTGCAGGATCCCTTCTTCTTACAATGGCGGCAGGGGTTCTGGCGGTCAAGGGAAAAAGCCAGGAAGCGCTGGATAATCAGTCCTACATTGGGATCATCGGCGAGCGAGGCATGATAGATGGTTTCGAATACCCGCTTCCCGTATGCGCAGAGTATGGTTCTCCGTATACGCTGGGCATGGGAATAATTCGTCTCTACGGGAATCAAGTCTTGGCCGAGGCGTGGCTGAACATCACCGGTACGGACTATGTCGGCGGATGGCTCGTGTGAGGCGGCCATGACGAAGATCGCCGAGAAAAGCCCCTCGATGCTGCCGTCGTAAACGTACGCGGCTCCGAACCCGTGAGTTCCGGTATCGAAAGGCAGCTGGCATTGTGCGACGGCTGGCATGTTTGCCGGGTTGGTCATCGTGCACCTTCCTATCCTATGCGGCATCCACGGCGTTAATTGCTTTCGTCGGATATTCTGGTGATGTCTTGTCTCTTCCGGATATGCGCTTATCAGTTGGCAATGGTATATCAGCGGCATCTTGCGCCCGGGTCTCTATGCTGAGATCGAGGTCGTGGAACGAGAGCTGACCTTTGGGAACTTTCGTCGCCCTCCTGCCGTGATTACCACCATCGATTGGTTTGACGAGCTGGGCTTTCAGGGCTGCGGGGTCCCAATCGATGCCGGTGCCCTGATAACGACCGTTACAGGTTATGAAGTAGCGTGCACGCCGAAACACAATGCCGAGCCTCTTCAGCTCTTCGGCATGCAGCGTTGCGGTCCGGCGTGCCTTGATAATAGACTGCGCTCCCTTGACACCAATGCCGGGCACACGCAGAAGCTGTTCCCTGCTTGCGCGATTCACTTCGACAGGGAAGCAATCCAAGTGCTGAAGCGCCCAGTTTTCTTTTGGATCCAATTCTGGATCGAGGAAGGGATGGTCGGCATCGATGATCTCGTCGACATCGAACCCGTAAAAACGCAAAAGCCAGTCGGCCTGGAACAATCGATGCTCACGATTGAGCGGAATGCGCGGATCTTCGGGCAGGCGCTTATCATGGTTCAGCGGCAGATATGCGCTGTAGAAAACCCGCTTCAGTCCAAGCCGGCGATAGAGCGCTGCAGCAAGGTTCAAGATACGGTAATCGCTTTCTGGAGTGGCTCCGATGATGATCTGAGTTGATTGCCCGGCAGGGGCGAATGCACGTCTGCGCTGCTTCACCGGCACGCTGGTTGCATAATGGAGGTTCTTGCGCATGAGGGAGCGTGTATCCTTGTCGGCGGCGATGCTCGTTTGGATCTGCCGCATCGGAGCAATAATCGATCGCTTCGATTTCTCCGGCGCCAGTCTCGCGAGGCTCTCCTGCGAAGGTAGCTCCAGATTCACGCTCAGGCGATCGCAAAGCAGACCGAGCTGGTGAATGAGGTCGGGGTCTGCTCCCGGGATGGCCTTAGCATGGATGTAACCGCGAAATCCATATTCGAAACGCAGGATCGAGAGTGTCTCGATTATCTGCTCTGTGGTGAAGTCCGGATCCCGGATGACCCCTGAAGAAAGGAACAGACCCTCGATGTAGTTCCGTCGGTAGAATGAGATGGTGAGGTCGGCAAGCTCACGTGGTTTGAAGGCGACACGCGGGGTGTCATTCGATCGCCTGTTCACGCAATAGGCGCAATCATATACACATGCGTTCGTGAACAAGACCTTGAGCAAGGATACGCACCGTCCGTCCGGTGTGAAGCTATGACAGCATCCTGCGGCCGCAGTACTGCCTAACTTTCCGGTAACGCCTCGCCTATCGGCGCCCGAAGAGGTGCAGGAAACGTCATACTTGGCTGCATCGGCCAAGATGGAGAGCTTTTCGGCGGTATCCACTACGACCTCCTGAATCGAATATCTGTTCGATTCAGCATATACGAACACCTGTTCGCTGTCAATGCCAAGCGGGCAAGCATGTCGGAATGAAAGGGAGGAGCAAGAACGACAATGGCAGACCTTGAGTGCAACGTAGACGATGTGGCTTTGATTTTCGAGGGCGGGGGCATGCGTGCGTCGTATTCGAGCGCCATAGCCGTCGAACTGCTGCGGCAAGATATCTACTTCCCGCATGTTTACGGTGTGTCGGCAGGGTCGAGCAACTCCGTCAATTACGTTTCCCGGGATATCGGCCGTACCCAAGATTCGTTTACGAGAACGGTAACTTTTCCGCAATTCGGGGGCGTGGGTTCTATGCTTGCCCATAGGGGCTTCTTCAATGCCCGGTACCTGTATCAGGAGATTGGCGAGAAAGGTGGCGCACTTCCGTTCGATTACGAAACGTTCTCTCGCAATCCCGCCGATGTCACCATCTGCTTCTTCGAACGCGATACCGGGCGTTCGATCTACCAATCCAAGAAGGATTGGCACAACACTGCCGATTTGATGCGCGCGGTTCGTGCCTCGTCGACCCTGCCGCTGGTCATGCCGCCGATCTCGGTTGATGGACAGGTCTGCTACGACGGCGGTCTCGGAGAAGACCGCGGCATGCTCGTCAGCCGGGCGGCCCGAGACGGCTTCGAACGGTATTTTGTGGTGCGTACCCGTCCCCGTGCCTACCGCAAGCCATCGCAATCGCATCCTTGGTTACGAGCTTTCTTCTGGCGACGTCCGGCCATGCGTGCATCGCTCGCAGCTTGGAGCAGGGAGTACAACGAGGTCTGCGACCGGCTCGAACGGATGGAGCGGGAGGGAAGCGCGCTCATCGTCTATGCCGATGAGGTGACGGCAGAGAATTCGACCACCGACTATGATCTGCTCGAGGAAAATTTTGCGAAGGGAACCGAGCAGGCAAAACGCGAGCTAGAGAGGTGGGTTTCCTTTCTTGGACTCTAGACCGTCCGACCTGTCATCCTCGACGAATCGCATCAAGCGTTCTGAAGACGCCTTCATAACTTGCGGCAATTTGCACGGGAACGTAAGGGAACTATGGCATAATAGGTCGATGGCAAGCCAGTGTGGCGCAACGGTAGCGCAGCGGTTTTGTAAACCGCGGGTTGCAGGTTCGAATCCTGTCACTGGCTCCATTCTTTTCTGAGCTGTCAGGATTCGGCTGGTGGTTCTTGATTGCATTATGGAGAAAATGTTCCTCGCGCCCGAGTTCCAGGCTCAGATGGATGCATCGTTCGATCATCCCTGCTATACTCCCGTCGGTAAAATCCCAAGGTGCGAACGTTTCCGCGCCAGAAAGCGAGCATCATGTTGCTGCAAATGATGAAAGGTAAGATTCATCGCGCCACGGTCACCCAAGCCGATTTGAATTATGTCGGTTCCATCACCATCGACGAGGAGCTGATGGCAGCTGCGGGAATCAGGGAATACGAGAAGGTTGCCATTGCGGATGTCGAGAACGGGAACCGCTTTGAGACCTACACCATGAAAGGCGCTTCGGGTTCGGGCGTCATCTGCGTGAACGGCGCAGCGGCTCATTGCGTCAATGTCGGCGATAAGGTCATCATCATGAACTACGGACTGTTCACCGAAGAAGAAGCGGACCGCTACGAGCCGAAAATCGTCATCGTCGGCGAAGATAACAAGCCGATTGCTTAAATCTATCCGGACAATCGCAGATATGCTTACGGCCGCCTTCACAGGGCGGCCGTTTATTCTTTCAACAGCTACATCGGAAACGGGTAAAGCGGTAGTGCAGGCTATTTGATGCGATAGCGTTCATATGCGGCTATGACCTTCAGTTCGTAATCCTTGCGGCGCCCCTTGACGCTGGTGTCCAGTATCAGACCGCAGACGATGGACAGCATACCGGCTCCTACCAACGCCACCGCCAACAGTGCACTCGGCAGGCGCGGCACCAATCCCGAATGCGCATAGTCGGCAATTACCGGTACACCGACAAACAGGCCGATGACAATCAAGATGAATCCTACCCAGTTGAACAGTGCCAGCGGCCGGTAATCTTTGAACAGCGATCCGATCATCAGCAGCACCTTCGCGCCGTCCGAGAAGGTATTCAGTTTCGATTCCGATCCTTCTGGTCGATCGCGGTAGGCAATGGGGATCTGGGCTATCCGCCAACGTTTGTCCACGGCATGTATCGACAGCTCTGTTTCAATCTCGAATCCCGGTGATTCGACGGGGAAGGTCTTTGCAAAAACCTCGTTGAAGGCGCGGTAACCGGTCATGACATCATTGAACTCGAAATGGTAGATATGCTTTATCAGGGAGCGGACCAGGTTGTTTCCGAACCCATGGAAGGCGCGGTCGTTCTCTTCTCCGTACGTGCCGTTCGACAGACGGTCTCCGACGGTCATGTCGGCTTCGTTGTCGATGAGCGGCTGCAGCAATGCCGGTGCAGCTTCAGCGGGATAGGTATCATCGCCATCCACCATCAGGTACAGGTTTGCATCGATATCCCGCAGCATCTGCCTTACCACGTTTCCCTTTCCCTGACGGGATTCGTAACGGACGATAGCACCATGGTCGCGCGCGATATCTGCAGTTCCATCGGTGCTGTTGTTGTCGTAGACGTAGATATCAGCGGTCGGAAGCACCCGTTTGAAATCGTCGACAACCTTTGCGATGGTCACCGATTCGTTATAGCACGGAATCAAGACGGCAATCGAGATGCCGGCCGGTGCAAATTCTGGCATTGTCATGATCCTCTCTTAACCCAATAGGCATCATATTAACCGTCTGTCGGCAGAAATGACCTGTAGAACCATATTTTCCGACTATCGCACAAATAACGAATCATTAAACATTTCTGACATTCTTCGCATTCTGTTAACATATCGGACTAATATGCATTCTAATAGTCAATACACAGACGTTTATCGACCGTTGAGAATGGGGTGGATCTCATGGTTAAGACGTTGGTGCTCGTACGACATGGCAAGGCTCAGTCGCGCTCCAAAGGTCTCGAAGACGCAGTTCGTCCGCTGACGCCTGCTGGATTGCGTGCCATAAAGGCGACGTATCCGAAGACGTTCGCGTTGTTGGAAAAGGGCGATGTCCATCTCTGGTCGAGCCCTTATCTCCGTGCATTCCAAACCGCTCAGGTGGTTTCCGATGTAGTGGGCGATGGCAACATCGAAGGGCATTATTCCCTGACACGCAGCAAGTGCGACGAGTTTCTCGATGAGCTCATCCACTCCGAGAATCAAACGGTAATCGCCGTTGGCCACAATCCGTTCATGGAGGAAGCCATCGACAGGCTGGTTGGTTACCCGATGGCATTCGAGAAGGGGTCGGTTGCGGCCATTCGTCTGATTGTGCCCGAAGATTCCGAGAAGATCGAGGCAAAGGACCTATCAGGTGAGCTTCTCTGGTTCGTGAAGGGCCCGGACTGGCATCGTTGGCGGATACTTCAGCGGATAAGCGACGATATCAAGGAGGTTGCCGACGATTTCGACGTATCGGTGAAGGCCGGATTGGGCTCGGAGGCAGACCATCAGATCCTCGTGGCGGCTATAGAGAAGGGAGAACGTCTTCGGGCATACCTATCATTCATCCGACCGTTTGCACGAGAACATACGCTCGTCGAGATGGTCGAATATCTTGATCGCATACTGAAGAAACTCTATCGGCTGTATTCCTTTGACCTGTTGTGCAAGGAGATTTCCCAGCATTCTCCCACCTTCTCGTTCCAGGCAAACCGCGATGACGAAGCACGGGTGTCACTCGAACCGCCGAAGCTTTCGTTGGAGGAGCGTTTGGAGGCGCCGGATCCGCAGCCGACGCTCTACGAGCATGTCTACCAGGTGCGCAAGGAGAGCTGGGCATCCCTCTGCGAGCTGCTCGCCTCAAAGAAGGCCATGAAGCGCTTCGATTCATTCATCGTGAAGGCGGAGAATATTAAGTGGCGCCGTTCGGTGAATGAGGCCGGATTGAGAGGCGAAGAGCTGGAAAATCGTTTTCGTAAGCTGATGGAACGGCTCATCGGCGAATGGGATACCGTGCGTTTCGGCGATGACCGCGCCACGCTCCGCTTGAGCCTCGACATGTTGAGGATTCAGGTCATCTCGCACAGCCTCAGCGCCATCGCCTCCTGCCATACCGAGGATATCCCGAATAGCCTGATCGACTCGTTCCAAGACGTTTCCGAGCTTTGCGATGTGCGGTATATGCAGGAGACGCTCGAGAGTTGCAACAGCCCTTCGATGTACGGAGAAGCCACGTATCAGCTTGTTTCTTTGAGGACCTATCTTTCGGGGCAGGAGGATCGGTTGGTTTCCAAGCTTGAAGCGGCTCGCCAGTAGAACGGTCGTACCGCATGGCGACGATGCCATAAGATTTCGGGGCCGGGAAGGCGTTCGGTCTTCCCGGCCCCATTCTCATGTCTCCTGTATCGGGCAGGATTGTGCCAACGGCTAGTCCTGATAGCCGTTGGGGTTGTGGCTCTGCCAATTCCAGCTGTCTCGGCACATGTCGTCAAGATCGTACTGTGCTATCCAGCCTAGTTCGTTGCGGGCCTTCTCAGCAGAGGCGTAGCAGACCGCGATATCGCCTGCCCGCCGCGGCTTGATCTCGTAGGGAATCGTCTTGCCGCATGCTCGCTCGAAGGCGTGGAGTACATCCAGGACGCTCGATGGCTTTCCCGTGCCCAGGTTGAAGATTCCGACGCCATGGCGGGTTCCATCCGGGTCAGGGGCTCCCTGGAAACAGCCCCGTCCGATAGGAGCACCGGAGCCGATTTTGCCCCCCATCCATTCGAGCGCCTTGACGTGGCCGCGTGCCAGATCGACCACATGAATGTAATCGCGCATCCCGGTGCCGTCGGGAGTGGGGTAGTCGTTACCGAAGACGCCCAATCTTTCCAACTTGCCCGAGGCGACCTGCGCCACATAGGGCACGAGGTTGTTCGGTATGCCTTTCGGATCCTCTCCGATGAGACCGCTTGGATGGGCTCCGATGGGATTGAAATAGCGCAACAGCACAACATTCCATTCGGGATCGCCATGGTAGAAGTCGGTCAGGATGCGCTCCTGCATCATCTTTGAACTGCCATACGGGTTCGTGGTTTCTCCGAGCGGTTGGCTCTCGTCGAAGGGCACATCTTCGGAGTCACCATAAACGGTTGCGCTGCTGGAGAAGATGAAGTTCTTGCAACCGAAGGAACGGGCGACATCGGAAAGCACCAGGGTACCGCCGATGTTGTTCCAATAATATTCCAGAGGCTTCTCCACGCTTTCGCCTACCGCCTTGAAACCGGCGAAATGGATTATCGCATCGATGGCGTGGGCGTTGAAGATGCGTTCGAGGGCGGCGCGGTCGAGCACATCGTCTTCGTAGAAGCTCATACGTTCGGCATGCCTGTCGCCGACAATGGAGCGGATGCGCTCAATGGCCTTTACGCTGGAATTGCTCAGGTCGTCGATGATCACGACGTGGTAGCCGTTGTTCAGTAGCTCGACAACGGTGTGGCTGCCGATGAATCCGGCCCCTCCCGTAACAAGGATGGTCAGATCTTCCGGAGCTTTGGCAAGGCTCTTGTTCGACATAGATGTCCTCTGTCTCGTCTTTGCGACATGCGCAGCGTGTATTGGTTCTTGCAGGATAGCACTGACGTGCAAAATTGAAGTTGATTACGATAACATTCATGTCAACAGCCAATTGGAGGGGATGGACATGTGCGACCGCGCAGAACAAGGCGAATGGGTGACCAGTGCATGTTATTTCGGTTGCGGCGGCAGGTGCGTGAACCGTTCGCTCGTTGTCGACGGAAAGGTGGTTCGCCAGAAGACTGACGATACGCATCCCGATACTCCCGACAATCCGCAGCAGCGTGGGTGCCCGCGGGGTCGCATGCTGCACAAGGCGATGACGGGCCGCGATCGGCTGTCGTATCCTCTCAAACGCAAGCATTGGCATCCGGGCGGGGTCGACGTCAATGGGCACTTGCGGGGGCGCGATGAATGGGAACGTATCTCCTGGGATGAAGCGCTGGACATGGTAGCCTCTGAGGTTTCTCGGATCAAAGAAGCTTATGGGTCGAGAAGCATTCTGGCGACGAATTACGAGTTGCGGCCATTGGGAACGGGCTTGTACTGCGGTGCTGCCTTGAATGCCTATGGGGGCTGCACGGCCACGTGGGGGCAAGCTTCGCAAGGGGCGTTTCCATTGGTCGGCAATATGATGAAAGGCTCTTTCAACTTGGGGCGTCTGGATTTCGCCGACCGTTTCTCCATCCGCAAGGCAAAGCTGATCGTCATGTGGGGGCAGAACCCATCTTGGTCTTCGGCGGGGAATCCCGCGTTTCATTATCTGCAAGCGAAGAAAGCCGGCGCCCGAATCGTGTTCATCGATCCGTGGTGCAATCCGACGATGCAGGCGCTCGCAGATGAGTGGATTGCCGTTCGGCCAGGTACGGACACGGCGCTGTTATTGGGCATTGCTTATGAGATGATAGACCATGGCTGGCAAGACCAGGCATTTCTTGATCGGTATTGCGTGGGATTCGACGCTGCGCATATGCCTGAACGAGCTTGCCCTCAGGAAAATTTTTCGGACTACGTAGCGGGGACCTACGATGGTTTGCCGAAAACGCCCGAATGGGCATCGGAAATCTGCGGAGTGCCGCCCCGTACCATTCGTCGCCTTGCATATGATATGAGCCATGTTCGACCGATGTCACTGAGGGCGAGCCATGCTCCGGCTCGAACGGATAACGGTTACACATTCGCCCAAGCTTTCTACACCGTCGGGTGGATGACGGGAAATGTCGGATTTCCAGGGGCGGAAGTATCTGCCGGAGGAAGCGGCGGCAACATGGCGTTTGGGGGACCTGCCCTGATTCAGGCCGGCCCCATGGGAGTGAAATTGCCCGAGAACCCGATTTGCGCGCCACCAAGAGGCGGCGGCATGCTGGCTCGGGGATGCTACGATCCCAATCGGTATTACGGCATCTGCATGAGCGAGATGTGGGATGCGGTTTTGAACGGACGCTATCATGATTTCGTGCACGGCGAGCAGCCTATCGACATCCGGATGATCTGGAAAGTGGGTGTCGGACACCGTATGAACCAAGATCCCGATTTCTCAAAAGCCGTTGCTGCTTATCGGAAAGTCGAGTTCGCTGTGGCCAGCGATGTTTGGATGAACAATGATTGCCTGTACTCCGACATCGTGCTGCCTGCTGTCTCGCCTTATGAACGTGACTTTACTTTTACCACCCAAATGAATCGAGAAGCCTGTCTGGTCGGCATGAAAACGGTCGACCCTCCTGAAGAGGCGCGCGATGATCTGTGGATAGAGCAGCAACTCGCAAAACGCTGGGGCGTCGAGGATAAGCTTCCGAAGGTGTCGATGCGGCAAATTGGTTTCAACCAGCTGAGCGGTGCCCGTATCGTTTGCGATGACCAGCAATCCGGATCCGGGAGGGGCCCGTCGGACGAACACGGTTCGGCTTATGCCTACGAACCGCTGGTTTCAGTGAACTGCGATGACTTGGAACGTTGGGGGGTCAGCGGAACGCCGCATAAAGGCCGTGTTCCGCTGTCAATTTTCTTGGAAAACGGATTCTACCAGGTTGCACGGCATCCGGGAGATCCGTTTGTCCATGTACCCTATGCGGCATACGTCTCTGACCCCCAAGCTCATCCGCTGTCAACCGCGTCCGGAAAATTCGAGATCTGCTGTCCTGCTTTGGTGGACCGATATCGTGAATTCGGTTTCTCGGATATCGCGCCTGTTGCGCATTACGTGCCCGCACGGGACGGGTATGAAGATGTTTCGGCATCGGAGTATCCGCTTCAATCCATCAGCATCCATACATTGGGAAGAGCGCATTCGACGTTCGATAATGTTGAGGAGCTGCACGAGCTCTTCCCCGACGATATACTCGTCAACCCGCTTGACGCACAGGATGCCGATCTTGAAGATGGGGCGATCGCTTGCGTGGTAAGCCGCTATGGGAAGATGTTGCGGCGAGTACGCCTGACGAACTTGGTGATGCCAGGCGTGGTCGTGATCTCGCAGGGGGCATGGGCAGACCTATGTGATGCTGATGGAATCGATTATGGAGGATGCTCAAACACCGTACAGGGTTCGCAGCTTTCGGGAGAAGGCCAGAGCACTTGGAATACGACCCGCGTGCGTTTGGAGGATTGGAAAGGTCCGATGACCCCTGCCGACACGGCACGCCCGCGTCGATTCGCCCAAGAGGGTCCTCAATCCCGTTCGCATACGATGGTGCCGTCTTCCAGCATGATCGATTAAGGAGTTGTCCTGATGCAAGTGGGGTTTTGGTTCGACGCTTCAGCCTGTGTCGGGTGCATGGCGTGCGTAGCGGCATGCAAAGATGTCCATAACCTGCCCATAGGAGTTTCCCTGAGGCATGTTCGCCATTTCGAACGAGGCGGATGGCAACGAGCCGGGTCGTTGGCGGTGCCAAAAGGCATTTCGGCGCACACCATCAGCTTATCGTGCAATCATTGCTCGAACCCGGCATGCGTTGCGGCCTGTCCCCGGCAGGCGATGCGAAAAGATGCTGGAACCGGAGTCGTATGGGTGGATGGCGATTGCTGCATCGGCTGCGGCGCATGCGCTAAAGCCTGTCCCTACGGTGCTCCGCAGATTGCAAGCAGAATGGAGAGCGTCTCATTCGAAGAATCGTCTACCAGAGCACGCAAATATGCGGTGAAATGCGATGCCTGCCAAACCCTTCCAGAAGGGCCTGCCTGCATAGCAGCATGCACCATGCGTTGTTTGGAATTTGCGGACATCGCAGATTTGCGCGCGCGCCATGGGTCAATTGCCGAGGGAGACGAGTTGCCCTCGGCAACGATAACCGATCCGAACCTCGTCTATCATGCCGCGCGAACGCATGGGTTCACCGAGTAGGCTGGTGCTGGAAGGGAAAAGTTGGTGCGCCCGCAGGGACTCGAACCCTGAACCGCCGGATTAGAAGTCCGATGCTCTATCCAATTGGGCTACGGGCGCTGACTTTCGGACAAACACGGTCGGGGTCTGTCCTTGCAAACCCAGATTGTAACGTACTTCCGGCGAATTGGTATATACTCTTTGCCCATATTGGATTGTAGGAAATGAGGGAGCCGATGCACTGCAAGGCGTGTGGTAGGGAATTGCGTCCCGGCGCGACGTATTGCTTGAAATGCGGGGCGCCCATCGATAAGGCATGGGGCGTCGCATCGTTCGATCCCGATACGGGGAAAGCGCGCTATCGGTGCGGAGATTGCCGGCGCTGCAAACATCGCATCAGCTGTGCGACGAAAAACATCCACCAAAGGGACGACGCCTAGGGCACGCGTGCCTCTTCCGTTCATTATCCCCTGCGTCTGGTTCGGCTTGCCGTACTTCCTCGAACACGAGGTGGATTCTGATACCTACGAGAACGTTTTCGGCCGCAACGGGTTCCTGCCATCCATTCGGCCGGCATGATGCGCCCGCTTTTCTGCTGAGATGTCCGATTTGTATAGAAAATGAATATTCAGATGGATATAATAACCCCCGCTTACTTTAGAAGCATGTAGGAGGGATTGGTAATGAAATCAAAGAAATGGCTTCTCGTTGTCATCTGCGGCGTATTCGCCGCAGCTTTGGCGCTGGCAGGCTGCTCGTCGAATTCTTCGAGCTCGTCTTCCAGCAATGCATCGGCTTCTTCCGATGACAGCTATACGCTTGTCAAGGAGGGAACGCTGACCGTGGGCACCTCGCCCGATTATCCGCCGTTCGAGAATCTGGAGAACGGCAAGTATGTTGGCTTCGACATGGATCTCTCCAAGGCGGTTGCCAAGAAACTCGGCCTTAAATTCGAGCCCACTACCATTCAGTTCGACGGCATCATCCCGGCCGTCGCCGCCGGTGGGCAGTGCGATGTCGGATGCTCCGGCTTCTCGGTCGATCCCGAGCGCGAGAAGCAGATCGACTTCACCGATTCGTATTATGTTGACGACCAGGCGGTTGTAGCAATGAAGAACGGCAAGGTCACCAAGGCAAATGTCGACAAGGCGCTAAACAAGTCCGGCATGATCATCGCCGCGCAGAGCGGTTCAACCGGCGAGGATTACGCGAAGGAGAACTTCCCGAAAGCGAAGGTCTCTTCGTACGGCAACGCCACCGACTGCTTTGCCGCTATGCAGGCGGGCAAGGCCGATGCCGTGTGCATCAACAATGCGGTTGCTGCCAAGATGGTTAAGAGCTCCTACAAGGATGCCCAGATCGTCAAGGCAGACGCCACTGGTGAGGAATATGCGATGGTCGTGTCCAAGGATAACCCGAAACTCACTGAGGCCATCAACGGTGCCCTCCAGGAGCTCAAGGACGACGGTACCATCGACAAACTGGTCAACAAGTACTTCGGTTAGACCGGTATCCGCAGCTGTCGTTGCTTCTGGCAGGGTTGCGGTCGGTATCCCCCTTCCCGCAATGGCGGGGAGGGGGCTTGTATGTTAGATAAGGAACGAGCCTGTATCATGCAAACAAAAGTCAAGTGCGTCATTCCCCGTGCGTTCGACCTTCTTCTCGCCTTGCTGCTGGTCGTCGGCGGCTTGGTGGCAACCATGCCGCAGTCGGCAGAGGCTATGGAGGTGGAGAAATGCACGGCCCGTGCCAATGCCGACGACAACAGCAACGACGTTCTCGGCGGTACCGAGACACGTGTGACGTTGGAGGTGCAGGCGGCGTCGAGTGAGTCAGTCAAAGGGCTATCGCTCACCTTTCCCGATGGCACGACCTTCAGCACCGAAGATACGCGTGTCACTGCCTTGACGGGTGCCGATCGCATGACGCGAAATACCGTTAACGCATCCGCCTCGGCAGATGGCGAGACGCTCAATGTCGATTTCGGAACAGCGGCTCCCAAGGGAAGCTATCTGCGTCTAGAAGTCTACGGTGTGTTCTTCCCGTCTGAGGGCGGTGACATGAACCTGAGCGGGACCTACACGCTTTCCGATGGAGAGACGAAGGCGATTGACGGCATCCCTTCCATCAAGGTCACCCGCATCGACCCCGCCCAGAGCCTTTCTGATAACCTGGCACAGCAGGGGTGGGTACAGGCTTGGAATTCGAACAAGTTCCTGCACCTGTTCTTCGACCCGACCCTTCTTGTCACCAGCTTCCCGGTCGTGCTCAACGGTTTCTTCATGGCCTTGGCAATCGTTGCCGTGTCGTTTCCACTTGCCATCCCGCTCGGTTTGCTGCTTTCGCTTATGCGCATGTCCAAGATTGCGGTTCTGCGCGGGATCGCGAGTGTCTACGTCAACGTGGTGCGCGGTACTCCGCTGTTCCTCCAAATCTATATCGCGTTCTTCGGATTGCCGTTGGCGGGCATCGAGATCGACTCCTTCCCACTGGGCGTTATCGTCCTGGCTATGAATTCCTGTGCCTATCAGTGCGAGATTATCCGTGCAGGTATCCAGTCGATTCCGAAGGGACAGTTCGAGGCTTCCCGATCCTTGGGTATGAACGGTGCTCAGACGATGTTCTACGTCATCATTCCCCAAACGGTGCGTCGGATAATCCCCACCATGACCAACGAGTTCATCCTCCTGTACAAGGACACCTCGATGCTCGCTGCCGTCGGAGTGATGGAAGTCGTCATGTACGCGAAGACCATCGTTGCGAATACCGGATCGATTACGCCGTATATCGTTGCCGCATGCTTCTACCTGATAATCACGCTGCCGCTGGCTAAAGTCGTCGGCAATCTGGAGCGGAAGCTGGCGAGCAACGATTCGGGCACGAGTACGCCGAAGAAGAAGCGGGGCAAAGACAGGGCCTTCGTGCCCCCTGCGGAGGCGAATGCCGAATGACCGGAACCGAATGCGAACATGAGGATGGCGCCATGGACAACGCGACGAACAACACCGCCGAGCATACGGATGCAACGGTTGGATCCGAGCCTATCATCAAGATCATCGATCTGCACAAGAGCTATGGAGACCTCCAGGTTCTCAAGGGCGTCAGCCTAGAGGTGGACAAGGGCGAGGTCGTGGTTATCTTGGGGCCATCAGGCTCCGGTAAGTCCACTATGCTTCGCTGCATCAACCGCCTCGAAGAGCCTACCAGCGGGAAGATCTTCTTCGAGAATACTGAGATCACGGATCCGAAATGCGACTTGAATGCGGTACGCACGAAGGTCGGCATGGTATTCCAGAGCTTCAACCTCTTCCCGCATCTGACGGCGAAGGGCAATGTGATGCTGGCCCAGCAGAAAGTGTTGAAACGCTCGAAGGAGGAGTCGGAGCGTATAGCCGTCGAGCAGCTGAAGAAAGTGGGCTTGGGCGAACGCATCGATTACAAGCCGAGCCAACTTTCCGGCGGTCAGCAGCAACGCGTTGCCATTGCCCGGGCGCTTGCCATGAATCCTCATGTCATGCTTTTCGACGAGGCGACAAGCGCCCTCGATCCCGAACTGGTACGGGACGTGCTCGGCGTGATGAAGGACCTTGCGCGTGGCGGGATGACCATGATTGTCGTTACGCACGAGATGGGATTTGCTCGGGATGTTGCCGATCGGGTGGTGTTCATGGACGGCGGTGTTATCGTGGAGCAGGGGTCTCCCACCGATGTGTTCGACCATCCCCAGCACAACCGCACAAAGGACTTCCTCGGGCATATCCGTTAGGGGCTCTGCTATCCAGGGCGCTTTTCGGGGCGTTCTCGTGTTTACCAAGCGCGAAGGGCATGCAGGTCGGCATCCGGCTCCGGAACACGCGCTATGTGCGGGGCCGTTCTCTTTTATCCGAAAGGAACAGGGTAGATATGAGGCAGGATAAGAGGCACCGTCCACTGAACGGTACGAAGTGGGTCAACGCGGACATAGTTGGCCATTTCGATTCCCAGGCGGTCTATCGCGAACAGGACGATTTCCATACTGCGGTCAACGCCAATTGGCTGTCATCCGCAAAGATTCAGCCGGGAAATTCGAGCGAGTCCTCGTTCTGGGAGCGTATGCGCGAAGTGGAGGGCCAGGTGAAGTCCCTGCTTTCCGATCCAGACCTGGTTTCGTCGACGAATGCCCCGACGGAAGCACGGATTGTCCAACGCCTGTACCGCAGCTTGCTCGATATGGATGCGCGCGATGCACTCGGATTCGATCCGGTGATGCCCTACGTCGAACGGATCAACGCGGTGGGAAGCCTTGAGGACTTGACCGCGCTGCTTTCCGATAACGCCTACCTGTTCACGACGGTTTTCTGTTCGACCGAGACCTTCGCCGACAAGAAGGATAGCCTCAACAACGTCGTCTACCTGGACCGTTCGAGCTTATCGCTGGTGGATGCGGATGAATACCGGCACATCACAGACCAAGGCAAGCGCATGAAAGCGGCTAATGATTCCTTCTTCGCCTGGCTGCTCGAACGTGCGGGATTTTCCCCTTCCTCTGCAAATCAGATGGTTGCCGATATGTTCGAGCTCGAGACGGCCGTCGCATCCCATTGCCTGGGAGCCGCCGATCAAGCGCGTGACGACTTCGAGGAGATCACCTACAACGTCCGAACCCTGGCTCAGCTGACCGAAGCGGCCGGTGCCTATCCGATAGCGGGCATCTTGCAGGCGCAGGGCCTGGCTGCCTCGAGGCGCTTCATACTGGGGGAGCCCGAATGGCTTGAAGCCATTGCAAACCTGTACCAGCCGACCCGACTTGAGCAATTCAAGGCATGGATGACTATCCGGACGCTGCTTTCCTTCTCCGGGTTCCTTGACCGGGAAACCTACGACCGCACCGAACAATGGAGCAACGAGCGCATCGGCAGTGTGGGGTCGATGCCGCTCGAGCGCAAGGCCTACGATACCGTCAATGCGTTGCTGGGGATGGCAGTAGGGCGCGTGTACGTGGACCGTTTCCTTGCGCCTGAGACCAAAGCGGATGTCGAGCATCTGATCGACCAGGTTGTGGACACCTATCGTGACCGTCTGTCGCATGCCAAGTGGCTTTCCCAACAAACGCGCGAGAAAGCCGTCGAGAAGCTCGATGCGTTGACGGTACGCGTAGGGTACCCTACCAGCTGGCCGGATTATGGTGTGCTTGACATCGACGACGGCACGTCGCTTGTCGACCAGTATCTTGCCATCGAGGATTTCGAATATCGACGGGCGGCTGCCAAAGTGAACCAACCGGTCGACCGTGAAGAGTGGCTTATGAGCCCCCATGCGGTGAATGCCTATTACTTGCCGACGGACAACTCCATCAATATACTTGCCGGCATCCTGGGAGGCGTATTCTACAATCCGCAAGCATCCGTCGAGGACAATATGGGCGGTATCGGCATGGTGATCGGCCATGAGATCACGCACGCCTTCGACAAGAACGGGAGCCTCTACGACCGGGATGGCAATCTCGGGAACAGCTGGTGGACTGATGAGGACCGAGCCGCCTTCAAGGAACGGACGGATCGGGTTGCGGACTACTGGAACAACATCGAGGTGCTTCCCGGCTTGAATGTCGATGGGGATCTGTGCGTCGGAGAGATCGTGGCCGATTTGGGCGGTATGGCCTGCATGACCCAGATCGCCCATTCCATTCCCGGTTTCGATTTCGCCCGGATGTACCGTGCATATGCACGCGATTGGCGTATGATCGAGTCGCAGCAGATGGCCGAGTATCTGCTGATAAACGATGTCCATGCTCCCGCGCACCTGCGTACGAACGGAACCGTTCAGCAGCTGGACGAATTCTATTCGGCTTTCGATGTTCAGCCGCAGGATGGCATGTACCTTGCGCCCGAGGCACGCTTGAGCGTCTGGTAGGAGAGGAGCAGAGCCGTTATGTACACGCTGCATATCAATTTGTCCAAAACGGCGACGCGACAGTACCTGCTTTCGGTGCTGATGGACGAGCTCGATGCCGCACAGCGCGATTCGGTTGAGTCGCAGATGTCCCGGACAAACTTGTCGGCCGAACATTACCACCGGCTCGCTGAGGTGGAAGACGCCATCGAGGGTACCGGTTTGCCAGCGGAGGTGCGTGCCGATGCCCGGGCGGTCTACCATATCCTTGCCGAGGCGGAAGCAGCGGTGCATGGGGTACCGGTGGACCAGACCCATTTCCACGAAGTGGGGGATGCCGAGGCGGTTCGGAATGTGATTGCCGTATGTCTGGCGGTTCATGAGCTTTCCCCTGTGAGGATAGTCGCCACACCGGTTCAGACGGGGAGCGGGAAGGTGCGCTGCGCCCATGGCCTGCTGGATATCCCTGCACCGGCAACTGCGGCCATCCTTGCCCGCGGGATCCCAACGTGCGCTCAGACGGTCGAAGGGGAGCAGTGCACTCCCACATCGGCTGCCCTCATCGCCCATTTCGTGAAGGAATTCGAAGCATAGAACAACGTCGCAGGCAAGTTCTCTGCAATGGCGTAATATAGTTCTCTCCAGAAACCAGATTAGAAGGAGCAGCGGCGTATGGCTATCGGACTCGGTGGGCGCGACTATCTTAAAATGCTCGATTTCTCCCAACGGGAAATCGAGCAGCTTATCGATATGGGTTTGAAGTTCAAACAGCTCAAGAAGGACCGGGTAGCCCATCGGTATCTCGAGGGGCGCAATATCGTGCTGCTCTTTGAGAAAACCTCCACGCGTACCCGGAGCGCCTTCGAGGTCGCCGGCCATGATCTGGGTATGGGAGTGACTTGCCTCGATGCCGGAAGCTCCCAGATGGGTACCAAGGAGAGCATCGCCGACACGGCCCGGGTTCTGTCCCGGATGTTCGACGGCATCGAGTATCGGGGTTTCGGACAGGAAATCGTTCAGGAACTTGCCGACTACTCGCGTGTGCCGGTTTGGAACGGGCTGACCAACGAGTCCCATCCCACGCAGATGATTGCCGATATGATGACCGTCAAGGAGAATTTCCCCCAGGGTTTCAAGGGGCTTAAGTTCGTCTTCATGGGGGACGCCCGCAACAACGTTGCCAACTCGCTGATGGTCACCTGTGCCAAGCTCGGCATGCACTTCGTCGCCTGCGGGCCTACCGAGCAGATGCCCGAGGCCGAACTGGTTCGCACCTGCACTGAGATCGCCCTTGAAAGCGGCGGTTCCGTTACCTGCACCCAGAGCGTCGAGGAAGCCTGCACCGATGCCGATGTCATCTATACCGACATCTGGCTTTCCATGGGCGAGCCCGCGGAGCTGTGGTCGTTGCGCATCCGGCTGCTGTCGCCGTATCAAGTGAATTCCAAAGCATTCTCCTTTGCCAAGAAGGATGCCATCTTCATGCACTGCCTTCCTGCCTTCCACGATATCAAGACGGCGGTGGGGGCTGAGGTATCCAAGAATTTCGGCATCAAAGAGATGGAAGTGACGAACGAGGTCTTCGAATCACCGCAATCCCGCGTCTTCGACGAGGCGGAGAACCGTATGCACAGCATCAAAGCTATCATCTATGCCACGCTTTCAGAGGACTAACGGTCGAAATCGGACCCGGAAATAGAGAAGAGTAGCCCAATGCAGATTCGCGAACAGTTGGAAGAGATCGTCGAGCAGGCCATTCGGCAGGCTGTTGCCAGCGGTCGTTTGAATATGGACGAGATTCCCGCGCCGGCCCTCGAGCGCCCAAAAGACGAGGCGAACGGCGATTGGGCCTCTACCGTGGCGCTCCGCTCGGCAAAACTGGCCCACTGCGCTCCGCGGGACATCGCTGCTGCAATCATCGATAACCTTTCTGAAACCGACCTGATCGAGAACGTGGAAGTTGCCGGCCCCGGCTTCATCAACTTCACTTTGAAGCCGTCGGTCTTCCAAGACGTGGTGCGGCAGGTGCGTGCAGAGCGTTCCGATTTCGGGCGCAGCGATATCGCCGGACCAGACAACAAGGTCAATCTCGAATATGTCAGCGCAAACCCTACGGGTCCCATGCATGTGGGCCATGGGCGTTGGGCCGCGCTCGGCGATTCAATGGCCCGAATCATGGAATTCTGCGGATACGACGTTTCCGAGGAGTTCTATATCAACGACCACGGCGTGCAGATGGATGTTTTCGCAAATTCGATTGTGGTGCGTTACCTGCAGCTGTGCGGCCAGGACGTCGAGATGCCCGATAAATGCTATGGCGGAACGTATGTCCGCGATATCGCGCAGGCCATCCTGGAGAAGGATGGCACGAAATGGGTCGATGCCGATTCCGAAGAACGGCAACTGAACTTCCGCGAGCGCGGGTACCGGGCCATGCTCGATGACGTGAAGGATACTTTGGAGGAATTCGGCAATCATTTCGATACCTTCTTCTCCGAACGGAAGCTGTATACGCCGGGACCCGATGGGAAAAGCGCTATCGACCGGGCACTCGCCGCATTCGATGAGGCGGGCTACCTGTATGAGAAACAGGGAGCGACCTGGTTCAAGTCGTCGGCATTCGGTGACGAGAAGGATCGCGTCCTAATCAAGACCAACGGCGAGTACTCCTATTTCATGAGCGATTGCGCCTACCATCACAACAAGCTCGCCCGCGGTTTCGACCACCTCATCGATATCTGGGGTGCCGACCACCATGGCTATGTGGCGCGTTGCCAGGCGATGATGGCTGCTTGGGGGCGCCCTGACGATCTCGAGGTCGTGCTGGGCCAGTTGGTGAATCTGCTGCGCAACGGCAAACCTGTCCGTATGTCAAAGCGGACTGGGGAGATGGTCACTTTTCAAGAGCTCATCGACGAGGTGGGCGTCGACGCCACCCGGTATCTCATGCTGTCCCGTTCCTCCGACCAGGCGATCGATTTCGATATCGAGGAAGCGAAGAGGCGTGATGCAAGCAACCCGGTCTACTATGTGCAATATGCCCATGCCCGCATATGCTCCATCCTGCGGAAGGCTGCGGGCAGGGAATCCGATGTCGATGCCGATATCGATGCCATTGCAAAGCAGGTGGTTCCCGACGATCCGGATGTAGCGCTGCTCACGGATCCGAGCGAGATGGCTCTGCTCCACAAGATGGCAGATTTCGGAGATTTCGTGGCGAATGCCGCTCGCGATCGCGCGCCTTTCAGATTGACGCATTACGTGCAGGATCTTGCCAGCTTGTTCCATGCCTTCTATACCAATTGCCATGTGCTGGGGGTTGGCGATGAGCTGCAGGGCGCCCGTTTGGCGCTCTGCGATGCAACCAGGATCAACCTTGCCCAGGCATTGGGACTCCTCGGCGTGTCGAGTCCTGTCAGTATGTAGCAGTTCCGAGTGTTGTACTTGTCGATGCGCCTGGGATTCCCGGGCGCTTTTTTATTCCAATAAATCAGGTCTCTTGACCGATTTCGGTTTCTGCCCGCAAGAATATTTCCCCATTCACGTGAAAAAACGTCCGCTCAGAAACGGGCAATATCACGAAAATGGGTAACAATCAATTCATGATATTTGTTAGGGGATTTTGGGAAATATAGATCGAATCATTGGAATTCACCCGTATTAATAATTTTCAAAAATATTTTCAGAAATACGGCAAATCCCCAGCTAGAGCGCTCTTCATGGAGCGAATAGCCGATGGATCCAAGGCTTGGAAACCGACGCCGCAACTTTTGTTCCAATGAAGAAATCTGGAGCTTAACAGCTGCTGAGCGGCGGCGTCGTTGGCAGAATAATCTGCTTCGGATAGGCGTTCGGCTGATATAATTTGCTGCGCAGTTTCACCGTTTCACGTTAGGTGAAGCAAAAGGAAAGACGAAGGAGAGAATATGGACTTCAGCTTGACCGACGAGCAGGAACTTCTGCTTGAGAGCATCGACGAATTCGCCGAGCGCTACTTTGATGAGGACACCATCAAGGCTATGTATGACAACCATGCATGCCCCGACGAGATCACCGACGCCTATCGTGACGCTGGCTTCGGCGTTATGGGTCTTCCCGAGTCCGTTGGCGGCATCGACACCGACTATCTGACGCTCGGCCTGATGACCGAAGAGCTCTATCACAAGACCGGCTGCATGACCCCGTTCATGACCGCCATGCTTGCCATGAAGGACATCGCCGACTTCGGTACCGAAGAGCAGGCTCAGATGATCGTCGATACCTATATGAAAGAAGGCGGCTGCGCTGCTGCTCTGGGTATCTCCGAGCCGGCCGCCGGCTCCGACAACAACGGTATGACCACCGTTGTCAAGAAGCAGGCAGACGGCACCTATGTGATGAACGGCCAGAAGACCTGGGTTACCAATGGTGCGGTTGCCAAGTTCTTCCTTATCATCGCCAAGGATGAGGATCCGGCTTATGAGAATAAGAACTACTCTATGTGGCTGGTTCCGGCCAATTCCGAAGGCGTTTCCGTCGGTTTGCTGGACAAGGTCGGCCAGCAGGCAATCGCCTTCACCGATCTGTTCCTGGATAATGTCAAGCTGACCGAGGCCAATCGCGTCGGTGAGGCCGGCAAGGGCTTCTATCTGCTGATGAAGAACTTCGAGTTCGAGCGCTGCCTGGTTGTTGCCCAGGGTCTGGGCGAGGCTCAGGCCGCTATGGACGACGCCGCCAATTACGTCTCCGAGCGCAATGTCTTCGGCAAGCCCCTGGCCACGAATCCGCTGGTCCGCGATCTGCTGGTCGACGCCGAGACCATCCTCGAGATGACGCGTACCTACCTGTATAAGTGCCTGTGGATGCTGGACAACGGCCAGTCCATCCGTTCTGAGGTTGCGCTGCTGAAGCGTTATGCCACCAAGGGCTGCACGAAGGTTGCCGATATCTGCATGAGCCTGTACGGCGGCATCGGCTACACCAACGAGGTCCGCATCGGCCGCATCTGGCGCGACCTGCGCGGCAACGAATTTGCCGGCGGCGCGGTCGAGGTCATGTCCTACATCGCTGGTCGCGAGATCGTCAAGAAGTATCGCCAGTAAATAGAAACAGATATTTCTAAATTCGCAGTGATTATGTGACCAAAATCACGTACATCATCGTGTGCTTAGGTTATTATGGGAAAGTCTGTTATCCAAGTTTGAGGAACGAGGATTCATATGAAGATTGTTGCAGCAATCAAAGTTGTCCCCGACGACGAGTCGATCAAAGTCGCCGCTGACCGTACTTTGGACGCCAGCAAGGCCAAGGAGAAGATCAGCACCTACGATCTGAACGCCATCGAGGCAGGTGCCCAGCTGGCCGCCGCCACCGACGGCAACCTGGTTGCCATGTCCGCCTCTTACGAGGGTGGCGCGACCAAGAAGGTCCAGAAGGACATCCTGGCCCGTGGCCCCGAAGAGCTGTTCATGGTTGCCGACGAGAAGCTGGCTACCGCCGACTCCCTGGCTACTGCCAAGGTGCTGGCCGATCAGGTCAACAAGATCGGTGACGTCGATGTCATCATCTGCGGCGACGGTTCTGCCGACATGTTCGCCGGTGCCGTTGACGTCCAGCTGGCTGCCCTGCTCGACATGCCTGTCGTGAATAAGGTCACCAAGATCACCCCAGACGGCGACAAGCTGGTTGTCGAGCGCACGCTGGACACCACGGTCGAGGAGATCGAGGTTCCGCTGCCTGCTGTTATTTCCGTCAGCCCCGAGGTTGCTCAGCCGCGCATCACCGGCATGAAGGACATCATGGCTGCCGGCAAGAAGCCCGCGAACGTCGGCCCGCTGGACGGCGATCCCGAGCTGGCCGTTTCCGTTGACGAGATCAAGGCTCCGGAGATGGCTCCGCGCAAGCAGGAAATCTACACCGAAGACGACCTCGACAAGTTCGTCGAGGCTCTGACCGCCGCTATTCGCTAAGAGAGGACGTTTATCAATGGCTAAAGCATTTGTTCTCGCAGAAACTGCTGACGCTCAGCGCGTTCTCGCTGCTGGCGCCCGTACCATCGCCGACGAGGTTGTCCTCGTAACCGTCGGAACCGCCGAGACCGGCGTTGCCGACAAGGCTTATCAGGTCGAGGTCCCGGCCGACGCTCCGGCTGACAACGCCTACGATGCCATCCAGGGTGTCTTCGACACCGTTTCCCCGGATGTCGTCTTGGTCGAGCCCACGCCTCATATGAAGACCATCGCCGGCAAGCTGGCTGCCAAGGCAGGCGCCTCCGTCATCGCCAACATCACCGCTCTTGAGGGTGACGTTGCCACCAACATGTACTTCGGCGGTCTGGCTGCCAAGAAGCAGACGGCTACCTCCGGCGTCAAGTTCTACACCACCAACGGCGCCTGCTTCGGCGACGCTGCCGCTTCCGGCACCGACGACGTCGAGACAGTTGCCTATGTTGCTCCGGCCAAGGCGCTGGTCCTGAAGTCCACGAAGGATGTCCCGGTCGAGGGCGCTGACCTGACCAAGTCCGATGTCATCGTCTCCGTCGGCCGCGGCTTCTCCGAGGAGAGCCAGCTCGACCTGGCTAAGGACCTGGCTGCCAAGCTGGGTGCCGATGTCGGCTGCTCCCGTCCTGTTGCCGAGAACCTGGGCTGGATGCCGCGCAACCTGTACGTCGGCGTCTCCGGCGTCCAGTGCTCTCCGAAGGCCTATGTTGCCGTCGGCATCTCCGGCCAGATGCAGCACATGGTCGGCTGCCAGGATTCCGACACCATCTTCGCCATCAACAAGGATCAGAATGCTCCGATCTTCAAGCAGTGCGATTACGGTCTGGTCGCTGACCTGACCAAAGTCCTGCCTGAGCTGACCGCGAAGCTTGGTTAAATGCCCGTTTAAGGGCTTGTCATTGGCAATGCGCAGTTTGTGGTATAAACTGCGCATTGTTTTGTTTGGGTTACGAAAGGGGGACACATGGCTGAAGAAATCGAATACGATTTTGACGCTATTGTTGTCGGCGGCGGTATGTCCGGCCTCGTAGCTGCCTATGAGCTTGCTAAGGCTGAGAAGTCCGTTCTGGTTATGGAACGTGGCGAATACTGCGGCGCAAAGAATATGACGGGCGGCCGTGTGTACGCCCACTCGCTGAGGAAGGTCTTCGGTGACGAGCTTGAAGACGCTCCCTTCCAGCGCAAGATCGCTCATGAGAAGCTCTCGCTCATGAACCATGACAGCCTGTTCACTATCGACACTACCTCTCCTGACTACAGCAAGGATGGCCAGGAATCCTATTCCATTCTGCGCGCACCCTTCGACCAGTGGATGGCCGAGAAGTGCGAGGACATGGGCGTCGAGATCATGTGCGGCATGCCGGTTGAGGATGTCCTCAAAGGCGAGGACGGCTTCATCAACGGTATCGCTGTTGGCAAGGAAGAGGATGGCACCCGTGAGGAGATGCACGCGAAGGTCGTGCTGCTTTGCGACGGTGCGAACTCCCTGCTCATCCAGAAGGCAGGCATGACCACCAAGAGCGCTCCTTCTCCGTCTGATATGGCGGTCGGCGCAAAAGAGGTCATCGAGCTTGATGCCGAGACCATCGAGGATCGTTTCAACCTGAATCCGGGCGAAGGCGCTGCATGGATGTTCGCCGGCGAGCTGACTGACGGCAAGCCGGGCGGCCTTGCGCTGTACACCAACGAGGACTCCATCTCCATCTGCATGGTTGTCCCGCTGGCCGGTTTGGTCCAGGGCAACATCCCGGTGTACCAGGAACTCGAGAACTTCAAGGAGCGCGCTGAGATCAAGCCGCTTCTGAAGGGCGGGAAGACCGTCGAGTACTCCGGCCACCTGGTTCCCGAAGGCGGCTACAACATGATGCAGGGCATCAAGCTGGTCGGCAACGGCGTCGTTGTATGCGGCGATGCAGCCGGCATGTGCATCAACTCCGGTTATTCGGTCCGCGGCATGGACCTGGCGGTTACCTCCGGCCAACTGGCCGGCCAGGCAGTTGCCAAGGCGCTCGATGCCGACGATTTCTCAGAGGCGGGCCTGTCTTCCTACAAGACGAACCTGGACAACAGCTACATCACCACCGACCTCAAGAACTTCCAGAACTTCCCGGCCTTCATGGAGAACGACCTCGACCTGCTGTGGAACAACCAGATCTCCGATGCGGTCATGAACCTGTTCAAGAAGCTCTATATTGTCGATGGTACGGGTGAGACTCCGATCAAGCAGAAGGTCAAGCCGGTCATCAAGGAGCTTGGCGGCGTGTGGAGCCTGTTTAAGCTTGCTAGGAAGGCGATGAAGGCACTATGAGTAACTTTCCCGAATTCACGGTAAACGTTGACGAGAAACTGGCTCTGAACAAGTTCAACGTCAATGAAGAGTATCCCCATATCGAGCTGAAGGAGAACCCGGAGGATTCCGAGTTCCGTAAGCTCGTTCTGGCATGCCCTGCCGGCTTGTACAAGGTCGACAAGGATACCGGCGAGAAGACCTTCGATTACGCAGGCTGCCTGGAATGCGGCACCTGCCGTGTCCTGTGCGGCGATACGATTCTGAAGAAGTGGTCGTTCCCGATTATGGGCGTCGAAGGCGGCTCCGGCGTACAGTATCTGTACGGCTAAGCAGACCGCTCGGATACCTTTCGAGCCTCAGGGACCTTGCTTTCGCAGGGTCCCTTTTTCTTGGTGGACCGACGACTCGTCATCGGCTCCGTCGCAGCCTTGCCGATTGCTAGACCTGGTCGTCGAGATCGAGCTGCATCAGGTGAACATTGTCACGGAGCTTCTTTGCAAGGCTGCGCGAGATCTCGTTCTCCTCGAAGCGTTTGTTGATTTGCTCGAGTTCCAGATGGTATCCGGTTCTCATGACCTCATCCAAATTGTCATCCAAACGAGTGATGAAGGTAATCGAGGGATGCATATGCTGCAATGTCACGATGTTGCGGGAATAGCGCGATTGCATTTCTCCAATCAATTCGGGCGGATAGGAAGAGGTACCAGCAGCCAGCAGGTCGTCGAGATACTCAAGGGTATACTGCGCTACCTGGATTTCCAAGTCGCGCAGTGCCGCATCGTCCGCAGGATGCTCGACTCCAGGGGTCCATTCGCGCAGTGAGCGGATAGCCGAATAGAAGAAGCGCCGTGCATGGCGCACACCGACGAAGAAGTACCAATTGGGCCCCGTGGGATGGTGGGTCAGGATACGGTCACGTCGCATGATGCGGCGTCCGTACCGGTAGCCAATCATCGGGTCGACATCTCCGCTGTCGACCAGCGATTTCAGATAATCCTCCTGCATCTTCACAATCTCGAGCTCCAGCTTGCGTTGCTGCTCTTCCTCTTCCGATTCGTTCTCCAGGCCGATCCGCTGGATGCGGTCGTTGTACATGCGGATTACCGAATGGGTTGCAGCGGCATTGCGCTCGGTCATCTGGTCGGAGAGACCGAGGATCACCGATCGCAAGATGTCTACGCGCACCTCGGCATTGCGTTCGAACTCGGTTCCCTCTTTCGGGCGCGGAGAAACCACCGGGAGAAGGAAATTCGCAAGCAGCAAGGTGACCAGGATGATGCCCGATGTCAGGAATATCAGCTGGTCGCGGTAGGGGAACGATGCCCCGCTTGAAACCACATAGGGAATGGACATGATGATCGACAGCGTCACGGCGCCCTTCGGCCCCCCGAGAGTCAGTGCAAGGATGCTGCGGATAAAGCTGCGGGTGATACGCGGGCGCTCACCGGTCAGCGGGTTCTTGTGCCAGCGCTCCATAATGAAGATCCAGGCGAATCGGATGGCGACGAGCACCGCCGTCATCAGCAGAATGACCACTAACGTGCCGACGGTCCCCCCGAACAACGCGTCGGCACCGCTCATGTGAGGCTGTATCCAGCATAGCTGCATGCCCAGCATAATGAAGATGATGCCATTCAGGACGAAGGCAAGGAGCTCCCATACGCTCGATGTGACGATGTTCAGCCGAGCGACGGAGGGACCGATCTGCCGGTCCTGCTTATGCCCCAGGAACAGCCCCGCCGCGACTACGGCGATGATGCCGCTCGTTGCCGTCATCTCTGCAACCAGATAGATGATGAAAGGCGAGAGTACGTCGAGCAGCGTATAGAAGGTGATGGAGTCGATGCCGGCCTCGGTGGTTTTCGTTTGGATGAAGCGGATGATCAGCGCCATGACGACGCCCACTACAATCCCGCCGAAGAACAACAGCAGGAAGCTCAATATGCCCTCTGCGATTCCATAGTTATCCGTTACCGCGGCGCGAATTGCGAATTCGAACGCCACAACGCCCGATGCGTCGTTGATCAGCGCTTCTCCCGAGAGCAGAGCATTTTCGCTCCGGGTCATTCTCATCGTTCCCTTAAGGGAGCTGACGGCAACCGCATCGGTGGGCCCAAGGGCGGCACCGACGGCCAGCGCTGCTGCAATGGGTATTGCGGCTACCAAGCTGTGCAAGGCGAACCCCACTACCAACATGATGGCGAAGACCAGGAATATCGAAAGCGATATGATCTTCCTCCTATTGGTCCAGAGCGCTGCGCGGTCCGCCTCCTTCGCGTCATGGAACAGCAGCGGAGCGATGAAGATGAACAGGAAGTAATCAGGGTTCAGGCTGAAGGGAATGGCCGACACTGCGAAGTAGGCGATCAAAAAACCCAACACGATCTGAATCAGAGGCGGCGAGATGCGCGGGATCAGCCGGTCGAGGACCGATGAAACCAAGATGGCGGCTGCGACCAGCAGGATAAGCTCGAATGATTCCATGTGCCTCCAAGGGAACAAGCAGGGTAGGGCAATTGTTTTCGATTTCTATTCAACCACGAGATCTGTTTCAGCAAGGTGAAAATTCCCGCATGGAGAGCAAATGATAAAGAGAAATCATCGCAATTTTAGGCTTGCATTTCGTTCTGATTGCCAGTAGTATTTCGTCTTGCGCTACGGTGGGTATAGTTCAGTTGGCTAGAACGCCAGATTGTGGCTCTGGAGGTCGTCGGTTCGAGTCCGATTACCCACCCCATAGCGCTGAAAAGGAGATTTGAAAATCCCCTTGCGCGTTCTTTGCGGGTGCATTAAGATAACACAGCGCTCGGAATGAGGGCGAGCGAATACATAGTTTTCTTGGACCGTTAGCTTAGTTGGTAGAGCAGGGGACTCTTAATCCCAAGGTCCGGGGTTCGAGTCCCCGACGGTCCACCATCTAGTTATTAACAGGCCAGAGGCTTCCATGCTTTTGGCTTTAATTATTTTTTAGAGCCGGTGCCCATATTGATTGTGCCTGCAGCATGAATAATAGGCCTCGGAAGAGGAATGCATCGAGTTCTCGTTGACAGCGTCATGCAAGCGCATGGTTTCATGTTCGCAAGCTTCATCCACGCTATCGAACCAATTTACCTCTTGTGACGGGTTGCTTTAGCCCTAGAATGACGCTTGTTGGAGCGTGCTCGATTCCCTTTACCGGATTTCGTCTTCTTCAATGACGATTGTCCAGTATGCTGATGATGTCGGTTGGATGATCTGCGCCCTTCGTTCCGGCTATTGCCATTCCGGTTATCGAAACTTTTGTGCCCTTTCGTTACGGTATGGCTATTACTGCGTTTCCGATGGTTGTAACGATGGGCATTGTCGTCGATGGTCTGGGACGGCCCTTCCTTTCTCTTGCCGCGTTTCCTCTCGCTTGCGGGTTTCTTGCCCCGTGTGTTTTTCGATTGATTGCTCAGGTTGCCATTGTCGGTATCTTTGCCGCTTTTCTTCCCCTTTTTCTTATTGGCTTCCTGGGGTGTTTCGCCCTCCAGCTGGCGCTTGCGCTCCTTGCGCATCTCATGCATCACGGCGGCGATCTCCGGATCGTTCTTCGCTGCTTTGCGCGTGGCATTCTCCGCGATGTCGCGGGTGCTCGCTTCGTTGTCGAACCCGGGGATGGAGATCGAGGGAATCTGATGGCCGATGAGCTCCGTTATGGCCTTGACCTCCGGTGCGTTATCCGGCGTTACGAATGAGATGGCCAGACCCTCTTCTCCTGCACGGCCTGTGCGTCCTATGCGGTGGACATAGTCCTCCGGTTCATGCGGCAGGTCGAAGTTCACTATATAGGGTACCTGGCTGATATCGATGCCGCGTGCCAGGATGTCGGTGGCTACGAGGATGTCCACCTTACCGCTGTCGAAATCTTCCAATGCGCGCGCACGCTGGTTCTGCGATCGGTCACCATGGATAGCCGCTGCATGGTATCCCGCTTTCCGAAGACGCCGTACGCAGGTGTCGACCCGGTATTTGGTGCGGGCGAACACGATGACACGTTGTGCGCCGTATTCACGGAGGACTGCCTCCAGGAGCTGCTGCTTCGCACGATGCGAAACCTCCACCTGGTATTCCTGTACCAGATCGGCGGTCTCTCCTTTGTGGGCGATCTCGATATACAGCGGGGCATTCAGCAGATGGAGCAGGTTCTTCTCGATGTTCTTATCGATGGTCGCCGAGAAAAGCAGGGTTTGACGGGTGCTGTTGTCCGGGCAGCGGTCCACAATGCGGCGCACGTCGGGAAGGAAGCCCATATCCAGCATGCGGTCGGCTTCATCCAGCACGAGAACCTTGACCTCGTCCAAGGTGAGGGCTTCCTGGTTAAGCAGGTCGATCAAGCGTCCGGGCGTCGCCACGACCACGTCGACACCGCGCGACAGCGTCTTGATCTGTGGGCCGTATGAGACGCCTCCCAGGAGACAGCAGACCTTCATCGAGGCCCGCTTGGCGATGGTCGTCGCAACCTCGTCGATCTGCTTCGCCAGCTCGCGGGTAGGCGTCAGTACAAGCATCGTCGGACCCTTGCCAGTACGCTTATGGGGAAGCGAGGCGATGGTGGGAAGGCAGAATGCGGCCGTCTTACCCGTGCCCGTCTTGGCGGCGGCGATTACATCCCGACCCCGAAGGATGGCGGGGATGGCCTGCTCTTGGACAGGCGTAGGCTGGTCATATCCCAGGTCATCGACCGCACGCAACGCCTCGTTGGGAAGGCCCAACTCGTAGAATTTCTTCGTCATAGCAGATGGTTCCTCATGTGTTTCGGCAGAATTGCATTTCGATAGCACGAGAACCTATGATGCGCTGAGCCTCGCTGTTTTCGAGCTGCTTTAGGGAAAATCCAGGGATGTTCCATGCCTGTCGGGCCAATCCCTGCCGTCTTGGTTCCTGCTTCTCTGCTGACCGTGACGAATCATCATTACCGTGAAGTTTTCCCGTACGTTTCTGAAACGTGCATTTTTTGCTATGATATGTGCTTGCGTTCCCATGAGGTTCATGGCTACGTATGCAATCATACGTGCGGGTGTGGCGGAATTGGCAGACGCGCCAGATTTAGGTTCTGGTGGTATTACCGTGAAGGTTCAAGTCCTTTCACCCGCACCACGATGAGCAGGGTACCGGATACGATAATAGATGGAGGAAGTCTGTGAAGACGAATGTTGAAGCCTTGGAAGGCGATCAGGTACGTCTGACGGTCACCGTAGAAAAGGAGGAGATCGACCGGCGTATCGGCAAGACCTACAAGGATTTTGCCAAGAAGTACAAGTTCCCTGGCTTCCGTCCCGGCAAGGCTCCGCGCCCCGTCGTCGATAACTTCGTTGGCCGCGAGGCCGTATTGGCAACGGTCACCGAGGAGGCGGTCAACGACAACTACCCCCTGGCTCTGGATGCCGAGGACCTGATTGCCATCGAGGATCCCGAATTCGAAAATGAAGATGCCATGGTCGAAGAGGGGAAGGATTTCGACTTCTCCGCGAAACTGACCCTGGAACCCAAACTGGAACTGTCCAGCTATGATCCGGTTGAAATCGATTTGATGAGCGACGTCCCGACCGACGAGGACGTCGAAGAGCGCTTGGATGCCATGCGCGAATACTATTACGACTTGGAGGATGCGCCTGCCGACCAGGTAATCGGCGATCGCGGCGTTGCCGAGCTGACCATGTCTGTCACCGACGATAAAGGCAACCCGGTCAATGTTCTCAGCACCGAGAACCGTCTGTACGAAATCGGCATGGGCCTGTATCCCCAGACTTTGGACGAGGAGCTGGCAAAGCTCAAGACCGGCGACCACAAAGTCATCGACTGCGACCTTTCCGAGAGCATGAACGGTTCGCTGCTGACCCGCGCCCTCGACGGCAACCCAGAGCATCTGACGTTCGACGTTACCGTCAACGCCGTGAAGACCAAGGTGCTCCCGGAGCTTACCGAGGAGTTTGCCACCGAGAAGGCGGGCTTCAAGAGCCTCGAGGACATGCGCAACCGCACGCGCGACGACATGCAGCACGAGCGCCAGGAGTACATGGACCGCATGAAGGAGAATGCCTGCCTGCGCGAGCTGGGCAAGCGTCTTCAGGGCGAGGCCCCGCAGGCTATGTGCGACGACGAGCGCCGCACGCTGCTCCAAGGGTTCTTCCAGCAGCTCCAGCAACAGAAGATTACCTACGACCAGTATCTGCATCAGCGCGATCTGACCAATGAGCAGTTCCAGGAGGATGTGAAGAAGCAGGCTGTCGATGTGGTAACCCAGAATCTGGCAATCGATGCCTACGCGCGCCACTTCAAGATGGAAGTCACCGACGAGATGATCGACGAGGAGTTCAAGAACAGCGGCAACGAGGATCCCGAGGCGCTGAAGGCCGAGTGGGTCAAGGAAGGCCGTATCCGCCTGCTGCGCCAGAGCATCATGCGTGCCGAGGCGGTCGACCGCATCATGGAAGAGGCTATCGTCAATACCGTGACGGCAAAGGAGTTTGCCGCGAAGAACGCCGAGGAGGAAAAGGCCGATGCCAAGGCGGACAGCAAGAAGGGCGGCAAGTCCGCCAAGAAGACGCCTGCTGCCAAGAAACCTGCGGCAAAGGAAGGTTCCAAGAAGGGCAAGGCCGCTCCCGCCAAGAAGGTCACCAAGACCGAACTGAACAAGATGAAGGTTGCAGAGTTGCGCGATAAGGCCGCCGAGCTGAAGGTCGACGTCGAAGGCATGAAGAAGGCAGAGATCGTCGACGCCCTCTATGCGGAGCTGAATAAGTAGGTTGCTCGCAATACTTTCTGTTTTTGCAGCGCATTCTTTAAATGTGCCCAAATCAGCTCCAGATACGTTCATAATGTGCAAATGAATTTGCTAGTCGGCAGGCTCCCAATTCGGGAGCCTGCCGGGAATTTAGGAGGTCAGTATGGAACGTGCGCAGAATGCTCTCATTCCGTATGTCATCGAACAGTCGCCAAGAGGCGAGCGCAGCTATGATATCTATTCGCGACTGCTCAACGATCGTATCGTCTTCTTGGGCGAGCAGATCGACGACAACGTCGCGAACTCGGTGGTAGCACAGCTGCTGCATCTGGAATCGGCGGATCCCGACAAGGACATCTCGCTCTACATCAACAGCCCGGGAGGATCCGTTACGGCCGGCTTAGCTATCTTGGATACCATGAACTTCATCAAGTGCGATGTTTCCACCATCTGCCTGGGATGCTGTGCTTCGATGGCTGCAGTCCTGCTTTCAAGCGGAACGAAGGGCAAGCGCTATTGCCTGCCGAACTCCATGGTCCTTATCCACCAGCCTTCCGGCGGTGCGCAGGGCCAGCAAACCGAAATTCAGATCGTTGCCGACTTCATGAAGAAGACCCGCGCCCAGATGAACCGCATCCTGGCAGACAACACCGGTCAGTCGTTGGAAGCCATCCAGCGCGATACCGAGCGTGACAATTACATGTCCGCAGAAGAGGCCTTGGAATACGGCCTCGTGGACAAGGTTATCTCCACGCGCGAGCTCATGTCCAAAGCCGAGTAGCGCATCATCGCTGACCTAAGGATTGATAATGCCCAGAAACGGACATGACGGACATATGACTGGGGAGGGGGAGATTTTCTGCAGTCTCTGCGGGAAAACCCCCGACCAGGTCAATTCCATGATTGCAGGGCCTAACGGGATATACCTGTGCGATGAGTGCATCTCCATCTGCTCAGACGCTATCATGCAGGATGCCCGTATGCGCCAGCCCGAGACTGTCCAGGCAGCCGGGGCAATCCATTCAGTGGACGTGAACGAAGAGGAGCCGGCTTCGGTGCTCGACCGCCTTCCCTCACCGCGCGAGATTTACGACAAGCTCTCCGAATATGTGGTGGGCCAGGATGATGCCAAGCGGGCGCTTTCCGTATCCGTCTACAACCACTACAAACGAATCTCTATGGGCCAGGATGCCCAGGATGACGATGTTGAGATCGCGAAGAGCAACATCCTGCTGCTCGGCCCGACCGGATCCGGCAAGACGCTTCTCGCCGAGACGCTTGCCCGGACTTTGCAGGTCCCCTTCGCCATTGCCGACGCGACGACGCTCACCGAGGCGGGATATGTCGGCGAGGATGTGGAGAACATCCTGCTGAAGCTGATTACCGCAGCCGATTTCGATATCCCGAGAGCGGAGATTGGGATCATTTACATCGACGAGATCGACAAGATTGCCCGCAAGGCGGAGAACCTTTCCATCACCCGCGATGTCTCCGGCGAAGGCGTGCAGCAGGCGCTCCTCAAAATCGTCGAGGGGTGCGAGGCCAGCGTCCCGCCGCAAGGCGGGCGGAAGCATCCGCAACAGGAGCTCATCCACATCAATACGAAGAACATCCTGTTCATCTTAGGCGGCGCTTTCGTTGGGCTTTCCGACATCATTGCAGAGCGCGTGGGCAAGAAGGCCATCGGATTCAATTCCGAGATGCCCGAAACCCAGAAAAAGCGCGAGGCGGAGCTGCTGAAACAGGTCCTTCCCGAAGATCTGAACAAGTTCGGGATGATTCCCGAGTTCGTGGGCCGCATCCCGGTTATCCGTACGTTGGACGAACTGACGCGCGAAGACCTGGTGCACATTCTCACCGAGCCCAAGAACGCCCTCGTCAAGCAATACAAGAAGATGTTTGAATTCGAGCACTCGACTTTAGTATTCGAGCCGGAGGCCCTCAATGCCATCGCCGATGAGGCCGTGGAACGCGGTACCGGCGCACGTGGATTGCGCTCTATCTGCGAGCGGATCCTTCTGGACGTGATGTACGACCTTCCCGAGCATGACGAGGAGACGCGCGTCGTTGTGACGGCAGAGAACGTGAAGAACGGGACGGTTCCCGAAATTGAGCCGGTTGAAGAGTCCGATGCTCCCGACCAGGCGGTCGAGCCGGCGCTCATTGAATCGGTGTCCGGCGATGATGTAGAAGCGCCCCATTCCGCATAGCAGGGGCTAAGGGAGGTTCTGCGTGCGCCCGAGCCGGTGCTGGGGAACCTCCCTTTGTTATGAAGAAGAAAGAACGAAGATGGCGAAGAAGACAATCGACTTCGATTTTGCGGCACATGAGAAACCGCTTTTTGACAAGTGGAACAAGGCGGGGTATTTCAAGCGCACGCCGGGTTTCGGGCCTCATGCAAAGGATACCTACACCATCGTCATCCCTCCGCCGAACATCACCGGCATGCTGCACATGGGCCATGCGCTCGACGACACCATCCAGGATGCCTGCATCCGCCGGGCGCGCATGCAGGGTTACCAGGCCCGTTGGATCCTCGGTACCGACCATGCCGGCATCGCCACCCAGACCAAGGTCGACAAGAAGCTGGCCGAAGAGGGAATCAGCCGCCTGGAAATCGGCCGTGAGAAGTTCATCGAAGCCTGCTATCGCTGGCGCGATCAGTACGGCAAGACCATCGTAGAGCAGATCAAGGGTATGGGCTGCAGCTGCGACTATTCCGATGAGCACTTCACACTCGATCCGGATTACATCGATGCGGTCCGGCGGCTGTTCGTGGAATGGTATCACGACGACTTGATCTACCGCGGCAAGCGTATCGTCAACTGGTGCCCGCACTGCACGACCGCTATTGCCGACGACGAGGCGGAATACGTGGAGGAGCAGGGCCACCTGTGGCATCTCCGTTATCCCTTGGTCGAGCCCGTCGACGGCCAGGATTACATTGTGGTAGCCACAACGCGTCCTGAGACCATGCTCGGCGACACGGGCGTGGCAGTTTCGCCGAAGGATCCCGACAAGCAGAAATTTGTCGGTGCAAAGGTGAAGCTGCCGATTGTCGGACGAGAGATCCCTATTTTCTCGGATTACTATGTCGATGCCGGATTCGGCACGGGCTTCGTGAAGGTGACGCCTGCACACGATCCGAACGACTGGGGCATGGGGGAGCGACACGGGCTTGAGAAGATCAACATCTTCGACGAGACCGCCCATGTGGTCGACGGATACGGCAAGTTCAGCGGGATGGATCGCGACGAGGCGCGCGAAGCCATCGTTGCCGAATTCGAGAGCCTGGGCCTGCTCGACAAGGTCGAAGAGCATGACCATTCGGTTATGACGTGCTACCGATGCCATACAAAGCTTGAGCCATGGGAGTCCGAGCAGTGGTTCGTGGCGGTCGATAGGTTGAAGGGACCGGCCAAGCAGGCCGTCGAGTCCGGCGAGATCCAATTCCATCCCGCCCGCTGGAGCCAGGTTTATCTTGATTGGCTCGACAACCTTAAGGACTGGTGCATCAGCCGCCAGCTGTGGTGGGGCCATCGCATCCCGATGTTCTACTGCGATTCGTGCGGTTGGGAAGATGCCAGTGTAGACGACGTTGCCGTCTGTCCGAACTGCGGCCATCCCGTCCGCCAAGACGAGGACGTGCTCGATACCTGGTTCTCGAGCCAGCTGTGGCCGTTCGCCACGATGGGTTGGACCAAGGAGGGAACGGACGCGCCCGAACTGAAGCGCGCGTATCCGACACAGGTTCTGGCAACCGCTCGGGACATCATGGGACTGTGGGTAGCTCGAATGGTCATGGCCAGCGAATACTGCATCGGTGCCATACCCTTCGAGCACGTGATCATCTATCCGACGGTTATGGGAGCCGACGGCAAGCCCATGAGCAAGAGCCGCGGCAACGGCGTCGACCCGCTGAAGCTGATGAAGGATTACGGTGCCGACGGCATGCGCTTCGGCTTGCTGATGCAGGTGACGGGTGCCCAGGATCTGAAATTCAATGAAGCCAAGCTGGAAAGCAGCCGGAACTTCTCGAATAAGATCCGCAATGCCGCGCGTTTCGTGCAGATGAATCTGGATGATTATGTGCCAGGCGATCCCGAGCCGATTGCGCCGGCCGACAAGTGGATATTCTCTCGTCTGGCCCAATTGGTCCGCCATGTGGACGACGCCTATTCTGAATTCAACTTCGGCGAGATCACGCGCGAGCTGTATGCGTTCTTCTGGAACGAGTTCTGCGATTGGTACATCGAGCTTTCGAAAATCCGCCTGCAGGGTACGCCCGAAGAGCGTCAGGCCACTCAGCGCAACTTGGTTTTCGTGCTGGATACCGCCCTGCGCCTGCTGCATCCGATCATGCCGTTCGTCACCGAGGAGATATACCAGGAGTTGCCGGCTCAGGACAAGGCAGATTCGCTGATGATCGCGCCCTGGCCGGATGCCCAGGCGCTTTCAAAATACCTTGACGAGGGTTCCGAGCGAGCTATCGCCATGGTTATCGACGTGGTGTCGAGCGTTCGGGCGGTTCGTGCGCGCCATGGCATCTCTCCTAAGAAGCCGATGCAGATCCTGGTCAAGGTCGGTGCAGCCGATGTGCCGCTTTTGGAGGAACAGCGCGAGCTTGTCACCGACATGGCCAATCTGGATTCGCTGGTCATCTCCGAGGATGCTGAGAAACCAGCAGAATCGAGCGTCGCTTTGATCACTGGAGGGGAAGTATATCTGGTCCTTTCGGGGCTGGTAGATTTCGATGCCGAACGCGCGCGGCTGACCAAGTCCCTCGCCGGCTTGGAGAAGGATGTCGCGAAGCTGGATAAGAAGCTCCATAATCCTGGGTATCTGGCGAAGGCAAAACCTGAGATTATCGCAAAGGACCAGGCGAAGTTCGATGAGGCTTCCGAGAAGCTGCGTTTGACGAAGGCCCGGCTCGAAGAATTGTCCTAGGCATAATGCCGGTCATGGAACTGCGGCGATCCGGTATGCCGGATCGCCGCAGTTGAGGCTTTATGGCAGTTTGCTAGAATAAACACGATTTGCAACCGATACGATTCAATGTGATTCCAAGGGGAACGAGGTAATATGGGCGAGCTTTTGGGGCAGCTCTGGTCATCCGAGCTGCAGACCACCTTCACGGTGGCGCTGATAATGCTTATCGCGCTCTACGTTCTTTGCGTCATCTGGGTATCCCGCGATGCCTATTCGCGTGGAACGAAATGGTATGTGTGGACCATCGTCTCCCTGATCCCCATCATCGGCGTCATCGCCTATCTGCTGTTGCGTCCACCCCTGATGCAGATCGACCATGACGAGCAGGAGCTCGAGGTGGCGCTCAAGCAACGCGAATTGATGAAGTACGGCGAATGTGCGCGTTGCGGCTATCCGGTGGAATATGACTACATCGTATGCCCGAATTGCCATCAGCGTTTGAAGAACCTGTGCCGGCGCTGCGGCAAGGCCTTGGATCCATCCTGGAACATCTGCCCCTACTGTGCGGCCCCCGTCGGTCGAGCGCAGCCCCGTCCGCAACAGCGCCGAGCTCGTCAGCAGCGCCCGCGTCCCTCCCAGGGAACCCCGCAGCAAGCGACAAATGACGCTTCGCACCAGGAGCGCACTGTTCAAAGTACCGGAAGCACCCGATCCTAAGGGTTTTCTATCCCCGCCGGGGCCGATGTGTCTCAGCGGTTGTTCTGCCTATCCATTTCAGAAGGGGAAACAATGAAGGTATTGTATAACGACGGCCATGTCGACGAATGCCCGGAGGACCAGGAGCTTCACGTCATCCGCCATTCCGCAGCGCATATCATGGCGCAGGCGGTCAAGCGCCTGTATCCGCAGGCGGACTTCGGCTACGGGCCAGCTACCGATAACGGATTCTTCTACGATATCGATTTCGGCGATCAGAAGGTATCCGAAGAGGATTTCTCGGCAATCGAAGCCGAGATGAAGAAGATCTGCAAGGAAAACCTGAAATTCACCGTCTTCGAGCTGCCTCGTACCGAGGCCGTCAAGCTGATGGAGGAGCGGAACGAGAAGTACAAGGTCGAGCACATCGGCGATCTGCCGGAAGATGCCCGTATTACCTTCTACCAGCAGGGGGAATACATCGATATGTGCGTCGGTCCGCACCTGTGCTACACGAAAGCGCTCAAGGCCTTCAAGCTTACGGCGGTTTCGGGAGCCTACTGGAAGGGCGACAAGGACAACAAGATGCTGACCCGCATCAACGGTATCGCGTTCAAATCAAAGGAGGACCTGAGGGCGTACGAGCAGATGCGCGAAGAGGCGGCAAAGCGCGACCATCGTAAGATCGGCAAGGAGATGGAGCTGTTCATGATGGCCGATGAAGGGCCCGGATTCCCCTTCTGGCTGCCCAACGGCATGCGCTTGAAGAACTCGCTCATGCAATACTGGATAGAGAAGCAGGAAGAATACGGTTACGACCAGGTGGATACCCCGATTATCTTAAGCCGCAGCCTGTGGGAGACCTCCGGTCATTGGGACCATTACAAAGAGAACATGTACACGACGACGATCGATGACGAGGAATTCGCCGTCAAACCCATGAACTGCCCAGGCGCCTGCCTTATCTACAAAAGCAAGCCCCGCTCGTATCGCGACCTGCCCTTGAAACTTGCCGAGGCCGGCAAGGACCATCGCCACGAGCTTAAAGGCGCCCTGCATGGCTTGTTCCGCGTGCGCGCGTTCACCCAGGACGATGCCCATCTGTTCGTCCGGCCCGATCAGATCACCGACCTGGTGGTTGAGACGGCACAGCTTATTACCTCGTATTACAAGCAATTCGGATTCCCCTATAAGGTGGAGCTGTCGACCCGTCCCGAGGATTCGATGGGATCGGACGAGGATTGGGCTCTTGCCGAAGACGGCCTTCGTGCCGCATTGAAGGCGATGGACGTCGATTACACCTTGAATGAGGGGGATGGGGCCTTCTATGGGCCGAAGATCGACTTCCACCTGCAGGACTGCCTGGGCCGTACGTGGCAGTGCGGTACCATTCAGCTCGATTTTCAACTTCCGCAGAACTTCGAGCTCGAGTACACCGATAAAGACGGTACGAAGAAGCGTCCGATCATGATCCATCGTGCCGGTTTCGGCTCGTTCGAGCGCTTCATCGGCATGCTCACCGAGCAATACGCAGGCAAATTCCCCACGTGGTTGGCCCCCTGCCAGGTGAAGGTCCTGCCGGTATCGGAGAAGCACCGCGATTATGCCCACAGCGTGGCTGACCGTCTGAGGGCGGCCGGAGTGCGCGTGGTGGTTGATGAGCGCGACGAGAAGATCGGATACAAGATCCGCGAAGCGCGCGGCATCGACAGGGTGCCGTATATGCTTATCCTGGGCCAGAAGGAAGAAGAAGCGGCGAATATCAGCGTTCGCGACCGTTCGAACGAGACGATTCAGCGTTCTCTTGACGAATTCATCGCCGATATCACGGCAGAGATCAAGGAGCGCCGTGGCTAGCCTCAGCCATTCTCCGTTTCCGCATAATCGAAGGGGGCCAGGTTTGAACCTGGCCCCCTTTTTCACGGCATCGGGTGTATGTCTAGTCTATCTCCAGGTAGCGGCACAGCTCGTCGAAGCGTTCGGCGGCTTGCGAGTAGCCTTCCAAGTACAGGTCGAGGAGTTTATCCTGGTCGCTTTCGAGCGTTGACACCTCGACCGGTTTCTGGGGCCGATACAGGAAGATCTTGCCTGCGTCAGCCATGCGCTCGACCTTGCGGTAGACGCGGTTGTAATCATGGTGGCGGTTCTCGAACCGTTCGACGAAGTAGGGGTATTGGGAATAGTGGCGCGCCACCAGCACGCTTGCCTTGTTCGGCTGCTTCACATAGCCCGGATCCTGGGTCAGGATCACCACATGCTTGTAGATTCCTTCCGCGAGGCCGCGCATGATCGAATACGTGATGGGCACGCTGTCGCAAACGCCGCCATCGAGCAGCGTTTTCCCGTCGACGAAGGTCCGATGGCTTGCGAGCGGCATCGCCGAGGAGGCAATGAGGTATGCCAGGTTGGCGTCCACCTCGTTGTGGTCTTTTCCGACATAACCCGTATGGTCGGTCGGCTCGACATCATGATAGTCGGCTTCTCCGAGTTCGAGATCGCTTGCCACCGAGGTGAGCTTCATGGGCGATGAGAAGATGTCCGCCATGTCGAAATGCTCGAATTCGTTCGGGATGCGGTTGAAGGTGAAATCGATTCCGAGCGCATCGCCGGTCAGCAGGATGTTGCTTGCAGACAGATAGCGTCGGTCGGCGCAATATTTCAGATTGATGTAGGCCGTTCTGCCCATGGCACCGCAAACATAGCTGTAGCCGACCAGCGCACCGGCGGAGACGCCGATGGTGCGCTTCGCCAATATGCCCTGCTGCAGCAGGTAATCCAGGATACCGGCCGTGAACAGTCCACGCATGGCTCCGCCCTCGAGAACCATATGGAAGGGGAGTACCGGGTGGTTCAAATACGGAGATCTGCCCGCAGAGGGTGCCGGTACGCCTTGTTCCGTAAAGTCCATGTATTCATCTCTTTCCGTATACGGTCTATGCTATTCTCATCCTGAAAATAGACGTGGGTCGACACATCGCTTACGTGTCATCCAGATGTAATGTATCAGAACGGAGCAAGAAGATGGTCCAGCTGATCTCTTCTCAGGAGTTCGACCAGAAGGTCCTTGATGCCGATAAGCCGGTACTGGTGGACTTCTTCGCCACTTGGTGCGGTCCATGCAAGATGGTCGCCCCCTTGATCGAGCAGATTGATCAGGAGATGCAGGGGAAGGCAGAGGTGTACCGGATCGATGTGGACCAGAGCCCTGACATCGCACAGCGCTTCGGCATTATGAGCATTCCGACTATCATGGTCTTCGAACAGGGAAAAGTTAAGAACCAGACGGTCGGCGCCCAACCGAAGGATGTCATTATGCAGCTTTTCGCATAGCGAATGCTCCTACTTACCTGCAGCCCGTGAACACTTCCGTACGGGCTGCTTTTCTTGCGGCCGTAAGCGAGCGACAGGATTGGAGAGAACGCTCTATGGGCGATCAACATACTATCGATATTGCCATTATCGGAGCCGGACCAGCGGGTATGACCGCGGCCCTGTATGGTTCGCGTGCAGGTTGGCAGGCCGTCGTCTTCGAGCAGACGATTGCCGGCGGTCAATTGGGCAACACTGCGCGCATAGACAACTATCCCGGTTTTCCCGAAGGAGTCGATGGTTTCCAGCTGGGAATGGATATGGATACGCAGGCGAAACGGTTCGGTGCACAGACGGTTTCGTCCCAGGTCCTTTCCGTAGATCTTTCGGGAAGTAAGAAGATCATAACGACGGCCACGGATACGTATCATGCTCGCACCGTAATACTGGCGACCGGCGCTTCCGCACGCACGATGCAGGTCCCTGGCGAAGAAGAACTGCGGGGCCGCGGCGTCAGCTACTGCGCCACTTGCGACGGCAATTTCTTCCGCGGTAAAGACGTCATCGTTTACGGAGGGGCCAACACGGCAGTGGAAGATTCGCTGTACCTGGCGAAGATATGCCATTCGGTAACCATCGTTTACCGGCGCGACCGTGTGCGTGCAACGGCCATATATACCGAGGCTGCCGAACATACTGACAATATTCGTTTCCGCTATCGGTCGGTAATCGACCGCGTGGTGGAAAGGGATGGCAAGGTCGGCGGAGCGATTGTCCGCAATATCGATACGGGAAACACCGAAGAGATCCCCGCCGCTGCGGTTTTCGTTGCCATCGGCAGCGAGCCCAATTCAGCGCTGTTCGCCAATCAGGTCGATTGCGACCAGCGCGGCTACGTTAAGGCCTCCGAGGATTGCGAAACCTCGGTTCCCGGTGTTTTCGTTGCAGGGGACCTCCGGACGAAGCCCCTGCGCCAAGTTGTGACCGCCGTCAGCGACGGGGCAGTGGCTGCCGAAGCTGCTGCTGCCTTTCTTACCACCCAATCTTCCGAGCATCTCTAGCTGAGCCCTCATCAGACTCAAGAGATTCACGGAAGAGCAGCAAGGAAGGTTAGAGATGAAAGAGGCAAAAGGCAACGGCATGCGCTCGAAGCTGGAGAACATCATCGGCGCATACGAGGACCTCGAGCGCAAGATGGGCGACCCCGAGGTGGTCAACGACCAGAAGGAATACATGAAGCTGGCCAAGGAGTTTTCCGACCAGGGACCGTTGGTGGAGAAGGCCCGCGCGTATGTGCAGGATTGCGATGACCTCGATGAGGCGCATGAGATGCTCGACGATCCTGAGATGAAGGAATTCGGGCAGGAGGAGATCGACCGGATCGAGAAGGAGCTTCCCGAACTCGAAGACGAGATCAAGGTCATGCTGATTCCCGCAGATCCGGCCGACGAGAAAGACATCATCGTTGAGATCCGCGCGGGAGCAGGCGGGGACGAAGCGGCCATCTTCGCAGGCGATTTGTTCCGCATGTACGAACGATTCGCAGAAGAGCGCCATTGGAAGATCGAGGTCATGGATTCCTCGCCCTCCGATGCGGGCGGCTATAAATCCATCCAGTTCAAGGTGAAAGGCGACAAAGTCTATTCGATAATGAAGTTCGAGTCGGGCGTCCATCGGGTTCAGCGTGTACCGAAAACCGAAAGCCAAGGGCGCATCCACACCTCTACTGCAACGGTAGCCGTTCTTCCAGAAGCCGACGAGGTCGAAGTCGAGATCAAACCCGAGGATCTTCGCATCGACGTATACCGGGCGGGAGGACCCGGCGGCCAGTGCGTCAACACGACCGACTCGGCGGTTCGCATTACGCATATTCCCACCGGGCTGGTTGTGCAGTCCCAGGACCAGAAGTCGCAACTCCAGAATAAGATTGCGGCGATGGAAGTGCTCCGTGCCCGCTTGTATGACAAGATGCTCGAGGAGCAGCGGGAAGCGGAGGGCGCCGAGCGCCGCAGCCAGATCGGGCATGGCGATCGCTCCGAGAAGATTCGTACGTACAATGCGCCGCAGGACCGTGTGACCGATCATCGTATCGGCTACAACGGAACCTACCACGGCGTCCTTCTGGGAAGCGGCGGTGCCGGATTGGCCGAGCTGATCAGCGAATTGCAGGCGGCTGACCGCGCGCAGAAACTCGAAGCAGCGAGCGAAGTGGCGTAATTTAGACTGCGATGGAAAACGAGAAGCGACAGCCTGGTCCGACAAACGAGGCGGAGAGGCGGGCATGGACGATTCGCGCCATGCTGTCCTGGTGCGAGGGATATCTGGCAAAGCATCACGATCCCGACCCACGTGCGTCGGCCCAATGGCTTGTGGGCCATGCGACCGGGCTGCAGAAGATCGAGCTCTATCTCGATTTGGACCGGGTGCTGAATTCCGCTGAGCTTGATTTCATGCGCGATGCCGTGCGTCGTCGTGCGAAGGGCGAGCCACTTCAGTATCTTACGGGAAGCGCACCGTTTCGCTTCATCACCGTAGAGGTGGAACCCGGGGTGCTCATCCCTCGTCCCGAGACCGAGGTGCTGGTGTCCAGCCTCCTGGATATGCTTCCTAAGGCACCGCGCCGCGTGGCTACCGATTCGCATCCGGTCGATGAGATCGAGGAGATCCTTGCCAACCAGGCTCATGCGCAATCGATAGCCCCGTCCGATAACGAAGATGAAGACTTAACCGATGCGGCATCGGTTACTGGAGACGATGTCGGGCGTTCTTCTTCGGGAAATCAGATGCTGCAGATACTCGAGGTCGGAACCGGAACGGGATGCATTGCATGCGCGCTTGCAACCGAGCGTTCCGATGTCGAAGTCACCGCCACCGACATCTCACCCCTTGCGGTCGACCTTGCAAGGAAGAACGTCCGTCGGCTGAATGTGGGGGACCGCGTCAGTGTCCTCGAGTGCGATTTGGGAGCTGCTATCGCACCCGAAGCCATGGGAACCTTCGATGCGCTGATATCGAATCCCCCTTATATCCCGACGCAGGTTTACCAAGGACTCGATATAGAAGTGCATGATTACGAACCGCGGCTTGCGCTTGATGGGGGAGCAGACGGGCTTGATTTCTACCGGCGGCTGCTGCCCTTTGCAAAGGATGCGCTCAAGCCGGCGGGGGCCTTCTGCTGCGAGTTGCATGAGGATTGCCTGTCCCATGCGGCGACTCTTGCCGAGGATGCCGGTTTTTCCGATATAGCAATCATCGACGATATGGCCGGCAGGCCGCGCGTGCTCACTGCTCGGAATGCCGGTTCCGAATAAACGCTATCCTGCCATGCTCAAGGCGGCTTTCCCAAGGAGGAATCATGACCGAAACGCTCATTGATGATTTGAACGAGGCACGACCGGTTCTGCAGGACTTCATCGCAGACGATAGGCCTGTTGCGGGCATCATCCTCGGCAGTGGACTGAACCCGTTTGCCGATTGCTTGCAGGACAGCCGCTTCCTGCCATTCGGCAAGCTGCCGCATATGAAGACATCGACTGCGGTAGGCCATGTTGGGCGCTTCGTCCTCGGCATCGTCCCAGGTACCGATGCGTCCGTTCTGTGCATGCAGGGTCGGCTGCACAAGTATGAGGGCAACACCGCTCAGCAGGTAGCGTTTCCCGTTTGGCTCATGGCACAGTGCGGCATCGACACGCTTATCACCACGAACGCGGCCGGGGCGATCAATCCGACTTTCCATGTGGGCGACTTCTGCGTGATGACCGACCAAATCAACTTCACCGGGACGAATCCCCTTGTCGGTGTCGATGCTGACAAGCTCAGCCAACGGTTCGTGCCGATGCTCAATGCTTTCGATCCGGAATTGGCAGCTATGGCGCTGGAAATGGGACAGCAGTTGGATGTTCCCATGCAGCAGGGGGTGTACCTCGGACTGCTCGGCCCGAGTTTCGAGACACCGGCCGAGATTCGCATGTTTGCATCGTGGGGTGCCGATACTGTAGCCATGAGCGTTGTCGAGGAAGTGATTGCCGCACGTCACATGGGCATGCGCGTGCTGGGCATGTCGCTTATCTCGAATATGGCCTGCGGGGTGGCGGGAGCTGATCCGAACTCGGATGAGGTCATGGATGTCGCGCAGGATCGCGAACGGGATTTCACCCGGCTCATGTGCGCGATAATAGCGCATCTTCGCTGATGCTGATGCCGATTACCGATGTTCGGCGGCGTTTCTCCCAAGTTTGGAAAGCAGTCTTGATTCGGAAAGATGCTTGACTATACTTGATGTACAAACTCAATAGCTAAAGGCGATGAAGAGGAAAGTAGAGGCCATCCATCCCACAGAGAGCAAGCGGTTGCTGCGAGCTTGCGTTGGACGTCTTGAAAGCCACCTCTGAGCAGTTTGAGCGAACGTGGTGTTCTGGTACGGATGACCTCCGATATGGGAACACTGCCAGTAAGTCGAACCGGTGACCACCGATACAGTCCATTGGGGATGCGGACCCGGCCTTTATCAGGCAGGTCGCAACCTTTGTCTCTGCTACGTACCCGGGGCGGCTTGCCACCGGGTTTTTTTATTAGTAACGGGTTCTCGGCAGATGGTATCCGCCAGCCCACGCCACGCGCTCCGCGCAAGGCGTACACAGACATCCTGCACTGGCGGGATAGAAAGAGATGGGACACAAACATGGAACTGAGAAGCGATGCGGTCAAGAAGGGCCTGGCACGCGCCCCTCATCGCAGCTTGCTGAAGGCCGATGGTTTGACCGACGAGGAGATCGACCGACCGCTGGTAGCGGTGTTCTCCTCGCAAAATGAGATTATTCCCGGTCATATTCATCTGCAGCAGATCGCCGATGCTGTGAAAGCCGGTGTCCGCATGGCTGGCGGAACTCCGATCCAAATGAACACGATCGGCGTCTGCGATGGCATTGCGATGAACCACGCGGGAATGCGCTACTCGCTGACCAGCCGCGAGGTCATCGCGGATAGTGTCGAGTGCGGAATCCAAGGCCACCAGTTCGATGCGATGGTGCTCATTCCCAGCTGTGACAAGGTGGTTCCGGGCATGCTGATCGCCGCTTGCCGCATCGACATCCCCACGGTAATCGTCACCGGAGGCCCAATGCTTGCCGGTCGGGACAAGAACGGGAAGGAAACAGATCTCAACACGTTGTTCGATGCGGTTGGCGCGGTTACGGCCGGCACGATGACCGAGGAGGAATGCAAGTGGTATGAGAATACGGCATGCCCGACCTGCGGCAGCTGCTCGGGCATGTTCACCGCAAATTCCATCGGCTGCCTGTCAGAGGCCCTGGGCATCGCGCTTGAGGGCAACGGAACCATCCCCGCGGTTTATTCTGAGCGCATTCGCTTGGCCAAGCATGCCGGCATGAAGGTCATGGAGCTTCTTGAGAAGGGCATCACCGCACGCGACCTGATCAACGAGCATTCCATCCATAACGGCATGGTGCTCGATATGGCGTTCGGTGGCTCCACCAACACCATGCTTCATCTGACCGCTATCGCCCAGGCGGCAGGCTGCCCGATCACCATGGACGATTGGGATGCGGTTTGCAAGGAAACACCGAATCTGACCCGCATCGCCCCCGCCGGCCCGCTGCATATCGAGGATCTCAATGCAGTTGGCGGTGTTTCCGCCATCATCGGTGAACTGGGCCGCCATGGCCTACTTGATATGGACGCCATCACTTGCCACGGCACAATGAGGGAATGGGTGGATTCCACATCCCCGGTTGACGGCGACATTGTCCGGACGGTCGAGAACGCGTACAGTCCGACCGGCGGTCTGCGCGTACTGCGCGGTTCGCTCGCGCCGGATGCAGGCGTCGTCAAGCAATCCGCCGTGAAAGCGGAGATGATGACGCATCGTGGACCTGCCCGCGTCTTCAACAGCGAAGAAGAGGCTTGCGAGGCTATATTCGGCGGCAAGATCAACCCCGGAGATGTAGTGGTCATCCGCTACGAGGGTCCGGCGGGGGGACCGGGCATGCGCGAGATGCTGACTCCGACGTCGGCAATCTGCGGCATGGGGCTTGATACATCAGTCGCCTTGGTAACGGATGGTCGTTTCAGCGGCGCAAGCAAGGGTCCGTGCGTGGGCCATATCAGTCCGGAAGCCGCTGCCGGTGGTCCGATCGCGCTGGTTCAGGAAGGCGACACCATCTCCATCGATATTCCGGCGGGTACCATCGATCTCGAGGTTGCACCCGAGGAGCTGGAAAAGCGTCGGGCGGCATGGAAGGCCCCCGAGCCGAAATACACCACGGGTGTGCTATCACGCTATGCCCAGCTTGTTACCAGTGCAGATAAGGGGGCGTATCTCTCCTAATGAGCGCAAAGCAGAAACCAAAGGAAACCACAGGGCGCGGATTGCCGTTGTACGGAAGCAAAACGGAGTACGAAGGCAAGATTCTCACCGGGGCACAAGCGGTCATCGCAAGCCTCGAGGCCGAGGGCGTCGATACCGTCTTCGGCTATCCGGGTGGCCAGGCGATCAAGATCTACGATGCCCTCTACAGTTCTAAACGCATCCATCATGTCCTTGCCCGGCACGAGCAGGGAGCTACGCATGAGGCGGACGGCTATGCCCGCGCCACAGGCAAGGCGGGGGTCGTCATCGTGACATCGGGCCCCGGTGCCACGAATACCGTCACCGGTATCGCGACAGCCTATATGGACAGCATCCCGCTGGTCGTCATCACGGGGCAGGTACCCCGACCGGTCATCGGGACCGATGCATTCCAAGAGTCCGATATCGTCGGTATCACGATGCCCATCGTCAAGCACAGCTATCTGCTGCAGGATCCCGAGGAGTTGACGCGGACGTTCCGCGATGCCTTCTATCTTGCGCAGACCGGCCGTCCCGGTCCGGTGCTCATCGATATCCCGAGCGATATCTGCTCGGCGGAATTCGAGTTCCATTACCCCGATTTCGTGAATATGCCGTCCTATCGCCCGACGGTTAAGCCCAACGCCAAGCAGATTCGCCAGGCGGCAGATGCCATCATGGCTGCCAAGCAGCCGGTGATCTATGCAGGCGGCGGCATCATCGCTTCTGAAGCCGAGGCGGAGCTTAAAGAACTTGCCGAGTCCATGCAGATTCCCGTTGTCAGCACGCTTATGGCAAAAGGCGCATTCCCGAACACGCACCATCTCAGCTTAGGGATGCTGGGCATGCACGGTTCGAAGTATGCGAACATGACGACATCGAATAGCGACCTGCTCATTGCGGTCGGCGCCCGGTTCTCCGATCGTGTGACGGGCAAGCTCTCCACGTTCGCGCGCAATGCAAAGGTCATACACATCGATATCGACCCGGCGGAAATCGGCAAGAACCGCACTCCCGACGTGCCGATTGTCGGAGACGCGAAGCCGGCGCTTGCCGCCATCAATGCCGAACTGAAGAAGCGCAATGCCAAACCGCAGACGGCCGAATGGCTCAAGAAGGTCGAGAAATGGCGGTCTACCTATCCGTTCTACCATCCGGGAGTAGCCGGCAAAGAGGGTCAGATCACCCCTGAAGGCGCTCTCGACCTGCTCTCAGATATGCTCGACCCGCAGAATTCGATTGTGGTCACCGACGTCGGCCAGCATCAGATGTGGGCAGCTCAGCACATCGACCGCGACCTTCCGCGCACGTTCCTCTCAAGCGGTGGTGCGGGCACCATGGGTTTCGGGCTTCCCGCTGCCATCGGCGCGAAGGTCGCCTATCCCGAGAAGGAGGTCGTCCTGATCACCGGCGACGGTTCGTTCCAGATGTGCGATCAGGAAATGGCTACTGCGGCCGTCGAGCGGCTCAACGTCAAGGTCATCATCATGAACAACCTGGCGCTCGGCATGGTCCACCAATGGCAGAACCTGTTCTACGGGGACCGGTTCAGCCAGACGGTCCTTCCCGATTGCCCTGACTTCGTCAAGCTGGCAACGGCGTTTTCCTGGGAGGGCGAACGCGTCAGCAAACCGGGAGAGCTTCAGCGCGCTTATGAGCGCCTGCTGGGAGCCGATCGCCCGGCCCTGCTCGATCTGCGGATTCCGACCGCGGACAACGTCTTTCCGATGGTCGCCCCGGGAGCGGGCCTTGATGATGTCATCGGCGCGGTGGCTGTGGGCGATATCGCCGAGTTCGTAGACGAGAGCGAAGGAGGTAACCGATGAGCGATACGAACAAGCATATCCTGTCGGTGCTGGTGGAAAACAAGCCCGGCGTGCTGAGCCGCGTGACCGGGCTGGTCTCGCGCCGTGGATTCAACATCGAATCGCTGTCGGTTGCCCCGACCGAAGATGAGAACATGTCGCGCCTGATCGCATACGTGAACGCCGATGATGTGGCATACGAGCAGATCACCAAGCAGCTGCACAAACTGATCAGCGTGTACAAGATCAGCGATTTAACCAACGACGAGGCCATCGTTCGCGAGCTGATGCTGGTCAAGGTGGCGGCACCTGCCGATCGCCGCAACGAGGTAATCGAGATTGCGAACGTCTTCCGTGCCAAAGTGGTCGATGTAGGGAAGAACTCGCTCACTATCGAAGCCACCGGCGATGAATCCAAGCTTTCAGGCATGGTTGACCTGCTTCGGGCCTACGGAATCAAGGAGATTACGCGGACCGGAAAAATCGCAATGACCAGAAGCGCCCGTGAATAGCGAGGAAGTGTATCATGAAAGGCGTACGTGATTGGCAGCGGAGATTGCGTTCGTGGTCGCATCCGTGACCCACGGCAGGCAAGTTTTGCTACAGCAATGAGGTACCGATCAGCCATTAGAAAGAGGAGAGAACATGGCTATTGAAATTCTTTATGAGAAGGACGTCGATCCGAAGGTTATCCAGGACAAGAAGATCGCCATCATCGGCTACGGCTCCCAGGGTCATGCCCATGCGCTGAACCTGAAGGATTCCGGCTGCGATGTGCGCGTCGGCCTGCGTCCGGGTTCGAAGTCCGCAGCTGTCGCCGAAGAGGCCGGTCTGAAGGTCACCGACATGGATACGGCTGCCGAAGAGGCCGATGTCGTCATGATCCTGATCCCTGACGAGATCCAGGCTCAGACCTACAAAGAGCACATCGCACCGCATCTGCACAAGGGCGACACGCTGGCATTCGCTCATGGTTTCAATATCCACTACGGCTACATCAAGGCTCCCGAAGGCGTCAACGTCATCATGGTTGCCCCGAAGGGCCCGGGTCACATCGTCCGCCGTCAGTACACCGAAGGCTCCGGTGTGCCTGACCTGTGCTGCGTGTACGAGGATGCCACCGGCAATGCCTGGGACATTGCGCTTTCCTATGGCTGGGCTATCGGCGGCGCCCGCGCCGGCCTGATGAAGGGCACGTTCGCACAGGAGACCGAGGAGGATCTGTTCGGCGAGCAGGCAGTCCTCTGCGGCGGTCTGGTCGAGCTCGTCAAGGCCGGTTTCGAGACCCTGACCGATGCCGGATATCCGCCCGAGCTGGCATATTTCGAGGTCTATCATGAGATGAAGATGATCGTCGACCTGATGTACGAGTCCGGCATCCATTTCATGAACTACTCGATCTCCAACACCGCGGAGTACGGCGAGTATTATGCCGGCCCGATGGTCATCAACGACAAGTCCCGTGAGGCCATGAAGACTATCCTGAAGCGCATCCAGGACGGCAGCTTTGCCAAGGAATTCATGGACGACTGCGCGAACGGCCATAAGTGGCTGCTCGAGCAGCGTGAGAAGATGAATAATCATCCGATCGAGACGACGGGCGAGAAGGTCCGTTCCATGTTCAGCTGGATCAAGAAATAAGCACTATCCAGTAACGATGCGGGGCGATTCGTCCCGCAGGCGGGGCCGGCCTCTCGGATCAATGGGAGTCCGGCCCTTTACGGCGAATCAGGGTTGAAGCCGCAATCGGATATCGTCCCTTCGGGTTCGCCGCCCATCTCAATATTGAAGGAAGGAAGCCCATGGCTCGCAAGATCAATATCTTCGACACGACTCTGCGCGATGGCGAGCAATCGCCGGGCGCATCAATGAACACCGAGGAAAAGCTGCAGATCACGCGCCAGTTGCTGCGGCTGAATGTCGATGTAATCGAAGCGGGATTCCCGGTTTCCTCGCCGGGCGATTTCGCCAGCGTTCAGGCTATTGCCAAGGAAGTGGGGGACAAGGCAACCGTATGCGGCCTTACCCGTGCGGTTCATAAGGACATCGACTCTGCAGGCGAATGCTTGAAGGTTGCCAAGTTCCCGCGCATCCAAACCGGTCTGGGCGTTTCCCCGAGCCATATGCACGATAAGCTGCATATCACCGAGGACCAATGCCTGGAGCGCGCCGTCGATTGTGTGAAGTACGCCAAGCAATACGTCGACGACGTGCAGTTCTATGCCGAGGATGCCGGCCGTTCGGATTACGAGTTCTTGGCAAAGGTCGTCCAAGCGGTCATCAAAGCGGGTGCGACCGTTGTGAACATCCCCGATACCACGGGCTATTCCCTGCCGGACGAGTTCGGACGCCGTATCAAGTACCTGATGGAACACGTCGACGGCATCGAGAACATCACGCTTTCCGTCCACTGCCATAACGATTTGGGCATGGCGACCGCGCTGTCACTTGCCGGCATCGAAAACGGTGCGACCCAGCTCGAATGCACGATCAACGGCTTGGGCGAGCGTGCGGGCAACACCGCGCTCGAAGAAGTGGTGATGGGCATCAAGATGCATGGTGAAGAGCTGGATGCGTACACCGACATCCACACGAAGGAGATTATGCGCGCAAGCCGCCTGGTATCGAACATCACCGGCTTCGTCGTGCAGCCGAATAAGGCGATTGTCGGCGCAAACGCGTTTGCCCATTCCTCCGGCATCCATCAGGATGGCGTCCTGAAGAAACGCACGACCTACGAGATCATCGATCCAGCGGAAGTCGGCGCCGGAAAGAGCGAGATCGTTCTTTCTGCCCGCAGCGGTCATGCGGCGCTGAAACACCGCTTGGATGCGCTGGGATACCATTTCGAGGGCGAGGATCTCGATCGTATGTACGAGGCGTTCCTTGATCTGGCCGACAAGAAGAAGGAAATCTACGACGAGGATCTGGAGTCGCTGGTGGGCGAGGATTCCCGGACCCAAACCGGCATGTACAGCCTTAAGTCAGTGCAGATTTCCTGTGGCCAGCCGCTGACCCCGACAGCAACGGTCATCCTCAACGATCAGAACGGTGTCGAGCACGTGTCCTGCGCAGTGGGCACGGGACCGGTCGATGCGGTCTATAAAGCGGTCAACAAGATCGTCGATGTCGAGAACGACCTGACCGAGTTCTCCGTTCAAAGCGTTACGCGCGGCATCGATGCCCTGGGAGAGGTTACGATTCGCGTTACGGACGGCGATGGCGAGGTCTTCACCGGCCGCGGAGCGGACAGCGACATCATTGTCTCTTCTACTAAGGCGTATCTGCACGCCCTTAACCGGCTGCTCCATGCCGCACAGAGCAAGAAGCATTGATTTTCTTCGCATCATCCAAGCACGGAGATACGGGGTCGCATTCGCGCGACCCCGTTTCCATTTCTTGAACGACCTATGCGTGGCTCATGAATTTACCCGAATACGCGCAACGGTTTGGTTTCGCAATGATAGAATTTGGGTTCCGAATCAATTTGTAGGGGGCTGCCCATAAATGTCTTGGCTAGATAGTTTCGGTATGGGGTCGTCATACGATATGGCGATCGATCTCGGAACCGCTAACACCCTTGTTGCCATTTCCGGTGAGGGCATCGTCATCAACGAGCCCTCCGTAGTGGCTATTGAGAAAAGCACAATGCGCGTTTTGGCCGTGGGTCGTGAAGCGAAGAATATGATCAACCACACGCCCGAGGCGTTTTCGGCCGAGCACCCGCTCCATGATGGTGTTGTGGCCGATTACGATGTAACCGAGGCGATGATCTCCGCATTCATCAATAAGGCGGTGGAGCGTCGCTATCCGTGGCAGCCGAAACCGCGTATCGTCATATGCATTCCGTGCGGAGCCACATCGGTTGAGAAGCGTGCCGTGTTCGAGGCGACCATCCAGGCAGGCGCCCGCCAAGCCTATCTGATTGAGGAACCCATGGCAGCTGCCATGGGTGCCGACCTGCCGGTCACGGAACCGACGGGTTCTATGGTCGTCGATATCGGCGGAGGCACCACCGAGGTCGCCGTCGTTTCTCTGGGCGGTATCGTCACCTCCAGCTCGCTTCGTATCGCAGGCAACCGGATGGACGAGGCGATAGCGCTGTATCTGCGCGACCTTTTGGGTATCAAAATCGGCGAGCGTACGGCCGAGGTCATCAAGATCAAGATCGGTTCCATTTTGCCGTTCGAGGATGGGCGCGAGCGCGACATGGTTATTTCCGGTCAGGATGTGGTGAACGAACAACCGCGCGAAGTGGTTGTGCAATCCGAAGATGTGCGCCAAGCATTGAAGCCGACTATCGATGAAATGGTGCTGCACATCAAAGAGACGTTCAAGAAAACCAATCCTGACTTGGCTTCGGACATCATCAAGAACGGCATCCTTCTCACCGGCGGCGGCGGATTGCTATCCGGCCTGGACCGCTATCTTACCAACGAGCTTGAGATTCCCGTTTGGGTAAGCGATACGGCTCTGACGAATGTGGTCATGGGCTGTTTGAAGGTTCTCGAGTCTCCGACAGCGCTCCGTCAAACGCTGATGCGGTCCAAGTAGGTCTTAATCGCATGCCCTCTCGTTTCAAGTTCGGAGGTTCCCTGTTCGGTGGCAACCTGATCGCTATCGTTCTCCTGATCGTATCTTTGGTATGCACGTTCGGCTATGCGGCAGAAGACGAGGGCGGTCCTTTGCACAAACTGCAAGACGGCTTCAATTCGCTCTCAACTCCATTCCAGATCGTGGGTTCGGGAATCGGCGCCGCAGGGAATTCCGCAAGCGACGCCGCACAGAACATCACGACCGATGCAAACACGGTCAGCGAGTTGAAACAGCAGAACGAGGAACTGCGCAACTATGTCTCCCAGCTCGAGGAGTACCGGCAGGAAGCGAAGCGGCTGCAGAAACTGCTCGATTTGAAAGATTCTTACAGCATGGATTCGGTTACCTGCCGCGTTATCGGCAAATCGAGCGATGCCTGGAGCCGTACCATCACGCTCGATCAGGGCTCGGATTCGGGAGTGGAAGTCGGCATGCCGGTTTGTGCTTCCACGGGGCTTGTCGGCCAAGTCACCTCGGTTACGCCGAGCACGAGCGAGGTCCGGCTGATCGAGGACAGCCAAAGCGGCGTGGCGGTACTCGTGCAATCGAACCGCGCACAGGGCCTTCTGCGGGGAAGCCTGGACGGGCTGCTGTACCTCGAGGATGTCGATGCTGACAAAAAGGTCAAGGTCGGTGACGTAATTATCACCAGCGGTTCCGGCGGAAGCTACCTGCGCGGACTTTTGGTCGGCACCGTGGTGAAGGTCGAGGAAACGGACGGCGCATCCAACCGCACAATCGTGGTATCGCCCAATGCCGATGCGGATTCGCTCGAAGAGGTTATGGTCGTCAAGAAGATGGGTACTGATGGCGCGCTGAGCGATGACAGCTCGAGCAGCTCGTCATCTTCGGAGTAGGAAGGGAGATAGCTCATGGATTTGCAACGTCACCGTTTCCTGATCATCTTCTCGGCTATCGCCATCCTGTTGCAGATTATCATTGCCCCGAATATCCAGCTTGGAAATGCCGAGCCGAATTTCATAACCTCATTTGTCATCGCCTATGTTCTGATCCATGCGGAAGAACCTCATTATATCCTCGCTTTCACTATGGGTCTTATCGCCGACCTGCTGGGAAGCACCTCATTCGGCCTTACATCGCTTTGCCTGATCCTGGCGTCGTTTGCGGTAAGCTCCGTTGCCCTCATGATCGGAAACGACAACCTGCTCATGAGCATCCTGACCATTCTGGTCGCACTTCTCTGCGTCGACCTCATCTATGCCTTGTTCTTGGTCGGCTTCGGATTGGTGAGCTTCGGCGATGCGATGCTCTTCCGTGTGCTTCCATGCACCCTCTATGACGCCACAATCGGAATTATCTGGTACTTCGTCTTGGTGCGCTTCGGCGCTTCCGGCGGCACCCTTCGCGGTACGGGACGCGGGGGCGTCACGAATATCCGATTCAACTGAGGCTTCGCATGGTAACTGCTATCATCGTCGCTTTCCTGATCATTGCGGCCATTGCCGCGGGCGTCTTCGTATACCTGTATTTGCGGAATAAACGGCAGGGCGGCGGGTCGCACGTACGGCGTTCGACTGGAAATATCATCAGCGTTTACGGAGTGGGTACCCAAGATGCCAATCGCGCGGTTCCCGAAGAGAGGCCCGCTGTTGCGCAAAGGCCCACCTCGTCGGGGACGAGGGCGGGCGGCCTGCATTCGCGCTTCGTAGCCATGGGAGTTCTGCTGGCCGCCGTGTTCGGCTCGCTCTCCGTAAAGCTGTGGAGCCTTCAGATCCTGGAAAACGAGACCTATTCGGAGAAAGCCCGCCAGAACCTGTATACCAATGTGACCACGCAGGCGCCACGCGGCGTCATCTATGACGCAGATGGAACGGCATTGGTCGACAACGTATCGTCTATCTCGATCGTCGCGGATTCCGATGTCGCCGACAACCATGACGTCGTTCAACGACTCTCGGTTGTGCTCGGCATCCCCTTCGGCGTCGTACGGAGCCGCATCCTGGACAGTTCAAACGGGTCGCAGACGCAACGAGTGGTTGCAAGCGATGCTTCCATCCGAAATGCAGCCTTCATCACGGAACATACGGATGCCTTTCCGGGGGTCTCCATCCAGCAGACAACCACGAGGCATTACCGCTATGGGGCCCTTGCAGCCCATGTTCTGGGATATACGGGCACGGTTACCGATGATCAGCTGAACAATGCGAGCGAAGGCCGTACGTTGGCTTCTGGCGACCAGGTCGGACAGAGCGGCATCGAACAGCAGTACGACGATCTTCTCGCAGGAGACCATGGCGTACGCACGCTCATTGTCGATTCCAGCGGCAATGTGCAGCAAGTGGTGGGGGAGACCAATCCCTCGCGCGGCAGCGATCTTTACCTGACTCTGCGCGGCCAGGTGCAGCAGGCTGCCGACAACGCCCTGCGGGAATGCATCGATCCGGCCGATGGCTCAACCGGCCATGGGCGCGCCGGCGCGTTGGTTTGCATGGATGTGACGAACGGCGAGATCATTGCGCTTTCGAGCTATCCCACATTCGACCCCAATAACTTCGTCAACGGAATATCGCAGGATGTTTGGGACAAATTCAATACCGAAGGGAGCTATTACCCGCTGATCAATCGCGCTATCGGCGGCGAATACCCCCTCGCTTCCACCTTTAAATCCTTCACTGGAATGGCGGGTTTGAAATACGGTTTTGCCAACAGCACGAAAACATGGACCTGTACCGGCACATGGACGGGATTTGGGAAGTCCTTTGCCCAGAAGTGCTGGAAGACCGGCGGACATGGCACGCTTGATTTCAAGAACGCCATCATCCAATCCTGCGACTCGGTCTTCTACGAGATTGCAAAGGATTTCTACGAGGCCCGCGGCACGATCGGCGATGACGCGATGCAGGATTACGTCAAGAAGTTCGGATTCAACAAGACCACGGGCATAGACCTCTCCGGCGAGAGCGAAGGGCGCATCCCCACCCCCGAGTGGAAGTCCGAGTATTTCAAAGACGCTCCCGAGGAGGCGCAGTGGTTGCCGGGCGACATGACGAACATGGTGATCGGCCAGGGATACGTGCTCGGCACGATGCTCCAGCTTGCCGTTGCATACGGGGCCATCGCGACCGGCGGCAATCTGGTGAAGCCGCACCTGTTGAAGCAGGTCCGCAACTCATCGGGGGATGTAGTAATCCAACAAGACGGCGGTGTTGACAGCACAATCGACGATTTGAACAAGTCTCATCTGAATCTTCTCAAACAGGGTTTGATAGGGGTTGTGGAGAACACCTCTCAGATATCTTCCACGCTTTCCGGATACAAAGTCGCCGGCAAGACCGGGACTGCCGAGCAGACGGACAAGAACGACCATGCGCTCTTCGCGTGCTTCGGTCCCTATGACGATCCCAAATATGTTGTGACATGCATTATCGAAGAAGGCGAAGCGGGGGGCTCGATTGCCGCCCCGACAGCTGCCAAGGTCATGAAAGCAGCCCTGCAATACAACGAGGGTACTCTGAAAACAAAGATGAGCAGCGTCGAAGCGCTCTACTCCCAGCGCTCATCAACCTCCGGTTCCTCCGGACGTTCGGACTAAGGAGGCGAATGCTATATGGCGCAGATGGTACAGATAGATTCCCTCCGAACTCCCCAACGCGGACGTTCGGGGATTTCCGCAAAACCGCGGCGGCGGACGACGGTGAACGTGCCGTTTGTGGTTGTGATCGTCTTGCTCGTGGCTTACGGATTGCTTGTCTCATACACGGCCACCTACAACGATGCGGATTACAATTTCCTCCGCCAAGTCGGCGGTGCAGCAATCGGAGCCGTGCTCATGGTGTTGCTATGGCGTTTCGATTACCGACAGTTGTCGGGATATGTCACGGTGTTCATGGTAATTAACATCGTTCTTATCCTGATGCCGCATATCCCGCTTATAGGCGTCACGTCGAATGGTGCGCTTTCCTGGGTACGTATCGGCCCCATCTCGTTCCAGCCCGGTGAATTTGCAAAGGTTACCGTCATCCTGATGGATGCGAGCATCATCTCACGCTACAGCGGGCAGCTGAACAACCTTAACAACTACCTTAAGGCCCTCGGGTTGATGAGCGTCCCGTTCTTCTGCATTCTTACCCAACCCGACCTGGGCACCGGCATGGTGTACCTGTTCATCGCCTTCATCGCCCTGCTCATGGGCGGAGCATCGGCACGCTACCTTATCGGCACGGTGGCAATTCTGTTCGGCCTGGTGGTGCTTGTGTTCGTTACCGACCCGTTGCTCGACTCGCTCGCCGGCCAAGATGTGGGCTTGAAGGACTACCAGCGAGCGCGCCTGTTGGTCTTCCTCGATAGCTCATATGATCCAACGGGCGATGGCTACAACCTCCAGCAGGCGAAGATCGCCATCGGATCTGGCGGTCTTTTCGGCAAGGGCTTTATGAATGCTACGCAATCAACCTTGGGATATCTGCCCGAATCTGCCACCGATTTCGTTTTCTGCGTGCTTGCAGAGGAATTCGGGTTCGTCGGGGCTATGCTGCTCCTGGCCCTTTACCTGGCGCTCATGATCATCAGCATACGTATCGCACGGGGCTGTCCCGATCGCTTCGGCATGATTATGGTCATGTGCGTTGTCGGCATGTGGTGCTTCCAGATCCTTGAGAATATCGGCATGGATTGCGGATTGATGCCTATCACCGGCATTCCCTTGCCGTTTGTCAGCTATGGTTCGTCTTTCATGTTGGTGAACTTCATCTGTCTCGGTCTTATCGGGTCCGTTTGGGCGCATAATAGTCGATAATGCAAGTATCCAATGGATTTGCCGACTGGTTGGCTGCAAGGTTGTCTGGGAAGGAAGGCATGCTATGAAATCTCCCGTCGACGTGAAAGCTGTGCTCGATGCGGTTTCAGATACCGAAGAAGCCCGTTCAAAAGAAATCAGGGTGCATCTGTATGTCGACGACACGGCACCAGATGATCTAGTCAACCTTATCGCCGCCGCATTCCGTACTTCCGCGCCGAACGCCTCGGTGATAGTTGACGGCTACCCGAACGACGGTCGTATGCCTGACGCCCTTGCCGACATGGCTGTCCTGGTTGCGGGGAAGAGCAAGGACACGGGCATGCTGGTGGCGGACCTGCGTTCGCTCAACACCCCTTCGCTGGTTGTTACAACTTCTCCTGTAGAAGTGACGCGCATCGCCGTGGAATCAAAGTATCCGTTGATGGAACAGGACTTGATCTCCCCCCATCTCGATTCAGACGGGCTCGATGCGATTCCCGAATCCACAGCTGATGGAACGTATCGCCTCACCGCAACGAGCGCGGCTGACCTGTGCACCGACATCGGCGAATGGATTGTCGACGTGTTTCCGGAGAAGCGCTTGGCGTTCGCAAATGCCTTCGGGTTCGTGCGGCGACCGCTTTCATTGGAATCGGTGCGGGCAACGTCTGTTCAAAATGCGGGAATCGGGCTCGTGGTGATTCTCCCAGGTGCCGATATGCCGCTCATGACGCTTAACCAATTGAAGATGCTGCTGCAGATCGCCGCGGCCTACGGTCAACCGTTGACGCTTTCCCGAGCAAAGGAGATGCTTGCGGTTATCGGCGGCGGGTTCGGATGCCGGGCGGCAGCTCGTCAATTGGTCAGCATGTTCCCCGGCATCGGTTGGGCTATCAAGGCGGGCATCGGCTATTGCGGTACGGCTGCGATGGGCCGTGCCCTTGTCGAGTATTTCGAGGCAGATGCAGATGTCGTGCAGTTGGCAGGCAAAGCGGCCGATGCATCGACGCATATCGCACCCGCGTTCGGAGTGTCATCGGATGCGACCATACAGGAGAATGCTGCAAACGTGGTGTCCCACCTGAAGACCCAAGCGGTCGGGAAGGCGCAGCAGATGGGCAAGCAGGCTATCCCGTTCGCCCAATCGGTTGTCGCTGCAGCAGCGGATGCCACGGGTTTGACGAGCCAGGACATCGCCGATGTTGCAAAGATGGCCGTGAATGCGGCGGGGGACCGGGTTTCCCGTATTCGCCCCGGGATGTCGGCGAAATAGCTGAATCGAAAAGGGCATCGGAGCCTGTTAGTTCGTTTGTCAGCCCTTGTGGAGGCTCTGTATTGCATCTGCGACGTCGGATCTCAGAAACCTGTGAGCTTAAAGTGACGATTTGTGAATTTATTTTCAAACAGGGGTTGCGTTGGTGTCATGTTTCGGATAATGTATCCCTTGCTGAACGCGGGGAGTTAGCTCAGTTGGTTAGAGCGCCGGCCTGTCACGTCGGAGGTCGCGAGTTCAAGTCTCGTACTTCCCGCCAGTTTTACACATTAGCGAGAAGCAATTGCTTCTCGTTTTTTTGTAAGGGACGTATTTGCCAGAACAAGTAATCATATCGGCTCAGGACATCCCCGACCCTCGGAAATCTTCGAAGGTGCAGTTGGTTGTATTCGATTTCGACGGTACGTGTATCGATGGCAAATCGCCGATGCTCCTTACCCTGTATCTGCTCAAACGCCGTGACCTCAATCTTGGCCATGGCATCCTCATCGGTCTCTGGGGGCTTGCCTACAAGCTTCATCTTCCCAATTTGAACCAAAGCTGGGTCCGCAGCCAGGTTTTCAGCGCCTTCAAAGGGATGAAGAAAGCGCAGGCCGATCAGATAATGTACGATTTCTATGATGAGAAAGTCGCCCATCTGTTCCGACCTGAGCTCGAGCATGCGATTCTCCAGCATAAACGGGCGGGCAGAGTTGTCATGGTCGTCTCGGCTACCTTCGAGCCCATCATCGACCGCATGCGGCATTTCTATCCTATCGATTACCGCATTTGCACGCGTATGGCGGTTGATTCGAATGGCTGCTATACCGATAAGGTTGTCGGCCTGCCGGTGGAGGGAGCCGAGAAGGTAGCATCGGTACGCCGGTTTGCCAACGAACGGTACGGTGTGGGCAACTGGGAGATTTCTTACGCGTATTGCGACCACTACACCGACCGACCGATGCTCTATGCAGCGCGTCATCCTTACGCAGTCGACCCCGATAGCGGGCTGTCGCGTACCGCAAAGGCGGAAGGTTGGCCCGTCATCGCCCAGTGACGCCTTTTTCCCATGCGAAACAGGCTTTTTCTGAGCAATGTCGTTATAGGTGTTCGATTTAAAGACACAATTACGTGAATTCTATTGGCGGACTACCGAAATGTGACGAAGCCAGTTACAATCTAAGAAAATTCGTGCCCGAATTTTCTCGGGCAGGCCTGCAAGGAGAACGACGATGCTCGAAAGCAATTCCGAACGAAACGATCGACCTGATTCCCCTGGCGATGCCGGCATCGGGTATGCAACATATTTGAATCTTGCCCGCCATTGCAATCAGTCAGGGCGAAAGTCCGAGGCTTTGATGCTGTACCTGACAGCCTATGAAACTGCGTCAGGCGAAGAAGGATCGCCTTTGAGTGATGCTCATCCGGCGGTGGATGGCTTGCGTCAGGCATGGGACATCGCCTGCGACCTCGAGGATCGCACGATGGCGGAGGCGGTGCATCATCGTTTGGCTCCGCATCTTACGCCCACCGAATCGCGTTCATGCACCGAGCGGCTGCAGGAGTTCGCCCTGCGCAAACTGAAGCAGATGGGTATTGATGTCAACGAGAGCGTCGAAGGGGTCGAGTTCGAAAGCGGTACCGTACAGGATTCGCTCGATCGCACCCTGGACGCACATTCCACGGAGCCTTCAACTGCTCCCGTTCTGCCTGATTTCCCTGAACATGACGAAGAAGAGTATCAAGCCCTTACCTATAAGGACCTGGTGGGCTTCGAGACGGCAGTCATGGAGATGAAACGTCGTGGCTTCGGTTTACAGCATGACGAGGGCTTCAAGGAGTTCGTCAACCGCTTGAACCGGCATCATGGCATAGATGGGTTGCCTTCTTTTGAAACCCTTCTTTTCCGCGCTCCTGCAAGGGAGGATGCTTCTCGCCTGATGTTCGCCACAGCAGGCGAGCTCGGACAGCCGTCCATCCGCATTCGCATGGATACCAACGATCAGGGGTCGTCGGTTCTCTGCGTGATGGCATCGCCTGAGGTCCGCAACAAAATCGGGTTCTTCTTCTCTGATTCCAACATTCATGGAACGCTCATCCTCGAGGATGTCGACTTGTGGGGTTTGCCGATGGAGGATTATGACGAGGGCGACGGCTTCTCATATCCTCGCCTCTCGCGTGGTGCCCAGAAGGCCATCGCGCTGATTCGCGCCTCCATCCAGAATCCGAATATCACCGTGATGGCCTCAGCATCTTCGGATTGCCGGCTCGAGGATTACATGGTGGACATGCTGGCTCCGGTAACCCCGATTGAAATCGAGATGCCCACCTATGCCGAACGCACCCGTTTATGGACGGCAATCGTACGGGACCATGAGTCGCTTGCTCGGTTGGACGTTGTCAAGCTTGTGCTTCTGTCTGCTCATCTCTCGCGCTTCGACATTGCACTCTGCGCGCGAGAAGCCATAGAGCAGGCCTACCGCGAAAGCATTGCAAAACGGGAATATGTTCGTGTGTCGGAAGACAATATCTATGAGAAGCTCGCCTCCTGCCAGCCGCTTGATTCTCGGGAATACCGCATGCTTGAGGACGAGATCGTCAAGAGCTTCGCGCACGATCTTGACCGTCTGGACACCTACGAATCAAAGGAAGGACGCAGGTAATGGATATCACCCGCCGCTGCGATTACGCTTGCCGCATATTGCGTTCGGCTTTCCGCCATGGCAAAGAGTATGTCTCCATCGCCCAGATCTCCGAAGAGGAGAATATCCCATACGCATTTGCACGGGGAATCCAACATGATCTTGCAGTTGCCGGGTTCCTTGAGACGGCACGCGGTTCGAAGGGCGGTATCCGGCTGGCGAAAGACCCGGCAGAAATTACCATGTACGATGTCATCACCGCGGTACAAGGCGAAGTGAATATGTCTATCTGCTCCCTTGATACGGGTGTTTGCGACAAGTGCGATCGCTGCGATTATCGTCGGGTTTGGCTTTCCTCCGATCGTTTTCTCAGGTGCTTCTATCAGGCTATCACCTTGCAGGAACTGTTTGATCTGGGCAACGACCATCCCGCTATCCAGGCTGTTATGGGCAGCGATTCCGAAGAGGCTGGCCGTATGCTTGCCCAGATCCTGAAGCGACCGGGAAAGCCCACCCGCGCTGTCTCTGCGGACCCGAAGAAGCCGAATGCGGTTCCCTCCGACGTCGACGGCAATGGAGCGTCATCGACGTCGAAGAACGATAACGGTACCGTCATTGCCGACGCTTCGAAGGCTGTTTCATAAGCAGATCGAGCGAATTCAATGGGCTCTTCTGTTCAGTTGCCGTCTGCCGTTGATCCAGATAGAATCGACGCTTTCTGCAATCGGGTTTGGGAAGAAGGCAGACAGCACTATCGCGTCCTCCCTTGGCGCCATATCGATGATGCCTATGCAGTACTGGTTTCAGAGGTCATGCTCCAGCAAACCCAAGTATCCCGGGTCATTAGATATTGGAAGCGCTTCCTTGACCGTTTCCCAACAATCGATGCGCTTGCAAGTGCGGAATCCGGTGCTGTTCTCGAAATCTGGCAGGGACTCGGGTATAACCGCCGTGCATTGATGCTGAAGCATTGTGCCGAAACGTGTTCTGAGCAATGGGGTGGGGAATTGCCGCATGCCTACCAGGATTTGGTCTCGCTTCCCGGCATCGGCCCCGCTACTGCCGCAGGGGTACGTTCCTTTGCCTGGAATAAGCCGGGCGTGTATCTGGAAACCAATGTGCGGAGCGTCTTCTTGTACGAGTGGTTTCCCGATGCGCAGGAACCGGTGCGTGATAAGCAGTTGATTCCCTTGATCGAGGCAACCTGTTCCCAGGACAATCCCCGGGATTGGTACTATGCTCTCCTCGATTACGGCGCCTACCTGAAGTCGACGCACCCCAACCCTTCGCGGTGCAGTGCCCATCATACCCGTCAGAGCACGTTCGAGGGATCAAGGCGCCAGAAGCGGGCGGAGATCGTTCGCTTGGTTCTGGAGGAACCGGGTATCGTACTAGATGATATCGTCGAGCGATTGAACGAACTCGAGGTTTCGGCCGGACGGACACCTGTCGAAAGCGACGTGGCGGCTTCGATTGTCGGGGATCTCTTGAAAGAGGGGTTCTTCCATGAGGAGCAGGGACGTTTTCGCTGCTAACCGACTGAATTGGAAGCTTGCACTGCAGGGAATGCCGAATTCATCAGATTATCGGATAGCATCCCAATACACGTACCTCGCGCAGCTTCAACCGGAGACAGTCGAGTGCCGTCCGAAGGTCGGGATTGTCGACTGTTCCATCGACATCCAAGAAGAACAGATATTCCCCGAGCGCCTTCTTTGTGGGACGCGATTGGATTCGGGTAAGATTCAGATTCGCATAGGCCAATTCTTCAAGAACCATCAGCAGAACGCCCGCACGGTTTTCCTTCATCATCAACAACAGTGAAGTCTTCGTCGGGGGGTTGTTTACGATGCGTGCGCGATGCTTTTTCGCAATCAAGACAAATGAGGTTTGATCGCTGGGGGAATCGGCGACGTTCTGCATATGAATATCCAATCCGTAGATCTCAGCAGCGCGCGGACTCGCAATTGCCGCAACTGCTGGATCTCCAGCAGCCATGCTGGCGCTTTGCGCGGTCGAGGCGGAAGCAATCAAATTGCACTGAGGGAAGTTCTCCTTGACAAAGGAACGACACTGTGCGAGTCCTTGGGGATGGCTCGTGATGGTTTTCACGGTATCGGGATCGGCATCCTGGCGCATCATCAGACAATGGTGGATATCGAGCACCGATTCGGCAACGATCTCCACATCGGGATGCAAGACAAAATCGTCGAGGGCTGCGGTTACGGGTCCTTCAAGGGAGTTCTCCAGCGCAATGACGCCATATGACCCGGCTTCGACGGATTCGAAGATACCGGTGAAGGAATGGCGCGGCTCGAATACCGTGCTGTTACCGCCATCCAGATACGAAGCGAATCGATGGGCCATCTCGTCCGAGTAGGTTCCCTGGGGACCAAGATAGGAAATCTTCAGTTGCTCATTCATGTGCAGGGGACCTTCCATTGGATACAAGCCGCATATTGACATCTGATTATAGATGTCCCAAAGAAGTTAACCAGAGGGCGGCAGTGCCACGCGATCCAAGGCTGAAAAATTACCCATATCTCATAAGTGTGTAATTATCTATGGCATCAATTGATATTGCGGCTAAATCATAGGTAAATACAGGGAATTAATTGCCATCAGAAAAATAAATATGTGGGAAGTTCAGGGCGGTTATTGGCGGGAATTTTCAGCCGTTCACATAATAAATGGTCATTGCAGACCTAACATATTTTTCCTGTGATAGTATACCGAGCCGTGGGGGTTCTATGAATTTGGGTGCAGTGTTACACATTTTGTGATATGTAACACCGCCTCAAATGAGTTGGGATGAATTCCGGGTGACGACGGATTGTTTCATCTTCCTACTGAATGGAACCGTTTTATCCGTCTAGACACCTGAGGAGGTGTGCACATGGAAAACGAGGCCACTGTCAATAAGTTCCGGGATATGCTAGAGGCGCGCGGCGTCTCACGTCGTAGTTTCTTGGGGCTTTGTGGCACGATTGCTGCCGCAGCCGGACTGTCTCAGCTGACGGTCGGAGATGTGGAGCAAGCTCTCGCGGATACCGTGATTGGCGCAAAGAAGGGTAATCTCTACCCGGTAATCTGGATCGAAGGCGCATCCTGCACAGGATGCACGGAATCCTTCGCACAGGTTGATGAACCCGATCCGGCTACGGTGGTTCTGGAGATGATCTCCCTGAACTACAACGAGACGCTTTCTGCTGCCGCTGGTTATTCGATGGAGGAAGCGCGCAAGCAAACCATCGAAGCAGGCAATTACATTCTTGTGTACGAAGGCGCCCTGTTGAAGGGCTGGAATGGCAATGCTCTGCGCGTTGCCATGGAAACCGGACTTGATATCTTCCTGGAAACGGCAAAGGGAGCAAATGCGGTTGTCGCTCTTGGTTCCTGTGCTGTTAACGGCGGTTGGATGGGTGCCCATCCGGATGTGTCCGACGCTATCGGCTGCCAGGCATATCTGAAGGAGCAGGGCGTTTCAACGCCAGTCGTTAATATCCCCGGTTGCCCTGCGAACCCCGAATGGCTTGAGGCGGTTCTGGTCGACGTCGTGCTGGAGCAGACGCTTCCGAAGCTGAACAGCCAGAACAAACCGAGCCTGATCTTCGACGAGACCATCCACGACAACTGCGAGCGTCGCGGCCACTTCGAGAACGGCGAGTTCGTTTACCAGTTCGGTTCGGAGGAAGAGAAGAAGAACTACTGCCTGTACGCCATGGGCTGCCGTGGTCCGCAGACGCGTGCCAACTGCGGCATCGTCCGTTGGAACCATCGCCGTTCCTGGTGCGTCGAGTCCGGTGCCCCGTGCATCGGATGCTGCGAGGCCAATCCGAACGATACCGGTGACAACTGGGTCGAGGTGAACACCCCGTTCCTGCAACGTCATCGCGACTTGCGCGTCGGCGACTGGGTAGGCCAGCCTTCCGATATCGCGGGCATCGTAACGGCAATCGTTGCCGTGCTTGTTGTTGCCCACGGCTTCGGCATGAAGCATCAGGGCAAATTCGGCGGCAAATCCACTGTCGGATATGAGAACATGCGCGCTTGGGATGCCAAGCACCCCGATCAGATGATCGGCACGTACGATGCCGTCGAGAACGTGAAGGCCGCAAACGAGAAGGAAGGCGAGTAACCGATGGCGAAAAAACGCACTGCAATCGACCCGATTACCCGCATTGAGGGTCATCTTCGTGCCGAGCTGGAAGTCGAAGACGGCGTTGTTACCGATGCTTGGGTCTCCGGCGGCTGCTTCCGCGGCATGGAGCTTGCCGTAGAGGACCGTACGCCCGAGGATGCAGCTCAAATCGTTCAGCGCATCTGCGGCGTTTGCCCGGTATCTCATGCACATGCTTCGACCATTGCCGCCGAGCATACCTACGGCATTCAGATTCCGAATGCGGCACGTATCATCCGTAATATCACCGAAGGTGCCCAGTTCCTGCATAGCCACATCCTCTGGCTGTACAACCTGTGTGCACTCGACTATGTGAATCCGATTCACGGCCTTGAGGCTGACCCGAAGAAGGCCGAGCGTATCGCCGAATCTGCGGGTACTTCCACGAACACCGACTTCAAGCAGCTGAAGCTGCGCTTGCAGAAGTTCGCCAAGAACGGCCAGCTTTCCATCTTCTCGGGCAACTGGTTCGGCTCCGAGAACGGCAAGGGCTACAAGCTGCCTGCAGAAGTCGACCTGGTCTTGACTGCGCATTATCTTGAGGCTTTGACCATGCAGGCCAAGGCTTCTGAGGTCGCCGGCCTCATCGGCGGGAAGATGCCGCATATCATGACGGCAGTTCCAGGCGGCACCATGTGGGTGCCCACGGAGGAGAAGCTCGACGATCTGTGGGGCTTGGTAAACGAGCTGTACGATTGGTGCTCCACCACCGTACTGCAGGATACGTTGATTCTGGCCCAGTACTACAGCGACGCTTTCAAATTCGGCAAAGGATGCGGCCGCTATATCGCGTGGGGCGTCTTCGATGCACCGTCCTTCGAGATGAATGACCGTTACTTGCCTGCTGGCGTCATCGGCGACGACTTCAAGGTTCAGGATGTCGATGAAGACAAGATCACCGAATGGGTCGGCCACTCCTGGTACGAAGGCGACAGCGACCTGAACCCGCGCGAGGGCGAGACCAAGCCGTTGTTCACCGAATACAATACCGACGATCGCTACACTTGGTCCAAGGCACCGCGCTACGACGGCCAGTGCATGGAGGCTGGCGGCCTTTCCCGTCTGCTGGTCGCGTACCTGCGTGGCAACTCGTTTGTGACCAAGCAGATCAACTCGATTTTGAAGACGCTCGATGTTCCGCTGACGACTCTGTTGTCCACCCTCGGCCGTACGGCCGCCCGTCAGGTCGAAACCGTCTACATCGCCGGCCTAATGAAGGATTGGACTCAGGAGCTGATTTCCTGCATCAAGGAAGGCGATACCGAGACGTTTATCGAGCACAATACGAACTCCGGCGACGGTACGGGCTTCTGGGAAGCACCGCGCGGCGCTCTGTACCATACCGAGCACGTCTCGAATGGCAAGATCACCGGATATCAGATCATCATTCCGACGACCTGGAACATCGCTCCCCACAACGAGAATGGCGAACCTGGCCCGATGGAATCGGCCTTGATCGGTGTGCCGGTAGACGACATGGATATGCCTATCAACGCATTGCGCACGGTCCACAGCTTCGACCCGTGCACTGCTTGCGCAGTACATATCACCGAACCTTCAACCGGACGTCACTTCGACACCGTTACGAACCCTTGGGGGGTGAAATAAATGGCACATATGGCGCATTACAACGAGGCCCATCCGGTTCCGCTGGTAGTCACGCACTACATCAATTTGATTTGCATGTGCATCCTGATTTTCACCGGCTTCATGATCCATTACCCGTATATTTCGAGCATCATGGGTCCGTGCCGTGGAATTCATATCTGCTGCGGCATCATCGTCGGCATCAATCTGATCGTGCGCGTTATCTTCATGTTCACTGTGAAGGGGGCTCCTACTCAGGGCACCCGTGTTTTGGACAAGGATTACAAGAACTGGTTCCCGCAGGTTGACAACCGTCATCAGATGGGTCCGCAGCTGAAGTACTATCTGTTCATGAAGAAGGAGCATCCGCTGACCGCGAAGTTCAACCCGCTGCAGAAGCTGGCTTACTGGTTCGCCGGCCTGCTGATTCTCTTCATGGTAATCACCGGCCTGTCCCTCTGGGAGGTAACGGCACCGGCATTCGCCGGCCTGACAGCCGCCTGGGGTGGCGCTATGAGCATGCGCATCATCCACTACTTCGGTATGTTTGTCATGATCATCTTCATGATCGCGCATATCTACCTGGTTTGCCTGGATGGTATGCCGACCTTCAAATCTATGTTCGCCCGTCGGGAGCATGGTGGCCTGGTGTATGATCCTGAGAAGCACAGCATCGTTGGTGAGGATAATTCCATCTAAACCATCCGCCGTACTTTTTCAGCTAGTACTCGAAAGGGCTCGCAGGAATGCGGGCCCTTTTCGTATACTGTGTGCATGGTTAACAAGAATGCATCGAATTCGGAATCGATAAAGGCGCAGGTTCGAGATGATGACCGCGCTCGCAAGGAACAGCAAGCCCAGGTTCGCGATTACCTGACCGGACTGCCGCGCTTCAATTTAGGAGCGCTCTTCATGCCGCCGATCTGGGGTCCGGCACACGGGATGATCGCCACCTTGCTGTGGTATCCTGCCTGGCTGTTAGCCGACAACGTATTCTTCAGCGCGTATTCGCTGCGCACCCCGATGAGCTTCGTATTCGCAGCGCTTACCTTTGTGATTCTCTTCGTTTTTGCGTTCTATTTCTCCTATGCCATGCAACCGCGTGCAGCCATATGGTGCATACAGCGTGGCAAGACGAAGGAGCAGTTCCAACGCCGTCAACGCATCTGGGGCGTCGTGAGTATCGTTATCGCTGCGATACTGTTGGCCTTTGCTACTTACTATAATCTGAACATACGTACCCCGATGGGAGCATAGCCCCATGACCCAACCGAAAATCGCCGTCCTCTGCGTGGGCAACCTCCTGATGATGGATGATGGTATCGGGCCGATTGTCTGTACCGAGCTGGAGCGCACGTATTCGTTTCCTGAGAACGTGAAGCTGATTTCATGTGGGTCGATGACGCTGGACCTGTTGAATATGGTGGGGGAATACGACCTGATCATCTCCCTTGATGCCGCCGATGACCCCGGTGCCGAACCGGGCACGGTCTTCCGGTACACACCTGACGACTTAGCGCATCGCGGCACTCCCATGGGATCGCTCCATGAGCTTCGGCTGGCCGATCTATTTGATGCGGCATTCGTGTTGGGCATGAAAGCCGAAGGTCTGTGCTTCGGCGTTCAGGTGGAGAACTCCGAACCTTCGTCTTTGGTCGCAGGGTTGACGCCCAAGGTTGCTGCCGCCCTTCCGTTGCTTGTCGATTCGCTATTGGCCGAGCTGGTACATCGTGGATGCACGATAACCGTCAAGTCAACGGGCGAGGTGGTGGAGCCGGGTTACCATCACGTGATCAGCCGTGATTGGAACGCCCCGATTGATCCTTTGACTCTTGACGAGGGCTAGCAGTATGCGCAAACGCTACCTGTTCTTCGATTATGACGGAACTCTTCGATCCCGCTCCACCGATTCGGTTCCAAAGAGCGCACAAGATGCCATTGCCGCGCTCAATGATGCCGGTCATTTCGTTGCTTTGGCAACGGGAAGACTGCAGCGAAACGCACTGGAACTTGCAAAACCCTATGGCATCACTTCGCTTGTAGCGGATGGGGGAAATTCGCTGACGGTTGATGGCAAGCTGGTGTGGATCGAGGGGATGCCCTTGGGTCCCTGCCGCGCATTCCTGCATTGGCTTGATAGCGAGCATCTACCTTGGGCCGTTATGGTTTCAAACGAACTCATACGGTATACCCGTCGACCGGATTTCACCGAATATCTTCCGGATACCTATATGAAAACGGTCGTGGTACCGAATCTTTCTGTCGATGAACTCGATCCCATATATAAGATCTTCGTTCCATGTGCACCGGGGGAGGAGCGGCGTTTTCCGTTCAATGGGGTGACGTGGGCACGCTATTCGCCCCTATCAATCTACTGCGAGCCGACGGATAAGTCGGTTGGCATACGAAAGATGGTTGAGTTCTTCAATGCTGATGAGCGTGATGTGGTGGTATTCGGTGACGGTTCAAACGATTTAAGCATGTTCCAACCTGAATGGACGAGCGTTGCTATGGGGAATGCCATCGGCGAATTGAAGGCGCGTGCCGATTTGGTCACCTCTGATATCGATGAAGATGGCATCTGGCGCGCATGCAAGCAACTTCAGCTCTTCTGAGCCCTTCCCGCATGCAAATCACATTCAATCTCGCAGATCAGGGGCCGGCAAAGTACTGGGTTAACGTTTGGCTCCGGGATTCGAGAACGTCGGGCACAAATCGCAGATGAAGCAGTCTGCACATCTCGGACGTTGGGATCGGCAGAATTCACGTCCGAAATGTACCCATTGGTGGTTGATGTAGAGCCAATATTTCTTCGGATAGACTTTCAGAAGCTGCTGTTCGGTTTTTGCCGGCGTATCGGCAGAGGGACCGGCAAGGCGCAGGCGATGGGCAATGCGGAACACATGGGTATCGACCGCAATTCCCTGTGCATTTCTGAATGCCTGTGCCATGACTACATTCGCTGTCTTCCTACCCACACCGGGTAAAGTTTGCAGAAGTTCCAGGTCATTCGGGACCTCACCGCCGAAATCAACCATCAGGGATTGCGACATCTTTACGATGTTACGGGCCTTATTCCTGAAGAATCCTAACGGATGGATGATATCCTCAACCGTTGCGATATCGGCTTGTGCAAGCGCTTCGGGTGTCGGGTACGCCCTGAAGAGAGTCGGGGTGACGCGATTGACAGCCGCATCGGTACATTGTGCAGAGAGAATGACGGCAACCGTCAACTGGAACGGGGTTATATAGTCAAGCGAGCATTCGCCTTCGCCATACCGTTTCAACATGCGTTCTTCGATTTCGAGGGCGCGTTCCCGTTTTGCCAGGTTTGTTTCGCGGGGCATGGAATCTCCTTAGTTTGGTTGGTATTATTCTATCGGAACAAATGTCGCGTGCCAGCAGGTATGCGGCTTTTCGTGTTGTCCGAAAGGGAAGGTGCGCGCATGCTCATCGATGCGCTTTCAAGCTTGCTCGATGCCACAGGAGCACTTCGTGAATTCTGGGGCAAACTCGATACAGGAAAGGACGCTTCGCTTGGGGTAGCTTCATCAGCGCGCCCTTTCTTGGTTGCCGCACGCTTCAATCGGACTCCCCAAACCACACTGGTTGTTGTTCCCGGAGAGGATGCCGCCTACGACTTTGCCCGTACCGTGGCAGCATATCTCGGTGACGATCGGGTTCTTCGCTTTCCCCAGAGAGTCGACCTTCCATTCGATAATCGCCCTGCCGACCTGCAAAAAGCCGCAATGCGGATGGAGGCTCTCTATGCGCTTGAAAGCGGGCGGGAATGTGTGGTTGTAGCTTCTGGCCGATCATTGGTGCGCTGCGTTGCCCCGCTCGGATCGCATGTCTGTGAACCGATGAATCTGGTAACCTGCTCTGAAGTAGGGGATACTGCAGGACGCGATGTTGCAGATTTCGAAGGGGTATCCATCGAACTCGACAACATGGGTTATCGCAATACCGGTGAACTGGAAGGTCCGGGAAGCTATTGCGTGCATGGCGGCAGCATGGATATCTATCCCGGGAATTCCAGCTTTCCCGTGCGTGTGGATTTCTTCGGCGACGAGGTCGACGAGATTCGCAGGATCGTCCCCTCGACGGGGCAGAGCATCGCGTCGCTTGACTCTATCCAGATCTTTCCCGTACGGGAATTCAAAATTACGCCGCAGAATCGACGAATTGCCCTTCGGGCATTGGCGAAGTCTTCCGAATACGACTCCGAAGCAGCTCGCATGTATGCTGCACTGGAAGCCGAAACCGAGCCAGAGCATCCCGAGATGCTGCTTCCGTATCTCTATCCTCGGACCACCGGTGCCGGATCATACCTTGCGTCCGATGCATTGGTATCGCTTGTTGAGCCGCGTTCTATTTTCGACGATGCCCTTCATTGCTATGAAGAAGTAGAGAAGCGGGCATCTGAATCCCAGGTAACGTTGGAAGGCCTTTTTTCGAAACCGCAGCAGATGAGCTTCGGAGATGCCCAGCAATGCCAATATCTGAGTATCGTACGCACAGGCACGGGTCTCGATCAGCAATTGACTGTCAAACGGACTAATGTTGCGGGAAACTCGGAAAAGTTGTTTTCCCGTATGCGCCAACTTGTCGATGATCGGTATGCCGTCGTTTTCAGTGTTCCGAATTACCGTGCACGTCAGGATATGAAATTGGATCTGGTTGACCGAGGCATTCCGATTACCGAGATTCTGGATGCGACATCCGGAGACGGAGCTAGCGGTCATATCAAGCTGAAACGCGGGGTAGTGAACATCGTCGACGTTGACATCCCGTTGGGTATCGTTTTGCCGACAGCACATCTGGCATTGATCAGCATTGCAGATACCCAGGGCTCTGGGACGGTGAGAACTTCCCGCCATGTGGATATAACCCAGATGACTTTTCCCTATCAACCAGGAGATTATGTCGTACACGCCGCCCATGGCATTGCGCTTTTCAAGGAGATTGTGAATCAAGACGTAGGCGGTGCCACGCGTGACTATCTGCTGTTGGAATACGCTGAAGGCGACAAGCTGTATGTACCGGTCGAACAACTTGATCGGGTAAGCCGATATGTCGGACCGGAGGGCTCCAGCCCACGGTTGACCCGTTTGAACACGAGCGATTGGTCTCGTGCCCTGAACAAGGCACGCAAAGCAACAAAGAAGCTCGCATTCGACCTGGTCGATATCTACACGCGCCGGGCAGCTACGCAGGGATTTCGCTATTCTCCCGATACCCCTTGGCAGAAGGAAATGGAGGACGCGTTCCCCTACCAAGAAACACCCGACCAGCTTTCAGCAATTGCGGATGTAAAGGCCGATATGCAATCTCCCAAACCGATGGACCGATTGATCTGCGGCGATGTGGGGTTTGGGAAAACAGAGGTCGCCCTGCGCGCGGCATTCAAGGCCACACAGGACAACAAGCAGGTCATGCTCCTGTGTCCGACAACCATCCTTGCACAGCAGCATTACACCACGTTCAAAGAGCGCTTCGACCCCTTCGAAGTAAGCGTAGAGGTTCTGTCTCGTTTCCGTACCCAAGCTCAGCAGCGCAAGATCCTCGAGGATTTTGCCGCGGGGAAGGTCGACGTCCTCGTTGGAACCCATCGGCTGCTCTCGCGCGATGTCAATCCCCACGATTTGGGATTGCTCATCATCGATGAAGAGCAGCGGTTCGGCGTAGGGGCAAAGGAGCAGCTGAAGAACATGCGCGAATCGGTGGATGTGCTCACGCTTTCAGCCACACCGATTCCCCGCACGATGCAGATGTCCCTTTCAGGCGTTCGCGATATGAGCCTAATCCTCTCACCGCCCGACGATCGTCGACCGGTCAAAGTGTTTGTCGGCGAATGGGATCCCGACAAAGTCGCTGATGCGATTCGGCGGGAACTTGACCGCCATGGTCAGGTCTATTACGTGAGTAACCGAGTCCGTACCATCGATGATGCCGTCGAGAGGGTGAAATCCGTGGCCGGGGAAGCGCGGATCGGCATTGCCCATGGGAAAATGAGCAAGGAAGAACTCGAACGGGTAATGGAGGACTTCTCGGCAGGAGAAATCGATGTGCTTGTCGCAACCACGATCATCGAGAGCGGAATCGATAATCCTCATACGAACACGCTGATCATCGAGGATTCTCAACGTTTGGGCTTAGCACAGCTTTACCAGCTGAAAGGCCGTGTCGGGCGATCATCCACTCAGGCATATGCCTACTTCATGTTCCCTGAGAAGGTCAAATTGACCGATGAGGCGCGTGAACGACTCCTCGCTATCGATGAGCATCAGGACCTGGGCAGTGGGATGCGCATTGCCATGCGCGATCTGGAGATCCGCGGAGCTGGCAGCATATTGGGTGCCGAGCAGAGCGGAAACCTGAGTGCCGTTGGTTTCGACCTCTTCGCTGAAATGCTATCGGAAGCGGTAAATGCTACCCGAGAGGGGAGAATAGAGCAAAGCGATTTGATTCCTCCTGCGCTTTCAGATATCACGGTGAATGTGCCCGTGCATATGTACTTGCCAGAAGACTACATCCCCGAGGTTGACAAACGTGTTCTGCTGTACAGGAAGCTCGCATCGTCGGATTCGCTTGAAGTACTCGACTTGCTCGAGGCGGAAACGGTCAAATCTTATGGGGATATGCCGCAAGCAGCCAAGAATTTCTTCGATAAAGCAAGAATCAAGGCTCTCGCATTCGAGAAGGGCATTCATACAATCGCCGTCGTTGCGGGAAATGTACGCATCGAGCCGGTTCATATCAGCAAGGAGCAATCGATAACGTTTCGCCGTCGGCATATTCGCTATTCAGCGCGTTCCCAACTGCTCACGGTTCCCCTCTCATATTTCACCGCCGAAAATGATGAGGAATCCCTGCTTAACCATCTTGTGACGTTCATCGAAGACCTGTGATCGCCTACAGCTCTGCAACTCCGTAAATCGAATCCGCATCGATCGCCCGTTTGCGACCATCGTCTGAAAGGCGTACGGCCTTTTCACGACGGGCCTCTCGAATCTGTTCGATATCGGCAATCACATGTTCTGAAGAAAGGTCATCTGCGGTTATCTCTACCAAGCTGCAAGCCCTTTGCCGACATGCAGTTACGCATATTCCGCACCCGATGCAGTACCGGCTGTCGAATGTCAGCCATCCGTCATCGTCGATCCCGCGAGCCCCGGTGATGCAAGAGGCAACGCAGTCGTGGGCATTTGTACAGAGCGACGAATCGGTTGAGCTGATGGTCAGGGAAATATTTGAACCGATGTTGGGGTTAATCTGTAGCATATCAACAAGGAATTCGCGTCGGGGGAACATTGATTTGAAGCGTCCGGCTTTGCGCATCGCCTGGTTGAGCGGATGATCGAAATCCTCGTTGCGCCACGCGGTCGCTCGGGATTCTGCCCGCTGTGCTTCAAATTCACGCAACTCGGAGTCATGCTCGGTCCGGTAATGCCCGCTTGCAATATCGCCGACTGCAGACAGCAATCCCGAGATGGCATCGCGTCGCGAGTCTTGATTCATGCGCTCGACGAGACCAGTCGACTCCGGAACCTCATCGACGAACTCGATCGCCTTGCCGGTCCACTGTTCGGCGCACTGAAACGCATACATATAGAGCATTTCGCCCCGATTTCCAGCGAGAGAGCAATCGTCGCAATAGTTCAAATCACCGGCAATGATAACGCGTGTTCCCTCGCCTAAAACCGAAGCAATCAGTTCCGGAGGGAGGGCTGCAAGGCATGGAACTTCCAGGACGTTTCCCGCTAATTCCATATCGGAGAAGACGTTTTCAGAGCATGTGATATAAAGCGTGTTGTCGAAGACGGTCATCCTGCGAATGCGAGAGCGAACCTCGGTCATATTGATCCGTGATGAAATGAATGCATCGCATATCCCATAGCAGATGCCGCAACGGGTGCATGAAGCGTCGTCAATGACCGCCCATCCATCGTGATCGAAGGAAATAGCCGAATGAGGGCAGGCTATTTCGCATCGGTTGCAGGCACCGCCTTTGTAATGGAGGCAGTATTCCCGCTGGAAGAGTATCTCCTCGACCGATGGCTCAGGACATATCGACTGCTGAACGGAAGGCTCCTGATCGGTCTCCTGTTCGAAATGCAGGACATCGCGCTTTGGGGCCTCGTTCGCCCTCCGGTCATCTGGGGCCTCCACTTCGTCGGTCGACCGCTCATGTGGCGGAGAGGATGGCTCCTCCGAAAACCTCGCTGGGTGCATCGGGTCGTTTCCGCTTCCGGTGCTGATGCCGATGGATGGATTGCCTTCAGCCTCTGCCGGGGGATTTTCGTCGTTCCATGCGTTTTCCTGCGCCATGTCCTTATTCCTTCGGGAACGCTTCTTCCAGGGTCATATCTATTCTGGCAACGACATCTTCGCGAGGGAGCAGCTCGATGCTCTCGAACAGCGGTGGGGAAACCATATTGCCGCATACCGCTACGCGAATCGGCTGAAAGATGAACTTGGCTTTCATGCCGAAGCTGTCAACGAGGCCCCGCACCGTGTCTTGAAGAGGTTCGCAGGCCCATTCGATGGATTCGTCCGCAATGATAGCGCGAGCGGCGCGAAGCACCTCATCGGCACGCGCTCCTTCCTTATGCAGAACCTTGCGGACGCTTTTCTCGTCCAACTTGACTTCCGGCCCCCAGAACATATAGGACAATTTTTCAGGGATTTCGTCCAAACGGTTCAACCGTTCGGCAATCAGCGGGTACAGCTTGGCATACCACTCCGGTCGCATTTCTATGTCGGCAGGGTCCGCGCCCGCTTTCACCAGCCAATCCCGAGAAGCGTCCACCCATTCTTCAGCGGTCATATTGCGGATATACACGCCGTTCATCCAGTCGAGCTTCTTCTCGTCGAAAACGGCGTCCTTCTTCGTGATGCGGTCCAACGAGAAACGGCTGCAGAGAACGTCGCGGGGGATGATTGTAGTCTCTCCATCCAGTGCCCATCCCAGCAAAGCCAGATAATTCACGAACGCATCCGGCAGGTATCCGCGATCGCGATATTCCTCGACACTCGTGGCGCCATGCCGTTTCGAGAGCTTCTTCCCGTCAGGTCCGAGAATCATCGATAGATGGGCAAACTGGGGTACGGGAAGCCCCAACGCCTCATAGATCAGAATCTGGCGCGGAGTGTTCGACAGGTGGTCATCGCCGCGGATAACATGGGTTATCTTCATGTTGCTGTCATCGCAAACGACTGCAAAGTTGTAAGTCGGAGTTCCGTCGGAACGAACGACGATCATGTCGTCCATCACGTCCGCAGGGAATTCGGTATGCCCGTAGACCGCATCATCAAAGGAGATCGGCCCATGGTTCTCAGGAACCTTCAACCGCCACACATGCTGTTCTCCCTGGGCAATGCGACGGGACGCTTCCTCAGGATCAAGATGGCGGCATGTCCGATCATAGCCGGTATAGGCCATACCGGCCTGTTCGGCAGCCGTGCGCTTGGCATCGAGATCCGCTTTCGTGCAAAAGCAAGGGTAGACGGCACCTCGTTCCTTCAGAGCCTCTAACGCTTTTGCGTAGGTATCGAACCGCTCGGTTTGACGATAAGGGCCATACGGACCACCGACTTCTGGGCCTTCGTCCCAATCGAGACCCAGCCAGCGCAGCGCGCGTACGATGATTCCAATGTTCGCGTCGGTTGAACGTTCAGGATCGGTATCCTCGATACGCAGGATGAATTTCCCGCCCATCGAACGGGCGAACGCCCAATTGAAAATGGCCGTACGAGCTCCTCCGAGATGGAGTTTACCCGTCGGGGACGGCGCAAAGCGCACGCGTACCTGCGTATCGGCTGCTTCAGTCATAGCTTATGCATTCCTTTTCGTTCTTGAACCAATGGAGAGCGTCACCAAACACGCGATGACGGTAACGGCTCCCCACACTATACCCATTGCCGTCCAAAACTTCTCGGGGTATTGGCAAATCAGTAGAGAATCGGCGCTGAATGTCCAGGTACCCGCCGCAAAGAACAAGCTATGGAGCGTTGCGAACAGGCTGTCGAAATCAGAGGCGGCCCAGATTCCGGCGGCGGCGAATAGGATCAAGATAGCTGCGCCGGCTCCTATGAGCGCCCGTGCAAGCGATATGCGCGATCTTTTCAGAAGGAAGGCAATGCCGATGATGCCGATGACCAATGTGAAAAGGAGGATGAAAAAGGCTCCGACAACCACTGCATGGACCTGGTCGAGATGCTCCATAGCATCCTGCGGGTGGGACAAGGTATCGCAGTGCTCTCCGAGATACTTTCCCACCTCGGCATCGGACATGCCCTTTATCGATGTCTTCTCGCCGGTCTGCCTTTGAATGGTTGCCGTAGTCAGCTTTTTCGCCTGTTTCCCGATTGCCGCATAGAGGTCATCAGCATCCATCCCCTCCACGGTATAGGCACGCGTTGCCTGAGCTAATTCGACCAATTGGGATTGAGAGTAGGGAGAGGTCTGGTAATCGCTTGTCATTGTCGAGAGAAGCCAGGTGGTCGGGTTAATGCAACAACAGAAGAAACCGATTGCAATAAGCCAATAGGCAACGCAAACCGCAACGATAACGGCGGCGAGGATGCTTCCTCCCGCCGTCGATCGGCCTACTCGGGGCAAAGACGCAGTGGAGGAAGGATCGTATTGGGAATATGCAGTACCAGCCATACGCGCCCTCCTTATCTTGCGACCGCCTGCACCGGGATTGTGCAGAACATGATGCGGAAATAACGGTTTAGCAAACCACGTAGAAAAATGCGCATTCCGCACGAAAAAGGTATAAAGTATCGCCCAGACTCGAACAAGGGCCGCATTGCGGCAACTTAAAGGAGAATCATGGCTAAGAATTCGTATCTGTTCACTTCCGAATCGGTCACGGAAGGCCATCCCGATAAGATCTGCGACCAGATTTCGGATGCCATCCTAGACGCCATCCTGACGCGCGAAGCGCAGCTTGCCCGACAGGGATATGTATCCCCGTCGGGAGAGAAAGCCGATCCGAAGGATGTCCGCACCGCCATCGAGACCTTCACCACGACGGGCATCATCACTGTCATGGGGGAGGTCCGCACTCAGGCATATGTCGATGTCGATTCGATCGTCCGCGACGTAGTCAAATCCATCGGATACGACAACGCTGATTATGGTTTCGATTGCAATACCTGCGCAGTGGCGAATTACATCCATGCGCAATCCCCGGATATCGCCCAGGGCGTGGATAAGTCGTTCGAGGCCCAGAACGGCGATGTCGATGAGCTGACCAGCGAAGGCGCAGGAGACCAGGGCATGATGTTCGGCTATGCCTGCAACGAGACCCCGACGCTTATGCCGATGCCCATCTATCTGGCGCACCGACTTTCCGAACGGTTGACCGCCGTGCGCAAGCAGGGGATTATGCCCTACTTGCGTCCTGACGGCAAAACGCAGGTCAGCGTTCGCTATATCGACGGTAAGCCGACAGCGGTTGAGAAAATCCTGATCTCCACCCAGCACAATCCCGAGGTACGCAATGACGAGCTGCGTACGGCTTTGATCGAGAATGTCATCAAGCCCGTCATGGACGCCCAGGGCATTTCCTGGGACGGGGCTGATGTGTACGTGAACCCCACCGGCCGATTCGTTGTCGGCGGTCCCATGGGCGACACCGGATTGACCGGCCGCAAGCTTATCGTCGATACCTATGGCGGCATGGGCCGCCATGGCGGCGGTGCCTTCTCTGGCAAGGATTGCACCAAGGTCGACCGGTCAGCCGCCTATGCAGCTCGTTGGGTCGCAAAGAATATCGTCGCAGCCGATCTGGCCGAACGCTGCGAGGTCCAGGTCGCTTACGCCATCGGCATGGCAGAGCCGGTTTCGTTGATGGTTGACACGTTTGGCACGAATAGCGTTCCCGAGGAGAATATCGAGAATGCGGTCAATCGCGTTTTCGATCTCCGCCCGGCCGCTATCATCCGCGATTTGGACCTGCGTCGCCCCATATACCGATTGACCAGCAACTATGGCCATTTCGGACGTGAGCTTCCCGAGTTCACTTGGGAGAAGACCGACAAGATCGACGAGCTGAAAGCTGCGATCGACGCCTAGTGGAGCTCGCTTCGGTCATACTTGATATTCCCACGCAAGCGCTTGATGACGCGTTTACGTATGCGGTCCCGGACGGCATGGACGAAGCACAGATAGGCTGTGCGGTGTCCGTGCCGTTCGGCCGTCGTGCGGCCATCGGTTTCGTGCTTGATATCAGAGAAGCAGATCCCGAGGCCGAAGCAAGCGATCTGCCATTCGATCCGAAAAGGCTCAAATCGATCCATCAGGTCTTGAGCCAGTCATATTTCAATGAAGACGGTGCGGCTTGTGCAAGATTCCTGGCTCACCGTTATGTGGCGCCCCTTTCAACCTGTATTCGCCTATTCACACCGCCTGGCGGGGTTCCGCGCATGGTCCATACCGGCGGCCGATGGAAGGTCGAAGCACCGAAGGTCGGCGAAGTCGATGACCGTTGGGTCAAGCTCGGTCCGAAGGCAGACGATTTTGTTCCGCGAAAAGGCGCAGTGAAACAGGCGGCGATCCTTGAGGCTTTATCCCAGGGAGAATTGCGCGTTGCGGAGCTTGCCTATGAATACGGTGCGGTCGGGCGTACTCTGAAATCGCTTGCGGCAAAGGGCGTTGTGGTAATCGAACGCCGCCGTCGGATGCGCGGTTTCGAGGAGCGCTCCAACCGCAGTGAAACCGAGTACCGGGTAATAGGTCAGAAGCCGACACTCACTGCCGGACAGCAACAGGCGCTTGGAGCTATCCAGGTGGCCCTCGACCAACATGACGGGCATGTCGTAGTTGTCGATGGGGTTACCGGTTCAGGAAAGACTGAGATCTATCTGCGCGCAATCGAGCGTGTGCTTGAACGGGGACAGAGGGCTCTCGTCCTGGTCCCCGAGATTTCCCTGACGCCTCAAACCGTGGCACGTTTCCGTGGAAGATTCGGAGACCAGGTAGCGGTGATGCATTCCCGCATGAGCCAGGGAGAGCGCTACGATCAGTGGGACTTCATCCGGTCAGGACGCGCGCGAGTGGTGGTAGGAGCGCGTAGTGCGCTTTTCACCCCTCTTGACAATCTCGGCATTATAGTCATCGACGAAGAGCACGAATCATCTTACAAACAGGATCAGGCGCCGCGCTACCAATCTCGCGACGTAGCCTATTGGATGGCAAAGCGTTCTGGCGCCGCTTTGGTCCTGGGTTCCGCAACACCATCCATAGAGGCGCTGCACGCCTGCAAGTCCAATCCCGACTGGAAGCGCATCGTGCTTCCCGAACGGGCTAATGGCAAGCCGCTTCCAGCTATCGAAGTGGTGGACATGTCTGCGGAATTCCGCAGCGGCTCGCGTTCGATGTTCTCTGCAAAGCTTGCCCATGCCATTGAGGACACGATGAGACGCGGTGAGAAGGCAATACTGCTGCTCAATCAGCGCGGTTTTGCGAAATTCCTCCTATGCCGTGACTGCGGGTTCGTTCCTGAATGCCCAAATTGCTCGACGTCGCTGACGTTTCACGAGAAAGGCGCTCTGCTGATGTGCCATCACTGCGATTACCGCGAGAAAGCGCCTGCCCGATGTCCGAAATGCGGCAGCCCCTATCTTAAGAAATTCGGTGCCGGCACCCAGCGGGTTGAGGCAAGTCTCCGAGGGCTTGTCGCCGGTTTCGAGGGCGTCGAATGCGATATCATCCGCATGGATGCCGACACAACGAAAACAAAGGGTGCACACCGAAAGCTCCTTGAACGTTTTATGTCCGATGAGGCAGCAATCCTTCTGGGCACGCAGATGATCGCCAAGGGGCTCGATTTTGCCGATGTTACGCTGGTGGGCGTTATCAATGCTGATACCACCTTGAAGCTTCCCGATTTTCGTTCGGGCGAGCGGACATTCGACTTGATCGAGCAGGTCGCCGGACGAGCAGGGCGCGCGGAATTGCCGGGGCGCGTTATTGTGCAGACCTATCAGCCGGATGCTGTTCCCATTCGGGCGGCAGCCAACTATGATCGCCAGCTCTTCCTTTCCGACGAGCTGTATAAGCGCCGCGTCCTGAAGTATCCGCCGTTTGTCCGCATCGCGAACATCCTGGTGTGGGGAGCCGATGAATCGGTTGTCCGCACGGAAGCGCTTGCCCTATCACGGCAGATTTCCGAGCTTCTTCGCGACCAGGTTGGGGATACATGGCTGCTGCTTCCCGCAACGCCGTGCGTACTTGCGCGGTTGCGCTCAACGTATAGGTGGCATCTGACGATCAAGTGCCCGCCCGACGATGATCCCGCGCGCATACTCCAGCCGTTCTTCAAGAAGCGCAAGGCCAAAGATGGGGTATCGGTTGCCGTCGACATAGACCCGATGAGCCTCCTATAGCTTCAGTTTCCCTCTGTAGCCACCATACATTGGGTTCTATACGGATATTCTCGGAAATTTTCCGAAGATATTGTGTAATGCTGACGTAAAACCGGTTGTATCTGTTAGAAAAGAAGTTCCGTTGATACTAGGAGAACTGTGTCGACATTCATGACAGTCGAAAGGAAGTTGACGTGGCAGAAGCCTCAGAGAAGAAATCCTCCGCAACTACCAAGACAAGCAAGCCCAAACAATCGAATAGCACAGAACAGAAGGTGAAGAAGAGCAGCGCCAAGAAGGCACCCGCCAAAAAGACGACGGCTGCGGCTAAGAAGACCGCTGTAAAGAAGACCGCGTCGAAGACGGCTGCCAAGAGCGAATCCGCCGATTCTTCCACCGAATCGCTTGCTGAAAAGAAGCCAACGGCCAAGCAGGCCAAGAGCACAACGAAGAAGAACTCAACCAAGTCGGCCGCGAAGAAAAGCAAGTCGACCAAGAGCGCCGGTTCCACGGCCAAGAAATCATCTGAGAAAGGCGCGAAGAGCACAAAGGGAACCAAGAAGAAGACGACGGGGAAGCCTGCCCAGTCCAAGGCGAAAACGAAATCATCGCCTTCCACTTCGTCGGCGACCGCCAAGAAATCCTCCTCAGCTAAGAAGGATACAGCGAAAAAGAATCCGACGACCACCAAGACCTCTGCCGCTAACGGCGTGGATGAATTCGATGCCGACGATGCGTTTCGCGAAGACGATGGCCAGAGCGTTGAGAAAGTGGCCGCAGAAGCCGCGTCCCGCGCGATGGGCGGATCCGATGCCGATGCAGAATCGCATGTAGTCGCCTCCGATGATGACAGCAAGGGAACCGACGATGGGGAGAATCTCATCGAGGGTATCCCCGAGCATGAATTGAACGCCGCAAGCGATGTGCATCTTCCGAAGATCACCTCGAAGAAGAATTCCGCACGCGTTTCCCGGCGCCGTTCCCAGGACACATCGGTAACGCAACTGACGGGCGATCCGGTGAGAATGTACCTCAAGGAAATCGGCAAGGTGCCCCTTCTGACTGCTTCGGAGGAAATAGACCTTGCCATGAAAATCGAGGCAGGCGTCAACGCGCAGGCCGAGCTTGATGCTGCCGAGGAAGAGGGCCGCGAGCTCACGCGCCGCGAGAGCCGCCGCTTGAACCGCATCGTCAATGTGGGGCTTGAGGCGAAGCAGCAGCTGATCGAGGCCAATCTTCGTCTGGTGGTCTCCATCGCTAAACGCTATGTCGGTCGCGGTATGCTGTTCCTCGACCTGATCCAAGAGGGCAATCTCGGCCTGATCCGCGCGGTCGAGAAATTCGACTACACCAAGGGGTTCAAGTTCTCCACGTATGCCACCTGGTGGATTCGCCAAGCTATCACCCGCGCAATCGCCGACCAGGCGCGCACCATCCGCATCCCGGTGCATATGGTTGAAACGATCAATAAGCTCGTGCGGATCCAGCGCCAATTGCTGCAGGAACTCGGACGCGAGCCTACTCCCGAGGAAATCGGCGAAGAAATGGACCTGCCGCCCGAGCGTATTCGCGAGATCCAGAAGATCAGCCAGGAACCCGTATCGCTTGAGACTCCGATAGGCGAAGAGGAAGATAGCCAACTTGGCGACTTCATCGAAGACGACTCCGCCATCGTCCCACCGGATGCTGCAAGCTTCAGCATGCTTCAGGAACAGCTAAGCAAGGTGCTTGATGGTCTGGCCGAACGCGAGCGCAAGGTAATCACCCTGCGCTTCGGTTTGGAGGACGGCCATCCGCGGACCCTTGAGGAAGTCGGACGGGAATTCGGCGTCACGCGTGAACGCATCCGCCAAATCGAAAGCAAGACACTGGCAAAGCTCCGCCATCCGAGCCGTTCGAGCAAGCTGAAAGATTATCTGGAAGATTAACGCCTGTGCGTAACATCGCCCTGGCACATCGGCTGCCCTGAGCCTAAAAGCGGAGGTCAGCGCCGGGGCCCCATATTTTGATAGGAAAGTCATGGAAGACAACAACAGCAGCGCAGGACGACGCGGTAACGGACGAGGCCGAGGACCTGCACGCTCAGGCAACGGGGATAAAGGCAAACGCCGGTATAACGGACACGGTTCCGGCCGAGGCAAATCGGCAGCGCCCCGGCACGATAGCCACGGTGCAAGACGCGATGGGTACCACGGCAAGGGATCCGGTCCTCATTCCTACAACCATGGACATTCGGATAGCCATCGAAACGGGCATCAAGGCCCTGATAAGCAACGGCAAAGCAATCGCGGGTCCCGGATCGACAATCGCCGCGATCGCCGATTCGATCGCAATGGAGACCGTAATGCGCGGCCCGAGCGACGTAACCATGGAGCCGATCACGAACGCGCGCAGAGCATGCATCGCCCCGATCGCAGCGATTTCAATCGAAATGAAGACCGCCTCCCACAACGATCCGAACACGCTTCCCGAGAACATGACGGAAATCAAGGAGAACGGGAATTCTACCCCGAATTCTTTGCAAGCTGCCAGTCGGGTATGGAAGAGGCGCTCGCCCGCGAATTGAAGACCTTCGGCATCAAGAAAACCCGTCCTCTCGGCGGCGGCGTTACCTTCTTCACCGATTTGGAGCATGCATACAAGGCGCTGCTTTGGTCGCGGTTGTCTTCGCGTATCCTCGTTGTAATGGGACGTGTTGCGTGCCGTGACGCCGATGATCTGTACTCGAATATTCGTCAGCTTCCCTGGCATCGAGCCATCGCAGAAAGTGCGACGATCGCCGTGTTCGTGAACGGCACGAATGCCGAACTTCGGAACTCCCACTATACTTCGCAGCGGATCAAGGACGCCATCTGCGATAAGGTGCGGCAGGTCCGCGGTATCCGTCCAGATGTCGATCCCAAGAATCCCGATGCCGTCATCTCGGTGCGTCTCTATCGCGAGAAGGCTACCGTCTCCTTCGATTTGGCAGGAGAGAGCCTTTATAACCGCTCGTACATCGCACATCGTAGTCAGAATGTATCGGTCGATGTTGCCTTCGCGAACATGCTGCTGGAATCCGTTAACTGGCGAACGCTGGGGTATCGCCGGCATTTCCGGCTCATTGACCCCGTGTGCAACAACCCCATGCTTGCAGTTGAGGCGGCAACCGTGGTTGCCGATCGCGCTCCCGGCCTGACTCGTTCCAAGTGGGGTTTCGAAGGGTGGGGCGAACATGACCCCGAGCTTTGGAACCGTCTAGTCGATGAGGCAGATGAGCGCTTTGAACATGGGCTGCAAGACGCACAGGGGCTGGGCGTCCTTGCGCTCGGCATCACCCGCCGTCCATCGGTTGCCGAACAAGCTGCTCAATACCTCAAGTCGGCTGGCATCGAGGGACTGGGACGAATCATCACCGTAGAAGAGGAAGCAGTCATTGAGGCCACGGATCGCACGATGCGGGCTGCTACCCGTGCGGCCGAATCATACCTGAAGCAGGTCGAGGCTTCGGGCGAGGATAACAGGCCGGTGATTCGCCAGGCAGCACTCGTAGCAGCCAACCTCCTGCCCGAACACGATGCGGACGTTGCCTATAACGCATTAGGCACCGAACTGTTCATGAGGGCGTCGGAGCAAGCTCCCGAGGGTTCTCTGTACGCCGAGATAGGCGCCGATCTTGCGCCTATCTACGGTCATGCCCCGGTTCAGGAAGAACACGTCGGCGGCAAACGGATCGAAGCGCCACTGCTTATCTTCACCAAACCGCCTGTTCCACGACAGCTGCTTACTGTAGTCGGGCTCGATGACGGTATCGAGCATCAGGTGCCGGTGTACGAGAAGGGCAGCGACCAATTTGCCGCCCGCTTGCGAAAAGTTGCAAAAGAACGACGCAAATGGGCTCAGACCATGGGGATCTCCTGCTATCGCATTTACGATGCAGATTTGCTGGATTACATGGTTGCCGTCGATCGCTATGAGGATCTAGAGGGAAGGCCATATCTGTCCATCGCCGAATATGCGCCTCCGGCTACGGTCGACCAGGATCGCGCGCGCCGTAGGTTCGAAGATGTACTTGCCATCGCCCCGGTGGTCCTCGGCATCAGCCCGAGCGATGTCTTCACAAAAACCCGACGCCAAGAGAAAGGTGGTGGGCAATACCGGGATGCCGGTTCCGAGTCGCGCATCATCCATGTGAAAGAAGGCGGTTATACCTTCGAGGTCGACCTGGGAGGGCGACTCGATACCGGCCTATTCCTCGACCACCGTTTGATTCGCCAGATGATCCAAGACCATTCCCAGGGAAAGAGCTTCTTGAACCTGTTTGCTTACACCGGATCCGCAACGGTCTATGCGGCCGGCGGTGGAGCGCGCTCGACCATGACCGTCGATATGTCGGGTAACTATCTGCAATGGGCGCAGCGCAATATGGAGAACAACGGGTTCGAGGGCCGGGCCCATCGATTCGAACGTGAGGACGTGATGTCCTGGATTGCCGATGCGCGCCGCAAGCACCGCATCTACGATTTGATCTTCGTTGATCCTCCCACCTTCAGCAATTCGAAGCAGATGGGTTCGCGCACTTGGGACGTCCAACGCGATCATTTCGAGCTGCTCGTGGGTATCTCGCATCTTCTGGAGCGGAACGGTCTGTGCATCTTCTCCTGCAACCTGAAGAACTTCAAACCTAATCTGTGGCGTCTGGCAAACTTCGGTATCAGCATTGAAGACATCTCGGAACGTACCATCCCGCAGGATTTCGAGCGCCGCATGAATATCCATAAATGCTATTTGGTACGACATATGAGTGCCGAAGAGCGCGAGAAAGCTATTGCGCGATTGGCTGCAGAACGCGAAGCAGAAGAAGCCGCCGATAGCGAGGACTCCGAGGATCAGGCTGCCGCACTCGGTCCCGCCGAACCTGCTGCGCGTAGAGCTGTCGCCTCTCACCCTGAACAGGAACTGGCCGACTCGGAAAATCCGCGCGAACCCGCGGAATCGACCGATGGGAAGGCAGAATCAGAAGCCGAAGAAGCAGTGTCCCAGAATGCAATGCCCGAGACGTCTCGATGTGACAAACCGCAGAAAGACAATCCGGCGGGAAGCGAAACAACTGGCAAGAGCGCCTAGCGCCCCGCTTCTTTTGCAGACCAAGCTCGCCTATTGGGAAATCTATACGACCAGGCGAGCTTGGAATGTGCACATATCGGGTCAAGAGAAAAGTGGTATCAATCCCAATCGAAAACCTCGCCGACCTTTGCTGGAATCAGAATATCGGCATTCTTGTCGAGTGCAGTGGGGGATAGGTTGATCACTGCTAGCGTCTTTCCCGAGAAGTACCGTAACAAGCCAGCGGCAGGGTATACGGAGAGGGAAGTGCCGGCACAGATGAGCACCTCGGCTTGGGAGATTGCACGAACGGCATTTTCCAATACGTTCTCATCAAGGGCCTCCTCGTACAACACCACATCAGGTTTGACGATGCCCCCACATTGCTCGCAGTGGGGAATGCCTGGAGTCTCCACGATGTATTCCACGGGGTAGAACGCGTGACAATCCATGCAGTAGTTGCGATGTACGCTTCCGTGCAGCTCGTAGACGCAAGAACTGCCTGCTTTCTGATGCAAGCCGTCGATGTTCTGAGTAACAATCGCCCTTACGTGGCCCTGCCTTTCAAGTTCGGCTAACCGTCGGTGCGCCATATTGGGCTGAGCATCCAGGTTAATCATCTTGTCTCGATAGAACTCATAGAACGCTTCGGTATGCTCCATGAAGAACGAATGGCTTACCACCTGCTCGGGAGGATAGCGATAGGATTGATGGTAGAGCCCGTTTGAGCTGCGGAAATCAGGGATTCCGCTTTCGGTGGACACACCGGCGCCGCCGAAGAAGACCACATTGTCGCTCGCGAGGACTGCACGTTTCAATGCTTGCTGCCCATCTTGAAATTCAGCGATCATGGCAATGCTCCTTTCAGAACATTCGCTTCTGGCTCCAAGTATAGGCATTTGACCGGATCCGCGTTCGAAATCAGAATAGAAAAGCCCACCGGGAATCGGCGGGCTCTGAAGCACTGGCTCCCCGGGTAGGATTCGAACCTACAACCCTCCGGTTAACAGCCGGATGCTCTGCCGTTGAGCTACCGAGGAATAGGTGAGCTTTCTCACGCAAGAATCTATAATACTCAACTCGGATGCTTTGGCAAGGGGGATTTCGAAGTTTCGTTAAATATGCGTCAATAATTCTGGCATATCCCGTTGAGGTTATGGTTTTACGTCAGTCGATAGGGATTCTGTCGATGTTTGCAGTATACCTAGAACGTCCAAGAAACATCGGGTTTCGCGCGTCGGCAACTGCGCGAATGGGAATCGGCACGGGAGAGGACGGCGCTGATGGAAGAGAGGATTCGGCAGCAGGTCGAAGAGTGGAAAGAGCATCTCATCGACCAAGCTCTGATCGAAGAATTGGATACGCTGCTCGCGCAAGATGATGAATCCGATCTGATTGACGCATTCTACCGGACGCTTTCGTTCGGCACCGCGGGGCTCCGCGGAATCATGGGCGTCGGCACCAATCGAATGAATATCTACACCGTGGGACAAGCTACTCAGGGACTGGCTGACTACCTGAACCAATCGACACAGGATCACCGACCGTCGGTGGCCATCTCGTTTGATTCCCGCCTGAATTCAGCGCTTTTCTCTCAGACGGCAGCGTCGGTCTTAGCGGCAAACGGTATCGAGGTCCATATATACCCACGGCTCGAACCCACGCCAGCCTTGAGCTTTGCGGTGCGCCATCTCGGCTGCGATGCCGGAATCAACATCACTGCAAGCCACAACCCGGCTGAATACAATGGGTATAAGGTTTATGGATCGGATGGCTGCCAGATTACCGAGAAGGCTGCCGAAGCGATATCCGAGTGCATCTCGCTCGTGAACTTGTTTGACGGGGTCAACGCCGTCGACTTCAATACTGCCCTGGAAGACGGCCGCATCAGCCTTATTCCCGAAGAGACGATTACCGCTTTCATCAATGCAGTTCACGCCCAAAGCGTCGAACCGGATGACGAAGACGGCGAGGTTCGCGTGGTCTACACGCCCTTGAACGGTACGGGGCTTGAATGCGTGACGAAGATTTTCGATAAGATCGGCGTGACCGATGTCCATTTGGTAGAAAGCCAGAAGGATCCGGACGGGCATTTTCCCACCTGCCCGCGGCCCAATCCCGAAATTCGGCAGGCGCTTGAAGAGGGAATCAAGGTATGCGAGCAGGTTCATCCCGACTTGCTGTTGGCCACCGATCCCGATGCTGACAGAGTGGGGATAGCCGTCAAGAACGATGCGGACTATGTCCTCCTTACCGGTAATGAGGTAGGGTCCTTGCTCCTCGATTACCTATGCCGCGAACGCATTGCACATGGCATCATGCCCCAAGAGCCCATCGCGGTAACCACTATCGTGTCTTCGGACATGGTTGAGCCCATCGCCGAAAAATACGGCGTCACGGTCAAGCGAGTGCTGACCGGTTTCAAATATATCGGAGAGCAGATCGGCATCCTCGAGAAGTATTGCCAGGAAGATCGTTTCATCTTCGGTTTCGAGGAAAGCTACGGCTACTTGGCCGGCTCTCACGTACGCGACAAGGACGCTATCGTGGCCAGCATGCTCATTGTGCAGATGGCCCGCTATTACCGCAAGTCGGGCATGAACTTGGTGCAGGCAATGCAGAAGCTGTATGAGGAATTCGGATTCTATGTGAATAGGACCATGAATTTCCAATTCGATGGCTTCGAGGGCCAGCAGCAGATGAAGAGCATCATGGAGGGCCTTCGTGCATCAGCCCCGGCCTCCATCGGTGGGTACCCGGTCACACAGGTGCTCGATTATCTCAACGGGGTCGGCGACCTTCCTTCATCCAACGTCCTGGAGTTCCGCATTGAAGGGGATTACAAGGTCGTCATCCGTCCAAGCGGCACTGAACCGAAGATCAAGGTGTACGTGTTCTCCCATGGCGTTACCCGGGATGAATCGCAGGCGGTACTCGAAGAACTGGCCGATGCCGCGAAGGGATTGGTACAGGAATAGCCGTAGGGAATTCCCGTTTCCCCAGATTGAATGTGCAATGACCCGTCGATGAACTTGTCCTGGCCACATGGTATAGTTCTACGGACGGATATCCGATGAAAGGTCATCAGTGAGTACCCTCGGTACGATGCTTAAAGATAACTGGACGTGGCGCAAACAGGTCAATCAGCTTGCGCGTTTCGATCTGGTGAAGAAGTCGCGCGGCGCGGCGCTCGGACGGGCGTGGCAGTTCGTCCGACCAGCCATCTACATCTTCGTGTTCTGGTTTGCATTGGAAATCGGTTTGAAGCAGTCGCATGTCAGTGGCTACAATCTTCCGTATATCCTCTGGCTCATGGCCGGACTGATTCCCTGGTTCTTCATGCAGGATCAGCTCGGAGGCGGCTCTAACGCCCTGCATCGATATACCTACTTGGTTAACAAGATACGATTCCCGCTTTCGTGCATTCCCACGATTATCTGCAAATCGAACCTCTTCATCGAGCTCGGGCTGCTGCTTGCGATGTTCGTCATCTACCTGTTAGTAGGGGGTCCGCTGGATGTCTATCTGCTGCAGGTACCGCTGATCATCGTGCTGATGTACGGCTTCTGGTGGTCGTTCGGGGTCATGTGCTCGTTCATCTCTGCGATGAGCAAGGACTTTAACCAGCTGCTCCATGCCCTGCAACAGCCTCTGTTCTGGCTTTCAGGTGTCATCTTCAGCGTAAGTCAGGTGACCGATAAGCTGCCCATCATGCAGTACTTCTTCTATATCGACCCGGTTACCTTCTTCACCGAATCAATGCGCGATGCGTTCTATTACAAGGTATGGATGTGGTCTGACCCGGGGTTCATTATCTCGTTTGCGATTATCTTCGCTGCTCAGCTTGCCTTCATGGCGTTCATCTACAAGCGGACCCATAAGGAGGTAGCAGATGTCCTCTGATTTCGAACTTTCCGGGCAGGGATCCACCAGGGTCGAAGAGAAGGACCCCGCGTCTGTTGCTGCCAGCAAATCCTCCGAGACCGATCAGGCCGTCAAATCTGAAGCCGCCCCTCAGACAACCGCGAATGATAAGTCATCGCAACAGGAGCAGGGCGACGAAATCGATCGATCCAACCGAAAGACCGCCGTCTCCGACGAGGTCATCATCGAATTTAAGCACGTGACGAAAGCCTATAACCTCTACAAGAACGATCGTGCGCGTTTTCTGGCAATTTTTGGAAAATGCCCGGAGGGCATGTCGCTTGGAACCGTTAAAGCCAACAACGACCTCTCGTTCAAGATCCGCCGCGGCGAGGCCGTAGCTTTTCTGGGTTCGAACGGAGCGGGTAAATCCACCTGTTTGAAGATGATCACCGGCGTGACCTACCCAACATCCGGAGAAATCACCGTAAACGGCCGAGTAAGCGCGCTTCTTGAACTGAAAGCAGGTTTCGATAAGAACCTTACGGGACGTGAGAACATTCGCCTTCGCGGGCAGATCATGGGGCTTACACAAGACGAGATAGAAGAGATCGAACCGCGAGTCGTCAAGTTTGCCGGGTTAGGGGTCTATATCGACCAGCCGTACCGCACCTATTCAAGCGGCATGCGCTCGCGATTAGGCTTCGCCTTTGCGGTAAGCGTCGACCCGGAAATCCTGATCATCGACGAGGCGCTTTCGGTTGGCGATAGAAAATTCCATCGAAAGTGCATTAAGCGAATGCGCAAGATCATGAATGATGAGAATGTAACAGTGCTTTTCGTGACTCATTCTACAAGTGCGGCAAAGGAGTTCTGCAGCCGCGGCATCGTCCTCGATCACGGCTCGAAGATCTTCGATGGCGAACTCGATGAGGCGATTGCGCTGTACGACAAGATGAACGAATAGGATTTTCACGGATTCCATTTCACACGCATGTCACATTTCGGGTATGATAGTAAAGTTATCGTAAATTTCTTATGCTTTAACATTACGTAACAACCGTTCGAGAACATGACGAAGGAGCGATGGTGAAAAGGATCCTGACCTATGGAACATTCGACCTGCTTCATTACGGCCATATCCGCCTTCTGCGCCGGGCTCGGGCGCTAGGAGATTATCTGGTCGTCGCGCTCTCTACCGATGAGTTCAATGCCTCGAAAGGAAAAAAGTCGTTCTATACCTACGAAACGCGCAAGGAGATGCTCGAGGCTATCCGGTACGTCGACCTGGTCATTCCCGAAGAGAATTGGGAACAGAAAATCAACGACGTCCGCGAATACCATATCGATACCGTGGTGATGGGAGGCGATTGGGCCGGCTCCGATCGTTTCGAATACCTACGTGATTATTGCGAGTTGGTTTTCCTGGACCGCACGCCGGGCATCTCGACAACCCAAGTGAAGCAGAACCTGAACATCAGCAACGTCCCGCATAAAGAGTAACTGCGGGCGGGTAAGGATGGCTGAGCATGAATCTTGACGTCGCGGCGATGGGGGTGAATTGCCTCCATGCGATAAACGGCCGGACAGCGAAAAAGGACAAGATCACCTTGCTTTCTCGCCAGAGTAGCCACGAGTCACTTGATTTCCAGCTGTTGGAGCATCGCTTGCGTCAACGGATGCCGGGAGTCGAGGTGAGCGTCCATACCAGCGACCCCGAGACGGTCGACAAGGTGCAGTTTGCCCAATCAATGCTCAGCATGGGCAAAGAGGTTGCTGAATCGCGCGTCTGCATCGTAGACGGTTACCTACCTATGGTCTCCATCCCCAAGCTCGATTCGGAGACGCGGGTCATCCAGATCTGGCATGCACTCGGCGCTATCAAGAAATTCGGGTACCAATGCCTGGATACCTCAGCCGGCCGAACCACCAACGAGGCTGTGAAACTGCATATGCACGGCAACTACGATTGGATCGCCGCAGCTGGTCCGGGTGCCGTTTCAGCATATGCATCCGCCTTCGGCTACCCTGAGAATCGCATTCTGCCTATCGGGCTTCCACGGATGGACTATCTGTTGGATCCATCACCGGATTCTCCGTTTAAACAGGCGGCCTCCCGTATCACCGCAAACAACCCCCGCCTGCAGGCACCATGTAAACGCATCCTGTATGTGCCGACGCTGCGCAAAGGGCCGGGCACTCGGGGTTGGATGACCAAAGCCGTCGCTGCACTGGCGGGAGCTCTGGCACCGTATGATGCCCAGCTTATCGTTGCTGGCCATCCTCTCGATTCCGGATGGGACCATAACCTCGTTCAGAGATACGAAAACATCGTCTTCATCTCCGGCGAGCGGAGTTGCGACTTGCTGGGAATCGCAGATGCGGTTATCAGCGATTATTCCGCTATTGCCCTGGAGTCCGGCTTGCTCGGTATTCCGACATACTTCTATGTTTCGGATATCGAGAGCTACCGGGTTTCCCCAGGTCTCAATGTGGACCCGCTTGAAGCCTTCCCAGCCTGCTCGTTTACCCGTCCCCAGCCGCTTGCAGCTGCCGTCATGCGCGATGACCTGAAAGCAGGCAATGAGTTTCTCGGCTTCTGCGAGGAGTATTTCAAGGGCGTGGGATACGGTGCAACGGACCGTTTGTGCGATTTAGCAGAAGCTGCCTATCGGGAAACGAAGGGAGGCTCGCGACTGGACACCGCCGAAATCGTCCCACGGGAAGCACAGGTCCCCACGAGCACGCGATCTTGGGCGTTCGATGTCTATCAATCGCTTCTCCCGCTCATTCGGGATAAGGCGTTTGCCTTCGGTGATACCTGTGTAGGGGCCCTGTTCTATCAGGGCTATTATCCGGATATGCGCGAGCTGTCTATTGCAATGCTACGCGACGATTTCGACATCCTACGCGGCCCTATTGCGCAGCTTGCGAAAGAAGCCGGATGGCTCGTCCTCGGCACTACCGATAACGAGCAGCCCTATCTGACGATTTCCCGCCAGCTGGGAGCGATACAAGATCCCCGTTCGACGATAAGCTTCTATCCGATGGATTGGGTACCCCATCAAACGACCCTTCGTTTCAAGATGCTTGCAGAAGCACAACGTATCAGGCCCGGCGACGCATCGGCAATCGAGCATCTGAAACGCTACAAGAACAGTTATACCGGTGTGGTCGCCCGTCTGTGCGGAGATGGCTCTCATGGGGGAGCCATGGGAGAACGAACCATTCAGCAGAGGACGATACACGTGAAGTCGCTGTTCCCCTTACGATCCGTTCCCTTTGAAGATGGATGGATCCAGCTTCCACGCGATGTGTCCTGCTGGGCCAGCGAGCCAACGCCCGAAAGAGAAAAGGTTACCGCCATCATCCAGCAAGACGGTCTTGAATCGCTGGAGGAAATCAAACGCGTCTGCAATGAGATCGGATCCCGGTTCTTCTTGGTTGGAGGCAGCTTGCTGGGAGCCCTTCGACACCAGGGTTATATCCCGTGGGATGACGACCTCGATGTAGGCATGATGCGTGCTGATTACAATCGATTCGTTTCAGAAGCGCCTGGGGTACTCAAGCCCGACTTCTTCGTCCAACTTCCCAGCACCGATCCGCACATCCATTTCGTTTATGCACGGTTGCGCCATGACCGCATCGACTACATCACGCTCTATAACGAACATACCGATTTCGATAAGGGGTTGTGGGTGGACCTATTCCCGTTCGACGCTATTCCCAAGAACCGTCAGTTGGCAAAGCTCCAAGCCATTGCCGCCCGTTCGTTTGCCCGTGCGGCAATGGGGTTCAAGCGCCGACAGGAATACGTCCAGCAGGATATCCGAGACCCCCGTCCGCTGCTTGAGGAGGATGCCGTCTATCTGCAGCGTTATGCGCAGTTTGCGCAATACTTTCCCGTCGGCCTCTGCAACAAGGCATACCATCTTGCTGCGGAGTTCTTCAATCCGTTTCTCGCAGGGAAGCCAGGAACGCGCTACGGCAGTTTCATCCCTACCTATACGACCATCGAGGAAGGGGAGGCCGATCGACTGGAACTCGTTCCCTTCGAAGGCCACGAGATGCCGGTTATACAAGGCTCCAAGCACTTCCTCGAGCGCCAATATGGCGACTTCATGAGCCTTCCAGCTCCCCACCAACGGCAAACAGACCACGGATTCTTGCGATTGGAGTTGCCAGACGGAACGTGCCTTGGAGTTTAGCCCGGGCCGTAGAGAGGGTCCAAGGAACGGTTCGGCAATGCCGAATTTCCAGGCAGTCCATCATCTCGCCTGCATACACTGACCATACGAGGAAGGGATTCCCATTGACTGAAACACAGAAAACCCAACCGAAGCATTACCTGCTGCTCATGATGGGCGGCTCCGGTACGCGTTTCGGTGCTCCGATACCGAAACAGTTCGTCAAAGTCGAAGGCAAACCAACGTTCAGCTATTTGGTTGAGAAGTATGCAGAGCTCCGTTTTGCCGACAAGATGATCATCGTCTGCAACGCCGATTGGGTGGAATATGCTGATGAGTGGGTTACCGGCTTGCATCTCGAAGGACTTGATTTCACCGTTGTGGCCGGTGGCAGCAGCCGCTCAGAGTCGGTGAAGAACGGGCTACAAGAGGCGGCGAAAACCGCCTCCGATAACGATTTGGTCTTTATCCACGACACCACTCACCCATATGTGGATGACGAGCATTTGGACGCCCTGGCCGAAGCGGTCGAACGGTACGGAGGTGCCACGATGGGCGCCTGCCAGTATGACACTGTCTACGGCATGAATCCGGATACCAATATGCTCGAGCGTGTCATCCCGCGTCAAACAGTGGTCTCCGGCGCAAGTCCGGAAGCCTTCAAGTTCGGCTTGATCTGGCCGCTATACCGCGGTATGACACCCGAGGAGCTTGACCGCTTCACTTCGGCCGGCGCATTGGCCCTGGCGAATGACATCCCGATGCAGATCATCCCGACCAATCTTATCAACCTGAAGATCACGTACCGCAATGATATGGATGCGTTCGTGAAGCTCTTCCATAATTACTATTTCTAGGAGCCGTCCATGAAAGGCACGCAAGTCGAAGCCGTAAACAAGATCGTCTACCTCGATCAGCCCAACCCAAAACCTCAGAATGGAGAAGTGGTGGTCAAGGTTCACTATACGGGCGTATGTGGATCGGATGTGCCGCGGGTGTTGAAAGGAACCGTCCATTCGTTCCCGCAAACTCTCGGACATGAAGCCTCGGGAACGGTATGCGAGGTTGGTGCTGGGGTGGATGCTGCACTTATCGGAACGCGCGTTTCGATACTGCCATTGGTTCCCTGCAGAGCCTGCGATGAGTGCAGGGCAGGTCATTTCAGCCTGTGCAAGGACTACAGCTTTATCGGATCTCGGCGCCCCGGAACGATGGCCGAATACGTAGCCGTTCCCGTGCAGAACATCTTCCCCTTGGGCGACGACGTTTCCGATCTCGAGGCTGCCTTCTTCGAGCCGGCATCCATCGGCATACACGGCATCGAGCTAGCTCGCTTCACCGCTGGTTCAAACGCCATCGTCATCGGAGCCGGTACCATCGGCATCCTGACAGCGCAAGAGCTGGTGGGTTATGGCGCTTCGCGCGTCGTGGTTTCCAACCACAGCACCGCTCGCCTGAAGCAAGCGGCAACTGTCGGGCTCAACCGGTTGGTGGACACTTCAGAAGAAGGCTGGCAGGAAAAAGCATTCGGTTTGAACGATGGCCGGGCCTTCGATTATGTCTTCGATACGGCAGGGACGCCTTCCACCATCATCGATTCTCTGGCCGTTGCCGCGAATCGTGCAACAGTCTGCTTTATCGGGACGCCGAAAGCTCCGGTTTCCTTCTCGGTTCCCCAGTGGGAGCTGATCAACAGGAAGGAGCTCACGGTCACCGGTGCGTGGATGTCGTATTCTCATCCCTGGCCCGGCATCGAATGGGCCAAGGTCAACGAATTCTTCGGCCGTGGCATCATGAGGGTTGATCCTTCGATGATCGACCGCATCTACAACCTGGCAGACATTGCCGAAGCCTTCAAGACCTTCGAACCTCCCCATAAAGCGAAGGGCAAAATTATCATCGATTCCTGGCAGCAAAGCTAACTGAGCATATATTTTCGGGAGCGGAAGCTCCCCTTGAAGTAAGGAGTTCTCTATGAATCCATTGCAGGAGATAGTAAAAAAGAACAAGTCGGGGCGGCGAGTGGGCATTTATTCCTGCTGCTCAGCAAATGCCGACGTGATCCGAGCTGTGCTGTTGAAATCGTATAAGACGAACACCCCGGCGCTCATCGAGTCGACTTCGAACCAGGTGAATCAAATGGGCGGCTATACCGGGATGGTCCCGGCAACGTTCGCAGAGTTCGTATACAACCTAGCCGATGACATGTGCGTTCCCAGCAATCACGTGATAATCGGCGGCGACCACCTGGGGCCCCTGCCGTGGGTTGATAAGGATGAAGACGAAGCCATGGCAAATGCCGAAGAGCTCGTGCGTAGCTGCGTTCTGGCCGGATACCGAAAGATCCATCTGGACACGAGTATGCGCGTTGCTTCCGACGACCCGGATAAGCCCTTCAAGACGGCGACATGCGCCGAACGCGGCGCCCGGCTTATGGCCGCAGCCGAAGATGCGTATCAGGAGTATCTTTCCTCCCATCCCGGTGCTCCGCAACCCGTGTACATCATCGGATCTGAGGTTCCCGTACCAGGCGGAGATTTCAATGCAGGTAAAATGGGGGTAACCACCGCCGAGGATGCAACCAATACCATCCGCATCTACAAGGAGGCCATCGAAGGCTATGGCCTGCAGGATGCCTTCAGCCGCGTTCTGGGCCTTGTTGTCGAAATGGGTGTCGAGTTCCACGAATTCAAGATCGACGAGTATTCCCGTTCCCGGGCAGCAGACTTGGTAGCCGCCATGCGCAAGGAGCCGTTGTGCATCGAATGCCATTCATCAGACTACCAAACCATGCGCAATCTCCGTCGGATGTGCGAAGACGGAGGGGCGATCTTGAAGGTCGGACCAGCTCTGACCTTTGCCTTCCGTGAAGCCATGTTCGCCCTGGAGCAGATCGAGCGCGAGGTATATGCGGAACAACCGGAGAAATGGTCGAATTTCCGTGAGACGTTGGAACGAAAGATGCTCGAAGACCCCAGCCACTGGCAGGACTATTACCACGGTACCGAGAACGAGAAGCGCATAGCGCGTGCGTATAGCTTCTACGATCGCTCCCGTTACTACCTAACCCAGCGCGAGGTGGAAGAGGCCCGTGACAAACTCGTAGACAATCTTTCGGGAAATGTGATTCCCCATTGCATGCTAAGCCAGTATCTACCGAACCAGTATTACCATGTACGCCGCGGGCAGGTTCAAAACGAAGCAGCCGATTTGATCTGGGACCATATCGGTGACGTCATCGACGGCTACCTGCAGGCCACAGATTATTGCGGCATGGGCGCACCCGAGGACTCGGCGCACATCCGCTAGCACAATCTATTTGACTCGAAAGGTATTCCCATGGCAGATATCCCCACCCTTCGAACGGAAGAAGAGCTCGATCTAATCAACCGTATGTACGGTTCCGATTATATGGAGACAAAAGCGTTCAATCTCGTTCGTTCTGCTGCGAAACTGGAAGCCCAGCGCAGGGAAAATGTGCGCCTTTTGAAGCAATTTTCCGATTTCTGCGAGGAGCATGGGGCGCTTTGGTTCGTCTACGACGATACCCTGAGAGGGGTCGTTTCCTATCAGGATTTCCTGCCTGGTTCCGCGTCGATTACTTTCGGCATGCCCAGAGCCGATTACCAATGTATGGAAACGGCATACCGCTCGCTAACCGACCGAGAACGTCAGGAACTGCCGTGGGAATTCCAGCCGTATTTCGAAGGGACGAGAACCCGTCGTATATATGCCCATGTCAATTCCAAGCATCATGCACGGGTCAAAAGGGGAGAGGACTTCGTGTACGGATCGAACAGCATGCCGCTTGCGGTCCGTGGAAGTTTCGCAGTGACCGTTTTCGACGAAGTCCCCGACGACTTCTTCACCCGTAAGAAGTTCTTCCGTCAGATGAAACGGCGCAATGAGACCTTCAAACGGACCATCGCCATTCGCGCGGTTCCCGATGGCGATGAAGCCGGACATGACCTTGTCAGCAAAAGCGGAAGCTCGGGAAGGGGAACAGAGTGGGTCGGGACCGCCCTAGCACCACTCTATCGGTTGCTGCCACTGCGTTGCGCTTCCTGGGGCATGCATGCCCTTGCACAGCGCTACCAAGGCCGCGATACCCAGATGATTACGCGCGTGAGCGGCTGGCGTTCGATAACCTTGCCGAAATCGGATATCGGGCCTACGCAGTGGATGCCGTTTGCCGGCATCCAGGTTCGCTGTCCGATGCGGCCCGATATCTGGGCGAAGGAGCCGATCATCGAAACGACTCCCGAGCTGAGACGCCTGCAAGAAGATGCGATGGCAATCGTAGCTGAGATTGATCGCGTTTGCCACAAGCTCGGGATTCGCTATTTCGCTTGCGGGGGCACGATGCTCGGGCACGTACGCCATGGGGGATTCATCCCATGGGATGACGACATCGATATCGGCATGCTGCGAGAGGATTATGAGATCTTCAAAGCCAAAGCCGGTGCGCTCATCGATTCTGATCGCTTCTTTTTGCAAACCCGCGAGACCGATCCGACGATTCCCTATCTGTTCTCCAAAGTGCGCATGCTGAATTCAACCTACATCACCGAGTACAACAAATTCCGGCCGTTCCAGAAGGGTATTTGCGTTGATGTGTTCCCCTTCGACTACATCCCGAATGGGGTCAGCGATCAGTCGGCGTTCAAAAGCGAGGCGATTGCCGCTTCGAAGGAGCATAACCACATAGTCAACAGGCAGTATCCGCCGGCACAGTGGCATGAATTCCCATCCGACAGAAAAGATATGGACTACTATATCGCCCAAGCAGTCGGTCGGATTCTTGCACACTATTACACCAGCATTCCCTTGGAACGCACTCAGGCCGCCTACGATGAGATCGTCACACGCTACGATGCGGACCATGAGGCATTGGGTCTGATTTTTGTGGCCAGTTTCGTACCCTCATACACCATGGCCAAGGTAGACGACTTATTCCCAACCCAACGTGTGCATTTCGATGAGATCGAGGTCGAGATCCCACGCCGTCCCGAAGTGTTCCTGGATATGCAATATGGAGACTACCAGGTCATGCCCTATCCACATCAAAGAGCAGGACATGACCTGCTTCTTTGGTCAGACGCAGAAGGAATCGGAGGCGGACGCGAGGCGGAGAACATGGACGATACGGTGCAATGGGGATAAGCCTTTGGGCGTCCGCTGTTCCATTTGCGCCGATTATGAACCGCACCCCAGGTGAGCAATCAGCCCACCTGGGGGTTCTGTAGGTTTATCAGAGGTATTCCATACCGTCCGCATTTCGCATTACGATTGCAAAATCAATTCGAATTTTTCCGAAGCGTATCGCTTTTTATCAGAGGAGGTTCTTTTTGAGTGCTCAGGGAGCTCGCCAGGTACATTCATCCGCTGACGTCCGCACCCCCGATTATCAAGGTACATCGGCCCACCATGACAAGCCGGTACCGAGAGGCAAACGCGATGAAGGACTAAGCTCTTCACCGAAGAAGAAGCCGCGTATCGCGCTTTTCGACAATATGAAGGGCATTGCCATCTTCTTGGTGGTGCTCGGCCACTTCACTGGAAAAGCCGGGATGATCGTCGATTCTCATTTCCTCACGACGGTATTGACGTTCATCTATCTGTTCCACATGCCGCTCTTCCTTTTTTGCTCGGGCATATTCGCTGGCAAAGCATGGTACAAGCGCCACCAGGCCCCATCGGACAAGGTATTGCTTTATCTCATCCTGTATGGCGTGTTCCTTCTGTTGATAGTGCTGTTGGATATCCTGGTTTTCCAGAAGATGCCGGGGGTCAATCCTTTCGTTATCACCTCGGCTCCTTGGTTCATGCTCGTATTGGCGCTATTCATGTTGATGGTCCCAATCATGGGCTCGGTTCGTCCGGTTTCGTTCATCCTGGTGTCGATCGCCCTTGCAGTCGGGAGCGGCTTGTTCCTCGAGGAAGCAGGAACGTTGAGCCTCTCAAGGTTCTTCGTCTACCTGCCGTATTTTGCCATGGGCTTTTATCTGGGACCCGACAACATCACAAAGTTCGTCGACGCAATTCAGTCGCGTGTTGGGGAACAGATGCGGATCATCCTTGCAGCGGTTACGTTGGCTTTGATATTTCTCGTCCTGTTCCTCTGCTTCTCCGATGATCAATTGACTGCGATCAAACGTCTTTCCACTGGGATGAATTTGCTTACCGTGCTGTCGGTCCACTGGGATATCAGCATACCGTTTCTGGTGGTCTTGAGATTGGTTCTCTACCCGTCTGTGTTTGCAATGGGCATGGTTGTTACCCTATTATGCCCCAAGGATAAGTGCTTCCTCACATTTATGGGCCAGCGGAGTTTCCAGGTATATATCTTCCACATCCTGATCCTGTATTGCTTTAAGAATTACCACGTGTACGGAGGATTCATCTCCACCGAACCATGGATAACCCTGTCGCCGTTCATCATTGCCGCCGTTCTGACCCCGCTGCTCGCATGGCCTAAGGGACCGAATGATTTGGTGAAGAAATGCTCGGATTGGACAAAGAAGGTAACGAAGCCGCGTTCCCATCCGATGGAGAAGGTGGCCTAATGGCGTTCCCCGTTCATTGATGGCTCTCGGCGCTGAATGCCATGGATGCCTTTCGAGCGGGAACAGACCGGCGGAACCATTCGCTATAATTGTGGAATATCTCCAAGCTCCTTTGAAGGAGGCATCTATGATCCCGGTTGACAGCTTCTCCTATGCACCCGATGGCCATAAAGCAAAGGATTGGCATCAAGCCATCGAAGAGCAGCTTGCCGTCATCGATTCGATATGTCGGAAACACGGGTTGCGTTACTCTCTTGCTTTCGGCGGTTTGCTCGGTGCCATCAGACACGAAGGAATGATTCCCTGGGATAACGATGCCGACATCGTCATGTTCGAAGATGATTATCTGAAGCTGCAAGCACTCTCGCGTGCAGGCGAATTGCCGGATGGGTACCGGCTGGTCGACCGCTCGGTCGAAGACGATTATTCTCTCGTTTTCGGAAGGTTCATCAATGAAAATACCTCCTGCGCCCTGTCCACCTCATCGTTCAACAGAGGTGCTAACGGCGTCTTCATCGACGTCTTCATCCTGTATCCTGTTCCAGAAGAGCCTGAGGCCCAACGGGATTGCATTACGGATTTCCTGGTATGGGAAGAAATGCAATGCCATGTTAAACGGCGTTGCAAATTCCGCTCGCCGCTATTCCGCGAGCGTTGGCTCATTGCAAAGAAGATTGAGCAGGACCAGGGCAGGCAAGCAGCACTGAAATATTGCGAAAACCAGTTCCGCAGCAAGATGCCCCCATATTCAAGCAAATGCATACACAGCAGCGGGGGAGCATATGAAGGTTACCCCGTACTTGATACCGCCTGGTTCGAACATCCCGTGTATATGCCATTCGGCTCGCATGAGTTTGCGGTACCGAATGGCTATCTGCCGTTCTTTCGGCGGTTCTACGGTAACGGGTGGCGAATATTCCCGACTGGAGAACGTTTCCATGCCTATAGCTGTGCAAACCTGAATATCCCTGGTTCAAAATTCGCCGAAGATTACATGCAGTTCATAGATTCGGCAGAGGCGATGGCAGACTTCGATGAGCTCAAGCAGCTGAAAATGGATGAGATGATGCTCCAGTCAGATGCCGAACCGCTCTTCTGGGGTATGAAGGGCGAGATGAAGGCGGACGAGATTAACCAATCGTTCCGGGATGAGCTTCCACGGTATCGTCAGGCGATATCTGCCGAGAATCTTGCAAGCCCGGATTTAGATCTCAATGAGATACGTTCCATATGCGAGGAGACAGAAACGGTATTTCGATACCAGCAAACCTATCGTATGAAATATTGGCGGATCGCAATGCCCTTCAACCAATTGCTGCTCTCAGCGGCTCTGTGGAGCCATTACCTCACTCGCCCCGATTTCTGGACCGTAGAAAAGATAATATCGCTCCAGCAGCATGACCCGGACAGATGCGTATACGGAGCGCTGCCAATCGACCAGATACTCGATGTCGTCCTTGCCCGAACAGGCGATTTGTACGAAGCTATCGACAGCTATGACGACGATTGGGCAGCAGCCTGCACCAAATTGCTCGATGACGCCTGCCCTGCATCTCGGCACGCAAAGGTCGGCCATGCCTATCTGCTTGCCCGCAACGCTGCAGGAGCACCGGATGCGGCGGCTGCAGCTCTGTCGAAAATCAACGAATGGCGGAGCGTCTATCCCGATGACGACTATCTGCGCCTGTATGCCGCCGAATGCGCATGTTGGTCGAAGGACGACGATACAGCCGCCCATCTTTTCGCACAGCTTGCCGGAGCATCTATGAACGGAATGGTACTGCTGTGTGCAAAGCGCTTCTGCGGTGAAAATGGCATCCCGTTCTCCGTCCGCGATTTAAGCAGAATCCCCGATAAAAAGCCGCCCGCTCAGGAGAAGATCCATTTCCCAGATTTCCATAGCATGAAAGGCGGTGTGATGATTACCCTCGCCAACCGACGTCAGCACCTGAAAGAGAAGCGATCTCAGCTGAAGCAGGTGCGAGATCAGATAGCCCTATTGACACAGAAGACTGAGCGCTATCAGGCAATCCGCCGTCTATCGAGCGACCGTTTCGCCGCTTGGGAACGCATCTATCCGCGAAAGCAGGCGATCCTCGAAGCTGCTGATGCTGGAAAGCTCGACGAGGTGAGGGTCTACGCCCGTCCATATCTTGATGCAGTCTATCGCCTTTACGATAACGACCATTTAGGGCTTGCCATCGACGAGGATATCCTTCACGCGTGTATGCCAATATTTGTCGAAGACCGTGGCCAGGAATTCGCCGACGAGTATGCCGGGATGATTCCCGCCCCGCATCGCGAGAGCATCGACCTGATGTTGAAACGCAAGAACATCGATCATCCCTACCTGCACCGATAACGGATCGGCACAAAACCTATGAACTCGAATGGCCACTCCGATCGTGATTGCATCGGGCGAATTATCGGTGATGATGCCAGAATCAGGCAAGCAGCAACGTTGATGCGCATCCGCGCTTCCTGACGGGTAAGAAAATCTTCTAATCAAACTCTATGCATCGATTCAGCTATCCTCTTGTTCCAAGACCGCAAAGCCTGTACAAGTGCAGCGAGGAGTGTCGGCAACGCAATCGTCGACAAAATAATTGCTGTTGGAATCGAAATCCATTCAGCCCTTGAGGGCTAGCGGAGATACGGATGATCGACGCCGGATTCCTGCAGCATCGTTGCGATATCGACTTTATGCCCCTCGGGAACCGCCTTCTCATACTGATCAAGAAAATCCTTTCCCCGGTCGGCAACGAATACCGGTTTGCAAGCCTCGTAGATTTCCTTATCGATGAAGACGCCGAGCTTCTCGCGATCGATGAGCTTGTACACCGCATTCAGATAAGGTTTCGCATAGGCTCGCACGTCATCGAGATTGCCCTCTTTTGCTGCCTTGAGAAGAGCCTGTTTACGCGGATAGACTCGCTCCCATGCATCGACCCGTCGATCGGTCAAGCGGCGGAAATCGCGGTACCGACTCACTTTTGCTTGCAGTCGGTCTACACGGCGCTCGATGTCGTGCAGCCCTTTCGTGCGGTCCATCGCATGGCTTGCCGCCAGTTTTCGACCGACCTTCAATCCCTTCAAGCCAGCATGGGTAAAATCCTTTGCACTGAGCATGACGTCGACCGAGAAACGGTTCTCTGACCGTTCATCGGAGGAAGTCGGATCGGGCAGCTTCCGCATGGGGAAGGAAAGCCCCTTGGCTTTGCAGAAATCATCGCATTCTTGCACGATCATGCCGTTATCACAAGAACGTGCAAGGTCGGCGAAGATGGCCGAGGCTTCATCGCGTCGATTTTGCAGCGTTGCCAATTCTGCATCGAATAGTTTGAGGTAATCCTCATCAGGGAAGACCGATCGGTATTTGCGAACGGTTTCTACGGCGCTATCGATGTCCGCATCCTCACTTGCAGGCTCCTTTGCCCTTTGCGTTGCGATGAATGCCCAGGCAACGGCTGTTTGCAAACCGCAGGGGCATAATTCGGTGAGCGTCCTCGCTGATTCCTCGGCCGTTGATACATCCCGCCGGTCCATGCTCAGATAAAGCGCATCGGCGGCCTTCAGAACCTGCATCAGGTTACGGTTCGTTTCGGTGTCGGAAAATCGGCAATGCTCGGGATCGTCCTGCTGAAGGGAAATCGCCTTCTCGACATTCCAGAAATCACGGCGGCGGAGAAATGCGGTCCAAAGCCCGGCAGATAGAAGCGCCGATTCAATCGGTGGCGCTACGTGCCCGGTTTTGAAATGGGGACGCCGATGGATTGCAATGGTATCGGTTGCCAGCTCATCGAAACGAGCGAACGTTTCACCCGCATTGGAAGAAGCGATGTTCTCCGGTGCAATCAGCTTTTCAGCCTCATGGACAAGCGGAGCATAGGACTTGTTGAAATCGAGCGCCGCCAGTTCGGCTTCAGCAGCCAGCAGTGCCGGGCTTGCATCGCAACGCACCAGAAGCTCTTCCATCAGCGCATCCTTGCATTCGCGCAAGGTGCTGATCGCCTCATCTTGATCGATGAATTGCATATAGTCCCGCGTCATCACGGAACCGGGAATCGTCAGTGAAGATGCTGCATACGGTTTGAACTTCTCGCCAGTCGGGAACAGGCGCCAACCCGCACCGTAGAACTGCTGTAAGAGCTCGAGCGCGCCCACAGGTGCCTGCAGTTCCAGGTTTTCGAAGGGAACCGGTACCGTATCGGCAAACCATTCCGTCTTGAAGCGCGGAAATCCGTTGTAGGAACCCCCGCTCCCATGGAAACACCAGGTCGATTGTTCGGGCATCCGCGAACGAAACGTGCGCTCGATCTCGTCCAATGCCGCTTTTCGACCGTGTTCCGCTTCATATTGCTTGATCTCGCGCCAACGCTGGGCAAATGCCGGCGTTCGGTATCCGGCGCGCCGTTTTACCCAGCACTGGAGCTCTTCCCAAACAAGGAAGTCCGTAATCTGGGCCTGCTGTTCCACCTCATCCTCGTTCAAGGGAAACAGGACGAATACATCGACGAAAACCCCATGGGCGCCGCCGTTGAAAGACGAAGTGGAGAGCGGGCAGCTCGTACGGGAATCGATGAAGCGACCGAACAGGAGAGGGTAGTCCTTCTCGGTCTTCCGATCGATGAGCTCATAGCCCTCAGGCAACTTGCGTTCGAGAGCAAGACCCTGCAACTTGAGATAGTCCTGCTCGAACATCACGACATCCACGTCGTTATCCCAAGGGATAAAGCCGCGATGGCGAATCGCCCCCAACAGGCCACCGAAACACAAGCTGTATGAGATGCCGTTTTCCCGGCAGATCCGATCAAGCACTGCGAGATGCGCAGTAACTGCTCGTTGCCAGTCCTTAGCCTTGTGCGCGTTCGGCGCATAATCGAAGCTCTTCAATGGCTGCATGGGCGCCTCCTCTGGCGGCAAGATTTAAACAATTTTATCCGAATCACATCGCAATCCAAAGATAACGCCATTGTTGTTTCAAACGGAATAGGATATTCAGGCAAATGAAAGATATTGGACAAAGCTCAACGCAAAACGATAAACTGGAATTGCATAGAAAGTAACATCAACGGTCAATCTGTTGATTATTTTTTTCTTCGATCAGAGGAGGCCTTTTGGTTCGCACCCGCTCCTTTTATCTGTTTGGCATTTTCGCAATCCTTATCGCGGCTTGCTGCTTGGTCGCCGCCGTTGACGACCAGACTTCTTGGGCCGCTTCCTCGACGAGCTCTGCCTCCGAAGAAACCTTGGACGGATGGCAGCGTACTGCCGATGGAACCGCCTGGAATTATTACCAGAACGGCGTCAAAGTCAAGTCAAAGATCATCAAGACCGCCTATGCGCCCGGTTCCAATACGGCATCTACCTCCCATTACTATTGGATCGGGGCCAACGGCAATCTGAAACAGTCGGGTATATACCACGCAAAACAGGATTCGAAGGCCTTCTGGGTCTATGCGCTTGCAAGCGGGCAATTGGTTACGGGCAAGACGGAAATCAACGGCAAATTTTACCTTGCCACCAGCAAGGGGCACCTGTACGAGGGTTTCGTAACCTCCTCCAAGTTCGACGGCAAGAAGAAGACTTATTACATCAATCCGAAGACCCATGCTGCCCAAACGGGATTCTTCTCCGTAAAGGGAGCACGCTATTACGGCGATCCCGATGAAGGATGGCTTGCCACGGGAACCTACCGTTTTTCTAAGGGCAAGTACCTCCTGGCTTCATCGAAAGGCATCCTCTGCAGCAAAGCCGGTTGGCTAACCAGTTCTTCCTATTCGTCCAACAACAGCAGCAAACGCTACTATCTGGTTGCCCTCAAGAAGCAATCGGGCGTGTATGTCACAAAAACCGGTTTCTTCAAGGCATCCTATAAAGGAAAGAAATACCGGTTCTATGGCATTCCGACAAAAGGCTATCTTGCACGGGGTGCATACAAGTACGACAGGTCGCATACGCTTCTCGCCAGCTCGAAAGCCGGCATCTTGAAAAACGCTCCTGGATGGCTGCACAGCTCGGCATATTCGAAAGGGAAGACCGTCAGAACCTACCGCATGGTCAAGGTTCCCGGCCACAAGGGATACCATGCGGCCTTGACCGGCTTGTTCAAGGTCGGGAAAGCCAGGTATTACGGTATCCCCGGAAAAGGGTACATCGCCAAAGGCGCCTATCGATATTCTAAGAAGTACACTCTGCTGGCAAACAAAACCACCGGTCGGCTCTGCAATAAGTCAGGATGGATGAAGACGTCCAAGTATGTATCCGGCAAGAAGAAGCATACATACCGCATGCAGGCCATCACGGGGCACTCGGGTTTCCATGCGGCACGGACCGGCTTCTTCAAAGTGAAGAACAAGCGGTATTACGGCATCCCCGGAAAAGGATATATCCGACAGAATTCTATTTTCACCAAAGGCACTACCGTCTGGAAGGCAAGCAAGAGCGGAGCTCTCAAGCGCCTGGGAAATTCCTCTCAGCGTCTGAACGGAATCGATGTCTCCTCCTGGCAATCAGACATCAACTTGACCAAAGTCGACGCTGATTTTGTCATCATAAAGGCGACCGAAGGAACGTACTACAAGAACCCGTACTACAAAACGATGGCCAAACAAGCCCTCGCAAGCGGTAAGCTGATCGGCTTCTATCATTTCGCCACTGGCGGCACATTGGCGCATGCGAAGAAGGAAGCTGATTATTTCATCAATGCAGTAGGGGACTATGCCGGCAAGGCGGTCCTGGTTCTCGACTGGGAATCGACCGCAGTGAATTCCGGTCCGGCGTACGCAAAGGCATTCCTCAACAGAGTAAAAGCAAAAACAGGGTCGACACCCATGATCTACATGAGCAAGAGCGTCACCCATAATTATTCGTGGTCGAAGATATCAAGCAGTTATCCGCTCTGGTGTGCACAGTATGCCAATTACAACCGGATGACCTACACAACCTCGCCCTGGACCGACGCTACAGGGTACGGAAGCTGGAAGTATCCGACCATCTACCAGTACACGAGCAATGGCAAAGTGTCCGGGTATAGCGGATCGCTCGACCTCGATTTATTCTATGGCAACGCCTCCGATTGGAAGGCGTATTACTAAAGGATATTTCCTGGCTACGATTTCGGCCGATTGCCGGTTCCGGGTATCACCGCCTGTCGTATTCCCGTTTCACATATCTGTCTTTTTGACGGACGTTTGACACTGTCAGCATATCCTTCATTCTCCACGTAATAGAATCATCAATCCGTGCAGATATGAAGGGAGGCAGCATGCAAACGGAACAGCCGGACAGCGAACGGGATAACGACAAGGTTTCGCGAGCCCGTCACGCGGCATCGGCAAGCATCCGCGACAAAGCTGCAGAATCTTCTTCGGATCACTTCGGCAGGCATGCTGCGCCCTCTTCTGATTTCCGGGAGACAGAATCGACGAATCAACAGTCAACTCAGGCAGATGCGGCTCAATACGAACCTGAAAACTACGGTTCCGGCACCGAGAAAAGCCATCGAGGTGCAAAACAACAGGCAAACCGCAGCAAGCATAAAGCGCTCAAGATCGTCATCGCCATCATCGTAATACTAATCGCAGCAGCTGCTATCGCCGTTTTCGCTTATGCCCATGAGCTCGACAATCGACTTGGATTCGAGGATGCCTCAAACACTGAAGGCGTAAAGAGCGCGCTCACTCCTGCGCAGGACAATGAGCCGTTCTATGTTCTGCTCCTGGGTTCCGATTCCCGGAAATACAGTGATTCATCGACGAAGAAAGGCGTTTCCTCCGGTTCGAACAATTCTGATGTCATGATGCTGGTAAGAGTCGATGCCGCCAACAAAAAGGTCACGCTCGTCTCCATACCGCGCGATACCCGTTGGTACGATACCAAACGCAAGAAAGTCAGGAAGATCAATACCGCATACAATGACGGCCCCGCCCATGCCATCAAGGCAGTTGAGCAGTTGACCGGGGTGAAAATCTCCCATTACGCCCAAATCAACATGGACGGGTTCGAAAGCCTTGTCGACAGTGTGGGGGGCATCAAAGTCAATGTCCCGCAGAAAATCGGTTACAAGGATGCGCTGACAAAAGAATACATCGAGTTGCAACCTGGCGAGCAGGTTCTCAATGGGCAGCAAGCCCAGATCTTTGCTCGCGCCCGCCATGAATACAAGGATCAGGAAGCAACTCGCCAGAGCAATAATCGCCAGATAGTAGAAGCCCTTATCACGAGTATCCGCAATCAGCCCATTACAAAGCTCCCCGAGGTTGGCCTGAATATCGCGAATTGCCTGGATACCGACTTTGATTCTGCCACCATTCTCGCGCTGGCAGAGCAGTTCCTGTCTGGCGACATCACGATTTATAGCGGCACCGGACCCACCGAGGGCGGCATCTACCAAGACGACCAGCTATGGTATTGCTACACCAACACAAAAGGCTGGAAAAAGCTGATGGAGACCGTCGACCAAGGCAACGACCCCTCGAAGCTGAAATACAAAACCCCTCAAGAATCAATCGATCAAGCGAATAACGTCATTGACGACGATACGGTGCACGACCCGTCAACGGCAACCGATCTTTCCGGTACAACCGCCTCATAGCCGCCAAGGATCCTTTACTCCCTCCATCCAGCCTTACGGTGACGGGCACTCCGCGGACTATTGCACCTGTGCTATGATTGCCGATGTCACGTCTACTGATGGAGGTAGCATAATGAGGAAATTTAAGAGGGGATTGCTCATCACGGTGCTCTGCATGGCACTGGTGTCGCTTTTCGCACTGAGCGGGTGCGGGCAGAGCAGCGATTCCGCATCGAGTGAGAGCTCGTCTTCTGATAGCACGGAAAGCGCCGAAGCGCAACTCGACCCCGATGTTGATTACACTAAGCCGTTTTTCTGCCTCATCATGGGTGGTGATACCCGTGTTGGCACGGCAGATGAGAAGAAGGTCCCCGATACCGAATCCCGTTCCGACGTGATGATCCTCGCGTACGTGAACCCGCAGAAGAAATACATTTCCCTGATGTCCATTCCCCGTGATACGGATGTTACCTATAAAGGCGAGGAAATGAAGATCAACAATATCATGTACAAGGATGGTCCCGAGGCCACTTGCAAGTTCCTGGGCAAGAAGCTCGGAATCGACATCCCGTACTACTTCGAGATGTCTTTCGTGCAGTGGGCTGACTTCGTAGACAACATGGACGGCGTGACCGTCGATGTGCCGGTTTCACTGGAATGGCGCGATATCATCAAGGGTGACACCGTAAGCATCGAGGCAGGTGACGATCAGACTTTGAACGGCACTGAGGCATTGGTTCTTGCGCGCGACCGCCATCAATACGAGGGACCGGGCGAGGCGGTTCGCCAAATCAACAACCGGAACATGGTAAAGTCCCTGATCACAAAGGTATCGAAATCCGATAATCCGACTCAGTATGTTGATATACTGCTCTCCGGATGCGATTCCAACATGAATTCGGCAGAACTCACCGAGTATATGAACAACTTCCTCTCCAAGGATGGCAAGATTTCATGGAACCTGGGTTCTGCACCCTGGGAGGGAAGCTTCATAACCTCGGATTACTGGGCGGTTCCTTCCGACTGGGAAACGATGAAATCCGAAGTCAAAGCAATGAAGAAGAACACTCCGTTGACTGACATCGTTGCGCTTCCTGTCGTCTCGGCTGGATCGAACTAGTTCACGTCCCATGGATTCTACGGCCGGCAGCTGCAAATCTGCCGGCCGTTTTCTATAATCTGCCTAGCCCTCCATCAATCGTAGAGGCTTCATTTGGCTATGTCCCGACCAAGGAGTATGCGCGTGCTCGTTTCGGTTATCGTCCCGCTCTACCATGTACAAGATTATGTGGGGAATTGCATCCAATCCCTACGCGTCCAAACCTGCAAGAATTTCGAGGTCATCTGTATCGACGATTGCAGCGACGATCATTCTGCTGAAGTCGCCGAGAAGGCAGCCCACGGCGATTCGCGGTTTCGTTTCTTGCGTATGCCGCGTAACTCTGGAGTCTCCGCGGTACGCAACGAAGGCATCCGCCAAGCCCAGGGCGACTATCTGATGTTTGTGGACTCGGACGATATGCTCCGAGGCGATGCCATCGAGAAGGCATCCACCTTAGCCCTCGAAGACGATCTTGATGATGTCTTCTACACTGCATCGGCCTGTTATGAGAGCGACGAGGTGGCCTCCATCCATAGCGAGGATACCATTCATCGCTCAGACTGTTCGAAGGTCATGACCGGCCCCCAACTGTTCATGTGGTTCAGAAACCATCATGAATTCTGGGCACCTGCACAATTCCATATGGTCCGTCGTCGATTCATCTTGGACCACAACCTGTTCTTCTACGAAGGCATCCTCCACGAAGACGAGCTGTACACTGCACAGACGCTGGCACACGCCAAGCGGGCAACCTACCTTAATGAGGAGCTCTACATTCGCCGCTTCCGCCACGATTCCATCATGACGACGAAGAAGAGCATTCGAAATATCGCTGGGGTATTCCGCGTGACGCAGGAGATGCAGAAGTTCATCTTCGAGAACGCAGACCGGTACGAAGATGACTTTGTTGAAAGCTATACGCAGCGCATCACGTTCCTGCGCGACCTGGCCGCACATGACGCACGGGAACTTCCTCTCGAAGATCTTCAGGAGTATGCAGAGACCTTGCCGTTGGATGACCGCATCGATTTCGATATGTTCATCATCGAGAACTCCTTGAATATCACTAAGATTTATGGCGAAATCACCGACAGTCTCACCTTCCAAGTAGGGCAAGCGCTTGTCACGGTTCCGGCACTGATCCGCAACGCAATCGAGCGGAGGTAGTTGACATGCAGCATGCACCGCATCCTACAATCTCGATCATTGTTCCGCTCTACAACGTTGAACAGTATGTTGCCGAATGTCTTCGCTCTATTGCCACGCAAGATTTCGAAGATTTCGAGGTACTAGTGGTAGATGATGGCTCTGATGATCGTTCGGTGGCAGTGGCCAAGGAAACAGTCGCGGGGGATACCCGCTTCAAGTTTTTCGCAGTCGAACATGGCGGCCAATCAGTTGCACGCAACAAGGGACTGAATGAGGCAACGGGGGAATTCGTGATGTTCTTGGACAGCGATGACTACCATATGCCGCATTCGCTTTCCCGCATCATGACCGAAATCCGTGCCCACGATCTGGACCTGCTCTGCTTCACTGCCTACACACTCTACGAAGACAAGCAATCGGCCGATGCACTGAAGGAAGACATGATGCATCGCCTGGGCCGTGATGAGGTCATGAGCGGGCCCGAGCTGTTCATCTGGTTCGAAACGTGCCGTCAGTTCTGGGTATCGGGCCCATTGCAGATCGTCTCCCGAAAGCTGATTGAAGACCATCACATCCGGCTTCTCGAGGGGGCAATCCATGAAGATGAGCTTTATACCGTCCAACTGCTGACCTATGCGAAACGGGTGAAGTTCCTCAATGAGCCCCTTTACATGCGCAGAATTCGTCAGGGATCTACGATGACCCGCAAGAGGGGAATGCGCAACATCACGTCGGTTTGGCGCATCACACGCATTATGGACTCGTGGATCCGCAACCATGGCAACGAATATCCTCCGAAGTTTGTCGATATGTATGCACGGCGCATCTTCGAGTTGCGCGATACCATGGGTCGCGATTCGATCTTCGTCGACGATAGCGAACTTGATGCCTTCGAGCAGACGCTCTCACCGCGCGACCGCGTCGAATTCAAGCTCTTCATCCGACAGAATGGGAGAAATATCGATCGGCTCTACGGCGATATGACCTCGACGACATCCTATCGCGTCGGATCTAAGATCGCGAAAGCGGCTAATCGGCTTCCCCTGCCCGGCAGGGGATAGAGCACCTGCATTGTCCGGCCCAGCCGATCATCGGGACCTTAACGCCTCAATAATCCCTTGGGGAATTCCAACAAGGGTCCGACCGACCTTCATGGAAGTCGAATTCATGGCTTGGTCAAGTTGATCGGAAATCTGATCATATGCCTTTGCCCGGTCGGCATCCAAACGCCAGAGATCGAAGATGAAATGCTCGAAGAACTGCGCATCGATCGCCCGGATGATCTGCCCATGCAGGGGATCGAGAAAAGCGCTGTCGGGAAGGCCCAAAAGCTCGAAATCCTCCAAGCCACCGTGCTTCAGCGCATCGAACACCTCATGGAATGCATCGTAGGTGCGAAGCTCCGTAAGGTTCACATATACACACAGCCCTATCCACCGCGTATAGTCTGCGCGGAACGTCTCCATGAGGCCCCGGCCTACAAGGAAGCGATGAAAGAACCGGCAAGCATCCAAAAAATCGATCGGGTGCTTGTCGCGGGTACTGGTGCTGCTGGTGGCGCTATTCACTTGATAGCGGTACAGTTCTTCGTCCAGGGGTGCAATCCGCTCTGCCAAGGCGAGCGCCTCGCACGTGAACGGCAGGTCCTCCGAACGGTAGAGGGATGGAAACCTCAATTCGTTGCGTTCCAAGAAGGAACGCCGGAACAGCTTATCCCACGGCCAATTCTTGAACTGCGTGAACAGGCAGTCCGCCATCTGCGCACCTGAGAATACTTCGGGGAAAAGCGCCGGATCCCACCGGTCGGGACTGGGCCTTGATTCGCGTGTCTCAGCATCCCAATGACGAGCTTGGTATACCACGATATCGGCATCGGCGGCTTCCGCACGGGAATAAGCCGCCTCGAAACAAGTGGGGTAGAGCAGGTCGTCTGCATCGGCGAACATGATATACGTTCCCTTCGCCGATTCCATGCCGCGGTTCCGAGCACAGCCGGGCCCCACATTCTCTTTCAAGTTGATAAGCCTAAAGCGGTCATCCCTGATGACCGCGTCGGTGACGATCTGCTCGGATTCGTCATCGGAGGCATCGTTCACAAAAATCGCCTCGTACCTGGCGAATGTCTGCTGTCGGATCGACTCGATAAGCTTGCCGAGCGTGCTGCCGGCATTGTGCACGGGCACAATCAGCGAGATCCGGGGTTTGGGCATGTCAATGCGCCTTTCTGGCTTCGGATGATGGCCTGTCTACCATCGATTATACGGCTCATAAAATAATCATGTTGTCTTACTTGAAAGAACGAAACCTAATCGGTAAGATATTTCGAGCAGAAAATGCTGCATTCGGGCGTTTAGCTCAGCGGGAGAGCACTTCGTTCACACCGAAGGGGTCATCAGTTCAAATCTGGTAACGCCCACCATAAACGATAGGGTCTGTGGTTGCGGCCACAGACCTTTTTTCTTGCACGGATACGCAGGGAGTATGCACATGGAATGGGAAACCGAATATTCCTCGAAGCTCATGACGGCCGACGATGCAATCGATCGATTTATCAAGGACGGATACAACCTTTACACCAGCGGCCTGCATGTGCCGACCCTGTTGATACTCACGCTGCTCGACCGCGTCAAGACCGGAAAGCTGACCGGAATCGACACGTGGGGAAACTGGATGAACGGCCATATACCCCTGGGAGATGTCCATGCAACGGCCGACCAATTCCGCTACCACACGTATTTCGCCGGCCCCAATGAGCGTGCAGGGATGGTGGCACATAACACCGCGCATGTCCCCGTGCACTTCAGCGATGTCGAAGCAATGGCGAAAGACTGCAACCTCGACTATGCGCTGGTTTCGGTTACTCCTCCGGACGAAGAGGGCTACGTCAACATCGGCCCGGTTGGATTCACCTCAGCTTGCCTTCCTCATTGCAAACACATCATCGCGCAGGTGAACGCCAACCTCCCCTATGTAAGCGAAGAGCATCCTGGGTCGCACAGGTACCATATCAGTGATTTCGATGCCTTTGTGTTGGGCGACGAGGAGCTCGAAGACCTTCCGCCCCGGCCCGTGAAACCAGAGGAAGAGAAATGCGCAGAGTTCATCCTTGACCGGATCAACGATGGCGATTGCGTGCAGATCGGCATCGGGGGAACGTCTGATGCCATCGGACACGGCCTCTTCACCAAGAAGCATCTTGGCACCTATACCGAAATGTATTCAGACATCTTGGCCCAACTCCAAGAAGCAGGGGTTATCGACAACAGCCGCAACAACTATCGCCCCGGCGTCTCCGTATGCGGGTATTCGACGGGAGCCAAGCATCTGTATGACTACATCGACCATAACCCAGACGTGCTGTTTGCAAGCTATTCCAAGGTATGCGACCCGCGGCACATCGCTATGAACGATAACCTCGTATCCGTCAATACCGCTATTTCCATCGACCTGTTCGGACAGATTTGCGCTGAGAGCATCGGCCCGCGCCAGTATTCCGCGAGCGGTGGGCAGATGAACTTCGTACAGGGTGCAAAATGGTCCAAGGGCGGCCGCAGCTTTATCGCAGTCACAAGCGTCGCGCATACCAAGCAAGGTCCCGTAAGCCGCATCGTTCCGACCTTGACCGCCGGTTCCGCCGTCACTACTTTGCGCAATGACGTGCAGTACGTGGTAACCGAATACGGTGTGGCAGACCTGCGATGGGCTGACATTCCGACACGTGCGCGCCGCTTGATCGATATCGCGCATCCGGATTTCCGCGATAAGCTGGAGTTCGACGCCAAGAAGATGGGAATCCTCTATTAGCAATACAAACGCCGAGAAACATGATATGGGGGAGCTTGCAAGCTCCCCCTTGTTGTTGTCGCAGAAACGTGTTTTCCCAAACGCTGCCGGTCATTCCGTTGAATCGGCTGCTTTACCTTCAGTACAATGCAAACAAATACGGAAAGGAGCATGGAATGGCTGTAGAAATGAACCAGGCTTCTAAACTCGGCTTCGGCCTGATGCGATTGCCGCTCGATGATCCGAATAATCAGAAGAGCATCGATATCGACCAGCTCTGCGATATGGTCGATGCCTATCTGGCTGGGGGAGGGAACTACTTCGACACCGCCCATGTCTACCACGAAGGCGAAAGCGAAGTAGCTATCGGCAAAGCACTCGTTGCACGCCATCCGCGCGATAGCTATACGATTGCAACGAAATGCCTTGCTTGGAGCGAACCGACGGCCGAAGCGGCTAAGAAGAATCTCGAAACCTCGCTCGAACGCATGGGCACCGATTACATCGATTACTACCTGCTGCATAATCTCGGTGGGTCCCGGACCGAGGTCTTCGAGCGATACGGCATGTGGGACTTCCTCAAAGACATGAAGGCACAGGGCAAGATTCGCCACCTCGGCTTCTCCATGCATGACGGAGCCGATACTTTGGAGGAGATCCTCACCGCCCATCCGGAAGCGGAATTCGTGCAGTTGCAGGTCAATTACCTTGACTGGGACGACCCGATTACGCAGTCGAGACGTTGCATGGAGGTTGCTGCTTCCCACAACAAGCCGGTCATCATCATGGAACCTGCGCGCGGAGGACGCCTGATCAACAGCCTGCCTGCAGAGGCGAAGAACATCCTCATGCAAGCAAACGCGGATGCTTCGCTTGCGTCGTGGGCATACCGTTTCTGCATGAGCCTTCCGGGGGTATTGACCGTCCTCTCCGGCATGTCGACCCTCGAGCAAGTCAAACAGAACATGGATGACATGGCTCGGTTTGCTCCACTGTCAGAATCCGAGCTTGCAACGGTGAAAACCGCTGCGAAGGCTATCCGCGATAAAACGGTCGTTAATTGCACCAACTGCCGCTATTGCATGAAGGGCTGCCCGCAGGGAGTTCAGATTCCCATAATCCTGGGGCTATTGAACCTTGAAGAGCAACTCGGAGATTTCGAGTTCGTGAAGGGCAATTACCAATGGCAGGCTCGGGCCGGCTACGCCTCAGAATGCATCCAATGCGGAGCTTGCGAGGATATCTGCCCGCAGAAGATCGACATCATCCACCAATTGGAGGTTGCAGCCGAACGCTACGAGTAGATCGATTCGCCCGAATCTGGTAATCTGCTGCGCTATCTGCCAACTTGCGCTAGAATACGTGCTCACGGGCCCATAGCTCAATGGTGGAGCAGGGGACTCATAATCCTTTGGTTCTCAGTTCGAATCTGGGTGGGCCCACCAGTAGAAATCGGGCCGGGGGCTGCAAGCCTCCGGCCCTTTCGTGCGGCGAAGATTCCACTCCCGCAGGAAATAACCCCTATTGAAGTACGCCGATCTTTCTCAGCAGCTTCTCTGTGGGATGGAATATCAGGCCTTCCTTGTACATTCTGGCGGCTTCGGTCAGATTGCCCTCGGAAAGGCTTTCGACGATGCGGACGATGTCGTCTTGGCTTACCTGCTTCTTCACCTTCGCGGGCACACCGACCGCCATAGACCAATCTGGGACGACCATGCCTTCGGGAATCACGGCACCGGCACCGATGATGCAATTGTTGCCGATCTTCGCCCCGTTCAGCACAACGGCATTCATGCCGATCAGCGAATTATCGCCGATTTCGCATGCATGGATGACACAACCATGGCCAAGGGTCGTATGTTCCCCGATGATAATCGGCTGGCCGTCGGATTCATGCAGGATGCAGTTCTCCTGCACATTGGTTTCCGCTCCGATCTCGATGTAGTCGCAATCACCTCGCAGGCTCGCACCGTGCATGACGATTGCGTGGTAGCCGATGCGGACATCGCCGACTATCCAGCAGGTATCTGAGAGATAGCATTCGGGATCAAGTTGGGAGATGCCCCGATAGCGGATGGTGGGCGCTTCCCGTTCGATTTCCTCGCGATACCCGTCGGGAATGATATAGGTTTTCTTTCTTTCGAACATCAGCAGGCCTTTCTCGCATCATTGTCGCTATCATGAGGTCTTGCATGCGCTACCGTTTCGATAGCCCCTTGCCCACTTTACAGGATACGAACAGGGAATACCCGAGAACTTTGATGCCATGATTCTGCAACTCGAACATATCTCGAAATCCTTCGGCGGCCGAACGCTCTTCTCCGATGTCACGTTCAAGCTCGAAGAATACGATCGCTTGGCTTTGGTGGGGGACAACGGCGCTGGGAAGACGACTTTGCTCAACATTATCAGCGGACGCGAGCCCGCAGATGAGGGCCAGGTCATCTTTGCCAAGGGCGCCCGCGTCGGCTATCTCGAACAGGAAGCCATCGAAATGGGGCAGGGGCAGATATTCGACGAGGTGATGAAAAGCCATACCGAGATCATGGAGGCATCCCGCAAGCTGCATGATCTTGAGGACAACCTCGGCTCCGACCCTTCTCCCGAGATGCTCAAGCAGCTTGGACGCACCCGTGACGCCTATGAGATGATGGGTGGCTACCAGCTTGAAGCGACAGTGCGAAGCGTGCTGTTCGGATTGGGATTCGACGAAGATGACATGAGGCGCTCGACCCAGGATTATTCCGGAGGTTGGCAGATGCGCATCGCGCTTGCAAAGCTGCTGATTCGCAACCCCGAGGTTCTGCTTCTCGACGAGCCTACCAACCATTTGGATCTCGAAAGCGTGAAGTGGCTCGAAGGATTCCTACGCGGCTATTCAGGCACCGTGATCGTGGTCAGCCACGACCGAGAATTCATGGATCATATGATCGACCGCGTTGCCGAGCTGTCCATGCAACGGGTAACCCTGTTCCACGGCAACTACTCCGATTACCTTCGCGAACGCGATGAACGCTATCGGCAGCTGATTGCCGCAAAGCAGAAGCAGGATGCCGAGATCGAGCATATGGAAGCGTTCATCAAGCGATTCCGCTACAAAGCCACGAAGGCCAAACAGGTGCAGGACCGCGTGCGGAAGCTTGAGAAGATCAAGCGCATCCAGGTTCCCGAACCGCGCAAGCAGGTCCACTTCAACTTCAAGCAGCCACCCCGAACCGGGAATCTTGTCGTGGAACTGAAAGGCGCGGCCAAAGCCTATGGCGAGAACGTCGTCTATGAGAATCTCGACTTCTCCATGTACCGTGGACAGAAGATCGCGCTGGTCGGCCCGAACGGAGCCGGAAAATCGACTCTGCTGAAGATGGTTGCGGGTGTGCTTCCCCTCGATGCCGGATCGATTCGCTACGGGACGCACGTATCGGTCGGCTATTTCGCCCAGCATCAACTCGAGGAGCTCCATCCCGGCAATACCGTGTTCGAGGAGCTCGACCGCGTTGCCCCGCAATGGACCATGTCCCAGGTGCGAACGCTTCTCGGAGCCTTTCTCTTCACCGGTGATGCTGTTGAGAAGAAGGTATCGGTTCTTTCCGGCGGCGAGAAATGCCGTCTGGCGCTTGCGAAGATGCTGGTGGCGCCCGCTCCGCTGCTCTGCCTTGACGAGCCGACGAACCATCTGGATATTGCCAGCGCCGATGTGCTCGAACAGGCGCTCCAGGCCTTCGAAGGCACTATCCTGCTGATCTCCCATGATCGCCATCTCATCCGCAACGTGACGAATACCGTTGTGGAAATCAAGGGCGGCAAGGCTACCGAATATCAGGGCGATTACGAGTACTACCTGGAGAAGACCGGCCAAGCCGAAGGGGAATTCGCCACAACGCCCGCTTCATTGGGCGACGCCCGTCCTGAAACCATGCGCAAGCAGCAGGGCAGGGGGGCGGACGGCCTGAAGGCGGCAGCATCCGATTCCTCCGGCAATCTGACCAAACCGAAGGGCAGCGCCCCGAAATCGAAGGAGCAGAAACGCCGCGAAGCCGAAGCGCGCAATCGGGTCTATGCTGCGCTGAAGAACCATCGCAAGCGCATCGCAGAGCTTGATAAGCTGTTGGAACGGGACAACAAGCGAATGGAAGAGCTGATGGCCATCCTCGCCGATCCCAGCTTCTACACTAACGAGGATTCCACCAGCGATGTGATTGCCGAGCACGCACAGCTGAAGAAACGCATCGCCGAAGAGGAAGACGAGTGGATCACCCTGTCTGAAGAGATGGAAGAAGAGCTGAACCGTCAGAAACAGGAGAAGCGGCAATGATCGGGCAGCCGAATGCGCGGATAGTTCTCTTCCAGCCGGAAATCCCGCAGAATACCGGCAATATTGCCCGTACTTGCGCTTGCACCGGCTGCTCGCTTACGTTGGTCGACCCGTTGGGCTTCCAGCTTTCTGAACGACGTATGCGGCGGGCGGGCTTGGATTACTGGGACGATGTCGCCATCGATCGGCGCCCCAGCTGCAAGGATTTCTTCAGCACGCTCGAAACCTCTCGTTTCTTCCTGTTCACCGGCCATACCGATCGGTCTTTTTCGGACGTATCGTATCTGCCGGGAGATTACCTCATCTTCGGACGGGAGAGCCGGGGAATCGATAAAGACGTGCTTGCGCAGTATCCCGAGCATTGCGTCCGAATCCCGATGGTGCCGGGCGAACGCAGTTTGAACCTGTCGAATTCCGTAGCCATTGCCATCTATGAAGTCTTGCGCCAAACGCATTACCCGCAGCTCGGGTAATGCGCCGTGCGCTATACTGTTTGCCTATGAATGAAGCTGAAATCGCGTACATAGTATGCAGCATCCTGGCTTTCATCCCCGCCATCGTGCTGCATGAGGTTAGCCATGGGTTTATGGCCTACAAGCTCGGAGACCCGACCGCGAAGTCGGCCGGGCGACTTTCTCTGAATCCCTTGAAGCATATCGACCCCTTCGGTACGGTAATTCTGCCCTTGATATTGATGGCGGCCAATATGCCCATCTTCGGCTACGCGAAGCCGGTGCCCTATAACCCGCAGTATTTCGAAGATCGCCGGAAAGGCGATTTCATGGTCGGCCTTGCGGGACCGGCGGCAAACCTTGCCATGGCTTTGATCGGAGCCGCCATCGCCTGGCTCCTGTGGCCGTATGCGAATAGCTTGACTGCCACCGGCCATGATCTCTTCTTCTACTTCTACCTGTACTTCCTGCCGTATTTCACCTTGATCAACCTGTACCTGATGTTCTTCAACCTGCTTCCCATCCCGCCGCTTGACGGGTCGAGCATCTTCGCCCGCATCCTGCCGGAGCGGTACCTGGAAAGCTACTACACGATCGAGACGTATGCGATGCCGATTTTCATGATCGTGCTCATCGTCCTGCCGCAGCTGATCGGCTTCGATCCCTTCTCGTGGTACCTGAACATCACGGCCGGCAACCTGGCAAACCTCATCTATCCGCTCCAACTCACGTAGGGAGCCCGATTCTCCCCGCGTTTCGTTTGCAATTAGGAAGGAACTGCCGTCATGGCAAAGAACAGCAAGATTATCCTGACCGGAGACCGTCCCACCGGCAAACTGCATTTGGGACATTACGTCGGGTCGCTCCGTCAGCGCGTAGCCCTGCAGAATTCGGGCGAGTTCGACAAGGTCTTCATCATGATCGCCGATGCGCAAGCGCTTACCGATAATGCGGACAACCCCGACAAGGTACGCAACAACATCATCGAGGTTGCCTTGGACTACTTGTCAGTGGGCCTGGACCCGGAGAAGACCACCATCTTCATCCAGTCGCAGCTTCCACAGCTGTTCGAGCTCACGGCGTATTACATGAACCTCGTCACCGTTGCACGCGTCCAGCGCAATCCCACGGTGAAGAACGAGATCAAGATGCGCGGATTCAACGCCGATGTCCCCGTGGGCTTCTTCACCTACCCCATCAGCCAGGCAAGCGATATCACGGCATTCAAGGCTACAACCGTTCCCGTCGGCGAGGACCAGCTCCCCATGATCGAGCAGTGCCGCGAGATCGTACGCTCATTCAACCGCACCTATGGCGATGTCCTGGTAGAGCCTGAGGCATTGGTTCCGCAAGACAAGGCATCGTTGCGCCTTCCCGGCACCGATGGCAAGGCGAAGATGTCCAAGTCTCTGGGGAACTGCATCTACCTCTCAGACGATGCCGCCACCGTGAAGAAGAAAATCCGCGGCATGTACACCGATCCCGACCACCTGCGCATCGAAGATCCAGGGAAGATCGAGGGCAACACGGTATTCACCTACCTCGATGCCTTCGCGACCGACGAGCACTTCGCCGAATATCTGCCGGATTACGCCAACCTGGATGAACTCAAGGCGCACTACCAGCGCGGCGGGCTTGGCGATGTGAAGGTCAAGAAATTCCTGAACAAGGTCATCGAGGAGACGCTCGAACCCATACGCGCACGCCGCAAGGAGTACGAGAAGGATATCCCAGCAGTGTATGACGTCCTCCGTGCCGGCACCGAGGTCGCCCGCACGGAAGCAGCTCAGACGCTGGCCGAGGTAAAGGACGCCATGCGCATCAATTATTTCTCCGACGAGGAGCTCATCCGCACCCAAAGCGAAACGTATAAGGCCCTGCAGGAAGAGTAGTGCACCGACATGGCGTACCGTGTCCATACCGAAGAGTTCGAAGGGCCCTTCGATCTGCTGCTTTATCTGGTAAGTCGACAGCGAATCGACATCGGTTCCATCTCCATCGCCGAGATCACCGACCAGTATCTGGCAGAGATCTCGCACATGCGGAAACTCGATCTTGATGTCGCCAGCGATTTCCTGGTCGTGGCCTCGACGTTGCTCGAGATAAAGGCGGCCAGCCTGATTCCCGATGGCTCATCGGAGGCAGAAGAGCAGGGGATTGACGAGTTGGGGCCCAACGAAGCACGTGAGATCCTCTTGAAGCGCCTGCTGACATACAAGCAATTCAAGAATGCCGCAGCAGGGCTGGAGACGCGGGGAGAGGCTGCAGCACGCTGCCATGCGCGTACCTTCGGCGCCCCGCGTGAGTTCCTCAATTTGTATCCCGATTACCTCGAAGGCGTCAGCCTGGATTCGCTTGCATATCTTTGCGTGAACGCGCTGACCACCCGTGAGGAATCCTTGCTCGAGCGCGACCACGTCGCTGAGAAGCATATATCGGTCGAAACGACCTTGCGCGGATTGTATGCGCGCCTGAAGAACGAGCGCCATCTGCAATTCTCACAGCTGGTCAATGATACGACCCCTCTGCCGGTAGCCGTGGTCACATTCCTCTCACTGTTGGAGCTGTATAAACGCAACCATCTTATCCTGTCTCAGGATCATCCGTTCGGTGATATCGACATCGACTTCAAAGAGGAAGGCGGCGACCTCGTTCTCGACGAGGACCATGCACTGACCTCGGTAATCGATTGATGAAGGAGCACATAATTGGAAGAGATGTTCTCAGAACTGAACCCGGCCCAACGCGAATCGGTTCTCGAGGCGCTGCTGTTCGTGACCGACGAGCCTGCTACCGCAATCACTCTTGCCGATGCGGTATCGGGTGATCCGGGAGAGGTCGAGACCGCGCTTTTCGCTCTGCAAAAGCACCTTGCCGAACGCGATTCGGGCATACAGCTGGTCGCCGTTGCCGGTGGATGGCGTTTGGTAACGCACCCGATGTGGCACGAAACCATTGAACAGTACATCCTTTCCTGGGATACGCGACGGTTATCGAAGGCGGCGTTGGAAACCCTTGCCATCATCGCGTACCTCCAACCGGTAACCCGTTCCTCGGTGGCGGAAGTCCGTGGCGTGAATTCCGATTCCTCCATCAACTCCCTGGTCGACAAAGGGTTGGTGCGCGAAGCGGGACAAGCGGAAGCGCCGGGTAATCCGACTCTGTACGCCACTACGAAGACCTTCTTGGAAAAATTCGGATTACGCACCGTAAAAGACCTGCCGCCGTTAGAAAACTTCGCTCCCGATGAGGAAACAGCAGCGCTCCTGAGACAAGGCCTGAGTGCTCGAACTCCCTACGATGAAGCCGCATTCGCAGCAACACGCGATACGGCCTCCGAAGACGCTCGTGAAACCGTCGAGGAACTGGCTGCCCAGGTTTCGGTAGCAGAGGATCTCGATGACTCCGTCAAGGATGCGATGCGGTCTATGATAGGGGAGGCACTTGCGAAAAATTCCGGTGTCGTCGAGAAGATCGATTTCGACAATCTGGATTTCGAGGAGTAGCCAGATGGCCCAGGTGCAGAATCCAGATGCACGTATGCGGTTGAATCGGTTTCTCGCTCGGGCAGGTGTCTCCAGCCGACGACATGCCGATCAGCTGATCTTATCTGGATCGGTTTCGGTAAATGACCAGGTCGTTCAGGAATTGGGGGTTACCGTCGATCCGGAATCCGACCGAGTCTGCGTACACGGCATACCAGTGCGATTGGGAACGAATCATAAGGTCCTCGCTTTGAACAAGCCTTCGGGCGTCTACAGCACCATGAGCGACCCTCAGGGGCGACAGTGCGTGGCGGATTACCTAGATCCCGACAGGTATGCAGGGTATTTTCACATCGGCCGTCTTGATCGAGATACCACCGGGCTCTTGTTATTTACTAACGAAGGAAGCCTCGGGAACCTGCTGATGCATCCTTCTCATCATGTAGAGAAGACCTATATCGCCCAAGTGGAAGGCACGCCCTCGGCAACGCAGATGAGAAGGTTGTCCCAGGGTGTGGACATCAAAGTCGGGAAGCGGGTCATCCGCACGGCTCCGGCGGAAGCCTCAGTCCATACTTGCAAAGAGTTAGAATCATTTAACTTTGATTTGAGCGAATCTTGCCTGGAACCGGATATGAAACGAACCTCATTTGTGAAACTGACCATTCACCAAGGCATGAAACACCAAGTGAAGCTGATGCTCGGTGCGGTCGGCCATCGCGTCGTCAAACTGCATCGCATATCCTTCGGACCGATTGAGCTTGGATCGCTGAAACTCGGTAAGACGCAGTTGCTGACGGAAAGCCAATATCGCATGCTCTGCAAGTCTGCTGGGATTTCAGATTTCCCGGACTCCATTGAGTAAATACTCATGGCATAAGCAAACAGGGTCTTAAATCGGCTCTGAGAGCCTTATTTGAAAAGGCTAAGGTCAGAGGGTGTAAAAAAATGTATATCCTCATTCGATGTGCCCGCTAGATCTGCACCCACCTGGTCATTTTTCGATATATATCTGATAATATATCTTATGTTAAGTTGAATAGAGAACAACGTCCTTGTATAGCAAGTTAATCCCGTTCGATGTCTGCAAGCCCCTATCGATTGTATTATCCCAAGTTCGATCGATTGAATCGCCGATGATACTCTATGATTGATTCAGCAACGGTTCGACATCGTCCAAGGAGGTTTCGATGGCACGTCTTCCCAAGATCGAAAAGGTAAAGGTCGATATTCCGGAGAACGGCGGATACTTCTTCCGCGAGCGCATTGCCGACGGCACTGATGCTCTGGGGCCGATGGTGAAAACCTACGCGAAGATTACCGTACCGCCCCATACGACCATGAGCTATCACCAACACGTCGGTGATTTCGAGATCTACTACATTCTGCAAGGCGAAGGCATGTACCGCGACAACGATGAAGAATACCCCATCAAGCCGGGCGATGTCCTTCGTTGTGCCGACGGCGATTTCCATGGCATCGGCAATACCGGCGATCAGGACCTCGCCTTTATCGCACTCATTGTGGCCACCTCTTAAATCACATTGTTATGTGTAATCTTTCGAACCGCCATCTCACTACCTGCAGGCAGAGAGATGGCGGCGTCGCCTTTCAGCGATTTCGGATCCATCTCACCATTTGACTATGGCATCTTCACACCACAGCGACTCCCCTCGTTCCCTTACCACGGCTGCCGTTTTGTACGGGGTGCTCTGCGCTTTCACGGTCATTTGTGCGGTTAACCTTGCCTGCCTCGGAGACCGCTATACGCTTCCGATGCTGGGCTGCCTGCTGCTTATCCCCCTCCTTGCATTCCCCTTTATCACCATATTGGTGTTCCGGCATGGCGTGAAGGTCCACAGGCTCACGCCGAGCCGGTACTATCTTGCCCTCGGTATGGCCATCGCCTCGCTGGTGGTCATCCTCCTCTTCTATTTGATTTGTCCCTTGTTCCTTTTCGGAGTCCTCGTTCCCGATGCGGCGATCGACTGGGAAAGCTATCTTTCCTCCCTGCTTCTTCCTTTCGTGCTCTCCCTGCTAGGCGTTGCGCTGGCCATTTGGTCGATCCTCCTGATCCGAGCGAACGGCTAACATGAAGCATTTCTCAAGCTTCTATGGCGCACGGCACCGCGTGTTACCATGGGTATCATGCATGTGGCGCATGACATACCAACCCGAAAACCTCCCCAGCAAACTTCGCGAGCTCACTCGCCTGTTCAAGTATCATCCCCAGTGAATGGGATTTTCAGACTGCATGTGCTCGCCAGTGGAAGCAAGGGGAATGCATCGGTATTGGAAACACCGGACACTTGTATCCTTATCGACTGCGGCATTACCAAGAAGCTGTTCATGCAGGGATGCAAAGACCTCGGCTTTGATCCTGCACGTATCGACGCGGCCATCATCACCCATGAGCACAGCGACCACACGAAAGGCGCCGGCGTCATTCTGCGCGGCTTGCGAAAGCTCGGCCTCGAGACGCCGATCTACACGACGACTGGCACGTTTAAAGCTTCGCGGGCGCTCCAGGAAATATCCGACGATTTCCCCATTCGCCTTATCAACCATGCACAAAGCCTGGCAATCGGCTCGATCGGAGTGCAATTCGTACCCACCTCGCATGATGCGGCCGACCCTATATGCATGGTTTTCGAGACGCGCGAGAATGGATTTCGGGATGTCCTTGGATTTGTAACGGATACCGGCGTGTTTCCCGACGGTTTGCCCGGCTTGCTCACCGAGGCGCGCATCCTGGCACTCGAAAGCAATCACGATGCGGACATGCTGAGAACCGGACCCTACCCGTTCATGCTGAAACAGCGCATTGCCTCGGATTTCGGCCATCTCTCCAACGATTCTTGCGATGCCGCATTGGAATCGGTACTCGGCGGCAGAATGGAAGCCGTCATCGGCATGCATCTTTCACAAACCAACAACACACCACGACAGGCACGCGCCGGACTGGAAGGCGTTCTGAAGCGCAACGACCATCCAGCCCGCGCACTGGTCGGTTCGCAGAATACCCCGAGGACCGTAAGCTAACCGAGCTCGGATCCCATTCAGATAAGAAAGAACCTACAAATGACTGAAGAAGAAAATATTCAATCCGGCTACCCGGGTGATTCATTGCCGCACGAAGATTCGCAATACGCCAGAGATGCTGCAGATGCGATTACTGAGGAAGAGGAGCCTGCCGATCGGTACCTTGATCCGATTTCCGCCCACCAGACGGTTCGGCATCGGGCGGTCAATCGTACGCGGACCGCAGCGCGCCCCTATACCGCGGCTCCTATTCTCGCCGACGGCGATTCTGGCGAAGACATGGCACAGGACCGTAGTCGCCCCTCGGTACACGACCGGGCAGAGCGCCGTCAGACGTCCCGCGTGCGTAGGCGCAAAGCGGCGGAGCCCGCGGCACATGACCGGCAGCCCTCGAATGCTGCAGAGAACCATTCACCGAGCAGTTACAGCGGGCATCTGACGCCGAAGCTGATCATCGAGCTTGCAGCGCCCCATACCTGGCCAGCCTCGGTCATGCCCGTACTTTTTGCCGTATGCCTGTGCATTGCCGATACTTCGGCAATCACCATCAGCACAGCGCTTCTCCTGCTTGCCATCTGCGTGCTGATGCAATCGGCGGTCAATACGATCAACGACTATTTCGATTACGTCAAGGGCGCCGATACCGTTGAAAACCAAGACGATCCCACCGATGCCGTGTTGGTATACAACGACATCAAGCCTTCGAGTGCGCGGAACCTCGCCTTGATTTTCTTAGGGGCTGCATTCCTGCTCGGCATTCCCGTGATCATCCGCGCCGGTTGGATACCGCTGGTCATCGCACTTATCGGGGCGTTGGTACTGTTCCTGTATTCCGGTGGCCGCACCCCCATCTCCTATCTGCCGATCGGAGAGATCGTCAGCGGATTCACCATGGGCGGGCTCATTCCGCTCGCATGCTATCAGGTGCTTACCTTGGAGTTCAGCTGGGAGGTATTGCTCTACAGCATCCCGCTGATAATCGGCGTTGCGCTTATCATGTTTACGAACAATACCTGCGACATAGAGAAGGATATCGAGGCGCAGCGCAAGACGCTCCCCGTGCTCCTTGGACGACCTTCGGCAGTGACGCTCTATCGGAGCTTGCTGGTTATCTGGATGGCTGCCATCGGCATCATCGTCATCTTCCAATACCCCACGGGATGGTACGGACTGCCGTTCATGATTGCCGTGTACGGCCCAATGAAGGGCCTCTTCCACAACCCGTTCGACTCCCAATCCCGTGGAGGCGGCATGGCCCAGATAACCGCAACGAACGTGATTCTCGGAATGACCTACTCGCTGTGCCTGCTATTGAGCGCAGCGGCGTACGCGGTATTCTAGCGGCGCAGTTCCCACACGATTCGCGTGCACCCGCGCAGGGCGCTCAAGTCAGCTGATGCCATCAGCTCATCGAGGGACACCGGATCATCCGAAGGCATGATGCCGCAAGCCCCGGCAATGGCTCCGAACAGCCCCTCGACCGATGCATAGCGGCAAAGGAGCCCGTCGAGGTTGACATCCCGATTGCGCTTTGAGAGCCGACGTCCCTCGGAATCCACGAACAACGGAACATGGCCATAGGTATATTGAGGGGCATCCGGCGCTAACAGATGCCTCAGGTATACCTGCTGCGGTGCAGAATCCAACAGATCCTGCCCGCGCACCACCTGGTTGACCCCCTGAAAGAGATCATCGACCACAACGGCCAGTTGGTACGCGAAGATACCGTCCGAACGGCGCACGATGAAATCGCCGCAATCCCTCATCAGACATTGCGCGTACGTTCCCTGGAACAGATCATCGATGGAAATCTCCGGGGCACCATCGACTCTCAGCCGCCACGCAGGATTGCGGGTCAAAGCACGCTCGGCCTTCTCCGATTCGGTCAGATGGCGGCAAGTACCTGCGTAGACGAATTTCTCCCCATGATGGGGCGCGCTGGCCGAGTGAAGGTCGGCACGCGAACAGAAACAGGGATACAGAAGGCCTCGCTCTTCCAGCTGCCGATAAGCTGTTTCGTAGGCTTCCGTCCGATCGCCCTGCCAGACAACCTGCTCGTTATCCCATGTCAGGCCCAACCGTTCGAAATCCCGCATTATCGAATCGGCGTAATCGCGCTTGCAACGGGCACGATCAAGATCTTCGATCCGCAAGACGATACGTCCGCCGGCGCGTTTCGCGCAAAGCCAGGCGACAAGCGACGTGAAGATGTTCCCCACATGCATACGGGCAGAAGGAGAAGGCGCCAAACGCCCAACAACCTTTTGCTCGTTCCCAGAGCAGGCGGCACCTTCCCCTGAAACGACATCGGATGAAGCAGATTCCATGGGATATGGGCTATTCGGCCACCGCATCGATGCCGAGTTTGGAACGCCTTCAGGTTTCCCTCAACCGTCTTAGGAGGTACGTGATGTGCGATGATCTCATCCCACAAACCACGCTCGAACGGCAGCGAGGCAGCCAACGCCCCCAGCAACACAACATTTGCCGATTTCGGCGAGCCGGCCTGGAAGGCCAACTCAGATGCGGGCACCAGTTTCGCCCCATATGCCTGCAACCGCTCCCTGGCATGTTCCGGCATACGTCCCTTCCCGGTGAGCACGGACTGCGGCTTGATGGAGGCATCGTTTACCAGGAGAACCCCGCCCTTCTTCAAGAAGGAGATGTTTCGCAGCGCCTCGGTGGTTTCGAAGGACAGCAGATAATCCGCGCAGCCCTCATCGCATACCATCGAATGTACGGGGTCCTTGCCGAACCGGACGATGGTCGTGACGGCTCCGCCCCGTTGGGCCATCCCATGAATCTCGCTCATCTTCGCATCGTAACCCGAAGCGCAGATGGTACGGGCAAGCAGATCGGAAGCCAAGATGGTTCCCTGGCCCCCTACCCCGCACAGAAGCACCGTTTTCGCATCCGAGGACACATTCAGATCTTTGGCCATGATGGTTTCCTACCTTTGATGAATCGCGTCGAAACGGCAGAACTGGGCGCAGTCGCCACAGCCGGTGCAGGCTTGCGGGTCGATGAACGCACGCCCGGTTTCCTCCTCGCGGGAAAGCGCGGGGCACCCGATGCTGATGCACACACCGCAAGCAGTGCAGTCGCCCACCTCGAACGGGGGCTTCCGGTTCTTCTTGTCCAGCAGCACGCAGGGCGCACGGAACACGATGACCGAGAGGTCGTCGTTGGCTGTCGCCCGTTTCAAGGCCGTGCGAACCGCCTCAACATCATGCGGGTTGACGGTCTGGATATCCTCGATGCCCAGCGCTGCAACAACCCTCTCGATATTCATTTCCCGGCTCGGGCGATGCTGCAGCGTGATTCCATTGCAGGGATTGCCCTGCTGGCCGGTCATCGCCGTAGTGCGATTATCGAGTATGCAGATGGTGCCCGCGCCATGGTTGTATGCCGTCCCCAACAGAGAGGTGATGCCGGAATGTGCAAACGTCGAATCGCCGATAACTCCGACGATCGGGCGATGCTCGGTCCCCTGCAGCGCAAGCTCGAAGCCGTGAGCCATGGAGATCGATGCGCCCATGCACAACGTGGTATCCATACCCGACAAAGGCGGCAATGCTCCAAGCGTATAGCATCCGATATCGCCCGTCACGATGGCACGCATACGAGCCAGCTCTTTGAACACTACCCGGTGCGGGCAGCCCGCACAGAAGGCCGGAGGCCGATTCGGGATATCGTCGGGCGTCTGCTCATGTTCAGGCAGCTCATAGCCGAAGGCGTTGCGGATGGCCATCGGTGAGAGCTCACCGCATGCAGGAAGGGGGTTCTCGAAGTCCGCCACCTCGATACCCAAAGCCTTGACCTGGAGCGAAAGGTATTCGCTCGCCTCGTCGATCACATAGACATGTTGCACGCGAGAAGCGAAATCACGGAGCGTTTTCTCGGGCAGCGGCCAAGACACGCCGAGCTTGAGGATGCTCGCATCGGGGACGGCATCGCGGACATACTGATAGCAAGCCCCGGAACAGATCACCCCGATGGCATCGTCGCGCAATTCGACCTGATTGTAGGGGCAGGCATCAACCCATTGCCGCAGTTTCCCGATGCGTTCATGCAAGGACGCCCTCCGCGGACGTGCGAAGGCGGGCATCATGACCCACTTGCCCGGATCCTTCTCGTAGGGCCTTACGGGAACATCGGTCCTCTCCCCCACCTCGACGATGGTCTTTGCATGGCTCGTGCGCACCGTCGTGCGAATCATAAACGGCAGATCGAGTTGTTCAGAAAGCCCGAAGGCGTCTTTTGTGAAACGATAAGCCTCTTCAGACGAGCTCGGCTCGAAAATCGGCACATGTGCAGCCTGAGCATAGAAACGGGAATCCTGCTCGTTCTGCGACGAATGCATGCCCGGATCGTCGGCTGCCATTACCAGCAGGCCGCCGTTGACTCCGGTATAGGCTGCGGTGAACAGAGGATCAGCGGCTACATTGACCCCAACATGTTTCATCGTAGCGAGCACACGTGCGCCCGCTGCGCTCGCGCCGACCGCAACCTCAACGGCCACTTTCTCATTGGGCGCCCATTCGGCATACACGCCCTCCTTCTCCGCGAAGGACTCCATCGTCTCGGTTGAAGGCGTCCCGGGATAGGCAACCCCGATATGCGCTCCCGCTTCCCAGGCTCCCTGGGCAATCGCCTCGTTGCTTGAAAGAAATGCCATATAAGTCTCCTACGGCGCCGCAGCGCCAGCTATCCTATCCCTCAGTTCACACTCGCCTGCAAGCCGAATGCCCCGATTTGAATGAAATCGCCGTCATGGAGCAGAGCGGTATGAACCTCTTCGTTATTGACCCAAACACCATTGAAGCTATCGTCATCGGTGATCTGGAAAGCATCACCTACCGGCTCGATATGGGCATGGTCGCGCGAGACGGTCATATCATTCAGGAAGATATCGCACTGCGGATCCCGCCCGATGACGAGCAGACGATCCTCGAGAACGAAGGCCACCCCCACTTGAGGGCCCCGAACCACCGTGAGCACCATCTGTGGTTTCTCGGAATGTTCGGAGTCAGTGGGAACCGGTGCCTTCTGACCCGGTATATCAACCGGCTTTCCCATGGCACCGGTCTGGTTAATGAAGTTGAAAGCCTCGGTCGATTCCCTCAGCTTGAAACCGCACGAGGGGCATATGGTATCCGTTGGCGATACCGGCCCATTGCAGACGGGACATGTATTGCTCATGGCACCTTCTCTCATTGAAAACGAATCGCGCCGTGACTGCCGACGATTGTGTTATTCGGTGGAAACGCTGGAGGTCTGGTCCGATTTATCCACCAGATAAGGCGTTTCATTGTACAGTTTGCTCTCCGCCACCGTGCTTCCCCCGGTGATCTGGGCAGCCAGACGCTGCCAGAAGATTCCGATGCCGGTGAGGAAATCGGGCGCTTCGACATCCTCGGCAGCAACCAAATCGACCGTTGCGATGGTTTCATTGTGCTGCTTGAACGTGATCGTACCCACTTTGTCGCCGGCATGAACGGTGCCGGTGACATTATCATAGCTGACTTCCTCCGATACGTTTCCGTTCCACGTGTAAACATTCACGGTTTGATCGGGGTCGGCAACGGTCGCCTTGATCGTTCGATCGGGCCAATCCTGATGGGCAACCTCGGCAACCAGCGGATAATCACCCTGCTTGCCGTTGATGGTGGCGGAAACCGTTTCGCTGCAGTTGATCAGCTTGTAGTCTTTCTGATTGTCGTAAATCCAATCCCAGATCGCCTCCGCATCAGCGAAGCGCTGCTCTTCTGACGAACTGTCCATCACGACCACATAATATTCTTTGCCGTTGCGCTTGTTTGCGCCTGCGTAACAGGCTCCTGCCTTCTTCGTGTACCCGGTCTTCACGCCGATCGTGCCCTTGTACGTATCCAGGAGGGTATCGGTGCTCGTCAATGTCAGACCCGTCTTGGAAGTACCGCGTGTAACCGTCACCACGACGCTATCCTGCTTCACGATATCGCGGAAGGACTTGATCTTCATCGCGTAGGCAACTTCTTTTGCCACGTCACGCGCCGTACTGTGCAGATCGCCTTTATATTCGCCGTAATCAAGGCCATGGGGGTTGGTGAAAACCGTATTGGAAAGGCCGAGCTCGGAGGCCTTGTCATTCATTGCCTGTACGAACCGGTCGACACAGGCATCTTCGTCACTGGAATCCCCGCCCTCGCTTTGCAGCATAGCGGCACCGACGGCGGCGGCGATGGACTGTGCCGCATCGTTGCCCGAGGCGACCATCATCGCGCGCAGGGCATTGGCCATGTCCATTTTGTCGCCCTTCTGCAAGCCGGCACTGGATTCTCCGATTTTGGCGGCCGTGGAGGTAACCGTAACCTCCATATCCAAATCGGGATTGTACTCAATGGCGACGATAGCGGTCATGATCTTCGTCATCGAGGCGATCTGCGAGGCGGTGTCAGCCGAGCGCTCGAACAGCACGTTTCCGTCCTGGTCGGTTGCAATGGCATATTTCGCATCGATGCTCGGGCATTGGGAGCTGGAATACCCCCGCTCCTGCACCGTCTGCCCGGCAATGACGTCCGTCTTCTGAACGTTGGCAAACGCCTCCGTCGGGACACAAAGCACCAACGCGAGCACGCAGACGAGCATGCTCGTGAACAGGCGCTCAGAGATTCTCCGGGCGGCAGCCGATTCGGCCTGATTGTCGATTACCTGGGCGGTATTAATCACGTTGGTAGATTTCTTCCTTCTTCACGATTTGGTACCCGGCTTCTTCGAGCTCCCGCTCGATACCGAGTTCATCGACTTTGATGACATCGATAGCGTACTCTTGGTTAACCGAGAAACAGTACCCGTACTCGATATTGACATGATGCTCATCCAGGAACTCGAGCAGGTCTGCCAGGCCGCCTTTCTCATTGGGAACGCGCACACCGATCACCGGAATAGTCAATGCACGGAAGCCCGCAGAGCTCAATACCTTACGGGCGGCAGAGGGCGTATCGCAGAAAATGCGCACGACACCGTAATCCTCGGTATCCGCCAAATACAGCGAATGCATGTTGATGCCCGCATCGCCAAGGGTACGGCAAAGCTCTGCGAGGCGACCCTCCTCGTTCTGCATGAAGACCGTCAGTTGGTTCAGCATGTTACTCTCCCCTCTTGTCGATGATGCGTTTTGCCTTCCCCTCTGCACGGGGAATGGACATCGGTTCCACGATCTTGACGTCGACGGCGATCTGCAAGTTGTTCTTCAGGGCGCGTTCGATACGGCGCTCGAGATTCTGCAAGCGGCGGATCTCGTCGAACGGGAAATCGGAGACCGTTTCCACGTCAAGTTCCACATGGTCAAGCGACCCCTTGGTGGTAAGCACAACCTGGTAATAGGAAGACACTTCGGGGAACTCGCTGATGACCTGGGCGAATTGGAGCGGGAAAACATTCACGCCGCGCAGGATGAGCATGTCGTCCGAACGACCCCTGATGCGGTCGATGCGGCGTGAAGTACGGCCGCAGGAGCACGGCTCGGCGATAATCCGCGTGATATCGCGGGTACGATAGCGGATAAGCGGGCTGCACTGTTTGGTGAGCGTCGTGATAACGAGTTCACCCCATTCGCCATCGGGAACAGGTTCAAGGGTTTTCGGGTCGACGATCTCCATCAGGAACTTGTCCTCGCAAACATGCATGCCGGAATGATTCGAGCATTCGCAAGCCACGCCGGGGCCCATGATCTCGGAGAGTCCGTAGATGTCGTACACCTGGCAACCCAGCTTCTCCTCGATTTCCTTGGTCATGCCCTCGCTGCAAGGCTCACCGCCGAGGATCGCCGACTTCAGGTGGAAATCGGATTTCCGATAGCCCATGGCGATAGCCTTATCGGCGATAGTCAGGGCATAACTGGGCGTGCAAGCAAGGCATTGGACGCCGAAATCCACCAACAGACGGACTTGACGCTCGGTGTTGCCGGTCGAGGTGGGAACGATGGAGCATCCCGCCTTCTCACCGCCCTTGTGCACACCGAGACCGCCCGTGAAGAGCCCGTAGCCGTAGGCGACTTGCATGGGGCTTCCCGCCCCGCATCCTGATTCCTGCACCCAGCGGGCGATGCAGTCGGCCCATTCCTCGAGATCCTGCTTGGTATAGCCCACCGTCGTCGCCGTTCCCGTGGTCCCGGATGAGCAATGGATACGGGCTACCTCGCTTTGCGGGACAGCGAACATGCCGAACGGATACGAATCACGGAGGTCCTGCTTCACGGTGAACGGGAATCGCTTGAGGTCGTCGAGGGATTTCAAATCCTCCGGCCGAACGTTCGCCTTGTCGAAACGCTCAGTATAGAGGGGGATACGTTCATAAACGTACTTCACCAGGTGCTGCGCACGATTCAGCTGCAGTTCCTCGAGCTGCGGGCGTGGCATCGTCTCAAGCTCTTTCTGATACACAATCTCTCCGTTCCTGAAATATCCGAAGCAAGTCCGATTACGATGCGGTTCCTTTCACCGTAATTTCATCCATAGCATCATATACCGAAGTAAACGTATCTTGATGGATGACTTTGCCGTCGGCGTCCTTGACCGTTCGAACGACGGATATCGACTTTCCGTCCGAGCCATATTGCTTGATGTACTTATAGCCTTTCGGCAACGAGGAATCGGTTTCCGTGACCTTGCTGTATTTCTCCCCGGACTTCCATTTACCGACCGATGTCGTTACGGTTCTATCCGGATCGACCCCCAATAGCTCCACGGTTACCGTCGTCGAGGTGTGGGAGGTACGCATCAGCAGGTCGCTGTTCGAGTCGTTTTTCCAGACCAGATCGAGGTCGGGCCAGCTCACCGCCGCATCCCGTCCATCCGGGTAGCTGGCGATATAGAGCGAATGGTTATGGCGGGTAACCACCTCGTAACCGCCTTCGTAAACGCAATTGAAAACCGTCGTAGCAACTTGGCAGATGCCGCCGCCGACCTCATCGACGGTCTCGCCGGCCACAATGGTACCCGCACCCTCGAAGCCCTTTTCCTCGTTGCATTCGCCCGTTGTGCCATTGAACGACCACTTGCCGCCATCGGCCTTGATAATGGAGTTGTTGATCAAGTCTGCCGCCAGATGAATGTTGTGGTTGCGTTCGTCCGCATTCGCGGTGTACTCGGTCTCATAGCTGGAAACCACGCTGATGATGCCGTAATCGAGCGCCTCATCCACCGAAAGCGATTCGGGGATCGGGGTGCTCTCGACTTGGACCGTGGGCGTCTGCGAATGATCGGCGCCTTCGCCGAACAGATCATCTTCCAGGGTAGAGATGGCGTCGGAGACCTTGGGCATATCGCCCGTTGCGGAAGTGTGCACCGTCACGTTTCCCTGGTCGTCTTTCTGGAATTCGACCTTCACATCATCAGAGGTGAACTGGGGCTTGATATGCTTCAGCACCGCCGTTCGGGCTTTGTCGGTATCCAAGTGCACTTCAAGGGAATAGGAATCGCCCGACTGTTCCACGCCGGTGGTAATCCATTTTCCGATATCTGAGGCGCTGGCAGTCCAAGAACTATCCTCGAAATTGAAGGTGGCCCCTGGAGCTATAGCGGTATTCACCTCGTCGGCAACCTGCTGCGCCATCTCCTCAGTCACCTGCAACGGGGCATAGTTGATCTCCGCAACGAACGAGTTCGATTCCTTGGAATTATCGGAGTCGGTGAACCTTTGGCTGAGCTGTGAGCGGAGCCAGGCTTCATCGATTTCGTTGCCATCGTGCCCCTTGGTGACCGTGGCTTTTCCATCGGTTACCTTGATACCGTAATTCTTGCGGGGATTACCGAGCGTTTTGTTGATACTGTCAGCCAGTTTGCCCACTGCGCTGTCGTTCATGCTGACGGACGCATCAAGATGCCTTCCAAAGAACAGTGCATAGAGCCTGCCGAAGATGGAGCCGTCGCTTCGTCCAACCTCGTAGGCCTGATGGGCTAAGTTCGCATATTCCATTCGAACCTGCAAGGTCGAAGCGCTCGTTTTCCATCTTTTTCGCTCGGCGGCGGCCTGTTCGGTCGAAACCGTCTCATTCGATTCGATGTCGACGAACTTCTTGCCGGCATTCACCTGATCCATCGTATCCTGATCGGCGTAGATATATATTTTCGTTCCGGTGATGCGCGAGCCGTACGTGTCCTCGAGGGCTTGCGCGGCTTCCTCTTGCGTCATCCCCGAAACGTCGACTTCCCCGATCGACACGTTCGCGTAGATCTTGTCATGATTGATGCCCGCATCGACAACCCCGGCGGCAACCAGGAACAGAACGACGATAGCAGTAACCGCAAACGCACGGCTCGAACGGAAATTGTTTGAGAACCATCCTAGGAAGCGATTGAACAGCAGGGAGATGCGTGCCCATGCCTTGCCGCCACCCGATTCCGTATAGGAACCCGATCCTGCCTGCAACCGCCTTGGCGAGATGCCGGTTTGCCTGCTGCGCGGGAGGCGAGCAGGACCGGAAGCATGCTTTTCGCCAGAAGGGGGAACGGATCTGCGCGAACCCTCCGATTGCACCTTCCGACGATTTGTATCGGCGTGGGTATCGCGCGCTCTGCGATGGGGCTGCTTTGCCTTGGCGGAAACCCTCTTCTCGGGTACGGCATCGGGAATCGACGGAATGTTTCCCGTCTGAGAGGATTCATGATTCCCCGATACCCGAACGCCCCCATCGACAGGACGGTCATTCTGAAGGCCAGTGCGAGCAGCTGGCGCGGCGGTCTGCGGATTATTCGATTGCCGGTCACGTTGAACGTGCCGGGGGCCGCGACTATCCGGAGAAACCGGCATGCTTGCCGCCGATGGCGGAATATCCGAAGGATGCCCCGTATCGGAGGATATCGGTTCGGTGTTCTGCTGCCGGAGATATCGCCGAGCATCCCCATTGGGCGTACGACTCGGCTGGTTCGGATCGACCCCTTGAATCCGGGTTCCCTCCGTTACAGTATGAGTATGATCGCCTTCTTCTGAAGGCCTTCCCCATTGGCTGGGGGAATCGAAGCGGTCGAGCCGCGCATACTTGAATCGGCGCGGACGATGGTTCTGGTTGGGATAGGTCATGACCGATCAGCCGCTCCGCGCTGGGACTTCGCAAGATGGTAACCCTCGATACCACGCTTGATGTAATAGACAGTCGTGACGATTGCAAGGACCAGGCCCGCATATACCAGCCAGATGGCCCAGCAGCACGGATCGGAATTGAAACCGGGCAACCACGCGAAGTCGCACCACCCCAAACCGCCGATAATCGGCATGTTGAGAAGCAGGAACGCACAGCCGAAGAAGAGCAGGGCGGTGGCGATTTTCCCAAGGTACAGCACGGCAACACGGACACGCCATACCTTCATCAGATAATATCCGCCCGCCAGCAACAGCAAATCGCGGACGAGTACCAGAATGATGATCCAGAGCGGAAGCCGTCCGACGATCAGCAGGCCGATGACGGCGGTGATCATCAGCAGCCGGTCCGTTGCCGGATCGAGAAGCTGCCCGAGCCGCGATACCGAATGCGTCTTCCGGGCAATCATCCCATCGAGGAAATCGGTTGCCGCAGTGATGCCGAAAACGATGGCCGAAGCGACATCCTGGCCTTGGAGCAAGAGGATCAGGAAAATCGGGATACAGGCAAGGCGAATGAATGTGATGATATTGGGCACCGTGATGATGTCATTGCTGACCTGGTCATCAGGCTTCACATCGGGGGCTTTCATATCGATGATCGGCATGTTTCACTCATCCGCGGCAAACAGCAAACGACGCGCCGCTCCTCCTTGATTCCCTATTGCAACCTTCTTTACATAACGAGACATAATAACAGCAGGTTTGGCGGCGATTCAATACCGCCGATGAAATGTCCATACCACATGATGGGCTCCGATTCTGGAATACCTACTGTCCCTATGGTCCCCCACCACGTACGAAGGCGGGCACGCGTTGCGCACCCGCCTCCCATTGCGGCCCTCGCCGAACCCTGCCGCATTGATCGGTTCTATTCTGGCTTCTCCTGCGCCGCCTTCTTCTTCTCGCGCTTCGGCACGTCATAGCAATCCATCGACTTGCTCACCGCGGGCTTGTGGTAGTCCGGCTCCATGCGCAGGGAATCGGTCGGGCAGGTACGGACGCATTCGAAACACGTGATGCAGCTGAACGGGTTGATCTGCCAGGTTCCTCCCTGACGGTCGACCGTAATTGAATGGGTCGGGCATGCCCGAGCGCAGGAACTGCACAGGATACAGGTATTCACCTCTATGGCGATATGCCCCTTCAGGCCTTGGGGCTGGGGCTTGGTTTCCATCGGATAGCAGGTAGTCTCGGGTTTGGAAACCATCGACTTCATGGTCATACCGCCCAGTTTGAAAAATCCCATGTCGAACCTACCTCTCCGTGCAGCTGATGCAGGGATCGATCGTCAGCACGATCATGTTGACATCAGCTAGATCGCAACCGGCAAGCGCATTGGTCATACCCGCCAGATTCATAGACGTAGGAGTGCGCATGCGCATGCGCTCAAGATACTTGGTCCCGTTTCCCAATGCGTAATAGTAGCATTCGCCGCGCGGCTGCTCGAGCGTGTTGCATGCCTGCGCCCCATCGGGGACCGGGCCCTTCACCTTCACGCTGATATCGCCATCAGGGATTCCGTCGATCAGCTCCTCGATGATATCGATGGATTGGAGGACCTCAAGCGCACGGACCTTCACGCGGGCATAGCAATCGCCGTCCGTATCGAGGATGGGCTCGTAATCCTGAAGGAACCGATACCCTCCATTACGCAAACAGCGGACGTCGTTGTTCACATTGCTGGCGCGGGCGAACGGACCGACCATCCCGGCGTCGATAGCCTCCTGTTGGGATATCACCCCTACCCCACGGGTCCGGTTGTTCACGGAGGAGTCTTTCAGGAACGCGTTGCATAGCTTGCCGTAGTCGTCCCTGATGCCCTCGAGCGTATCGCGCATGATGCGCTGCTGCTCCTTGTCGATGTCGCGATTCACCCCGCCGACACGCACATGGCTGAAGATCACACGGCCGCCGGTGATGAGCTCGAAAACATCCAGGACGCGTTCGCGAAGCCGCCAGCAATGCATGAAAAGGCTTTCGTAGCCGAAAGCGTCGGCGGCAAGCCCCATCCACAGGATGTGTGAATGGATACGCGACAGCTCGTGCATCATCGTGCGGAGGTATTCGGCGCGCGGAGGGACCTCGACTCCCATGAGCTTCTCGACGGTCTCGGCATAGCCGAGCGAATGGCCATAGGCGCAGATGCCGCAGATGCGCTCTGCGACGTAGATGAACTGATTGTAGTCACGTGTTTCGGTCAGCTTCTCCAAGCCTCGATGAACAAAGCCGATTTGCGGGATGGCCTCGAGGACCGTCTCATCTTCGACCACCAAGTCCAGATGAAGCGGCTCGGGCAGCACCGGATGCTGCGGACCGAAAGGTATGACGGTAGCGTAACCCATTACTCTTCACCTTCTGATGATTTCTTTGCCGCGGCCTCGCGCTTCTTCTTCGCTTCGAGAGCCGCACGTACCTTCGCTGCTTTCTCGGGATCCATATTCTTGAGCTTCTCTTCAAGCTCGGCATCCTGGGCGCTTTTCTGCTTCTGCGCCTCGCGCTTTACCTTGGCCTCGAATGCCGCACGGACTTTTGCCGCCTTCTCCGGATCCATTCCCGCAAGCTTCTTCTCCAAGGCAGCACGCTCTGCCTCAAGATCCTTTCCTGATGCTGTCTTACCCTCCTTGGCGGCCTTTGCGGCGGCTTGGCGGCGGGCTTTGTCCATGCGTGCCTTCTTCTCGGGCGAGATGATCGTCATCGGCTCCGGAATGGCAAGATCGTAGAAGCGTCCCTGGAAATCGATTGCGATGTCGTCGACCTGGAGGCCGAAAAGGTCGTGCGCTTCGTTCTCGAACGGGAAGAGGCCGATATACACATCGGTGATGGACTGCACGTGCTCGTCCTTCTGCACGCCCTTCACCATCAGGTTGTCGACGACGTCATCCTTCTGATAGGTATAGGTAACGTCCAAGCCATGTTCGGTATTCGTGCACATCATCTGGAGACAGCGCCAGTGGGCCTGCTTCTTCTCCACGGCGACCTGATGGACGTTCTCGCGCTTGATGATGCGAAACCGGTCCGTCGTGCTCATCGGCTACGCCCCCTTCTTGGCGGCCTTGAGCGCTTTGGCCTTCTCGTCTAGAATGCCCAAGCCTTCGACAACCGCATCGATGATGGCCTCCGGGCGCACCGCGCACCCGGGCGCATACACGTCCACGGGGATAGCCTGATCGACGCCCCCAATGACGTTGTAGCAGTCATGGAAGATACCGCCGGAACAGGCGCACACGCCGCACGCGATAACGACTTTCGGCTCGACCATCTGGTTGTAGATCTCCTGAACGACGTGTATGTTCCGTTCGTTCACGCTGCCCGTAACCAGGAAGATATCGGCATGCTTGGGGTTCCCGGTGTTGATGATGCCGAAACGCTCGACATCGTATCCCGGGCAAAGAGCCGCAAGCACCTCGATATCGCAGCCGTTGCAGCTGCTGCCATCGTAATGAATAACCCAAGGCGATTTCGTCATGTAACTCAAAACTGCCTCCTTAGAGATATGCCAGCACGGCCATGTTGATGCCACCGGCAACCAAGGCAACCAACCATGCGGATTTCAGCATAACCTGCCATTTCACACGGGCGAAGTTGTTGTCGATCCAGATTTCCAAGAACCAGATGACAAGGGCCGCCAGCACACCGATCACGACGGTCCATCCGGCGCCCCAGACGAAGAACATGCCGCACCAGCCCAGGAACAGGATGTTCTCGCACCAGTGCATGATCTGGACCTTGCCGAGCGTTCTTCCGCTCATCTCGGTGGTTACGCCCTTGACCAGCTCCTGATGCGCATGGTGCGAATAGGACAGATCGAACGGGGACTTGCGCAGCTTGATGGCCATCACGAACAGCAAACCCAGGAAGATGCCCCATACCGTTGTGATGATAGGTTCGTGCATGAAGAACACGCCATCCACATCGAACGTGCCCGTCGCCTGATACAGGCCGACCGCGACGAAAAGAACCATGGGCTCATAGGCCATCACCTGCAACGTTTCGCGATGCGCGCCGAGCTCGGAGTACGGTGAGCGCACGCAGTAAGCGGCCAAGATGAAGAACAGGGCCGCAAGCGTGATGATGAAGGCCACCAGCAGGAAGTTGCCCCCGGAAAAGAACATGCCGCCAGCCACGAAGGTAAAGATCAACGCACACGTGACGTACACACCCTCGACGTTGTTGACGCTCACATCATCCTTCTCGAAGAGCTTGCGCACATCGTAATACGGCTGGAGAATCGGAGGCCCGACGCGGCCCTGCATGCGGGCGGTGATCTTACGGTCGAGGCCGTCAAGCAGGCACCCGACGATAGGCGCCAGAACAATGAAGGCGATGATGCCGATAATGAGTTTGATGAAATACATATCCATGATCTCGCCTCCCTTTACAACAACGTCGTCAGCTCTGCCAGAGCCAACACCAGCGGAACGAACATGAGAACGATATTCAACGTGACGCCGATCTGCACAAAGCGGGTTTCTCCGAACATATCGTCCAGATACCAGTTACGGGCCTCGGCCTTGGTGCTGCCCGACATGGAATTAACGAACATGCGGCCATCGTTATCGGCAGAGATGCCGGAAAGATAGACACCCACCTGCTTCTTCTTGGTTCCACGGGTAAGCGTGCCGAAAAGCACCACGATGACGAAGACGGTGCAGATAGCGCAGATCCACAAGTTGTCGCTGGATATCGCCTGGCCGTTCGTGCCGTAAACACCGAGAAGGTACGGCTCCACGACATAATCGGAGATCGCCGGCATGAACACGCAGCAGAGCATGCTGAGAACCGCCATCAGCACGATACCGAACCATTCGCTCGAATGGACCGTGCTCTCGATGGAATCGGGATTGCCGGCGATACCCGAGAGCTTGCCGAGCCACTTCGCCCAGAACATGAACGTGGCAGCTGAACCGAACGCCAGAAGGATGATTAAGACGATCTGCGGATAGGTACCGGTAAGGAAGGAAACGAGGGTGCCCCACTTGGCGATCAGCATGCCGAACGGTGCGATGAACATGATCATGATGCCGAGCATCATGTACCGCGTGAGGCGCGGCATGCGCTGGAACATGAGATCCATCTTCTCGATGTCGCGGCTGCCGATGTGGTTCTCGCAAGTACCCATGCACAGGAAGAGCAAGCTCTTGGCCACGGCATGGAACAGGATGAGGAACTCGGCAGCCCAAACAGCTTCAGCAGTACCGACACCCGCGCAGGCCACGATCAGGCCGAGGTTCGCAATCGTCGAATAGGCGAGCACGCGCTTGGTGATGGTTTGCGAGATACCCATGAAAGAGCACAGGCAGAACGTGATGCCGCCGACAAGCACGACCATCAGGCTGGGAACCTCGCTCACTGCATAGATGGGCGCAAGGCGCACCAGCAGGAAAGCGCCGGCCTTGACCATCGTGGAGGAATGCAGCAATGCCGAGGTCGGCGTCGGGGCAACCATCGCGCCCAACAGCCAGCTTTGGAACGGCATCTGAGCAGCCTTCGTGAAGCCCGAGATGGACAACAGGACAAGTGGCAGGAATACGACAGACGGGGCCATCACTCCGATTTGGATGAACTGCGCAAGCGACAGCGTCTTCAATACCGCCGAGCTGTAGAAGAGCGCAGCGCAGAAGGTGATTCCGCCGATCATGTTCAACACGATTTGGCGGAACGAATTATTGATGCCAAGCTCATCCTGGTTGTACCCGATGAGCAGGAACGAACAGAGCGTCGTATATTCCCATCCGGTGAACAGCCAGGCCATATTGTTCACGAACACGATGACGTACATCGCGGACAAGAACGAGAACATCAGCGCAAAGAACAACGGCCGCCGGTCCTTGACATTCTGATGCAGGCGCTGATGGTCTTCCATGTAGCCGAGGGCATAGATGCAAATGCCCGAACCGACCACGCCGATGATGCCCACCATCAATAACGAGAGCGAGTCGATGTAGAGGCTTTGTTCCACAGAAGCCGAGGACTCGAAGCCGCCGAAAGAGAAAACGCAGCTCATAGCCAATTGTATCAGCGCAAGGATAATGGCAAGCACCCGCTTATAGCGGATGCCGTAAGCGATGATGATCAGGCTGATTACCAAATCGATAAGGCTGCATACCAGATCGATAGTCTCATTCGAGTAGGTGAAATACTCCCCTTCGGTGCCCAGGTACTTGATCACCACCCAAATGGAAACCACGCCTATGATGATGCCGCCGGTGTACACGACGACACGTCGTACTGCGTTGTTCCGGATGAACAACAGGAGAACGGCGACAATGAGCGGAAAGCAGATTAAGAATCCGATAAATTCCACGTCGCTGCCCCTTTCTTCGAATCGAACGAACGTATCTAACTGCTAGCGCCTTTTTGTTACCGAGGCGATAACAGACTCCCATACTACCCATTTTTCAGAGCATCACCGTGGCAGTCTGAACTTTTCTCGGTGAATGGGTAGAAGTACCAGCACATCCATGTCGAACCACTATACTCTGCGTAAGAAAACGAAAGGAACCACTATGTATGGACTGAAAACCGAAAGCTGTTTCGATGCCGCCCATTTTCTGACCGACTACAACGGCAAGTGCGAGAACCTGCATGGGCATCGATGGCGTGTCGTTGCCTATCTTGCCGTGCCCGAGCTGCAATCCGAAGGCCAGACTAAGGATATGGTCGTTGATTTCGGCGATTTCAAGCAGGCGCTTCGCAGCCTGACAGAGGAACTGGATCACAGCTTCATCGTTGAAGAGGGCTCGCTCTATCCCGAAACCATCGATTGCCTGAAGCGCGAGGATTTCCGTCTTTCCATGGTCCCCTTCCGAACCACCGCGGAGAACTTCGCCAAGTATTTCTATGGGCGCTTGGCCGAACAGGGCATGCCGGTATCGCAGATCGACGTCTATGAGACGCCCAATAACTGCGCAATCTACCGAGGCGAGGAGTAATCATGTCCCAATCACGTGCCGAAAGGCGCACGCCAGATGAGATCGAAGCGGACCTGCAGGCGAAGGCGAACGCTTCGCGCACCTGGCCTGTTGCAGAGCAATTCATCAGCATCAATGGCGAAGGCCCGCGCACGGGGCGCCTTGCGGCATTCATCCGTTTTCCTGCCTGCAATCTGTCCTGTTCGTTCTGCGATACCGCTTGGGCAAATGCTCCGGATTGCGCCTACCGAGAGGTCGGTACCTCGGATCTGATTTCCTTCGTCAGCGCCTCGGGAGCCGAATGCATCACGCTCACAGGGGGCGAACCGTTGCTGCAGGATGGAGTCGAGGACCTGATGTTCTCACTGCTGGCGGCAGACCCCGACTGGCAGCTGGAAATCGAAACGAACGGCGCGGTCGATCTCGAATCCATCTGCCAGGCCCGCCATCGTTGGGCCCACCAGCGGGCGCAAGCATTGCTCGGAGACGGAGACCCAAGCGTCCTCGGCCGGCTGAATCGCATGAACGTATTCAACCGCCAAGCCGCACGCATCTCGTTCACGATGGATTGGAAGCTGCCTTCCAGCGGCATGAAATCCCATATGATCGAGCATAACCTGGAGCTGCTCGGCACTCAGGATTCCCTGAAGTTCGTGGTGGGAGATGATGCCGACCTCGAAGAAGCGCTGGATATCCTCGACAGCCATGATATGCACGACCGGGACGGCGTATTCTTCAGTCCCGTGTTCGGGCAGATGGAACCCGGAGCCATCGTCGAGTTCATGAAGAGGCACCGCCTCTCCCACGCACGAATCCAATTGCAATTGCACAAGATCATCTGGCCCGATAGAGAAAGGGGCGTCTGAGCCATGAGCGGCGTTTCCGCTACTTCTGAACCGAATCTCATCGAATCCTTCCGCCATGGCGAGAAGCGGACCTACCCTGCCCTGGTGCTCTGCAGCGGCGGTGTGGATTCCTCAACGCTGCTGGCTCTGGCTTGCGCCGTCCATGGAGTCGAAAACATCACGGCCCTCAGCATCTGCTACGGACAGAAGCATGCGCGCGAGCTCGAATCGGCACGGAAAATCGCAGCACATTACCAGGTTCCCCTGCGCTTCCTTGACCTGACGGATATTTTCGCCGAAAGCGATTGCTCGCTGCTCGCCCAGTCGCATGCCGACATTCCGCACGAAACCTATGCCGAACAGCTGCAGCACACCGAGGGCCATCCGGTATCGACCTATGTGCCGTTCCGCAACGGCCTGTTCCTGTCGAGCGCCGCCTCTCTCGCCCTGTCTCATCATTGCCGCGCACTCTACTACGGTGCCCATGCCGATGACGCTGCCGGTAACGCCTACCCCGATTGCACGCCCCGGTTCATCGAGTCTATGGGGAAGGCGATCTACGAAGGCTCGGGCAAGGAATTGTTCCTCGAGGCGCCCTTCAGCCGCAGCAATAAGGCGGGCATCGTGAAAATCGGCCTCGAGCTGCAGGTACCCTACGAGCTCACCTGGTCCTGCTACGAAGGCAAAGAGAAACCCTGCGGTGTCTGCGGCACCTGCCGCGACCGCATCCAGGCGTTTCACGCCAACGGAGTCGAGGACCCACTGCCATATGACTAGCCATCAGGCCTTTCGGAAGGAAACCCTATGGATAAGATCGACCGTTCGAACGAAGCCGGCTCGGATATCACCCTCTTGGGAAACCAGCACACGGCGTATTCCCAGGATTACGATCCGAGCGTACTCGAGACCTTCGAGAACAAGCATCAGGACCACGATTACTTCGTGAAGTTCAATTGTCCGGAATTCACCTCGCTGTGCCCCATCACCGGCCAGCCCGACTTCGCGACCCTCTATATCGCCTACGTGCCCAATGTGCGCATGGTGGAATCGAAGAGCCTCAAGCTCTACCTGTTCAGCTTCCGAAACCATGGCGCCTTCCATGAGGATTGCGTCAATATCGTCATGGAAGACCTCGTTGCGCTCATGGATCCGAAATATATCGAGGTATGGGGCCGGTTCCTTCCACGTGGCGGCATCAGCATCGACCCCTATTGCAACTACGGGAAACCGGGGACAAGATGGGAAGAGGTCGCGTGGGAACGCCTATCGAAACACGACCCGAATCCCGATCCTGTGGACAACCGGTAGCCGGTATGCAGGTTACGCCGGCATGATGCCTTGGGATCGGCAGAGCGATAGGGGCATCATCGTTTATCGAAGCGTGGCGGGCGAAACCGCCTCGCTCAACAGCTATGCCTGTTGGCCCGTCTCGCCGGTACCTTCATCGTCGTCGACGACCGAGAACGTCTCGCCTTCCCGGCGGAACGTATGGAATGCCCCTTCGGGCATATGCAGCTCGTTCAAGGTGGTTTCTGCCGCTTCGAGCACCTCGGGCAGGTCCCAGGCGATGAAGTCGAGATAGCCGGCATACAGGCCCGTTGCATGTCCGATGAACGTCACCGAACTCGAACCCGCCCGCTTCAGGATGCCCTCCTCCAGCTTGTCGGAGAACGAGCGCAGGGCATCCACCCTGTTATTGCCCTCAACCGCTTCTATAGGCCAGCAGATGAAGCCGGGAACCGCTCCATCATCATGGAACGAGTTCATAACGTCATCTTCGCCCTCATAGTATTCGGACAGCAGAGCCGGGCAGGTGATGACGCCTTTCGTGACGTCCAGGCGCCAATCGGCCTCTTCATCCTCGATCGGCTCGCATTCGTATTCGGTCGGGATATCCGTCATGCGTTCGATGTCGTTCGAAAGGGAATAACCCGCCTTGAAAAGCGCTGTGGGCAGATTGGAGAGGGGCATGCCGCCCTCATCCTGCGGTTCGTCGAGCAACGTGAGCTCGTTGACCAGGTCCATCGCACAGATTTCCCCCAGGGTATGATCCAGCAGCGCCGAGAACACCCAGCCCGCCTGGTCGGGGTCGTCATGCAGCAGAGGGACAACCTGTTTGCCGTACAACGAGAGCGAAACGCCGTCGTCGTCCCATTCGGTCCATACGCGGATATCCTTCGCCGTCAGCTCCTCGCCATTGATCTCGATGGTGAAAGACGGATCGACCTGCCGCCCCAAATTGACCTTCCAATGCTCGAAAACCTCTTTAGGAGCATGCTCCTTGAAGTAGCGCAGCTTGAAAACCTCGGCCGGGCCGGCATCGGAAGTCAGTGTCAGCTCATAGGACTTGCCATCGAAGCCCAACTCGAACGAAGAGTTGTAGAGCGCATGCGAGAGTATTCCGTCCATTTTCTCGGCTACGGAATCGGCCTCATCGTCCTCGGGGTCTTCGGTTTCGGTTCCGGCAATCTCGGCTTGAATCATGGAGCGGATGGAGGATTCTTCATCGAGGAATTCGCGCCAGGCAGACTGTACCCGGTCGCGGAAGGTCTGATCGAATTCGGGCAACGCGATCCGATCGAGGCAATCATCCAGCAGCTGTTGCGACTGCTGGTCGTCCGGCATCAGCTCGAGGGCCTTACGGAAATACGGCACCGCATCCCCTTCACGGTCGAGCCAATAATTGGCAAAACCCATGCGGAAATTCCAATGGTGGTCGTCTGAGAGCTCGTCTTCCACAGATGAAAGCAGATCGAGGCCCATTTTCAACAGGTCACGGTCCTCGCCGTTGGCAAGGTTGCAGTAGGCCTTCCCCGCCTCGCTGATCAGTTCCGGCGTTATCTCGTCGGCATCGAGCTGCCCGATGGCCTCGATAATGCTCTCGTAATCCTCAAGTGAATTCCAGATGCGGATCTGGTTCTCAAGGTCCATATCCATTCAATACTCCTTAATGCGCAGGTGATTACTTGACCACCATGACGGTGCAGCGCGCAAGCTTCAATACCTGCTCGCTGACAGATCCCATCCGCAGCTTCTTAAATCCGCGGATGCCCCGGTGTCCGAGGATGATCAGGTCGATGTCGTTGTCGTAGGCATACTTCACCAAGGCGCTTGCCGGGTCGCCGTACAAGCGCACCCCGCGCACGGTCGCTTCGCATTTGTCGAACAGCTGCATGGCCGGGTAGGCAATACTTCCCGATTGCACTTCGTTGAAAACCTCAGGAGTATGCAATGAGTCGATTTCCTTCTCGGGCGACACGACATACACCAAGTCGATTTCCATTTCTGGCTTCAGGGTCGCAAGCTCCACTGCTGCATGTGCCGCGCGCATGGAGCAATCGGATCCGTCGACCGCCAACACCACGTGATCATACATGAACGAACCCTCCGATCACTGTCCTCATGAAGGTTGCGGGCCCGATTTCCGGACCTTGCCCTCATGGTATCTGGAATAGATGCTGACAACGATAAACATTGCCGTCAAGGACATCGCTGTCATAATTGCGTAAGAAATGACGTAGCTTCCCGCAACGTCCATCAACACGCCGGGCACCAGGTTGAACAGAAAGCTGCCGGTGGCATAACCCACCTGGAACTGCCGCACGATATCGCCGCGTTCTTCGGGAGTGGACAGATGCAGCGACCAAACCGGAATGCCCACGCTACCGACAGCAACGCCTGCGCCATAGCAGATGATGCCGATAACGGCCACCGCGACATTTCCCGAGGCGGCCACGCAGAGCAGGGCAAGCCCGACTGTGAAAGTACCCAATGAAATGATGGTCCCTCGAATTGCGCCGAGCTTGTCGAAGAGACGGCCCGTGCAGAACTTCGACACGGTAAGGGAGATACCGGTAACCGATATCATCGCCGCCGCAAACGTATGGTCGAAGCCTTCGGATACCAGCAAGACCGAAATGAACGTCGGGGCTGCCACGCAGATGGCTCCCACCAGCATCATGGCGAAGAAGAACACCCGGAACGCCGGCTTCGGCAGCGACACGCCCGTATCCACCTTAACCGGCTTTTGAGCCTTCTTCTCAGCCTCATAAGCCGCTTTCGCCTGCGGGTTGATATAGGGTTTCAGTCCGATATCGGCTGGACGGTTGCGCAACAGCAGGAAAGCCACCGCACCGATAGCGTAGGCGAGCAGCCCCTCTAACCAGAATGAGACGCTCAGAGAGATGGCGTTGATGATCTGCTCGGCCGCGAGCGGGATGATGATGTTCGCCACGCCGCTGCCTACTGCCGCCACGCCCACAGCGGTACCCACATCGGTCTTGAACCAGCGATTGATCAGCAAGGTGCAGCCGATCATGCCGCCGAGCCCGTAACCCATACCGCAGACCGCTGCTGCGAGGCAGAACCCAGGAAATGTCGAAGCCCAACCGAACAGGAGAAGCCCGGTGCCCGTGCATAAGGCAGCGATAAAGCAGCCAAGCCGGCAATCGAGACGAGCATAGAAACGCCCCACGAAGATCATGCAGATAAGGGAGACGAAGGTGCGGACCCCGATGATAATCGAACCCGCCGAGTCGCCGATACCCGGCAGGGCGACGATATACGGTTGATAGACGCTGAACGAAGTGCTTGGAAGGCCCACATTGCAGAACATCAGGAGAAAGCAGCAGAGGGTGATGATTTTCTCGTAGTGCTGTTTCATATAATAAGGAAAGCGGCCCCCTTGGTTTCAGTTCGTTCGCAAACGTCTGCTATCCTACTCCCCTCGCAGGGACAATGGATGCAAGGCGTTGCGATTTCACCTCAGAAAGCAGAAAGGCGGCTCCGAATGGAACCGCCTTTCAAAAAGAATCGCTGGAATCCTAGTAGTTCTCGGCCTTCAGCTCGAAGTAGGACTGCGGATGGCCGCATACCGGGCAAACACCCGGGGCCTTCGGGCCGACGACGACATGACCGCAGTTGGAGCAGATCCAAATACGGTCGCCATCGCGGGAGAACACGATGTCGTCCTTCACATTGGATAGCAGCTTCTTATAGCGCTCCTCGTGGTGCTTCTCGATAGCACCGACCATGTCGAACAGCGCGGCGATATCATTGAAGCCCTCTTCGCGCGCTTCCTTGGCGAACGTCGGATACATATCGGTCCACTCGTAGGCCTCGCCGTCGGCGGCTGCCTGAAGGTTCTCTTCGGTCGTGCCGATGCCGCCCAGGATCTTGAACCAGATCTTTGCGTGCTCGCGTTCGTTGCCGGCAGTCTCCTCGAAAATCTTGGCAATCTGGACATAACCGTCCTTCTTGGCCTTGGAGGCAAAGTACGTGTACTTGTTACGGGCCTGGGACTCGCCGGCAAATGCTGCCTGCAGGTTCTTCTCGGTCTTGGTACCGGCGATCTTCTCGCCCATTTTCGCGTAACGATCTTCTGCCATAGGGATGTCTCCTAACATATTGAATCGGGATGGTCCTGATTACTGGTTTCAGTCTACCCATTTCTCATGACAACTATCACGAGAATACGGGAACTTTCTCAAAATATGCAACTTTTTCACTAACATATTTACAAATAGCGGTTGACAAGCGGGAACTGAGCCTCCAACAAAAAAAGGCGGCGCCCCCCTATTGGAGGGCGCCGCGCGAATTCGCCAGGGATGACGGATTCAGGCTATTTGACCGTTACCTTGACGGTAGCCCACTTGCCATTTTGGGCATAGACGTAAATCTTGCAGGTACCAGCAGCCTTCGCAGTAACCTTACCGGTCTTCGACACGGTGGCGATCTTCTTGTTAGAAGAAGCGTAGCGATACATCGCCACGTGCTTGCTTGACAGGAACTTGTAGCCCTTGACGGCCTCCACCTGATTCGCCTTCACCTTAGCGCTGTTTCCGGCCTTCAAGGTCATCTGCTTCTTGGCGACCTTGATGGACTTCGCGTTGGTGTACTTCTTGGAATGCTTGCCGGCGATGAAATGAGCACCCGGGCCCTTAGCGATTACGACCTTCTTGCCGTTCACCATCTTGTATGCAACAACGCGCAGATGATAGAAGTTGCCCTTCTTCAGCCCCTTCTTGGTGAAGGTCAGATTCTTCGTGGTTGCAACCTTTTTCAGGTTCTTGCCGCAGCGAGCGAAATAGACATCATATCCATCTGCACCGGCAATCTTCTTCCAGGAAACGGTAGCCTTCTTGTTGGCAGGAGAGCTCACCTTGGAAAGCAGAACCGGCTTGCCAACCAGCTTCTGCCAAACGGCATAGAGCGTAACGGTACCTTCGCTGTCGGTCAGATTCGAGGCCGAAGCACCGTCTTTGTAGGCAACCTTCCCGTTCGCACTGGTGCTCCAGCCCTTGAAGGTGTATCCACTACGCGTAAACGCATTCTTCGTCAGCGCTTTAGCTTGATCGTAGGTCATGGTCTCGGCAGCCATCGTGCCCTTGCCGCCGTTCGCATTGAAGGCAACCTTGTAGGTAATCGGATCGCCCTTGGTAACGACAACGGCGTCATCACCCGTATAGGATGCTGCAGTGCCCTTCTCCACGGTTACCGCATTCTGGACGCTGTAGTGATAGCCCTTGTAGACGATATCGCTGTAGGTCTGGTCCTCGTCGAGGGCATAATCATAATACTTGGTGGTCAGCGTACCGTCCTCGGTCACATATGTAACAGAATAGCGGAAGGTGTTGTTGTTGCTGTTGTCCCCGAGGTAATCGGCATTGACAGCATTGACAGCAGTAAAGGACGCTTCAGGAGCCCCAGTTTTCGTGTCAACAATCTCAGCAGACGTCGGATCCGCAGTCGCATCCTCATTGTAACAATCGGTGAACGTGCAGCCCTTCACTGTCAAGCTGTCGATTCCATCGAAATGCATGGGACGATGCTCGCCACCCCATCCGCAGTTCTCGAACGTCGTGTCGGTCACGGTAAGATTGACATTGCAGTCAACAGCCTCGCCATCTTCCTTTGAACGATAGCTCGCATAACGGGTGTTGTACGAATCGGTGGCATACAGGGACTTGATGGCGCCGTACGCGCAATTGGTGAAATCGCAGTCGTCAACCGTCGTGGTGCCGTAGAGCTCGAGCCACAGGCCGTAATGATTCTGCCAGAGATCCGGCTCTTCCGTGCCATCCTTCTTAACCGATACATGCTCGGGGCTGAACGTGCAGCCCTTGAAGGAGGCGGTGCCATCGACCTGGCCAACCATGACGCCTTCCTTGAAGACGCAGTCAGTGCAGTTCACCTCGGGAGCGAACAGCATGATATACGTGAACTCGAATGCATCATTGCCCTCACCGTCAGTCGGACGGTTGTCGTATACGGTCAGGTTGGAAAGGTTCAGCGTTGCTTCCGGTGCCCGAAGGGCCTGACAATACTGACCATCGAGCGTAAGCGAAGAGCTCTCGGCATCTTCGCCGATGATATTGATAGTCGTGATGCCGTTGCTGGCACCATTCTCATCTGTTGTAAATGTATTCTTGCTGGTAGTGGTGCCGGTGCTTGCCTCCGTTGCCGTCACATCACCATAGATGTGGTACGTGACTGATCCGTCACTTGTTGCCGTCGCAGCCGCAGCTGCCTCATCGAGCGTGGCATACTGTGTCGTATCATCGTTGACCGTCACATAGCCGGTATCGGCAAATGCGGGCGACGCCGCAAACGCAAGTGCCATCAGGCACAGGGCCATGGCCGCACCCGCAAGACCTAGTCTTGCTCTGGATAAAATGCTACCCATAAATCAATACTCCTCCTATCGAATCGATTTCGGGAAATGAAATCTGCCATCCCCCTGGATATTTGTAGATTATCGCTTCGATTACCAGAAGTAAAGAGAATTTTCGGCGTATTGCCAGGTCAGAGCATGTTTTTATATATCACCGTTACGTAATTCTGTTAAGTATATCGGTATTTCGGGAAGCAATTCGCCTCTGTAACTATCGCTTCCTGAAAACGGCCCGCCGATACCGACGGGCCGCAAACTGATGGGATACAAGACCTAGGCATTAGCAAGCGGAGATGCTTGCGTATACACGCGCGCTGCGTATTCCTGATCCAAATCGTAAAGCGCTTTCGCGTCCTTGCCGAAGAGCTTCATCCTCGCAACCAAATCCGATGCATTCTCCTCTTCTTCTCCCTGTTCGGAGATGAACCAATCCAGGAACTGCATGGTGCGATAGTCATGCACGGCATCGGCGGCGGCATAGATGTCGTTGATCAGCGAGGTAACGTACTTTTCATGCTCCAGGGCAGCCTCAAGCGGCTGCAGCGGATCGGTAAAGGTCTTATCGGGTTTCTCGATAGCCTCGAGCTCGATATGCTCGCCGTTCGCATGCAGGTAGTTGCGCATGATCAATGCATGGTCGCGCTCCTCCTGCACCTGCACGAAGTACCAGTTCGCAAATCCCGAGAGGCCCTGTTCCTCGTAATAGTCGGCAAAGGACAGGTACAGATATGCCGAGTACAGTTCCTTATTGATCTGCTGATTCAGCAGATCCGCAACATGCTTATCCATGACATTCCTTTCCATGTGGGTGACGGTATCTCAGGTGTACGCCATCCCATGCGAGCAAGCAATGGGCAAACGCATCCGATAGAACCCCTATGTAGACCTATTGTCCCTTCTGATCCTGCGAAAGCAGGGCGATGCATTCGACATGCGACGTATGGGGGAACATATCCACCGGACGCAGCTTCTCAAGCCGATAGCCATGGCGCATGATCATCCGGACATCGCGGACCTGCGTGCGGGGATTGCAGCTGATATAGACGATCCGCTTCGGCGCTAGCATCCCGACCGAAGCGATGAATTCCGGTGTCGAGCCCGCACGAGGCGGATCCATGAACACGATGTCGGCACGCTTGCCATCAACTGCAAACTGCCGCATGAAGTCACTGGCATCGGAGGTGATGAACGCCGCATTGCCGAGGCCGTTGTGCCGGGCATTTCCCTTGGCGTCTTCGATAGCGGAAGAGATGTTATCGACCCCGATAATACGTGCCTGCCGGGCCTTTGAAGCAGCCACCAGCCCGATCGTGCCCGTGCCACAATACGCATCGAGTATCATCGGCTCGACGAAATCGTCCAACCGGGCAAAGTCCATCGCCTGATTGTAGAGCGCTTCGGTTTGAGTGGCATTGACCTGGTAGAACGAATGGGATGAGATACGGAAGCTGAGCCCGCAAAGCGTATCGAGGATGAAGCCCGGTCCGAACAGAACCTGTTCCCGCATTCCGAGGATGGCATTCGTCACATGCGGGTTGATGTTCTGCACGATCGAAGTTATCTCGGGGCAAAGCCGGACGAGCTCACGGCAGAAGTTCTTTGCACCGGGGAACACGTCGGAAGCTGTTACCAGCGTTACCAAAACCTCGCGGCTTTCATGCCCCACCCTGACAACCACATAGCGCATAAAGCCGCTTTGGCGGTCTTCGTCATAGGGGGCAACCCCGTAACGCGCCATCAACTGCTGTACGGCAAGGACGACCTTACGCCCGACCGGATGCTCGACCGGACAGGTTTTCACGGAGATGATGCGATGGGTGCCCGCAGCATACAGGCCGCAGCGGATCGCCTCACGCGGGAGGCTGGGATGCTTTGAGGCCCGACCCGTACGTTGGGCCTTCGCCCGGGACATGGCCCGACGATCCGGCGCAAACGGGCTGGCGATCTTATCGCGAAACCCGAAGGGATGCTCCATACCGAGAATCGGCATAAGGGTATCGGGCTCGAGAAGGTCTGCATATAAATCGCGCACCAGCTGCTCTTTGCGCTTCAGCTGCTCTGAATAGGGCATCTCGACCATGTCACATGCACCGCAGACATCGGAGATAGAGCAGACGAGATTCGAACGGCTCCGATGCTGGCCACGGCCTCCAACGCCAATCGGCTTGCGAGCCGATGCCTTCGTTCGCGCTCCCCGATCGGTTCTCTTATGCGGAACCTGCTTCGATGCGTGCTTTGCCATAAGGCAAGCCCCTCCCCTGACTTCCATGCGCCCTTCGTCTGAAACCGGCGGCATGCAACATGGATGGTTATCACCGCTTGTACCATACCAGAAGCGGCCGCCCATCTTCGGAGCGGCCGCGTTCATCAAGCAGGGTTTGCAGCAATCAGCTCAAAGCCTCGTCGACATAGTCAAGTACCGGTTGCTTGCCGACCGTATCCAGATGCGTACGGTCGACATGCCAGCATTCGGTATGGGGCAGGCCCTCGATACGCTCGGCAATGAAGACCGGATTCTCGCCCTTCTTTCGCTGACGCTCATAGTCCTCAAGGGCCTTGAATGCCCACTTGCCCAGAATCATGATGACGATCAGGTTCTCAATCGCCATGAAGCCCATCGTGATATCCGCAAGATTCCAAGCCAGATCGAAGCTTGACAGGCAGCCCAGCCAAACCGCGACCATGCAGGTAACGCGGAAGATGGTCAGCACCGTTTTGCTCTTGGTGATGAACATGATGTTGCCTTCAGCATAGAAGTAATTGCCCAGCAGGGATGAGAATGCGAAAGCGCAGATGGCGAATGTGATGAAGTGGATGCCGCCCTCGCCGACTTCGGACTGGATGGCCGTCTGGACAAGCGTCATGCCGGTCAAATCGCCGATACCGCCGCCGACCTTCACGTAGAAGACCATCACCATCAGAGCGGAGCACGTGCAGATGAGCAGGGTGTCGATATACACGGACAGCGACTGAACCAGGCCCTGCTTGACCGGGTGGGAAACGGAAGCGGTTGCAGCGGCATTCGGGGCAGAACCCATGCCGGCCTCGTTGGAATAGAGGCCGCGCTTGATGCCGATAACGAACACCGACCCGGCAAAGCCGCCCAGAATCGAGCTGAAATCGAATGCGTAGGTGTTGATGAAGCCGAACACCTGGCCCATCAGGTTCAGGTTGGTGAAGATGACGAACAGGGCCAATCCGATGTAGGACAGCGCCATCACCGGTACGATGATCGAGGTGATGTTCGAGATCATCTTGGTGCCGCCGAAGATTGAGAAGGCGAAGAAGGCAGCGGTGATGATGCCGATACCCATAGCCGCCATCTGCGCGTCGCTGTCAGAGAAGTAGTATTGCAGCGCGCTGGTCATATTATAGGCCTGCAGGCCGTTGAAGCCGTAGGCATAGCAGAGAATCAACAGGATGGCGAACAGGATGCCCAACCCGCGCTTGCCAAGAGCCTGCTCGATGTAGTAGGCAGGACCGCCGCGGAACTCTCCTTCCTTGCCGCGAATCTTCCAAATCTGGGCGAGCGTGGATTCTACAAACGCCGATGCGGCCCCGAGGCATGCCATCAGCCACATCCAGAAAACGGCGCCGGGCCCACCGGCCGCGATAGCAACCGCCACGCCCGCGATATTGCCCGTACCGACACGGGAAGCCGTTGACACCATCAACGCCTGGAACGATGAGATGGACTTCTTACCTGGAACATGCTTCTTCTCAGTAAGCTGCGTGAACATGTCCTTGATCAAACGGAACTGAACGCCCCTGGTACGGACAGTGAAGTAAATAGCGCAGAACACCAGCATGAATACCAGCAGATAGGTATACATGACGGTATCGATTTCGCCGGTCACCTGAATGAGGGAGTCCATAAAGCTATCGGCCATGAACGGTAATCCTTCCTACCTCAGCCAATTAGTTCACAATTAATTGACACGTACGAAACGGATACTTTACCGCAACAGCACGCGATAGACGAACGGCAATGGAGAAATACCGGTAAACGGCACTAACTCTCGCAAGGGCCTGCGCCGTCAACGTGCAGGGATGGGAGCGATATGCGCCGAACCGGGCTCCACAACCGCACGACCCTGGCAGAAATCATCGATTGCAGAGCAGACGTTACCGGTCTTCGGAGAAAGCACTCGGACGGTAACGGTAACGTCGGCTCCATAGTCTGTGGCGATGACAGGATAGCCCTGCGCATCAAGCCAATGGGAAAGCGGGTTGTAGTCGGAGTAGGCTACGACGATCCGTATATCGCAGCAGCTCGCAAAGCGAACAAGTTGCGCTTTGCCCAATGCAACTTGCGCAGCCGCAGTATAGGCGCGCACCAGTCCCCCCGTACCCAACAACGTTCCCCCGAAATAACGGGTGACCGTGCAGGTGACATCGGCAAGACGCGCATGTTGCAGCACATCGAGTATCGGCATGCCCGCGGTGCGCTGCGGCTCGCCATCATCGGAGTACCGCACCCGATGTCCTTTCCGCAGCACATAGGCGTAGGCGGTGTGGCGCGCCATCGGATGTTCTGCCCGCACAGCCGCAATTGCCTCCAGTGCCCGATCTTCTGATTCTGTCGGGCAGAGCCGGCCGATGAATCGGCTCTTCTTCTCCTCGTATTCCCCGATAGAAACACCCTCGACGGATAAGTATGTATCGGTATCGGCGATAGCCCATCACTCCCGGAATATATTTCTTCGAATCGGCACGTTCGGTCATTTTACGCGATGCGCCCATCCAAGCAGCTGGAAGATGGGCAAACTTATACGATTAGCGAAAGAATTAATGCTTGAATTGCAGTGAGCAACATGTTCCCCGCCGACTAATATGTGAGGCAGAGAGATGACTGCCCTAGAGGCAAGAAAACGAAAATGAAAGGAGCGGCGGATGAAACCGTTGGAGATCAAGGGAATGTCCATTGGCGAGGGCACCCCTAAGACCATCATTTCGGTCATGGATCCCGATGTCGAGGGAGCGCTTGCAACCATCGAGGAAGGTAAGAAGGTCGGCGTCGACCTGTACGAGTGGCGCATCGATTTCAACAAGGACGTGCGCGATTTCGCTAAGGTTGCTGAAGGAAGCAAGAAGCTTGCCGCTGCACTGCCCGACAACCCGCTGCTTTTCACGTTCCGTTCGGTTAGCCAGGGCGGCCAGCTGACGTTCACTGCCGAGGACTATGTGGCTCTGAACAAAGCGGTCATTGAAGCCGAAGCCATCGACATCGTCGATATCGAAAGCTGGATCGGGGATGCTGCAGTGCTCGACCTGGTCGCTTTCGCCCGTCAGCATGGCGTGAAGACCATCATCAGCTATCATAATTTTGCCGGCACGCCGTCTCAGGAGTGGATGGTCAACCTCCTGACCCACTTCGTCGACATGGGTGCCGACATCCCGAAGATCGCTGTGATGGCCGAGACCCCGGCCGATTGCCTGAAGCTGCTGGGAGCAACCGAAGAAGTGCACCGCCTGCACTTCGACGGCCCGCTGCTTACCATGGCGATGGGACGCAACGGCAGCCTGTCCCGCCTTTCGGGCGAGCTTTTCGGCAGCGCCATCACGTTCTGCGCCCTGAAAGACGCTTCGGCACCCGGCCAGGTCGATGTCATCCAAGCCAAGAAGATGATGGAGGACTTCCACCAGGTCCTGTCCTAATCGCGATTTGCGGGAACGATGTTCCCGGAGAGTAATACCAACCAGAAAAGGAGCTATTCAATGGATATCAACGTCACGGGCGAAACTCATCTGATCAGCCTGATCGGCAAGCCTATTCGCCACTCCATGTCGCCGGCAACGCACACGCTGTCTTTCAAGAAGTGCGGCATCAATGCCGTGTATGTAGCTTTCGAGATCGATCCCGAGGACCTGCCCGATGTGCTGAACGCCATGCGCCGTATGGACGGTTGGGACGGATCGAATGTCACCATGCCCTGCAAGCAGGCCATCATCCCCCATCTGGACGGCTTGTCTGACGCTGCAAAGCTGATGGGCGCGGTCAACGTCATCCAGAAGACCGAAGACGGCAAGCTGATCGGCCACAACACCGACGGGCTGGGATTCATGGATAACCTGAAGAAGCATGGATTCGATCCCAAGGGCAAGACCATGACGCTGACCGGTTGCGGCGGTGCCGGATCCGCCATCCTGACGCAAGCGGCACTCGACGGCATCGGAACGCTGCATGTGTTCTGCCGTGAAGGGGGCCCGTCCTACAAGCATGTTCAGGATCTGGGACCGCGCGTCAGCAAGAGCACCGGGTGCAACATCGTCCTGCATGCGATGGAGAATAAAGATGAGCTGCGCGAGTGCATTCAGGCTTCCGATGTTCTGGCGAATTCCACCAATGTCGGCATGGGGCACGATTGCACCGACACCCCGGTTCCGGCTGAGTTCATTAAGGAAGGCATGTACGTTGCCGATGCCGTGTATCTGCCACGGGTAACGCAACTGCTGCAGGATGCCGAGAAGAAGGGCTGCACCATCGTTCCGGGCATCGGCATGATGAACGAGCAGGCAGCCGCCGGCGAACGTATCTGGTACGGCATCGATATGCCGACCGAGGAAGTCGCCGCCGAACTGAACTCCGATAAGGCATAATTTCTCCGAAGCAAACTGCAGATCGGGCATCCCCCCCCCGATTTGTTGGCGGCTCTATGCCAATCCCCTTCTCTAAGGCCCTCCCTGAACGGAGGGCCTTTTCACTATGCTGCAAGATCATGTATGCATGTTCGTTATGGTTTCTCTCTATTCTTATAGATGGGGAGTAATGCCTTATCGAAACATTTAATTTCCATCTGCGCAGTAATAGCCATAAGCTATGTGCAACCAGAAGAATCCCTTCGCGAGAGGAGCGCGCTACATGGCCCCGAAGTTTTATCATTACGACCTTTCACAATGGAAGCGCCACTATGCTGACGTGGTGTATGCGCATCAGGATCCGCGGCAGAAGATGGACATCATCCTACCCGATGAAGGCGAGGGTCCCTTCCCGCTGATCGTCTTCGTCCACGGCGGAGGCTGGGTTTCCGGCGATAAGCGCGAGAACACCATGCCCGGTGCGTTCAAAGCTGTTTCCCAAGGATATGCGCTTGCTTCCGTGGAATACCGGTTGGCACCGGATGCAACCTGGCCGATGCCCCTTTACGACGTGAAAGCGGCAGTCCGTTTCCTGCGCGCGCATGCCAAGGAGTACCACCTGAAGACCGATAAGATCTGCGCTTGGGGAAATTCCGCCGGCGGCCATCTCGTGAATATGCTTGCTGCAACCGGTGGACGGACCATCGAGGAAGATGTGACCATGGGCAACCCGGACGAATCGTGCGCCGTGCAATGCCTGGTGGCCTTCTACTCACCCAGCGACATGTACCAAATCGACATCACCAACCAGTTGCCGCAGGACGAGCTCACCGATGCCACCGGCACGGACGTCGGTCAGTCCGACTCCCGTGAGGGCATGAACTTCCCGCATAATATGGTGGCAGGGTTCAAGCTCAGCCGCAATCGCGCTGCAGCCGCCTACCTGAGCCCCATCAACTTCGTGACGAAGGACTTTCCCCCCGCCTATTTCATCCATGGCATAGCCGATCCGATTGTGCCCTATACGCAATCGGTGGCAATGTCCAACATGATCAACGAAACCGCGGGCGCTGGACCTGCGAAATTCGAGCTGATTCCCAACGCCGTCCACGGTGACGAGGCAATGAAGACCGATGAGATGACCAATAAGGTACTCGACTTCATCGATTCGATTATCTGGGAAGGGCCGCATAAGCGCACACCGCTCCCCAAGGAATTGAAGGTCATCGGCGCCGACTAGCCTGGCCACAATCACCATCCAATGAAGAGGGCGGGACCCGTTGGCCCCGTCCTCTTTCTCTACAAGAAGGTCCCACGGTCACCGGCAGCGATGGATAGTCGGCTTGGCGGCGTCCTCCCCCTCAGCTGTGCACACGTTTGCTGATTGCATCCGAAGCTGTCGGCTTCACCAGCGATTCGGAATAGTCTTGAAGGAAATCGATGAATTTCCATGTGCTCTCCGACGGTTCCAGGCCTTCGGGAAACTTCGCATAGAGGTTGCGCCCGTAATGCTGGTTGGCGATTCGCAGCATACTCACCTTATCCGACATGCCGGACATCCAGGTGAACCGTGCGGCGACGGCGCATCCCAAACCGGCTTCCACCATATTGATAGCTTCGGAGAATATCTGCGTCTCGAAAGCAACCTTCGGATCGAACCCTGCCTGGTGGCACATGTTAATCGTATCGTCGTAGATCTCGCTGGGCTCCGTCAGGATAAAGGGATAACCCGATACCTCTGACAAGGCAACTTCCCCCTTGCCAGCAAGCGGGTCATCCTTTGACACGATGAGCACATACGGCTCGTATCCCAATTTGATGACATTCGTATCCTCGATGTTTATCGAGGAGCCGAAGAGATGGATATCGATTGTCTGGCCTTCGAATGCCCGTGAAGAAGGATACCCGATATGAAGGGACACTTCCGGGTACGCGTCGGAGAATGCGCGCACCAGCTTGCCGGAATTTCCGAGAGGGATTCCCAAGGTCACATTGACACGCGTGGAGCGTTCTGAATCCTGCTTGACAACTACGTCGACCGCTTCGTTCAGGACATCGAGCGCAGCCTCGACACGTGACGCGAAATAGCGTCCCGTCTCGTTGAGTTCGATGCGCTTCCCGTATCGGTCGAACAGCGAGGTGCCCAATTCGCCCTCAAGGCTCTTCACCGCATTGCTGAGCGATGGCTGGGAGACGTGCAATTGCCGAGAGGCTTCTGTCATATTGTTGAGCTTTGCGGTGACGAGAAAATACTTGAGCTGACGCAGTTCCATAGTGACCTCCACCTGATGCATACACGTAGTGTATCCCAACGGCCTGAACCATATCTGAAGCAATACGGCATATGGCAATACCATTTCCGTAATGGATTATTCGATTATCGAAACGTTATGGTCCAAGGCACAGGCTGACGGATTCGGAAGGAAGCAGATCTGTTAATCCAGAGCGTTAACGACGGAAGAAACGGAAACGCCTCCGCTCCTGTTTCTCTGTACTGGCGGGAGCTTCTTCCAGCTTCTTGCTGGTGCGGAAGCCGATCGACCCTCCCACGCCTTCCATCACCTTACAATTGGAAGGAAGCGGATGCCCGAGCATACGTTGGGTTTCATCCTCCCCTGCATTGTTCACGAGGATCTCGGAGTCGAATGAGGTATCGAAGCGCTTCGCGAATGTGAGATACCAGAGGCTGGGGTTCTTCTCGGAAAGCAATGAGATAGGATTGAAATCCCCCCGCCAAGAGATGGTTCCGTCATCGGAAATCGTGGTACGCAACGGGATCTCGATGCTGTCGTCAGAGACGCTTTGCAGCATCAAGCTGCACTCCAATCCACCGATGTGCGTAAGCGGATGGCGTGCGGTACCGCTGACAGATAGCTTCTCGTCCCCTACCCACTCGATATGGGAGATGCGCGGAGTAGCCGATTCGGCTATCGAGCTGGCATCAACCGTCTTGAATCCGATAGCGCCGTTCGATTCGGTCTCTGGAATCCAATAGTCGTTCCCCGTGCGGATGATCTTCTTCACGAATTGATCGATCAATCCGTCATGCAGGTTCAACGTGAAGGGCTCCACGGCCGAAAGCGGACCATAGTGCTTTGCGAAACCGAAATGCCACGTTCCCGGCTTCAGTCCGGCGAGTACCGCGGAAGCCTTGAACGACGAACTCCAAGCGCGACCGAACGCGCGCTCTTCCAGGGGCTCGTCGGCCGTCTTCCAGGGAACCGGGCGTTGCTGCCCCTCGCTGTTGTACAGCACCATCATCAAATCGAATCCCGACAGCTCCAACAAACGTTGGTTGATGGTGCCGGTCATGTTGAGCACCCCATCGTTCCAGGATAGGTCGAGCGTCCTGACTTCCGTGGAATCGGAAAGAGCGTGGGCAACGGTTTCTACTTCGAATGCAATCGGCCTGTCGCTGGTAGTGCAGGGTTTGATGAAACGGTTCTGCGAGATGATCTGATGCTCTTCGACCGAAACGGTATCCACCTCGGCGGAAGACGCGAACAGGTCGATCCTCTTGCCCATCGAGTTTCCCAGAAGATGGTATGCAAGCACCAGGTTGTATCGCAATCGGGCTGCAGCATCCACCGAGGCGGGAATAAGCTGCTCTGGTTTGAAAGAGAACGTGCAGCGCTTGATCGTGCTATCGACATAGTATGAACCGACGGAAATCGGCAGCGGCCCGAAATCCTGTCCCGCATTCTCCAGTTCGAGCCCCATAATCAGCTCCATGGCATTCGCATTCACCAGAGGATGCTCGAGCAGCAAAGAGCCGGTGAAACAATCCCCCTGCCATTCGAGCGACTCAACCGAATATTGCAGGGACATATCGGCATCATGCTCGAATGTGCTGACGGTGAGAAGGGCCTGTCCGGCTTCAATACCGGCCATGAAAGCCTGAGATCGCTCGAGAATATCGATGAAGAGGATCACCGCATCAGATGCGAACGGGTCGAGAAGCACGTCGATGCTCTGCCGTTTGCCTAGATGCTCGACGATCAAGTGGCCATAGAACCGATCGCCCACGGAAAGCGGCGATGTGCGCACCAGTCGCGCCCACTCGATGGTTACCGACCAGGAGAGCGTCATGTTCTCGCTAGTGGGCGCGGTCTTCGTAACCGGTACTTCCATGAGCACCTCATCGGAATCGTTATTCGAATCCGAGGCAAGCTCGAAAGAAAGCACCACCTCATCCTTCGAAAGAAGCGGCAGGCCCAATTCCCCTGAAAGCGTGAAGGCTTCGTCATGAAGCCTCAGCTTGGCATACGTGCGGATGAGCGCCTGCTCTTCTGCGGCCCGCAAACGCTCGGCAAGATCCGAGGTTTCTGGTTTTTCAGGAAACGCGGAGTCGAGCGGGGTATCCGCCTGGTCCGGCTGAGAATCGATTTTGTTTTGAGGAGCTAGATTCTGGTCTGTTTCTTGTTCGTTTGTCATCTGCATCCCTTATGCGACTATACGTATATATATGAATGAAAGATAACGAGAGGCAAAACCTTCCGGTAGAGAGTCTGCGAGTCGACACGATGCCGATAGCTTTCCTGCTGCGTTCCATAGTCTAAGCCACCCAGCGAAGAACTGAAGGAGAAAATTCAAACTGTAAATGTTTCGTCCCCTGGACGCAGTAATCCCGGATCGACCGCAGCCAACAATAAAGCAGGCCAGGCATAGAGCCTGACCTGCGGTTTTACCTGGTCGGGTGAACAGGATTTGAACCTGCGACCCCTTGACCCCCAGTCAAGTGCGCTACCAAACTGCGCCATCACCCGATATCTCGTTTTTAGACTCAGTTATATTAGCTCAATCTCACGGGATTTCAACCCATGAGCTCCAAACTCTTGTCCAATATCACATCAGCCAATGCACGCTTGTCCATGAACGGCAGATGCTCGTTGCCCTGCTCGGTAAGGAGCCATGCTTCATCGCCCGAGGTGCCGAATGCAAGGCCGTGGCCGACTTGGTTCGCCACGATCATGTCGGCATGCTTGCTTGCCAATTTTCGAAGGCCGTTTGCGACCACGTCGTCCGTCTCCGCTGCGAATCCGACAACCAGCTGGTTTTTCTTGCGTTCGCCCATCATCGCCAGGATATCGGGGTTCTCGACCAGCTCGATATTCCCGAGCAATTGGTCGTCCTGTCCCTTCTTCATCTTCCGATTAGCAGGGTGTGCGGGGCGCAGGTCCGCCACTGCCGCCGCGAAGATAGCCAAATCGACTTCATCGAAGACCCGGTCGCAGGCATCGTACATGTCCTGTGCCGTCTGAACGGAAACCCTCTCAACTCCCACAGGGACATCCAGGCTCACCGGACCGGAGACCAACGTAACATGCGCACCGCGCGCTGCAGCGGCATCAGCCAAGGCATACCCCATCTTTCCCGAACTGCGGTTTGATATATACCGAACAGGATCGATGGGCTCTTCGGTCGGCCCCGCTGTGATCAGAACACGCTTGCCCGCAAGATCAGTTGCATGGGACAGGATTCCGCATACCGCATCGGCGATAACCTCAGGCTCGGCCAACCGTCCCTTCCCCACATCCCCGCAAGCAAGATAGCCGGCATCAGGCTCGACGAAGCGGAACCCGCGATCGCGCAGCGTCTTCATGTTCTCCTGCGTAGCCTGATTCTCATACATGTGGACGTTCATCGCAGGCGCAAGCACTACCGGCGCCGTAGTAGCCAAAGCAGCGGTCGAAAGCAGATCGTCTGCCAGTCCATGCGCGATTTTCGCCATCACATTGGCCGTACACGGGGCAATCAGGAAAACGTCGGCCTCTTGAGCCAAGGAGATATGATGGATGGGGTCGCTCGGATCGTCGAACAGGCCGACGGCAACCGGTTCGTGCGTGAGTGCCCGGAAGGTCGTGGGGCCGACAAACTCCGTGGCATGCTCGGTCATAACCACTTTCACGCGGATATCGCGCTTCTGCAGTGCACGAAGGATCTCGCACGATTTATAGGCGGCAATGCAACCGGTCACGCCCAATACGACGGTTTTCTTATGGCCCATACCAATCCTCTCTTGTCGGCTGTGCCGAAATCGTACTCCGGTATCTGGCATCGTACCACGCGAACAGATACGTACCTGCCAGACAAACGACCTTACGCTTGCCCTATCGACGAAATACCACCGACTGCCTTTGCCTCAGAAAGAGCCCGCAAGACCTCGTCACCATACGGCGTGGTCCCCATCGATCTCCCGGACAAGCAGTCAAGTCCCGTCTGGAGATCGTCGGGGAGGTAATCGGTAAAGCGCAGGCGGACTCCCGTGGTCGGATGGTCGAATGCCAATCGATAGCTGTGCAGGAATTGACGCTGAACGCCCAATTGCTCTGCAGGCCCATGCGACCCGTACGCAGGATCACCGACGATGCAGTGGTGGATAAAATGCATGTGCACGCGAATCTGATGCGTTCGTCCGGTGAACAGTTTGCATTCCACCAGCGTGTAGCCGTCATCCTTCTTGCGAGCCTCGAACCGTTCGAGAACGCGGAATGTGGTAAGCGCCTCACGGGACCCCGGCGCGTCGCTGACCAACATGGTGGTTCCCGTCTTGTGGTTGCGGGCGATGGGCGCATCCACCTCGCCGGAATCGACTGCAAGTATCCCATGGACCAGGGCAAGATAGCGGCGGTCGACCTCCTTTACCCGGATAGCTTCCTGCAGGGCGAAGCCTGCAGCATCGTCCTTTGCGCAGATCATCAGGCCGCTGGTATCGCCATCAAGGCGATGCACGATACCCGGACGGTCGTCACCCTGCACATGCGCCAGATGGTCATGCCCGTACCGATAGACCAAGGCATTCACCAACGTGTGATCGAAATGGTTGAACGAAGGATGGCAGATGAGCCCTGCCTGCTTCGAGATAACAAGCAGGTCATCGTCCTCGTAGCGGATATCCAAATCGATGGGCTCGCCGCGCAAGGAGAATTGGCCGGCGGCTTCATCCTCTTCCTCGTAGACTATCGTGTCGCCCGCCTTGACCGCATAGCGCTTGGGCTGTACATCTCCATTCACGAAAACCCTGCCCTCCTCGATGCGCTTTGCCGACGCAGAACGAGAAGCATAGCATCCCCGTTCGGCCAGCAGCGCATCCAGGCGGACACCTGCATCGCTATCCGTCGCGGTATAGAGAACCGACTTAGCCATATTCACCTCGCTCTCAGATTCGGGACCGAAACCTCAGGGGAAAGGACCATACGCCTCGCTTCCCTATGCCTCATCCGCATCGCCCGGCGTACGGAAGAAGAACAGCAGAACGATCAGCAGCAGGATAAAACCGCACACCACCCCGATATCGGCCACATTGAAGACAGGATAATCGATGCAATAGAAATCAATGAAGTCGATGACGTAGCCATGGGCGAACCGGTCGATGGCGTTCCCCAGACCGCCTGCGAATATCAGTGCGAAAGAAAGCATCTCGAGCGCCGATGCCCGATCACGCCTGATATGGGCGATTACCAGAAGGCAAGCGCACACCAAGAGCGCGAAAACACCGAGCGCAGCCGGATTTCCAGCGAACAGCCCCCAGGCCGCGCCCGTATTATGCACCAACTGGAAATCGAACACGCCCGTGACGCCCGACCAGAGAACCTGGCCGGGTTCCACCCCATCGGCAAGCGCCTTCGTCAGCTGGTCGAAAACCAGCCAGGCCAAGGCGCTCGCAAAGAACAGAATCGTGTTCCGCTTCCGATTACTCTTCTTCGACATATCCGATGGCATCCAGCACGTCACCGCAGCGCTTGCAGACGGCCGGGTGGCCGGCGTTGCCGCCGAGCTTCCGATAATTCCAGCACCGAGGGCATTTCTCAAGATCGGACACGGACACCGTAGCCGACATCTCATCGGCGGCCTCCATGCTGACCGCGCTTACGATGAAAAGCTCTTCGAGCGTGCCTTCCGGCAACGCGGAGAGCGCGTCGATTGCCGCTTGCGGGGCAGCCAGATGGATGACCGCCTCCTGGGACTTCTTGACCACGTCATCATTACGCGCGTCTTCGAGGGCCTTGGTGACCACCTCGCGCGCCTCGAGGACCACTTTGAACTGTTCGTCGATCTTCTGGCGCATGCCCTCAGGGATTGCTGGTACGAAGCCCTCGACTGTCGGCCAGCCAGCCAGCTGGACGCTGATCGGGCGATCCGGACGATCGCGCAACGCTTGAGGGTAGTTCTGCCATACTTCTTCGGTGGTGAACGAGAGCAGCGGGGCAAGCGTACGGACCAAGACATCGAGAACGTTCATCAACACGGTCTGCGCCGAGCGGCGCGCCGGGGAATCCGGCGCCTCGGAGTACAGACGGTCCTTCAGGGCATCGAGATAGACCGCGGAAAGATCGCCGACCAGATACTCGTATACCGCCCGATACACGTTGTGGAACTTGTACGCATCGTATCCGGCATTGATATCGTCGAGCAGCTGCGCAAGGCGGCACAGCGCCCATTGGTCGACAGGCAGAAGGTCATCCCAAGCCACGGCATCCTTGCGATCATCGAAATCGGACAGGTTCCCCAGAAGGAAGCGGAACGTGTTGCGGAAACGGCGGTAGGATTCCGAGACGCGCTTCAGGATGTTATCGGACAGGCTGACATCCTGGGAGTAGTCGACGCTCGCCACCCACATACGCAGGATCTCGGCACCGTACTTCTTCTCGACATCGGCAGGGTCGACGCCGTTGCCAAGCGACTTCGACATCTTGCGGCCCTGCTCATCGACGGTGAACCCGCAATGCATAACGCTCTTGTAAGGCGCGATGCCATAGGCGCCGATACTGGTAAGCAGGCTGCTTTGGAACCAGCCGCGATGCTGGTCGGAACCTTCCAGGTACATATCGGCGGGACGGTACAGGTAGTCGCGCGCCTCGCACACGCTGGTATGGGACACGCCGGACTCCCACCAGACATCGAGGATGTCCTTTTCGGGCAGCATCTCCTTGCAGCCGCATTTCTCGCAATGCGTGTCGGCAGGCAGGTATTCGGCCGGTTTCTTTGTGAACCAGGCATCGGAACCTTCCGTCCGGAACAGTTCGATGACGGCATCGAAGGTTTCCTCGGTTGCCACGACCTCGCCGCATTGGGCGCAGTGGAACACCGGGATGGGCACGCCCCATGAGCGCTGGCGGCTGATGCACCAGTCGGGACGGTCGGCCACCATGGAGCCGATGCGGTTCGCCGCCCAAGCGGGAATCCAGGTGACTTCGTTTTCGATAGCGTTCAGTGCTTTCTTGCGCAGGTCGTTCTTCTCCAAGTCGACGAACCACTGGCTCGTGGCACGGAAGATGACCGGCTCATGGCAACGCCAGCAGTGAGGATAGCTGTGGACAATCGTCTTATCGGCTACCAGCGTACCCTCCTCGCGCAGCCATTCGATGATCTTCGGGGTCGCATCGTCGACGTTCAAGCCCGCAAAACGCCCGGCCTCATCGGTAAGCACGCCGTCGTCATCGACCGGCATGCGCATCGGCACATCGAACTGCATGCCCACCAGATAGTCGTCCTGACCATGACCCGGGGCAGTGTGGACTGCGCCGGTGCCGGAATCGAGCGTGACATGGTTGCCGTAGATGAAGGTACCCTTCAGATCCTGCCGGATGGGACAGGTGTACGGGATGCCTACCAGCTGCGTGCCCTTCTGCAGCAGCGGCTTGCCGTCGGCGTCGGTGAAGACCTCATAGTCGGTCCAACCCGCGACCTCGGCCACTTCCTCGACCATCTCGTAGGCGAACAGCAGGTAATCATCGCCCACCTTCACGAAACAGTAATCGGCATCGGGCGCCAGGCAGACCGCACTGTTCGCCGGCAAGGTCCACGCCGTCGTGGTCCAGATCAGCACGTAGGCATGATCCAGCGGCACACCTGCCGCCTCATAAATGGCAGGCAGCTGGTCCATCTTGAATTTCACATACAGGGACGGCGATTTCTCGTCGCCGTACTCGATTTCCGCCTCGGCAAGAGCCGTGTGGCAATGCTTGCACCAATGGATGGGCTTCCTGCCGCGGTAGATGTTGCCCGCAAGGTAGATCTTCTTGAAGACCTCGACGTTGCCCGCCTCGTATTCCGGCAGAAACGTCAGATACGGGTCGTCCCATTCCCCGTTCACGCCCAGGCGCTTGAAGCCTTCGCGCTGGATACCGACGTACTTCTCAGCCCATTCGCGGCACAGGCGGCGAACCGTCGGGGTGTCGGTCGCCTTCATCTTCTCCTGGCCGAGCGTCTCCTCGACCATGTGCTCGATGGGCTGGCCGTGGCAATCCCATCCGGGAACATACGGCGAATAGTAGCCGCGTTGGGCATGGCTTTTCACCACGAAGTCCTTCAGGATCTTGTTGAAAGCGTGGCCCAGGTGAATCGGGCCGTTTGCATACGGCGGGCCATCGTGCAGGACGAACGGCTTGTTGTCCTTGTTCTTCTCCAGAACCTTGTGGTAGATGTCGATGTCGTTCCAGAACTCCAAGCGCTTCGGCTCGTTTTCGGGCAGATTGCCGCGCATCTTGAAGTCGGTCTCGGGAAGATTCATCGTCTTCTTGTAGCTGTTTGCCACGATGGGCCAAACCTTTCCTCGTGTATGCATTCCCTGTCTTCGCGGGTGCCCCTACCTCAACTCGAGCGCCGATACCGTAAGGACCCACTCAAACTTCATTATTATAGGCAATCGAAAGGAGCCGTTCGCCCGTGGCGCAAATATCCACAGTCAAACAGAGGGGAAATGTCGACCGTTGGCTGCCTGCGAGCCAGAAGCGGCAAACTCTACTGCAGAACGTGGTTCGTGATGATCTTCTTCATTGCCGTCAGCAGTGATTGGTTGGTGACGTGCGTGCGGCAGGAGATGCAGAAGAAGTCGTCGCCTTCGATGCCCGCGGTACGTGACAGCAACGGTACCAGATACCCATTCAACTGCAAGCGGGACAACAGCTCATCGGCATTCTTGACGCCGAGGACCATGCCGGCTGTCGGACGGAACGAGCACAGTACGAAGCTCCCTTCCGCTGGATTGATATGCATGCCGGGAATCAAGCTGAGCATGCATTGCAGCCAGGGAATCTCCTTATCCAGATACGCGTGCGTATGTTCGAGATAGGAAAGCTGGTTGACCATCTCGGTGGAAATCAACTCGGCGAACATGGAGATGCCGGTCGAATCGTAGAACGCGCGGATGCGCTCGGCGGTATCGGGATGCGCAACCAGATAGGCAATCGGGGTCCCTTCCAAAGAGAAGGTCACCGAAGGATTGCGCACGATAATCAGATTCGAGTACTCTTCGGTAAGCGGGATGAAGGATTCACCGGACAGGCTGAGCTCCAAATAGCTTTCGTCGATGATCACCCAATCGCATTCCTCGAGATATTCACGCACCATCTCTTCACTTACCAGGCGGCTGGTTGGAAATGCAGGATGCGCCAGCAACACCGCATTGAAATCCGACGATTGCTTCCGTGCCATAGCATAATCGCAGGCAGCAAATGAGAACGGATTGCTGAACGTGGTGATGCCATGCCCGGCGTTCGAAAGCGCCATCTCGTACTCGATCGGACAGGGCACGGAAAGGCCGACATTGGTGATAGGGAACGACTGGGCAGCCGCCTCGATCATCTGGGTGGGCGACATACCGCAGATGATGGACTCGAAGGGTATCTCGAAATACGACGCGATCGAACGGCGGAATGCATAGGCGTTGCGGTCGGGACGGTATGATATCTCGCCCCGCAGAAGCGCCTTCTGGAAAGCCTTGAGAAACTCCGGAGGGGTACCCAGCGGATTGGCCGGTGTCGAAAAGTCGACCCAGTTCATCTCGTCGCGCATATCATACGGCAAGGTTTCGGGGAGTTCGGGGTTCAAGGATGCATCGGAGATAAGCTCTCCGCGCCGATGCCGGTTGAATGCAGCCTTGTCCATTGCTCCCCCTTTCGCATGCCCGCAAGACCCGAAAAGACAATAATTCACTCGCGATTTGCCTGCGCAAACCCGATTCCGCCTTCTCGTCTTCGATTGTATCCGCACCCTGCAAGACAGGATGCCGACAGCCCGCAGGCCGCCGATAAATCAAAGCCCCTCAGGGGGACTCGCTCGTTTCTGGGTTCAGATGCTATCACACTTAGGGAGCATGCTTCGGTCATATGGGCATGAAAATAAACCTATGAAAAGTTTGAAAGAACACAATTTATTGGCGGTTTGCAGCACCTACCTCGAAGGTTCGGAAGGGTCAGCGCGTTATGCTAGGAACGGAACATACGAATCGACCGTTGGCATCTCCATGAATAAACCCCAAGCGAGGTGAAGCGAGCATATGGCACATCCGTCCGAGAATCCCCCCATCACCCTGCCAGAATGGAATGGACCGGCCATCCTGCTCGTTGACCTGGACGCTTTCTTCGCATCGGTCGAACAGCTCGATCACCCTGGTTGGCGCGGGAAGCCGGTCATCGTCGGAGGCGACCCGGATAAGCGCGGTGTCGTTTCGACCGCTAGCTACGAAGCACGCAGATTCGGGGTGCACAGTGCCATGCCCTCCTCAACGGCCCGCGACCGCTGCCCCGAGGCCATCTGGACAAGCGGTCATTTTGACCGCTACCGCGAGATGTCGAAAAGGGTCATGGATATACTTTTTCGCGAAACGCCTTTCGTGCAACAGGTAAGCATCGATGAGGCCTTCATGGATGTCTCTCCCACCGCGCACAACCATGAGCACCCCGTGCTGATTGCCAGTCGTATACAGAAGCGCGTCAAGGAGCTCGGCGTTACCTGTTCGATTGGCATCGGCACAACCAAATCGGTTGCGAAGGTTGCCTCCGACCGGGATAAGCCCAGCGGCATGACTATCGTCTATCCAGGTCGTGAGCGGGCCTTTCTCGACCCCTTGCCGCTCAGTGTCATGAGCGGCATCGGCCCGGTGGCGCAGAAACGCCTGCAATCGTTCGGTATGCGAACCTTGGGCGACGTCGCCGACGCAGACCTGAGCATTCTTGCCCAGGTATTCGGCAAGAATGCCGAGATGATGCGGGATCGTTGCCGGGGCGCGGATGACGATCGGGTGCATGACAACGAGGCTGCAAAATCAATCTCCGCTGAGATGAGCTTCGATAGCGACGTCGACGATTTGCGTACTATCCAAGGCGCCATCGGAACGATGGCGGCGAAGGCTTGCCGGCGGATGCGCAGAAAGGGGTTGAAGGGTTCGACCGTCCACCTTAAGGTGCGCTATCGGGAATTGAATGTGCGTACCGCACAAAAGCGTCTGGCAGAACCAACCGATGACGAGTTCGTGGTGACAGACGAGCTTTCCCAGCTGATCGATGGGCTCTGGCATCCCGGCATGCCGCTTCGCCTCGTAGGCGTCGGCATCAGCGGATTCGACCATACCGCGCCGATCCAAGGAACGCTCTTCGACCTGATGGGAAAAAAGCAAGATGACGACACTCAGAAGAAGGCCTCTTCTTTGCAAGACGAGGAAAAACGGCGCGGCCTGATAACCGCAACCGACCGCATCCGCGACCGTTTCGGGGAATCGGCTGTGCGCTTCGGCCGCGAAGAGCACAGCCTGTCCCACACCACCGGCTCGGCGGCAAAGAATCCCGAAGATTACCGTTAGGTGCCGTGACTAGTTGAACTTGAATATCTTCTGGGCCACGTGGTAACCGGTATTGCCGACCTGCTTGCCGAACTTGGTAGGCAGATTCGTGGCGATGTTGATGACCTTGTGGCGAACCGATTTGTACGCGTCCGGATGCTGTTGTTTCAGGTATTCCCAGAGGTTCGCAAGCTTCTGATCGGCCAGAGGGTCGTCTTGCTTCATGCGGAGGAAGACGCTGCAGATGCACATCATCATGGCCAGGTAATTCTTCATATACCGCTCGAGCTTCCGATTCAGGTTGGGGTTCGGCAACTCGACGGCATCGATCATCGCCCTCGTCACACGTACCTGCTGGTCGATGCGGCCCAGCATGACCGACTCGTTGACGCTCTGGTCCTCGCGGCCGATGAAATAACGATACAGGTCAACCGGAAGGTAATACATGGTCTTCACGTACGGCAGCGGAACGTACACGAAGATGTTGTCGACGTAGAAGCAATGCTCGGGAAGCTCGAGCCCGCAATCGTGGAGCAGTTGGGTCCGATACACGATCGAGTGCATGAGGATGTACTGGCTTTGCAGGAACCGATGCGTATCCTCCCACCCGAACTCCCGTCCGCGGGGGAACACGTTCTTGTAAGAGATCGTAGTGTGCTTTCCCTCGTAAACCTTCTCGTAGACATAGTTCACGATGACCATATCGGTCGGATCGTCGTCATGGTTCTGGCTCCGAAGGTAATCCATCAGCTCTTCGAGAGCCGATATATCCAACCAGTCATCGGAATCGACGACCTTGAAGTACAAGCCGCGGGCATTGGCAAGACCGGTGTTGACCGCCCCGCCATGTCCTTTATTCTCCTGGTCGATAGCGCGGATCACATCGGGGTGACGCTGTTGCCATGCATGGATCTTCTCGGAGGTATCGTCCTTGGTGGATCCATCGTTGACCAGGATGATCTCGACATCGTCACCGGCCGGCAGCAGCGATTCGACGCAATGGTCGAGATATTCAGCCGAATTGTAGCACGGCACCACGAATGTGAGCACCTTCTCGGCATTTCCCCTCAGCTGCTTCTGGGTCAACGAAGAGACCATGTCGGCCGAGTAGCGGCCGTCATCCGTATAAGCCATTCCCGGAATCCCATCTATTCGCACAGTGTATCGGCCAGTTGAAGAGCTCGGCCGATGATGACGTCCATATTGTAATAGCGGTATTCGGCCAAACGCCCGATCGGATAGAAGTTCGGCAAGCCGGCCGTCAGATTGCGGTAGCGCTCGTAATGAGCAGCATTCTCCTGATTGATGATGGCATAATACGGAATCTGCGTCCGAGGGTCATCATAGGAATGAGAATATTCCTTCATGATCGTGGTGCAGTCGGCCTGCTGGCCGGTCAGATACTTGAACTCCGTGATACGGGTGAAATCTTCCGTGACCGTGTAATTCACCGTGCCGCATGGCTGGTAGTGCTCTTGGTCATAGGTTTCATACACGAAGTCGAGCGACCGATACGGCAAGCGCCCGAACCGTGCAAGGAAAAGCTCGTCAAGCGGTCCGGTGTAGACGATCGGACCCGTAAAGGGCTTCCCTTTGATGGATATCGCCGAAAGTTGAGCATCAGCCGAGTCGTCAGCGAACTCCAGGCCGAAAACGCTCTCAGCCTCGACATTCAAGGCAACATCGATGTTCGGATGCGAGAGCATGTTCTCGAAAAGCACGGTGTAGCCATGTGCCGGCATTCCCTGATACGCATCCTGGAAATAACGGTTGTCACGGCTGATGAACACCGGCACGCGTGCAACCACGGAGGGGTCGACCTCGTCTGGCGTCAATCCCCACTGCTTCTGCGTGTAGTAGAGGAAGACGTTCTCATAGACAAAATCGGCGATCTCCGAAAGCTCGGGGTCTTTCTGCGCACGCAGTTCGGTAATGGTGACCTTCTTCTCATCGCCGAATGTGTCGATGAGCTTCTGTATGCGTTTTGCCGCCTTCTCCTTACCCCAGACAATCTCCATGCTGTTCTTGTTGAACGGGACCGGGATATAGGTACCGAACCAATTCGAGAGCACTTCATGCTGATAGGGTCGCCATTCGGTGAAGCGTCGAACGTAATCGAATGCGCGCTTGTCGTTCGTGTGGAAGATATGCGGGCCAAAACGGTGCACAAGGATCCCCGCATCGTCGTATTCGTCGTACATGTTGCCGCCGATTTGCCCGCGCTTCTCGATGATCACCACCCGGCTGCCCTTACGCTCCGCAAGTTCGCGCGCAACCACACTGCCCGCAAAACCGCATCCGACAACCACGGCATCGTATGCGTCGATATCGATATCAGAGAAGTTGACGTAGTTGACCGCCATGCATTCCTCCCAAGATCTGGTTGATCAAAGCCGTTGCGCCGACCCCCGCAGCATGTGCACGATTCGGCAAAAAGATAGCGGTCGTGCGCCGAACCGCACGCGCCGCTCCCCAGTTGTTTGCCATTTTACCTACCGGCCTTTTCCCCACGGGGTATCATCATAAAGACAGGATAACTGAAAGGGGCCCCATGAGCACGTTTCTCAACGGTCTGATCGACCGAGCAAAGCAGGACAAGAAGACCATCATCCTCCCCGAAAGCGAGGATGAACGCACCCTGGCAGCCGCGGAGAAGATTCTCGCGGAGGGTATCGCGAATTTGATTCTCATCGGCGACGAGGATGCCATCGCCCACACCTCATACAAACTCGACGGCGCGGAAATCGTGAATCCGCTCACCGATTCCCGGAAAGAATCGCTTGCACAGCTGCTCTACGAAACGCGCAAACACAAAGGGGTCACCCTTGAACAAGCCATCGAGAAGATCAAGGATCCCGTATGGTACGGCATCATGCTGATGAAGGACAACCAGGCAGATGGCCTGGTTTCGGGCGCCTGCCACCCTACCATCGACATCCTATCCCCCAGCCTGCGCGTCCTGAAGACGGCTCCGGGTTCGAAGATGGTGAGCGCATTCTTCATCATGGTCGTGCCCGATTGCGAATACGGCGATGACGGCTTGTTCTTCTTCGCCGATCCGGCACTTGAAATCCAGCCGAGTGCCGATCGGCTGGCGCAAATCGCCGTTGCCACAGGCCGCTCTTATCAAGCGCTGTTAGGCAAAGAGCCCAATATCGCCCTGATGAGCCATTCCACCTACGGCAGTGCGAAGAACGACGATTCGCAGAAGGTCGTCGATGCGGTGAAGATGGCCAAGGAGCTTGCACCCGACCTGAATATCGATGGCGAAATGCAGGCCGACGCGGCCATCGTGCCTTCGATCGGGGCATCCAAAGCCCCCGATTCCCCGGTTGCCGGCAAAGCGAACGTCCTCGTGTTCCCCGACCTGGATGCCGGCAACATCGGGTACAAGCTGGTCCAGCGCCTGGCGAAGGCGGAAGCCTATGGTCCCATCCTGCAAGGTGTGGCAGCCCCGGTGAACGACCTGTCCCGCGGCTGCACCGCAGAAGACATCGTGGGCGTCGTCGCCATCACCTGCATCCAGGCACAGGCCAAGGCAGCAGCACAGAAAGCTGCCGAATAGCCGGCTGAACCCTTACCTGCCAATCGCATTCGATACGAACAGGGCGGACCTCAGAATCCGCCCTGTTCTTCGATGCTGGAAATCTTGCGGCGAGTCGCTCCGGGTTTGTCTACGTTGCGAGAGCACCCGAATGCATCGTCTCATCGACGGGCACCATCTTCCGGAGAGCGCTGTTGTCCGGCAAACACCCCCAACATGCAAACCAAAGCGATAGCCGACAGCACCAGGAGTGCGGCAACAGCCGATTGCGTTCCCGCTATCGTTCCCGCAACGAGGCTCTGCTCCGCCGCCTGCGCGGTGTTCATGATGCTCGTGGCCATTGCCGTTCCCAGCGCACCGCCAAGCTGTTGCAGGGTTTGGAAAGCTGCGTTGCCGTCGGACTTCAAACCTGAAGGAAGGTACGAAAGGCCGTTCGTGATGCTGTTCGCCATGGACAGTCCCTGCGAAAGCGGGATGAGCACATATACAAGAGCGATAACCCACGCATACTCCCCGAAGCCGAGCAACCAAAAGCAGAGCATGCCTGCCAGCTGGACGATAGCCCCGAGCACCAAAGGCCGCCTCGAGCCCATACGGTCCAGAATCCGGCCGCCGATAGGAGACAGGACAGCGCCCAAGATGCAGCCTGGAACCAGCAGGCAGCCAGCATCGAACTCGGAAAGGCGAAGCACCACTTGGCCATAATACGGGATGAGGTATCCCAATCCCAGCACGACCATCTGCAGCAACACAACATATAGCGTGCTCAAAGCGAACGACCTGCTTCGGAATATGCCGACATGGATAAGCGGTTGGGACGACCTGCTGGACCGTATGCAGAAAAGAACAAGCAGACCGATGAAGGCAACGAGCAGGCCGATTACCTGGACGCTCATCCACCCTGCCGTGCTGGCGGATGACAAAGCGAGAACCAGACAGACGAACGACAGGGAGAGAAACAGGAACTGCGCCACGTCGAAGCGTGCCCGAGAGGTCTCGGACGATTGCCGGATGGATAGAATTCCGACGAAAAACGCTGCTACCAGGAAGGGAAGCAGCACAACGAAAATCATGCGCCATCCCCATAAACCGATGACGAATCCGCCGAACGATGGTCCCACTGCAGGAGCCATAGCCGTAACGAGGGTGCCCAATCCCATCATGAACCCGATACGGTCTAGCGGCGCCTGCTCGATGATGATATTGAACATCAAGGGAAGGGCCATGCCGGTGCCCACCGCCTGCACCACCCGGCCCGCAACGATGAATGAGAATGCCGGAGCAGCAGCACAGATCACGGTTCCTGCGATGAAGAGGCAGATCGCCGTCGCAAACAAGGACTTCATACGAAAACGGCGCTTCAGGAACGCCGAGATGGGTACGATGCAGGTAAGCACCAACAGGTATGCCGTGGTGACCCACTGCACAGTTGCGGTATCAACGGAGAACTCCTGCATCAGAGCAGGGAAAGCCACATTCATAGCCGTTTCGACTACCACCCCGGCAAACGACATGATGCCGCAGGCGATAATCGATAGCACCAGTTTGGCGTCGAGTACGCGATCATTCTCGTCCAGCAATAATACGGCTCCTCTCAAGTCGCACGTTCTACGGTAGGCAATGTACGTGGGCCGCAACTGGAAAATCGCAATATCGACGTATAGCGCAGACAAGAAAGCCGGGCAGCGGAAACATCGTCCGCAGACCCGGCACATCCGACAACGGAATGCAGGAACTATTTCGTAAGGCCCGGTTTACTCAGCGTCGATATGCGCTTCGCTCACAATTTGATAGGTATCCCGCGCAATCATGTACTCTTCGTCCGTCGGGATGACGAGGATCTGCACATCGGAATCATCCGCTGAGATGATGCGCTCGAAACCGCGCATCTTGTTGCGCCGCTCATCCAGGTGAATCCCCATCTGACGCATTCCGGAGAAGATGAGCGAACGGACCTTGCTGCTGTTCTCCCCCACGCCTGCAGTCAAAACGATAGCGTCAACGCCGGCCATGACGGCGATGTACTGGCCGATTGCGCGCTTGATAGAGTACGCATACATCTCATAGGCCAAGGCGGCGCGCTCATTGCCTTTCTGTGCCTCCTCGTCGATGGTACGTAAGTCGTTGCTGATACCGGAGATGCCGAGCATGCCGGACTTCTTATTCAGGATGTCGTTCATCTCGTCAGGCGACAGATGCTCGTGGTCCATCAGGAAGGTCACGATAGCGGGATCGAGCGACCCGGAACGGGTTCCCATCATCAAACCGTCGAGGGGCGTGAAGCCCATAGTGGTGTCGACGGCGATGCCGTGGTCGACAGCGGTAATCGAACAGCCATTGCCCAGATGGCAGGTGATCAGCTTCAATTCGTCAAGCGGCTCGTCGAGAATCTTCGAGGCACGATAGGCGATGTATCGGTGCGATGTCCCATGTGCGCCGTATTTTCTGATACCGTATTGCTCGAAATACTGGTACGGAATCGGATACATATAGGCCTTGCGAGGCATGGTCTGGAAGAATGCGGTGTCGAACACGGCAACCTCGGGCACCTTGGGAAGTAATTCCTGGCATGCGCGAATGCAGGCTACGGCTGGGCGATTGTGGAGCGGTGCAAGCTCGGAAAGCTCGTCGATCTTCTCGATGACATCTTCGTCGATAATCACCGAACGGTCGAAATAGCTGGCACCCTGCACGATACGATGCCCGACAGCGTTGATCTCGTCGAGCGATTCGATGCACGCATGCTCGCCATCGCACAATTCGTGCAGTACGAGCTTGATAGCGGTCTGATGGTCGGGAAGCGGAGTATCGATGACCACTTCGTCGTCAACGCCGTGCTTCAGCCGGGAGTCGGGGGCGCCCACGCGGTCGCACAGACCACGGGTGATGATACGGCCCGATTCCACATGAACCAATTGGAACTTCAAAGACGAAGAACCGGCATTAACGACCAATACGTGCAACGTGTCTCCTTATCGGGAACTTCCCCACCCAATGCGCCCGAACGAAATGGGTAGGTTCTATTCTACCCAAGCATGCAAATGCTACAGAACGATTAACCAAGACGTTCGGCAAGCGGTAACAGCACCGCAAGAAAGAAACTAGTCCGACTGGTTAGCGGGCAGTATCGAGGGGTCTTCGGCAGGAGAGCCATCCATCATCGCGCCACCGCCCATCACATGGACATGCAGATGTTTAACCACCTGTTTGGCATCCTCGCCATTGTTGACGATAACCCGATAGCCGCTTGCGTCGATTCCCGTAGCCTTCGCAACTTTAGGAACCGTACCGAAAACCTGGGCGATCGTGTCTGCGGGGACCTGATCGGAAAGGTTGACGTAATGGTTCTTCGGCACAATCAGCACATGAACCGGCATCTGGGGGTTCACATCGTTGAAAGCGAGGACGCAGTCGTCTTCATAGACCTTCGAAGACGGGATATCCCCCTTGATAATCTTGCAGAACAAGCAGTCATCATCGAGCATTGGATCTCCTTTCACTTGGACCTGAACCAGAACCGAAGAGGTACGGGGGTAGCGTCCAGCCTATGCCTTATGCAGCCCGGAATCGATCTCCTCATCCGATTCTACCTGCTCCAGCTCGCCCATCAACTGGTCGACTTTCTGCTGGGCCCCGTCAAGGCGCGCCCGCAGCGAACGAAGCAGGGCAACCCCACGCTCGTAGCGTTTCAGGCTTTCCTCCAACTCGAGGCTGTTATCCTCAAGCGAGGTGACAATCTGCCCCAATTCGTCCATCGCCTCGCGAAAGGTCATCTGCTCGATATCCTTCGGTGCATTCGTAGCTTCTTCCGCCATGAGAACCTCCTACTTCCCTTCTTCGACGAGCACAATCTCCGTTTGATCGATGCGGTCTACGGTGCAGTCCATGCGACCGTCCGAAACGCTCACCGCGATATGCTGCCCTACCGCCGCTTTCGAAACCGAATCGATGACGCGGCCATCCTCGTCCCGCGCCATCGCATACCCGCGCCTGATCACCGCCAAAGGGGAAAGGTCTTCCAGACGCGAAGCCGCCAATCCGAAAGCATGCTCGAATGGGATAAGCATCCCTCCGCCTTTCCGCCCCAGCCGCTGCTGAAGATCCGAAACCCGTCCCTGTTCCGATTCCATACGGCCTTCCATAGCACTGCAAAGCGCATTGTCGGCTTCGGATACCAGCCGCTGTTCATCGCGCAACAGCATCCGGCCACGTGACAGAAGAAGCGTCCGATATGAGGACAATGCTCCTTGGTCGCGCTTGAGATTCTGCGGGATGGCACGGGCAAGCCGATCGGCAAGGCCCTCCATCTGCTGGCGGCGGGAGGGCAGCAACGTCCGCGATGCACTGCCGAGCTTGTCCGCATAGCTGTCGAGCCGCTGGGCATCGGTAGCAAGCAGCGCATGCGAGTCACGCATAATGGGACGGCCGGCCCATGCCTCAAGCTCCATCCGGCAGCCTTTCAACTGCCGGTCCAGGGCCACCGCCATCCGATGCTCCGCATTGTGAAAACCCTGCTGGAGATTCTCCTGTTTCGCGCTGATGGCCTCGGCGGCACCGGTTGGCGTCGAAGCACGCAGGTCGGCAACCATATCGGCGATGCTCGTATCAGGCTCATGGCCGATGCCGGTAACTACCGGCACGGGACTCGCCGCAATCGCCCTGGCAAGGCTCTCATCGTTGAAAGGCATGAGGTCTTCGAACGATCCCCCGCCCCGCACCAGCAGGATGACCTCCGCTCCGGCATCGGCTACCGCCGATAGTGCACGGATGAGCTGCTTCGGCGCATCGGCACCCTCTACCGGCACTCCCGCGAAGAGGACACGCGCCACGGGAAAGCGCCGGCGCAAGGTCCGCAGCACATCGTGAACTGCTGCCCCGCGCGGGGAGGTAACCAAGCCGATGCGCTCGCAATACTTGGGAATCGCCCGTTTGCGCCGATCGGAGGTCAGCCCTTCGGCTTCAAGCTTCTTCGCCAGATTTGCTACCCGCAGCCGCAACTCGCCCTCGCCTGCAAGCGACAGTCCGAACACGTCGAAGTTCATACGTCCTTTCGGTGCGTAGACGGTGAACCGGCCGGTTACCTTCACCAGCATGCCGACTGCCAGGCGCACGTCCTGCTTCCCGTAACGGCCCTTCCACATCATGCAGGGCATCGTCGCCTTATCGTCTTTGAGCGTGAAGTAGACAGCCGCATACCCGCGCTTGTCGTTGACTTCCGAGACCTCGCCTATCAGCGTGAGGGTAAACGACTCCAGCGCCTCTTTGGCGATTTCCATCGCCTGGGAGACGGAAAGCGCCCCTTGTTCTGGGTCATTCGTCATCGGGAATCGCCTGGCTGCTATTCGTCGCGAACGCTGAGCAGGTACAGCAGGTTCAGAATAGAGATCAACGTCGAGGCAACATAGGTCAGCGCACAGGCAACGAGCACCGACCAGGCGCCTTCGCGCTCCGCCTCCATAATGCCGGTCTCCTTCATATATGTCAGCGCACGGTGGCTGGCATTGAATTCGACAGGAAGGGTAACCAGGGAGAAGATAACCGCAACCGCATAGAAGACGATAGCGAGATCGATGAGGCCCACGATATTGAGCATGATGCCCACAAGCAGGATGATCATCCAGGTTTGCTGCGTGAAGTTCACCAGCGGAACCAGGGCCGAGCGGACGCGCATGGGCATGTAACCCTGTGCGAACTGGCAGGCATGACCGACCTCATGGCAAGCCGTAGCCACGCTCGTGATCGTAGCCGTGGTATATGCGCTGTTATCGAGTGTGATGCTGTTAGAACGCGGGTCGAAGAAATCCTCTCCCTCCCCGCCAGGCTGAATGGGAACGGTGTCGATACCGTAGTAGTCGAGCATCTGCTGGGCGCTCTGCGCACCGGTAAGGCCCGTGGAAAGCGGGACATTCTGATATTTATGCAGCTGATGCGTCACGTACCACTGGACACCGCCGCCGATAATCAATGAAACGACGATTAATAGCAGATAGGCCATAGCGATCCTTGTCGATTAGCGGGGCCGCCCGCTGTACCGGCGCACCCCTATTGCTCGTATGTTGTTCTACTCATTTGTACCCGAACCGGGTGTTGATTCGCAGCCCTTATCGCCGCCATCCACCCGATTCACACAGAGAACACCGACACCGTCCACAGACAGCGCGATTCTTCCCTGGACGAAATCCAGGAGCTCGGCACCGACGATCTGGCGGCGCCAGCCCTTCAGCAGCGGGACGCCTTCCAGATGACCGCGGGCAATGTTCACCAACTGGTCGTGGGAGGCAAGCGTCTGATAGGCGATATCGTTCTCGCGCGAGCGCAGGCGAACAATAGCGCTCATAGCATCGACAACGCTATCGACGTTCGTCTCGTTGTGCGTGCGCTTCGAATTGACCGGCCACTCCTCCATCGGGGCATCGAGGCCCTTGACGATCAGCTTCACCACCTGACGCGCATCAGCAGTATTCAGGCGGTCATGCAAGCCGCGCACCATATACAACTGGTCGACACTGCGCGTTTCGCGCTTGCAGGCTTCGACGATCTGCTCATCGGTGACCACCCACTTACGCGGCACGTCTGTTTTCTGGGCCCGCTCTTCGCGCCAGGCCGCAAACTCACGGGCAGCGGAAAGCTGACGGCGGGAAAGCTGATTTACCCGCTTGAGCTTCAGATAACGCGTTCGCGGGTCTATCTGATACCGCTCGGGATTCACCAATTCGCGGAAATCATGGTCGAGCCAATGCAGACGCCCCATCTCCGTAAGCTTATCGACCATCTTGCGATACATTTTCGGCAGGTAGATCACATCTTCTGCCGCATAGCTTATCTGGCTTTCGGCGAGGGGCCGGCGGCTCCAGTCGGTGAACGAGTCGCCCTTCTTCAACTGCACCCCGCATTCGGCATGCACGAGCGCGCCATAGCCGACCTGCTGGGTGAACCCCAGAACCGCCGCGGCGATCTGCGTATCGAATACTGGCCAGGGCATGACACCCAAAGTGCGGTAGAGGATCTCGACATCTTGGCGCCCCGCATGAAAGAGCTTCATAATGTCGCCGTTTTCCATCAAAGGCTTCAAGGGAGATAGATCGGTGACGGCGAACGGGTCCACAATCGCGTGCTCGTCCTCGGTTGCAAGCTGCAAGAGGCACAGCCGCGCATGATAGGTCTTCTCCCGCAGAAACTCGGTATCGATGGCAAGCACCTTGGCGTGCTGCGCTCGGGCAACGAACGACTTCAGTTGATCGGTCTCGGTAATATACACTTCTCTTCTTTCGCCTTGCGGGCGTCCTGCGCCCGACTCAGGGTATAATCATAGCAATTTGACTTCGGGAACCTGGCGCAAGAGGGCCTTTGCTGTGAAACTACTCATCATCAACAATCCGAACTCGGGCTACCAGAACGGAACCATCTTCGACTTCATCCGCTCGGCTGCCGACGAGGATACTGAAATAACGTTGCGTACCATCGGGCCGAACACCACAACCGACGAGCTCCTGGCAGATGCCGACAATTTCGATGTGGTCATTCCCAGCGGCGGTGATGGAACGGTCTGCAGCGTAGCTTACCGACTCCTGAACACCGGCATCAAGGTGATGCCCTTCCCCGCCGGTACCTCGAATGCCCTGGCCATGAACCTGATGTCCCCTGACGAGCCGCATGCTCTTGCAAAGCTCGTCAAACAGGGTCGGACGATGGATTTCGACATGGGCGAGCTATCCGCCGGTGAAGAGAAACACGGGTTCTCGCTCGTCGCCGGATGCGGTTACGATGCCACGATCATGCAATCCGCACAGGACACGAAAGCTAAACTGGGTCCTATGGCCTATTTTCATGCCGCATTCAGCAACCCCACCCCGACTCAGGCGCATTTCATCATCACCGTGGATGGAGAAACCATAGAGCGCGACGGCCTTTCCGTGCTGGTGGCAAATTTCTCCAAGATGCAGTTCGAGCTGGCACTGACACATGAGAACCTGCCGCGCGACGGTCTGCTGGACATCATGGTGCTGAAAACCCCTAATGCACTGGGGCTCATTCCGGCATTCATCACCACTTGGCTCGACCGTTCCGGCGGATTCCCAGATCGGGGCGAAGGCGTGGAAACCTTCCGCGGCAAGGAGATATCGATCGTCTCGGATCCGCCCCTGCCAATCCAGTACGATGGCGAACCGACCGAGCTTACCACCCCGGCTACTTTCTCCCTGATCCCGAAATCAATCCGCTACGTGGTATCGCAGGCCTGTGCCGAGCACTATTACGATGAGTCAGAGGATGGACCGCTGGCTCAAGAAGACTGAGCAGATCTGAGCAATCTATTGCCGTTCGCCCGCACCAACCGGATGTTGATGCGGGCGTTTCCTGTTATCCCGCAACCCGGTAAGCCGATTACTGCTGTCGCCTCTTGGCCTCGTCCATCTCCCGCATGACCTCTCGGGTCAAGTCCTCCTGGCGCTGCTCGGGAGTGGGCATCGGCTCGCCCATCGCAACTGCCTCGGCGGCCTTTTCCAGTTCGGTCTGATGGACCGCATCCAGCCACTCGTGGTATTTCCTGTTGTAGCGCATCTGCACGATCTCGATGATTATCGCGAACACCATCGCGAAGTAGACCAGGAGCTTCTCCAGATGCATGTCCAGAAGCTCGATGCCGGTTGTGATGTGCAGGCCGTCGAGAACCAGCAGCACGCCGATGGCGGCGATGAATACCAGTGCGAGGATCTTGAACTCCGCGTGGGAGTTGATGAAGTCGGAAACCACATCGATAAAGACCATCATCGCAACGACGGCGATAATGACCGCTAAGATCATCACCAGCAGATGATTGGCAAGGCCTACGGCAGTGATAACCGAATCGATGGAGAACACGATGTCCATGACCATGATGATGGCTACCGCCTGAGCCAGGCCGATGGTACGGGTATGACGGTCCTTCACACCGGCCGCCTTGGCCTTCTCCTCCTCAAGCGTCATCATGCCATGCAGTTCTTCCAGGCCCTTGTATATCAGGTAGGTGCCGCCCGCAAACATCACCAAGTCGCGTACCGACATCGGCAGAGGATGACCGGGAATGGGGATCGTGAGCACCGGAGTGGTCATGGAGACAAGCCAGCTGGCAAAGCACAGAAACAGAATGCGCATCAGCATGGCGCCGGCTAAGCCGAGTTTACGGCCAAGCGACTGCTGGTTTGCCGGAAGGCGGTCAGTGGTGATTGCGATGAAGACGATGTTGTCGATGCCGAGGATAAACTCGAGGAAAATGAGTGTGAGCAAGCTGATCCATGCCTCAGGGGTCGCGAAAATCGAGAAATCCAAGCTCTGATCATCCCCCTATTCGGTCCGTGCGCCCCATTGATTCTGCAGCGCGCCGCATCAGGTCCATCTCATCCAATAGTTCGGTATAATACCCGTTAATACCTTGATGGGGAGAGGAAATGGCCGACAAACAGACCGGGAACACATCTAAGCATGCCAAGGGACGCGCCGCAGCGGCATCGCCTGTCCGCTACCTGGACCCGGGATCGTTGACCAGGCCGATCGATATGCCGCGCAGCCAACAGGCCATCATGTATGTATTCGTTGCAGTCGCGGCACTCATCGGCATCCTGATGTTCACGAATATCACCGGTGCGCAGGACGCCGATTCCAGCCAGGCCTCGGAGGAGATCCAGCAGATCATCTCTGAGACCGGGACCTTGAATCTGCCGGTTTTGGCGGATTACACCATCAACAATGCCGATGGCATCAAATCCCGCCTCGATGATGCCGGTGTGAAATATTACGACAACTCCAAGAACTCGGATGACGAGCTCGATTTAATCAGCGTTCCCGACGGCATGAAGGCAGCGGACATCAAGGCCATCATCTCCGAAGGAATTGACAGCGTAGACGCCACAACCGCCGCACGCTACCTCTGCGGATCCTGGCGTCTGACAGGCAACTTCGACAATGGAATCGACCTCCGCATACGCTATTGCGACATGAATGTCACGACCGCCGACACCGCTCTCACCGATGCCGCATCCTCCCAAGGATACAAAGCGAAGAAGAAGAAACGCACCACGGACTCGGCCGGCAACACCTCTATCTCCGGCACCACCACCTTCGAAGGCTCAACCTATCAATGGACGATTTCCGCTTGCGATCTTTCGAACGTGTACCGCGTGGACGGCCTGCCGGAATCCGCCCAGTATGTGGGCATCCATCTTACCGAGTAGCCACTGCAACGCGCCCCACCTGTCTAGTAATGGACAGCCGGGAAACGACTATTTGACATACTTGTTACCTATGTTAGGCAATTGTTAAATATCAGCATTACTTTATAATCGAGCGAGAGGGAAAAGTCCTCGTTTCCTATACTCGAAATGGGGATTCCGGAGAGGAAAGACTCATGACACAACGAGTATGGTTCATCACCGGCGCAAGCCGCGGCATGGGCGCATGCTTCGCCCAGTGCGCACTCGATGCCGGCGATGCGGTCGTCGCCACTGCACGTTCACCGAAGAAGATCGGAGGAACGTTCGGACCTTCCGACAACCTGCTGCCAGTCGCCCTCGACGTTACCGACTCCGAATCGATTGCGCATGCCGTCAGTGCCGCACTCGATCATTTCGGCCGTATCGATATCCTGCTCAACAATGCGGGCTATGGCATATTCGGTGCCCTCGAAGAGACGTCCGATGCCGAAACGCGCGCTATCTACGACACGAACGTGTTCGGCACCATGAACGTCATCCGCGCTGTTCTGCCGACGATGCGCGCACAGCACACCGGGCGCATCGTCACCATCGCTTCTATGGCAGGCTACGCCACCGATCCCGGCGGAGCCCTCTACGACACGACGAAATTCGCGCTCGTAGGCTTGACCGAGGTCCTGGCTCAAGAGCTTGCACCTTTCGGCATAGAAGCCATGGCCGTCTGTCCCGGCATGATTCGAACAGGATTCTTCGGGGCGCAATCGATGAAGACCCCCGAGCACCTGATGGAGGCCTACAGCGGTACACCCGCCCGCGGCGCCCTTGAATACTGCCAGTCCCACGATGGCCGCCAATACGGCGACCCCGAGAAGGTTGCCAGACTCGTTTACGAAGTATCGACTGCCACCGAGCCGATGCCCACTTGGCTTCCCGTCGGAAAAGACGCGATGAAAAAGCTGTTCGAGAAGTGCGACTGCATGAAGCAAGTGGTCGAGCCCTATTACGAACGGGCCTGTGCCACGTCATATCCCCGTCCCTCTACGAAAGGACCCGATCATGACTAGAAAACTTGGATTATTCCTTGCCTTCGCCGTGGCGATGGCACTGCTTGTTCCCGCAGCCGCCTTTGCAGCGTCCGGCTCGGGCCATTCCGCATGGGACGATAATGACGGCGGCATCGGGTAACGGCGGCGACAAGCTTGTTCTCGGCAAGGATCTCTTCATTGCCGATAATGCCGTCAGCGTGTCGGAGAACGCAAGGGGCAATATCTTCGCAGCTGGCAACAGCGTGAAATTCTCCCGAACGACCGGGCCAAACATCTTTGCAGCAGGACAAACAGTCCATGTCTTGGACTCAGCCGTTGCCTACGATCTGTTCGCAGCAGGTCAAACCGTCAGCGTTGACTCCACAATCGTCAACGGCAATATCTTCGCCGCAGCACAGGATATCAGTTTGTCCGGAGTACGGGCCGATACCATCGCTACCGCCGGCCAGGACATCAATGTCCAAGCGGATGAAGTGACGGACGCCAGCCTCAGTGGGCAGACCGTCACCCTTGCCGGCACCTATGAAGGAGATGTCAACGTCGACGCGGAGACGGTGAATATCGACGGAGACGTTACCATCAAGGGCACCCTCACCGTTGCCTCCGAGCAAGAGCCCTCCATCCCCTCAACCGCTGAAATCGGCGACTACACGTTCCAGAAGAAGCAGAACGACGACTCCCTCGCCGAAAACTTGGGCGCAAGCTTGGCCGTGGGTGGAACGCTCTGGTTCGTCGGGATCTTCATCGGCATCCTGGCAATGCTGTTGCTGATGGTCGTCATGTTGGCGGTCTGCACCCCACGCCCGTTCGAAGACTCGCTTGACATGGTGAAAACGCATCCGGCCCCGATGCTGCTGTCCGGTCTGATTGCGCTTGTCGCTATACCCATCGTCGCGATTCTCTGCCTGTTCACGCTCATCGGCTGGCGGCTGGGCGCAACGCTGGGACTGCTCGCATTCATCATCGCCACCGTTTCGGCAACCTTTACCGCCATTGCCATCGGACGCCTGGCCTTCCCGCGCATGAAGGTATGGCTTTCTTCCCTGCTGATGGTCCTAATCTTTGCCGTAGCGCTGAAGATCCCGGTTCTCGGATCGATTGTCGGCATCTGCTGCGACATCTATCTGCTCGGATTCATCATCCAAACCTATTGGCACTGGCGAAACGAGAAGCACGAGCCGGCTGGCGCGCCGCTCCCCGCAACGCCCGCTCAGACCGCTGCGGGCACGGCAACCGCAGGGTCCGCCGCTTCCGCTCCCGCACCGACACCGACGCCGTCCGCCGAGAAACCGGCTCACACGCAACCAGCGCCGCCTGCAGCCCAGCCCGATCAGATGCAGTCGGGTGGTGGCGCTGAAGCTCCCCAGCCGCCCGCTGACGCCGAATCTGCTGACAAGCGCTAATCAGGCAGCAAGGTTGCGCCATTGCCAAAGGGCCTGCAGGAAAGACCTGCAGGCCCGATTTTCGCATCATTCGCATACAGATCGACGGAACCAGGCCGATTACAGCTGGTCGATATTCTCTGGCGGTACATCGATGACATCGTCATCGGCAGCCGTATCCGCCTCGGCACGGGATTGCTTGGTACGCGCTTCCCATTTCTCGGAATGCGCCTCATCTGGTTCCAAGTCCACCAGTTTCGACTGCTCGTGTTTCTGGCCAAGCGCGAAACCAACCATGATCAGGATGATGATAAGAAATACGATCAGCAACCGCGCCATATCATCCTCCTTCACCTACTTGGCTTTGCCGGCACGCTCTTCGTTCATCAGATACCCTGCCCGAGATCCTTCAGCGTGCATGGCCGCCTTATTCTCATACATATGCCGGTCGGCTTCGGCAATCATTCGGTTGATATTGGAAACCGGCATGATCATCTCACTCACGCCGAACGCCACGCCGATATCCGCCACCTTGAACGCTTCACGTAGCTTACGAAGGGGCTCGTCCCCATCATCGTGCACGCCCAACTCGAATGTCATGGCGAATTCATCTCCACCGATGCGGAACACATGCCCGCGGCCGGCAACCTGGAGCATCGTACGGCCCGCGCGCTTGATCAGGTCATCACCCGCATCGTGACCGAGCTGGTCGTTCACCCGCTTAAGGTTGTTGATATCACCATACACGAGTTCGAGGCGGGTACCGTCCGGGATTTTTGCCATATAGTTCTCCAAGCCACGGCGATTGAGGATACCCGTCAAGTCGTCGCGCAAGCTTAAGTAATCGAGCCGTGCAAGCGTATCGCGGTTTCGCAGCATAATCGCGGCGAACTTCCCCATCATATCCAAGGACGAACGCACGACCTCGAACATCGAGCGCGACGGATTATCTGCTCCGATATAGCCCAAACGCGTATCGCCCAGCACCAGGGGCACGCTTACGAGCGAATGAGCACCGCGCCGCTCCATGTAGTAGCGCGCAAGCGCACCATCTTCCGAATCGATGTCCTTCCTGCTGACGATAATCGGGGTGTCTTGATCATGCTGAGCCAGGTATTCCGGCAGGCTGCTGGGGTACGCTCCTTCGAATTTCTTCATCATCGAGGCAGCGCCCTCGGCGCACCATTCGTACGTTTCGGTATAGGTTCCGTCCTGATTCGGCTCTACCACATAGCAGCGGTCGGCAGCCAGGCTATCGCCGATACCCTCTATGAACAGATGCAATCCGTTGTTGTAGTCGGTCTCGCTCAGAGCTCGGACCACGACGTTGTTCAGGAAACGATTGAAGAACTCACGATCGGCGTTACGGCGGTACTCGGGATTCAGGGACGAGAGCTGCTGCATGCAGAGCAGCGCCTGTCCATGAGCCGATTCCGGCATGACGATAATCGTAAACATATACGAGGTGTACTTCTTGCCGTTCGGGCGATGCAGACGGAACGGGCGCGAAAGGCGACGGCCCCCACGGACCATATCCTTCTCGAAAAGCGACGACTCATCGAGAAGCGCATAAAAATGCTCTCGATCATCGGGGTGAACGAGCCTCTCGCCTATATCGCGCACGAACGACCGCATCCCGTCGACGGTCTGCCTGCTGTAGGCAACGTGATATACGGTTTCCAAGAACGTGACGGTATCGTCCGAATAGTTCAGCAGCAAACAGCCGTCAACGGCAAGCAGCAGGCTATCGAGCACCTGCTCGGCATTGACCGAAACCAGCTTATCCTCGAATGCGATGCCGTTCTGGAGCACCACTTTGAACAGACGGCATTCGTCGTTTCCCACCACCTGCTCGATAGTCGCATGCACACGACGGTCATCCATATGGCTGGTGAAAGCCACAGGTACATTCGATTGGACTGCCCGCGACGTCAGATCTTTAAGAGCCTGCTCATCATTGAACGAAAGGAGGCGCATGACCGTACCGGCCTTCTCGGGATCGTACGTCCCGCGCGCATCGAGCGCACGTGAGAGCTTGAAGCTCAGGAAAATAGGGAGGATCGAATCCCCCTCCTGTTGGATGAGGAAATAATAGGAGTTCAGATTGACCGACATCAAATCCAGGGCATTGAACACGTCGGCCTCTTTCGGGGTTTCGAATTCCAATCCCTTCTCATCGCAGATGGCCAGCGTTTCAGGAAGCGGCTTGGGCTCGGAGAAATAGAACCCCTGGATGGAACCACAACCGATATCGCGAAGGAAATCAACTTGTTCCCGGCTCTCGGCTCCTTCGACAATGGTACGGCTATGCAGGGACTGCGCCATGGTCACATTGCATCCCAGGATACTCCGTGATCGATCATTCATGTTGCGTAAGAGCGAGGCGTCGAATTTCACCGCATCGAATCGATGGTCGATCAACAAGTCAAGCGAGGAGAACCCCTTGCCGAAATCGTCCATCCAGACTTCGTATCCCGCTTCTTGGAACATCCTCAGCTGCTCTCCGACACGCTCCTCGTTTTCGGCGAGGACGGATTCGGTTGTCTCCAAATGCAGATATTCCCGCGGAATCCCATATTGCGAGACAACTTCCTGGACATCGGAAAACGGATTCGCGACATCGAAATCGATGCGTGAGATGTTAAAGGAGACAGGGACAACGGCCATGCCGCGATCCAGCATGTCGCGTATGTCGCGGCAAACCAGGTTGAGCACAGCTCTATCCAGCAGCTGGATCTTCTTGCTCTCCTCCAATGCCGGAACGAAATCGGTGGGCGAGATCGACCCGTACTTGCCATCATGCCAGCGGGCAAGCGCCTCCATGCTGCTCACCTTTCCGGTAAGGGTTCGGATTACCGGCTGGTAATACACCTGTATATCGCCATCCTCTATAGCTTTTTCTATATGGGCGCTGATATACGTGCGCCGCTCGTAATCGCGGCTGATCTCGTCGTTGTAGGAGATATAGATGCGGTCGGGCCGGCTCTTCAGCGCGTCACAGGCTATACGCGCCTGGCTGCAGGCGTCGCGCACGGTCAGGTATTCGCCGGGGGCGATTGAGCGGATACCCGCATTGATACGCGGCTGCGGCTCTCCGTACGGTTCCAGATCCGCCTGGACGTCGACGATGAGGGGCCCCACTTCTTTTCGGTAGGTGTACACCGCAAAATGGTCATCGGCAAGACGGCAGACCAAATCGCCGTCGAAATGGTTCTCCAACGATGCAGCGAACAAGCGCAGCAGCCGATCGCCCTGGGTCTGACCGAGGCTTGTGTTGTAGAGCTTGAATTCGGGGATATTGAAATAGATGATGGATTTCGAGCAATCGACATCGCGGACCAGGCGCTTATCCACCAGAGCACGGAAGGCATCGCCGTTCAACAACCCCGTGAGGGGATCCAGCTCGTGATCGGAATAGCGTGTCGCATTTTCAGGGGAATATAGCAATGCCACAGAATACACCGGTCGGCCCGACACCTCGGAACGCCTTCCGAATGCCTCGACGGCAACAGAGGTGCCCGACCGCGTGGCGATACGAAACGAGCAGGATGCAAGCTGCTCCTGTTCGGATGCCGATCCTCCCCCGTACGCCAACAGGGCCTTCGCCGTATCGTCGGATGCCAGCATGCCTTTGAAGGTGCCGCCCGTCAGCTCTATCAGCTCATCGACCGTCTGGCACTGGAAAAGCTCCAGCGCGCCGTCGTCAACGTAGATCAGTTCCCCATCCTGATCGGCATAGAAACAGATAGTCGAGCAAGGCGGTGCAGGATACGCAACGAAACCGGAAGATTCGCCGGAATTCTGAGAATCCGAAGGTCCGTTGAGGTAGTAGACAGACATCGGCCACCTTTCCCTACCGACGCAGCAGCGGGGAGGAAATACCGCTGAACAGCATCTCAGCGGCTGATATCAACCGCCCGATATTCCACGTATCTTGTTCAATGGTACCCCCCAATGCCATGTAATTGCACGTGAAAGCGAGAGAAAATAAATAATGGCATTGATTAACAGTTCGCGCGGTCAAACTATTCAACGGGCATTCCAGAGGGAGGGACGTGGGTCCCCCTCATCTCGGATTCCAAACGAAGCGCCCGCAATCGGCGGCATCCCACGCCTGCTGATACCTTCTCAGATGAGTGAGGGCGCCCCGCAGGACGCCCTCGATCTCAACCACGGAGAATTCCGATACCCCGTCTGCCGATGCCTCTACCACCATTTCAGCGTATAGAAACCGGATCCTGTAGAGTACCCGGACACCTTCACAAGATAGGTACCCTTGGGCTCTTTTTGGAAGGATTCCAGCTTGGCGGTGTGATACGAGCTGTTCACAGTACCGCTGCCGAGCTTATGGCCCTTGTAATATACCCTCACCTTCAGGCCGCCATAATTTCCGCCGGCATAGGTCTTACCGCCGAACTTCACATGCAGGATCCTCGCCTTGCCGTTCTTGATCTTGAACCATTGGGCCTTTTCCCCCGATGCCACGACGCCCTTGAACGCCTTCTTACGCTTCAAGTTCTTGGCCTTGGCCTTCTTAGCAGCGCCTTTGCCCTTCACCTTGGTCTCGGTCACCTTGATCGAATAGGAATAGACCGAGGAGTTCTTGACCTTCAGGTAATAGGTGCCCTTCTTCACGCCGATCGCCCGGGCATCACCGGCTCCGTCTCCTTCGAAGTAATTGCGGGCCTTCTTTCCCTGGAGGCTCTTCTTCTTGCCGTTGCAGATCCAGATACTCCAATAACCGTAAGTGCGGTATTGGTCCTTGATCTTCATAGTCAGAGTCAGATAGCCGCGTGCCGGGACCTTTATCTTGTAGTAATTCGTTGCCGTGTTGCTCGCGGACGTAACCGTCTTGGTCTTATTCAGCGGCAGATTATAAGTGGCAGCGTACGCCTGGGTCGAAGAGGCCATCAGAGCGGCCCCCACCAGCACCGCCATCAACGCCGCAATCAAGAGCAAGCGCGAGCGTGTTGCAATCGTCGTCATAACATTCCCTCCAAAAGTTTCAGTCCCCGGGACCATGGATCCGGCCCCTGTAGATACCTTCGAGTATAGCCGACAAGGTAAGCCGCCTCAACAACCGGCAAGATGCGAAGCGGGGTTATCAGTAATTGCCCTCGAAGAACTTCGAGTCCTTCGCCACCTGGTAACCCGGGAAGTACGACGAAAAATCGAGATCCAGATAGGCGCAGAGATTTGCCAGCTCCACCATGGTGTTGTCGTTCACCGGGATGCCGTTCTCCCGGCGGTCCTTCTCAGCGAAGACCTCCTTTTCGCCATGTGTGTAGATGCGCTCCTTGCCTTCGGCCTTCGGACTTTCTCGCAAGCGCTCGAGATAGGCGGAAAAGTGCGCACGGATGTCTTCGGGATTCCCGAAATAGGCAGGATTGACAGCTGCGAATCCGTGGCAGATCCCCGTTTTGTCTTCGAAGGTGCAGCAGGTATCGGAATTGACGCCCATGGAAAGCACGCTGCTGAAAATCTCGCAGACCATGCCGTAGCCATATCCCTTATGGCTGCCGCTCGATTCTTCCGATCCCCCGAGCGGCATGATGCCGCCGCCTTTCTTTCCGACGATGTTCGCCAGGACGCGGGGCGCATCGTTCGTGGGTTTGCCGTTCTCGTCAAGCGCCCAACCGTCGGGAATCGGCTTGCCCATCTTGTTGTACATCTCCAGCTTCCCACGCGTGACCACCGTCGTCGAGCTATCGAACAGAAAGGGGTACGGGTCGGCCGGCATGGCGATTGCCAGCGGATTGGAACCGAGCATTGCCTTCTTGCCGAACGTCGGGACCATGATGGCTTCGGAATTCGTGCAGGAGAAGCCCATGAGACCCTGGTCGGCCGCCATCTTCGCATAGTAGCCGGCGATACCGTAATGGTTCGATTCGCGCACGCTGACGATGCCGACTCCCGATTCCTTCGCCTTGGAGATGGCCTTCTCCATGGCGAAACGGCCGATCAGCTGGCCCATGCCGTTGTGGCCGTCGATAACGGCCGAGACCGGCGTCTCGAACACAACCTCGGGCTTGGCATGAGGATGGATGGTCCCCTTCTCGATGCCTTTGTGATAGCGCACCATACGCTGCATGCCATGACTCTCGATGCCGAAAAGGTCCGCTGTCAGCAGGACATCCTTGATGATTGCGGTCTGTCCTTCATCGAATCCGAACGCGCGGAAGACATCATGGCAGAACCCATCCAGCGTGTCGAAGCTCCATTTTACATAGCCCATGTTCTCCTCCTGGAATCTAGAATCGCACCTTTAGGAGTATAGGCATCTCACCGGCAAAGGGCAAAAGGATACAGCAGACGGGCTCCGGCCGAACAAGCAGCCCTTCATGCGGTTCGGCTACTGGATCAGCATCGCAACTCCGATGACGACCAACAGGGCAAACGTGAATTTCCGAAACGCATCCTGGCTCAGGCGTCGGTTGATGAGCTCGCCGATGAAGGTGGCAAGGATCATCAGCGGGATGCAACCAAGGATAAGGATGCCGACGTCTGGCGTCATGTACCCGATATGCCAGGAATACAGCGAGTACAAGAAATTCAGGATCACCCAATTCATGCTCAGCGTTGCCCTGAATTGGTCTTTGTCGGGAAGCTTCTGGGTGGCATAGATGACAAGGAGGGCCCCTCCGCACACGAACATGCCCTGGATGATGCCGGCAAGCGCAAGCGTGACCCAGAGAATCCACTCTTGAACGGTCTTCCGTTGGGGAACGATAAGGTTCTTCAAGCCGACCGCCAGAACGAAAATCGCGAAAACCTTCTTCAAGATGTCAAGAGATACCACCGAATCGAGCCAGATACCGAGCGCCATGAAGATAAGCATGACGGTGAGGATGCGGACCAGCTGCCGCCAATCGATGTCTCTGCGCCCGCGGAAGGCCAAGATCGCACAAGCAAGGCATCCGGCCACATTCAACGAGGCAATCGATTCCTGCAAACCGACTGTCGCAATGCCCACCGGCATGGCGAAGATATTGCCGGCAAACCCCGTGATGGCATTCATGGTGTAGCCGAAAAGGAACGCCGCCCAGAATATGACCTTATCGCTCATGGCGCCTTTCTTCCGCCTGTACAGGAATCGGCCCGATAAACTAGAACAGGCCAACGGAACGAGCCGTTGACCTGGGCTTAGATGGTGGGCGTTACAAGATTTGAACTTGTGACCTCTTCCGTGTCAGGGAAGCGCTCTCCCCCTGAGCTAAACGCCCGAATCAGGGTGCTGACAAACAGCGCTAAAGATATTACCAGAGTATTCCGATTTGTGAACCCCTATATTTCGGGAATCTCTTTGAATATAGAAAACGGGCGGCCCCCCAATCGGTCCGCCCGCACCTGTTCATTGGAGGCGACGCCCGGATTCGAACCGGGGGTGAAGGCTTTGCAGGCCTCTGCCTTACCACTTGGCCACGTCGCCATATTGCTTAAAAGAGCCGGCCAAGACTGCTCTTAGACCGGCTCGAAAAAGCATGGAGCGGACAACGGGGTTCGAACCCGCGACCCCCACCTTGGCAAGGTGGTGCTCTACCAGCTGAGCCATGTCCGCTTGACGAGGTTGTATATTACTTTGACCACGCCTCTGTGTCAACACCCTATTTACAATACATTGAAAATTCCCGTTCAAAATAAGGATGAAGAAACATGGAGGCGACGCCCGGATTCGAACCGGGGGTGAAGGCTTTGCAGGCCTCTGCCTTACCACTTGGCCACGTCGCCATAAAAACCGGCCAACTTGGGATGGCGTGGCCGGCGCTCGTTTCAAATGGAGCGGACAACGGGGTTCGAACCCGCGACCCCCACCTTGGCAAGGTGGTGCTCTACCAGCTGAGCCATGTCCGCTTGACGAGCCAGTATCATACGCAGTTCGCAACGCCTGCGCAAGAACAGGCTGACGATTTCAAAATACTTCTCATAATCGTCAAGCTATCAACGGGTTGACCAATCATTCGTGTGCTAACTGCGGGAGCGCAAGAACCTCATTCAGGGAACCGACGAACGGAAAGCCGAGTCTTTCCCTTTCGGAGCGCGGTATTCGCCCCCTGCGGTCAAGGATGCACGGAACGATGCCCGCATGAAAGGCCCCCTGCCCATCCGCCTCGACGTTATCGCCGACGTGGATGCATGATGAGACAGGAACCCGCAGCTGTTCGCATGCAACCTGGAAGATCATAGGATCCGGCTTCCGGTAACCGACTGCGGCAGAGGCAAACACCTCGTCGAAATACGGCAGCAAACCGAGGCCGCGGATCAAATCGGTAAGGCTGGGATCCCAATTGGAAACGACCGCGCAAACCAGGCCCCGTTCCTTCAAGGAGCGCAACGTCGGCACAACATCTGGATATACCATCCAGTTCTCCGGTTTCAAATACTCGACGAACATGTCATGGGCAATACCCTCTACATCGTCTGTGAGACCCGTGAGATGGCACATGAAGCGGTAGATGTCGTACCAAAGTTCCACCGAACGGCTCGGAGAGGCCCAGAAGCTCCCGTCTTTCATGTACTCCATGTCATAGTAGCGGTCGATGATGGGCATGTAGGGCTCGACCTCATCGAGGGAGATGGAATACCCGCGGCGATTTGCCACGAGGACGAATTGCTGTGCCACCGAAGGATCGGGGTCGATCAGCGTGCTGCCGCAATCGAAGAATATGCAAGACACAGAGGATGCCGAAGCGCCGGCACGTCCCATAGAAAATCCTCCTTGCTTGGGCCGTTGCCTCCGGGAACACGGAACGACAATGCCCGGATCCGTTCGGAGAAGGAAAACAAAAAGAGCGCCGCAGCGCTCTTGTTGATCTCTGGTGTCGGTGGCGGGATTTGAACCCGCACGCCCGTAAAATGGGGCACAAGCACCTCAAGCTTGCGTGTCTGCCGTTCCACCACACCGACGTAGCTAAGTGCGAAAGCTATTATAGCTAATCTTTCGCCGAAGTAAACAGAAGGTTCGCCGAATGCCTACTGCGGATTGATAGTCCCCTGGGGGTAGATGACCATCAGCACCAGAAGCGAAACCAGGAAAACCACTGCGAAGATAATGGTTATACGGTCAAGGTTCTTCTCCATCAACGAAGTGGACTGCTGGGTTCCATACAGCGCGGAGGCGATGGCATCGCCCACGCCCGTGCCCTTACCGGAATGCAGCATGATGAACACCACCAAACCGATACCGGACACAATCAGCAATACGATGAACAATATGACCAGAGGACTCAAAGCTTCTCTCTTTCCAATCGGGCGAAATAAACTCACGCAAGTTGTAGATTATAAGGGTCGACAGCTGGTCTTGGCAAGACGTTCCCGCCAATTGACGGGAGCACTACAACATCTCCAACTCCCTTCTGCAATACGCTGCACAACCCATCTCGCCATGAAGATGCACCCGGATTACGAACGGGCTGCAACCTCGATAAGCTCCTTGAATTCATTCGCTACCAAGCTGGATCCGCCGATAAGGCCGCCATCGATATCGGGCATGGCCATCAACCCCTCGACATTGGCTGGTTTCATCGAACCGCCATAGAGCACGCGCGTCGCATCGGCACATTCATCACCGAACATGATCCGCAATTGCTCGCGGATCGCCGAGCATACTTCTTGCGCCTGCTCAGGCGTCGCCGTCCGTCCGGTACCGATAGCCCAAATGGGCTCGTAGGCAAGCGTCACCTTACCCATGTCGATATCATCCAAGCCGGCAAGCGCGGCATTGACCTCCGCCGTCACGAACTCGAGCGTCGTACCGGCATCCCGCACCGCAAGGCTCTCCCCCACGCAGACGATCGGTTTCATATTGCCGGAAATCAGCGCCTTGACCTTCTTGTTCACATCCTCGTCGGTCTCACCGAACAGGGTACGGCGCTCGGAATGGCCGACGATGCAATACTCGCAGCCGAGATCGGCGAGCATGGGAACCGAGACCTCGCCGGTGAAGGCGCCCTTCTCTTCCCAATAGCAATTCTGGGCGCCGACCGCAATATGAATCTTGTCGAAATCAAGCACGGTAAGCGCGGGCTTCAAATCAATGAAAGGCGGGCAGATTACCACATCGACCTTATCGAGCAGGTTTCGCTTCACCCGGTTCGAAATCTCCTGTGTCAGGACCACGGCTTCGGGCAGCTTGTTGTTCATTTTCCAGTTACCGGCCATCATCGGTTTTCGCATGGTTTAACCTTCTTTCGAACAGGGCCGCCCAACCAGTGGGGCAAGACCCGCGACGTACCGTTATTCATCCATCAACGGCGCGACACCGGGAAGGACCTTTCCTTCTACCAACTCCATAGAGGCACCGCCGCCGGTGGAGATGAAATCCATCCTCTTGTCGAGCTTGAACTGCTTGGCTGCTGCGGCAGAATCGCCGCCGCCGACGATCGTCTTGCCGGGCGCATCGGCCATCGCCTGGGCCACCCCGCGCGAACCGGCCTCGAAAGGCCTCATCTCGAACACGCCCATCGGACCGTTCCAGAATACCGTCGCAGCCTGTCCGATTTCGTGCGCATACCGCTTGACCGTCTCCGGTCCGATATCCAAACCCATCATGGTATCGGGGATGGCATCCACCGGTACCGTTTCGGTATGGGCATCCTCGGAAAAGCGATCGGCGACCACCACATCAACCGGCAGCAGAAGCCTTACCCCCTTATCCTGGGCCTTCGCCATCAACTTCTTGGCGGTATCCATCAGGTCCTCCTCGTTGAGAGACGTACCGATGCGGTACCCCCTTGCTTTCAAGAAGGTGAAGCACATGCCGCCGCCGATCAGGAGCGTATCGGCCTTGTCCATCAGCGAATCGATGACACCGATCTTATCGGAGACTTTCGAGCCGCCCAGGATGGCGACGAACGGGTGGGACGGGTCATCCAGCATGCCCTTGAGCGTGGATATCTCGCGCTCCATCAGGAAACCGGCATATGAGGGCAGCAGGTCGGCCAAACCTGCCGTTGAGCAATGCGCGCGATGCGCGGTACCGAAAGCATCGTTGACGAACACCTGCCCGAGGGACGCAAGCTCGCGGGTGAACTCCGGGTCGTTCTTCTTCTCGCGCTTATCGAAGCGCACGTTCTCAAGGAGTACTGCCTGGCCGTCTTCGAGCGCGTCCACCTTCGCACGGGCATTCGGCCCGATCGTATCAGTGGCAAAAGCCACCGGCTTGCCCAGCAGACGTGACAGATGCTCCGCCACCGGAGCCAGGCTGTACTCCTCCTCGTATCCGGTACCCGCAGGGCGGCCCAGGTGGGAAACGAGAATAAGACGCGCACCATGATCGAGCAGGTATTCGATTGTTGGGAGGGCGGCTTTGATCCGCAGGTCGTCTACCACCTTCCCATCTTTCAAGGGAACGTTGAAGTCAACGCGGCAGATGACCTTCTTCCCAGCAACGTCTACATGCTCGATGCCCCGAATTGCAGCCATGGTCCTCAATCCTTTCATCGCACAGCACCGCAGCCCGCAATCCGCAGTGTTGTGGTCCGTTCTTAACGAAAAAAGAGACCGGTTCGTTGATTCCGAACACTTGAAGCGCTTTGGAAATCACTGAACCGGTCCCACAGCAGTGCCTACAGCAGAATCTTCACCAGATCCTTCACGCGGCATGAGTAGCCCCATTCGTTGTCATACCAGGCGATTATCTGGACAAAGTTGCTCTTATCGCCGATTACCTTGGTCAACAGCGAATCGTAAATCGATGAATGCGGATTATGGATGACATCGGCAGAGACGATCGGGTCTTCGCAGAATTCCAAATAACCCTTCAAATAGGTTTCGGAAGCCTCGCGCATTGCCGCATCGACCATATCGGCGGTCACGTCCTGCTCCAACTCGCAGGTCAGATACACCATGGAGCCGGTCGGCGTCGGAACGCGCGTCGACATGCCCTCCAGCTTGCCCTTGAGCTCGGGAAGCACCAAGGAGACTGCACGAGCCGCCCCGGTCGTGGTGGGAATCTGCGAAAGCGCCGCTGCGCGTGCACGGCGCAAATCCTTGTGGTTCTGGTCAAGGATACGCTGGTCGTTCGTGTAGGAATGGATGGTGTTCATGAATCCGCGCTGGACACCGAAGTTCTTCAGCAGGACCTTCATGATCGGCGCCAGGCAGTTGGTTGTGCAGGAAGCGTTCGAGACGATGTTGTCCGTTGCCGGATCGTAGGTGTCGTCATTGACTCCCATGACGATGGTCTTATCCTCGTTCTTGCCCGGTGCGGTAATGACGACCTTCTTCGCGCCCTGGTCAAGATGGGCCCGTGCATCGTTCGCATCCCGGAAATGGCCAGTGGACTCGACCACGACATCGACTCCCAAATCGCCCCAGGGAATCTCTGCGGGAACGCGGGTCGAGGTGACCTTTACTTCCTTCCCATCGACGATAATGCAGCCGTCCCCGGCGGCAACGTCATCGAATGCGCGTCCTTGCACCGAGTCGTACTTCAGCAGATGCACCATCGAGCTCAAAGTACCCGGGTCATTTACGGCAACAACTTCGAGGTCGGGATCGTCGAACATCGCCCGGAACGCCATGCGCCCGATACGTCCGAAGCCGTTGATACCTACCTTCGTCGTCATGAAAACCCCTTTCGGTTGTCAGCGATACAGGAAGTTCGCCACCTGCCAGCAACGCACCCCTGTGCGTAGGAATATCGTCCTACGTCCGCCACCCAGTATATAGGAAAGCAGGAAACAAAACTGAAACAGTGCACGACTCGCCCATCCGAACGGCAGAATTATCGGTCAGAAGCAAAAACATGTGGTACTAGAAAAGGCGGTCATCCCGTGCCGGCATCAATATCTTGGGCCATCTGCTCGATGCGCCGGACCCGATGATAGATAGCGCTCTTCGAAAGCGGAGGATCAGCATGGGCACCGAGCTCCTTCAGGCTGGCACCGGGATAGGCGATGCGCAGGCTGATATATTCCCGAAGCGCCGGCGGCAGATCGTCCATTGCGTATCGGCCCAGGACCTTGCGGATGGCAACAACCTGCTCGACAGCGGCTTCCGAGCTCTTCGCTTGATTGGCGATCTCGGCATTCACCTGGCGGTTGACATCATTGCGCAAGCTCTTGATCACCCGCTCGTTCTCCATGGTCAGGACGCTCTGATGCGCTTCGGTGAGTGCAAGGAACGAGGTGATGGCGCTTCCGCTTTTCAGGTACACCAGAAACGAGTTGCGCCGGTTCATGATACGGGCATTGATGCCGTTGCTCCGCATCAGCTCGGCGATGTCGTTCGCCAGCTGCTCGTTTTCGATCGTCATCTCGAAATGGAAATCGCCCTTGGGATCGGCAACGAAACCCGCCCCCATGAAGATACCGCGCAGATATGCTGCCTGATCGCAGCGCTTATTCACCAGATGTGGAGCGATACCCGCGACAAACCCCTTCTCATCCACGATGCCGAGCGTGCGCAGCGTCTCTTCCATGTGCGGTTGCCCGGGAACTGTAATCAGGTAGTTCGGGGTCTTATGCAGCACGCTGCGCCGAACCGTCAGTTCCGTGCGAAGCTTGTACAGGCCGTGGAGCAGGCGGATCGTCAGGCGTGCAACTGCAGGGATATCGGTGGACATCTCGACGCGATAGCGTCCCTTTCCCGAGAAGAACAGGCTCCCCTCGGTTCGCATAAGCCCCGAGAGCACGGCCGCATCGCAATGCGAGCACGTCGACGGCACCCTAGTCATCTCGTTTTTCACATCTGTGGTGAAAGACATTTTTCGAAGATCTCCGTAAGAGCCTGGCGCAGCGAAGCCGGGTTATGCCATTGGGGGGCGTCCGGGTTATAGAAGTTGCGCACCTGCACGCCCGCGCCGATGGATTCGATCCAGCGCACATCCTCGAAGCTGACTGGCACCGGCCGCACGGCATGGGCGGCGGAAACCAGCTCATAGCGAGCCGCTTCCTCGGCTTCCGAGGTCAAGGGTGTGCTGGAATGCAGCAGGACATAATCGATCAGGCCATCCATCCCGTGATCGATAAGCGCCTTGATATAGTCGCGCGAGCGCATGCCGCGGGTTTCGCCCTGCACGTCTGCCATGTTGCATATGAACAGCGTGAAGGCGCCCGATTGGCGGATGGCCTGCGTCACGCCCGGCACCAGAAGGTTCGGGATAATCGAGGTGAACAGCGAGCCGGGCCCGAGCACGATGGCATCCGCTTGCCGAATCGCGTCGAGCGCCTTCGAATACGGGCGGCAGGTCTCCTCCGAATCGAGCCAGACCTTCTTCAGCGCATGTTCGGAATGACTCGCGTTCGCCTGGCCTTTTATCAGATTGCCCTCCACGTCATAGGCAGACAGGTACACGTTGTCGAGTGTCGACGGATACGTATGTCCACGTGCTTTCAAGAGCCGCTCGCAGATGGCGATGGCCTCTACAAAGGATCCGGTCTCATGTTCAAGCGCCGAGAGCATCAGGTTGCCCAGCGTATGATTGCGCGCGAACTCGAAACGGTATTTGAAGGCATGGGTCATCGGGTCGTCCTGGTCGGCCGCCATGGCGCCGATGCATTTACGCACATCTCCCGGAGGAGTTACATGGGCCTCTTGTCGGATGATACCGGTCGATCCCCCGTCATCGGCCATGGCAACCACGGCCGACACCTGGGTTCCCATGGAAAGCAAGGTGCGGATAGAGGTATTGGTACCCGTACCCCCGCCGATAACGACAACGTTGAGTTTGTCCATGTTCGGCCGCGGCTCATCGTCGGAGATAGCCTTGAACGATGCCGTCATGGACGGATCGTACTTGAAAGGATCCCCCATGTCCGTCACGCTCCTACTTTGATGGTGTTGGCCAACGCGAGATCGCGATGCGAGACCTCTACGTTGTAGCCCAAGCGTTTCAGATATGCACCCGTCTCATCTGCAAGGGTGACGCTGCGGTGCTGTCCGCCTGTGCAGCCGATTGCGATAGCAAGCTGCTGCTTGCCCTCTTTCTGATAGCCGGGCATGATGCACCCCAACAGGTTCTTCCAGCAATTCATGAACTGCTGGGTCTCGGGTTTATTCAGGACGTAATCCCTCACCAGCTTGTCACGCCCGGTCAGGTTGCGCAATTCGGGCTCATAGAACGGATTCGGCAGGAAGCGCACATCGATGACGATATCCGCGTCGACCGGGGATCCGTGCTTGAACCCGAATGAGTAGACCGATACCTGCATCGTATCCTCGGCGCCCTCTCCCATGAACATGGTCCGCAGGCGCTCACGCAGCTCGCGCGTGCTGAGATTGGTCGTATCGATGACCGCATCCGCGATTTCGTACAGCGGTGCCAGGAGGCGGCGCTCGGCCTGGATGCCCTGGTAGAGAGTCATGCGCGCATCCGTGCAGAGCGGATGGCGCCTACGGCTGAACTTGTAACGGGCGATGATGGACTCGTCGCTCGCGTCCAGCAGGATGATGCGATAGCGCAGGTGGGCGTCATCCAGATGGGCGAGCTCGTCTTTCAGCTCTGCATAGAAGGACTGGTTCCTGGCATCGCAGACTACCGCCAATCGACGGTTCTGGTCGGATTGGCCGGGAATGGTCGAAAGGCTGACCAGGTTCATCAGCAATCGGGGCGGCAGGTTGTCGATGCAGAAATATCCCAGATCCTCGAAAGTGTGCATCGCCTCGGTACGACCCGCGCCACTCATGCCGGTAATCACAATGAGGTCGGGCGTGGCTTTCGGCTCATCCTGATCTGCGTGTGCTTCGGTTGCCTGCGGGGCAACCGCATCTTGGTCGGCCCCTTGGGAAAGGGGCATATCCTCCTTGCGCTCTTCCATACACAAACCTGCTCTCAGCCGCTGGTTTTCGTTACGTTCCGTTCATCATTATACTGTTTCAGCACGCGGTACAGCTCTTCCGCCACCGCATCCGGAACCGCATGGGAAGCCTTCAGCTCTTCCAAGCTTGCCGCCCGGATGTTCTTCATCGAACCGAAAGCGCGATACAGCGCCTTCTTGCGCTTCGGCCCTATGCCCTCCACCTCATCGAGGATGCTTGCCGTCATGCCCTTTCCGCGCAGCTGGCGATGGAAGGTGATAGCGAACCGATGCGCCTCGTCTCGTACCCGTTTGACGAGGTAGAGCGACGCCGATCCGCTTGGCAGGATGATAGGGCCCTCGGGAGCCCAGGGCACGAAAATCTCCTCGTCTCGTTTCGCCAAACCGCACAGGGCGATATCGTGTATCCCCATCTGATCGAACATCTCCATCGTCGCGGTCAGCTGGGGCTTGCCGCCATCGAGGATGATCAAGTCGGGTTTCTTGCCGAAGCGCTCGTCGGCCATGCGATCCGGAGCATAGCGCCGCTTCATCACCTCCTGCATCGACAGGAAGTCGTTCGCCTCCTGGAGGGGGGTCTTGATCTTGAACCGGCGGTACTGTCCCTTGTCAGGCTTGCCGTTCGTGAACACCACCATTGATGCCACCGTATAGCTGCCGTGGATCGTGGAGATATCGAAGCATTCGATGCGCATGGGAGGCTTGTCCAAGGCAAGGGCGCTTTCCAACTGCAGCAGCGCCTCGTTGGTGCGCTTGTCCTCGTAGTTCGTGCGCACCTTGTAACGCAACAGTGCCATCTTTGCGTTCGTGCGTGCCATTTCGAGCAGCTTGAGTTTCTCCCCCGCCTTCGGTGCGATGAAATGGACCTTCGCACCATGTACGCTGTCCAGCCTTTCGGTAAGCCACTGCTCCATGACCTCGCGGTCCTCGGGCATCTCCCCAAGGACCACTTCGCGGGGAATCGATGTCGTGGTGCCGTAATAGCGCAGGAGGAAATTATGCATCAGATCCTGGTCGGGCACATCCTTGCCCTTGTTCAAGATGAAATCGACGTTGTTCATGACTGCGCCCTCGCGCACCGCCAGGATCTGCACTCCCGCAATCGTCTCCTCACGGTACACCCCGATCACATCGGCGTTCAGATCCTGTTGCACCACGACATGCTGCTTGTTGGACAACGACTCGACAACCTCGATGCGCTCTTTCAGCCGGCCGGCGCGCTCGAAGTCCAAATCGGCGGCGGCTTCCTGCATCTCCTCGGTGAGCTCAGAGACGAATTCGCGATGGTTTCCGGAAAGGAAGCGCTCGATCTTGCGCACGTTTGCCTGGTAGTGCACGGGATCGATCTGCCCGCAGCAGGCACCCGGCCCCAGACCGACATGGCAGTCGAAGCATGTCTTCTGTTGGCGGGCGACCTCCTGATCGTAGCCGTCCGCATCGATCCGCCGCTTCATGCGGCGCCAATCGGCACAGCTCGAAGCACAGAGGGGAACCACCTTGCGCGCCACGTCCACGAATTCCCGGGCGGCGCGGCTGTCGGTGTATGGGCCGAAGTAACGGGTATCCTTGCGGTGTTTCTCGCGTGTGTATTTGATGGCGGGAAACACGTCGCCTTCGGTAATCGCAATGAACGGGTAGCTCTTGTCGTCTTTCAGGTCGGCATTGAAAAACGGTCGGTATCGGGTAATCAGGTTGCGTTCGAGAACCAGAGCCTCATGCTCGTTGCCGGCAACGACGTATTCGAAGGAGTCGATCTGCTCCACCAACAGCGGAATCTTGGCTCGATCGTCCTGGAAATTCACATATTGGCGCATGCGGGCCCGCAGCTGGCGCGCCTTGCCGACATAGATGACCTCGCCGTTGCGGTCTTTCCAGAGATAGACTCCGGGCAAGGTGGGGACATCGTTGAGCTCGCGCTTGATGCGGGCCAGCTTATCCGCCTGGCTTTCCCTGACGGGTTGGGTATCGTCCGGAAGGCTGTTGCTTGTGTCGATTCGCTCTGTCATCAGTGCCAGTCTACGCCAAGGGAGCGACACTACCGCCGCTCTTGCTCCAGGACACCGAAAAACCAACGTATCGCCCAACGTTTCGCTGTGTTGGGGCGGTTTTCAATTACAGTAGATGGGAACGATAGAGGGAGAATGAGGAGCACGAGCACATGAGATTCCTGCATCTGGCCGACCTGCATCTCGGAAAGGTCGTGAACGGCTTCAGCATGCTGGAGGACCAACGATTCGCACTGGAGCACATCCTGCAATCGGCAATCGAGCATCAGGTGCAAGCCGTAGTGCTTGCAGGCGATCTCTATGACAAGAGCCAACCTTCGGCAGAGGCGGTCGGCCTCTTCGACTGGTTCTTGACCTCGCTTGCCGACGTGAACCTGCCCTGTTTGGCAATTGCCGGCAACCACGATTCAGCCGCTCGGGTATCGTATGCCGGAAAGCTGCTGGAACAGCGCGGGATCATACTTTCCCCGATATACGATGGCACGCTGCGACGCTGGACGTTCCGGGACGAGTATGGCGCCGTCAACTTTTGGCTGCTGCCGTTTCTGAAGCCGATCGACGTGAAACATGCCTTCCCCGAGAACGCCGACGAAATAGGACATGATTACACCGCCGCGATTAGCCGGGCATTGGCCATGTGCCCAATCGACCCTCATGAACGCAATGTGCTCATCGCCCACCAATTCGTGACCTACGCCGCGGCCGAACCGGAACGCAGCGATTCCGAATTGGCCATCGGAGGAATCGATGCGGTCGACGGACGGGTATTCGACGACTTCGATTATGTCGCGCTCGGGCATATCCACCGACCGCAGCAGATAGGACGACCGGAGATGCGCTATGCGGGAAGCCTGCTGAAGTATTCGTATTCCGAAGCGCGCCACGAAAAAAGCGCCGTGCTCGTTAACCTGGGTCCGAAAGGATCGGTCACCTTTGACTTCCTTCCGATTGTCCCGAAACACGATCTGCGTCGTATCGAAGGGTCGGTTGCGGATCTGACGTCGGAAACCGCACGCGCCGCTGCAACCGCCGCCGGCTGTTCGGACGAGGACTACATCTATGCGGTACTCACCGACGAGACGCCGAGCCTTTCCGATCGCGAACGACTGCGCAGTGCCTATCCCAACCTTATGGGATACGAATACCGGGCAAACCGCTCTCATGAAACCGATCTGAAAGCATCGGCCGTTCCCCTGGCGGAAGCACCGAACCCCGAAGAGCTGTTCGCACGGTTCTATCGCAAGATGAACGCAACCGAGCTGACGAATGACCAAATCCGTATCGTCAGAGAGACTATGGATGCCGTCGCAAGTCCTTCGGATAAGGGGGAATAGATGCGCCCGCTGACCCTGACCATCAGCGCATTCGGACCCTATGCCGATACCGTGACCATCCCGCTTACCGAGCTGGGCGACCACGGTTTGTACTTGATCTGCGGGGATACCGGAGCGGGGAAAACCACGATATTCGACGCCATCACCTATGCCCTGTATGGAACGGTGTCTGGAGATACCCGTGACGCGCGGGAGATGCGCAGCGATTTTGCTGCACCCGATACGGAAACATACGTGTGCCTGGAATTCCAGGCACATGGAAAACGCTACCGCATCCGGCGCAAACCATCTTATCTCCGCCCGAAAAAACGCGGTGAGGGTCTTACCCAAGAACCGGGCTCAGTGGAACTCGAGCGCCCTGGATTGCCCCCGTTGACAAAAGACGGCCCGGTCCGGGAAGCTGTCCAGGAGATCCTCGGCGTCGACGAGCAGCAGTTCTCCCAGATTGCGATGATCGCCCAAGGGGATTTCCGGAAGCTGCTGACTGCGAGCACCAAGGACCGCAGCGCTATATTCCGGAAAATCTTCCATACCGACTTCTGCGTCGACTTCCAGCAGCGCCTCGAAAACGAGCGAAAACGGCTCGAACGGGCACATCAGCGCATCGCCACCCGGCTTGCTGCGCATGCAGATGCTGCAGAATTCCCCGATGGCAGCCCATTACGGGAAACCATCATCGCGCATTTGGAAGATGGAACGCTTGTCGGAACACAACTCGAGGAGCTGCTGGACCGTCAGATCGACGCAGACCGGGAAGAGCATACCCGGCTAAACGAAGAGCTCCAGCAGGTCCAGGAAACCTACGAGGCACTCTCCGCCCAACAGGAGCAGGCACGCGCCCGCATAAAACTGCTGGAACGGAAAACCGGTATACAGGCCGCCCTTATCCGGGAGGAACAGGAGCTTCCCACCGCCGAACGCGCATTCGCCGACGCCCGGTCGGATCGAGAAGAGGCAGAGCGGCTGGCAGGCCAGCTGACGCTTGCCAGGCAGCAGCTCTTTGATCTGGACGCGCGCGAAGCCGCCCGGAAAGAAGCAGAAACGCAAGCCGCGCGCGCCCGAACATTCGCCGAAGAGCGCAAGCAGGCCGATGCTGACCTCGAAAAGCAGACAACGGCCCTTGCCGACCTCGACCGGCAGCTTGCTGCACACGAAACCGACGCAGTCGATGCCGAGAAAGCACAGCACGCACTCGGCGAAGCAAAGGAGTCGCTCGCATCGGTAGAGCAGCTGCTGGAAGAGCGCCATCGCCTGGACGCCTTGCACAAGGAGGCGCAATCGGCGCTCGATGGCGCTCGCGAGCGCCAGTCGAATGCCGCAAAGCAACTGGCATCTGCAACGAATCGCCATGCAGAGCTGGCTGCACGACGCAATGCCCTCAAGCAGCGTTATGACTCCCTCGCCGATGCAGCGGTTCTCTTGGAACGTGCGAACTGCACGGCGGATGCGCTCATCGAACAGCAGGATACGATCCGCTCCCAGGCCGAAGAGCTTTCCAAGGCACGAGACGCCGTCGAAATGGCGGAACGGGAGCTTACGCACGCTCGGGACGCCTACCGTGCCGCCGCCGACACCGCCGATGGGAACCAGCGGGAATACGCGATTGCCCGCCGCCGATATCTGGACGGGCAAGCGGGAATACTCGCCCAATCCCTTGCGCCTGACGAGCCCTGCCCCGTCTGCGGAGCGATCTCCCACCCCCATCCCGCCCCACTTGCGGCGGACGTGCCGACCGAAGACGGCCTGCATGCAACCGAGGAATGCGCCCGCAACTCGCAGGCACACGCCCAAGCGCTGGCCCAGGCAGCCGCAACCGCACAAGGCATTCTGGCGGAGAAGCAAGAGCGGCTATCGGGATTGCAGGAAGCTTTCGGCATGCCCGATGCCATGGAACAGCGCCAGCAGGAAGCGGCAGAAGCGCTTGAATCGGCGCATGCCAAGGTACGGGAAGCCGAACTTCGCGTGGGCCAACGGCGGCAAATCGAGCAGGATCTCGCACGGGCCGATAGCGCTATCGAGCAACAGCAATCTCAGCTCGATGCCTTGAATCAGGCCAATACAGAAGCAGAGCAAACCTGTGCCGCATGCGAGAGCACCGTTTCGGAACGTGCGGAATCCCTGGCTCGATTCGACGTGGAGAACGAATCGGAAGAGTCCCTGAACAATAAGCGGGAATCCGCACGAATCGTCCTTGAGAGGGCAAAAGCACAGGCGAAGGCAGCCGAGTCGCGCCTCGCCGAACGCGAGGATATCGCATCCCGGCGGGAAGCGACTGGGAAAAGGAGGATGGAAGCAGAGCAGGCGCAGAAAGATGCCGCCGAGAGGGAGCAGCGGCAGGCAACCGCCCTCGCCACCGCCCAAGAAGCCTATCGGCAGCTGAGCGACCGGGCACCCGGCAACCGCGCCGACATCCTGGCGCGGATCGATGAACTGGAAAGCGAGCGCGCACGCCATCAGGCGGCATTCGATTCCGCCGAACGAAACCTGAATCAGGCGAGGAGCCAGCTCGCCGCCACCAAGGCGAAGCTCGACACCCTCACGGCCCAGATTGCCGACAGCCCGGCAGACAGCGAGGCAGACATCGCTGCGCAGCTGGAAAAGACGGCTTCCGCGCGGGACCGCCTGAACAGTCAGATTGAAGGTCCGGCCTATCGGCTGCGCCACAATACCGCCCTGATCGAGCAGGTAAGGCGTGAAATCGAAGAGCATGCCGGTCTCGATGAGCAGTATCGGTCGTATGCCCAGCTTGCACTCACCGCCAACGGGAAGCTGACCGGCAAGGCGCGCATCACGTTCGAGACGTATGTGCAGGGCATCTACTTCGATCGCGTTATCGATGCTGCCAACCGGCGCCTTGGCGTCATGACCAACCAGCGCTTCCAACTGGAGCGCCAAAGCCCCGAGGAATCCTCCCACCAGGGACAGAGCGGACTCGATCTGAATGTCCGCGACCACTACACCGGGAAAGCACGCTCAGCAGCGACGCTTTCCGGCGGCGAATCGTTCATGGCATCGCTCTCGCTTGCCCTTGGATTGTCCGATATCGTGCAACAACAGGCAGGCGGCATCCAGCTCGACGCCATGTTCATCGATGAGGGATTCGGCTCGTTGGACCCCGAGGCGCTTGCCAATGCCATCCGCATGCTGACAACCCTGTCGGGAAACGACAAGATCATCGGCATTATCAGCCACGTAGCGGACCTGCAGGAGAACATCGACCGGAAAATCGTCGTTGAAGGAAGCCCGCAAGGCTCGCGCCTCCGACTGGAAGTCTAGGCGGTATCCGCCCCGAACCCATATAACACCAGGATGGGCCGATATACAGCCGACTACTACCCCTCTAGCCGTTTGCAGGCCAAAATTCTGCAGATGAAGAAGTTATCTCAAACATTTCGAAGTGAATTTGGCAGGCAAGAATATAATCACAGCAGGAGTGTTCCTGATATGAGGAGGTTACATCTATGAGCTATGCCGATCGTGTCATCGAAACGGTAAAGGAGAAGGATCCGAACCAGCCGGAATTCATCAGGCGGTCACCGAGGTCCTGGAGTCTCTGAAACCGGTTATCGACGCGCACCCCGAGTATGAGCGTCTCGGTCTGCTCGAGCGCATCGTCGAGCCGGAACGCATCATCATGTTCCGCGTTCCGTGGATCGATGACCAGGAGAAGGTCCGCGTGAACCGTGGCTACCGCGTCCAGTTCAACAGCGCCATCGGACCGTATAAGGGCGGCTTGCGCTTCCATCCGTCTGTGAACCTGAGCATCCTGAAGTTCCTGGGCTTCGAGCAGGTCTTCAAGAACAGCCTGACTACGCTGCCCATGGGCGGCGGCAAAGGCGGATCCGACTTCAACCGAAAGGCAAGTCGGATACCGAGGTCATGCGCTTCTGCCAATCCTTCATGACCGAGCTTTTCCGCCATATCGGCCCGAACACCGACATCCCCGCCGGCGACATCGGTGTCGGCGGTCGTGAGATCGGCTACCTCTTCGGCCAGTACAAGCGCCTGAGCAACGAATGGTCCGGAGTGCTGACGGCAAGGGCTTGGAGTACGGCGGTTCTCTGGCCCGTACACAGGCTACCGGCTACGGTGTCGTCTACCTGACACAGGAATACCTGAACAGCCACAACGATAGCTACGAAGGCAAGACGGTCTGCATCTCCGGCGCTGGCAATGTTGCCATCTACGCTGCCGAAAAGGCAACCGAGTTCGGCGCCAAAGTGGTGACCATGTCCGACTCCACCGGCTGGATCTACGACAAGAACGGCGTCAACCTCGATGTCGTCAAGCAGATCAAAGAGGTCGAGCGCGGCCGTATCAGCGATATGTCAACCGTGTAGACGGAGCCGAGTACCATGAGGGCCGCGGCGTATGGGTCATCCCCTGCGACATCGCCCATCCGTGCGCAACGCAGAACGAGGTCTTCACCGAAGATGCGCAGAACCTGGTCAAGAACGGCTGCAAGGTCCTGGCAGAGGGCGCGAACATGCCCACGAGCATCGAGGCTACCCAGCTGCTGCAGGAAAACGGCGTCACCTTCTTCCCCGGCAAGGCCGCCAATGCCGGCGGTGTGGCAACCTCCGGTTTGGAGATGAGCCAGAACGCCGAGCGCAGGTATTGGACGTTCGACGAGGTCGACCAGCGCCTGCACATCATCATGAAGGGCATCTACCACACCATCGACGATGCCGCCACGGA
>JBMNIP010000004.1:0-485762 GCA_050951005.1 Eggerthellaceae bacterium | reverse complement strand
GAGAGCGATGGGCAAATCGAAACCCGATCCGGTTTTCCTCAAGGACCCCGGCGCAAGATTGACGACGACCTTGCTTGCCGGCATCTGAAAGCCGCTTGCACGCAATGCGGCTTTCATGCGTTCGCGCGATTCCTGAACTGCCGCATCGGGCATCCCGACAATCGACACACCTGGAATGCCCTGGCTTATCACCACTTCAACAGCCACGGGCACCGCCTCTACGCCGACTATGGTCGCACTATGGACGGTATAGCCTCTCTGCATCGCGGCTGCCTCCTATTCGCATCCGCTGAAGGCGTTGCGATGGTAGCGGAGAAATGCGCGATTTTTGCCCGTCGCGACGATGGAGATGATGTCGAAAACAACCGAGACATCACGCATATCGCCTTGTGCCAGATAGGCAAGCGCAATGCGTTCGTACCGTTCCCGTTTCTTCGGCGTAACTGCTTCCGAGGGAAAGCCCTTCTCGATGCCCGAGCGTGTTTTCACCTCTACGAAGTGGAGAATCGCATCGTCTTCCCTGGCGATGATATCGGCCTCGCCGGCACCGCACGTCCAATTGCGCTCGAGAATCTCCATTCCCTTGCGTTCGAGGAACTTGGCAGCGGCTTCTTCACCCCGGCGACCCAGTTCCTTGTTGTGGAATCCGCTCGACGTACTTGTGCCTTCAGACGCATGGGATGCTTCCGAAACATTCTCTCTCCCGCTTTTCTGTGATGGATGGTTTGCCGATGGCTCCTTACCCTGGATAACCGCGGTGCCTTCTATTGCCGGCACGCCGGGCTCTCGGACAGCTGCAACGGCAACCGCATCAGAGCACGGCAATCCCACCTGCTTCTTACCCTCGGATCGACGATTGCCGGTATCTGCCTTCTTCGATTGCTGCGTCATGAGTCCTCCTTTCACTGCGCTACAGCGTACGGAAGGACTCCAAAGGCACATTGCGAGAAAGCTACAGCGCCGATCATGCGAACCTGGCGCAATCCTATTTCATAGCCCAAGATACCCCAGAACGCCAGACCCGCTCGAGAAAGTCAGCCGCAAGCCCCAGCCTAGAACAGGCGCGCTTGATAGAAGTTCCGGCAGAATGTCGCCCGATGGATGGGACAGAGGCCCTGGCGCTTGATGGCGGCGATGTGCTCGGCGCTGCCATATCCCTTGTTGGATGCGAATCCGTAACCGGGATACTGCTGGTCATAGGCCGCCATCAACGCATCGCGGGCAACTTTTGCGATGATCGAGGCAGCGGAAATGGCGGCAACGCGCGCGTCTCCATGTACGATGCTGATTTCGCGCTTGTCTATATGCAGAGGGTTGCCATCCAGTAGAACCGCTTGCACCGGCGAGGTTTCCGAACGCGCGGCAATCTGCACGTCAACGGCATGCACTGCAGCAGAGAAAGCCGTATGCAGGCAGGCGCTCATTCCCAGTGCATCGATCTGGGCAGGAGGAATATGCTCGATATCCCAAGCAATCGCAGCTTCTTGGATCCGCGAGGAAAGCTCGGTACGGCGAGCGGAGGTGAGCTGCTTGGAATCGTTGATCCCGAGCAGCTGCGGGTTCTCGGGAAGCACCACCGCGCCAACCGTCAAGGGACCGGCAAGCGGTCCGCGCCCCACCTCGTCGAGACCTACTGCGCAGATCCAGGAATCGCCGGATGGATCCTGCCCTCGGACCTGCCTATAAGCTGCAGCTGCCATCTGTTGTTGGAACCGGTACAGGGAGTCGACGCGCGAAGCCTCTTCCGCCTGTGCATCCAAGCGCCGGCGGGTTCGCTCAAGCGCCTGCTGGATCCCTTTGCGCGGATCGCTTGTCAGCGCACGTTCCAAGACCGCGAATTCCTCTTCATCGGCTTGTGATAAACGCTTGGTGATATCAGCAATCGTCTGCTTCACGGCTCTACCCTACCGAATCCGTCAAATACGAGAAAAGGCCCCTTTGCAAGGGGCCTTTGCATACTCTTGCCTGCGTTGCGCCTATGCGCGCGCAGCTTCCTTGATCTTAGCGGCCTTGCCGACTTTGCCGCGCAGGTAGTACAGCTTCGCACGCTTGACATCGCCGTGGCGAACCACTTCGATATGGTCGATCTTCGGTGAGTGCACCGGGAAGGTACGCTCTACGCCGACACCGAAGCTGATCTTGCGGACGGTGAAAGTCTCGCGGGAAGACTCGCCATGGCGGCTGATCACATCGCCCTGGAACACCTGGATACGCTCACGGTTACCCTCGGTGATGCGATAATGAACCCGAACGGTATCGCCCACGCGAAAATCCGGCAGGTCTTTCTTCATCTGCTGCTGTTCGATAGCGCGAATGTAATCCATTGTTCGTTCCTTCTGATCTATGTCGACACCAAATGGTCGTTAGTTCCTCTTCAAGACGCGAATAGTTATTATAGTTAGCGGTTAATAGCCTGACAAGTGGTATTTTTCCCGCATCCAAAAATACCACATGTTGCGCGCAGGACCGCTATACCAGCATGAGCAGCGCATACACCCCAACCCCGGCAAGGGCGCAGACCAGCAGGTTCTTCGTTTTCACGGCGATCCACGCTACGACGGCAGCAGCCAGAAGCGGCATAGCGCCGTTCCATACCCCTTGTGCCCAAAGGTCCGGCTTGAACAGATCGTTCGTGACGAGCGCGGCGAAAGCGGCAACGGGGATCATCTGCAGAACGTGTATCGTCTGGGGCTTCAGCTCGCGCCCCTTCAACACGAAAAGCGGGATCACCCGGCAAAGCAGGATGGTGATCGAGCAGCCGGCCAATATGATCAGGTAATCGGTCAGGCTCATCATCCCACCTGCCGTTTCTGTCCCAGCCGGGTCTGCGCAAGGCCGGCGGCGATTCCGACGAGTGCCCCACCGAGGATGGCAAGGGTGGATAAGCCGACGAGTTTGAAGAAAATGACTCCGAGAACCGTCCCGATTGCCACCACAACCGTGGTATGGGTGAATTGCTGAGAACAAAGCAAGCAGATGAAGATGGAGGTCATCGCGAACATGCCGATTGCCGTCGGAAGGGCGATCAGATTTCCGAGCACCACTCCGAGTGCGTTCGACACCGCCCAGCTGGTGCAGCACATCAAGTTGACTGCCAGCCCCTGTTCCACCTTCCAGTCACCGCAACGGAACCGTTGGATGTTCACGCCGAAGCTCTCATCGGTCACACCGGCTGCGAAGAAGAACGACAGCAGCTTTCCGGCATGCTGGCAATATTGCGACAGGGACGCGCTGTACAGGGTTTGGCGCAGATTCACAAACGAGACGCTGGCGATGATGGCAAGCAGCGGATTTCCCGCCATCACGAGACTGGGAATCATGAACTGGCCGGCGCCGGAATAGAACACAAACGATAGGACGAGCGCCATCAGCCAATCCATGCCAACCTGCTGCTCCAAGATGCCGCAGGGAATGCCGATGCCGACATACCCGGCGATAATGGGAAGAGCAGTGACGAACGCATCCTTGATTTCAGCACGAGACAACATAGCCCAGCATTATAACCGTATGCACTAAGGAGCTAAAGCCCGGAATCAGGCACATCCGCCACCGAGAGAACGACGATTGATCGAAGCGGATCACGAAGGAGATGATGTCGGCTAGCCGAACGAGCGCGGGACGAAGAGGTCGCGATACAGGCTGACGGCAAAGCGGTCGGTCATTCCCGCCAGGTAATCCGCCACCGCACGGACCTGATCATCGGGCGACACCCGGCTGAACTCTTCAGGCACCTGTGAGGGATGCTGCATCAGGAAATCGAACAGGGCGGCAAGCAGACGCTGGGCTTTGCGGACTTCGGTCATCACGACTTCGGACCTATAGATATGCGAGAACAGGAAAGCGCGCAGCTCCATCATGGCGTCCCAGACCTCAGGGGTAAGCACAATATCGTCCGCCTCAGAGGATGCCCGAACCGCATCGACGACGAGGGTCTCGATGCGGGCAGAATGCGATGAGCCGAGAACCTCATGGGTCGATGCGGGCAAATCGGCTTCCGACAGCAGACCGGCACGGATCGCGTCATCGATATCGTGATTCACATAGGCGATGCGGTCGGCCTTCCCCACGATGCGTCCTTCGAGCGTTTCTGCCTTAAGGTCTCCTGTATGGCAGTAGATGCCATCGCGTACTTCCGCCGTCAGGTTCAAACCCTGTCCGTTATGCTCGAGTACCTGGACTACCCGAACGCTCTGCTTATTGTGCTGGAACAGATCATGAACGCGTGGATCATCGGCGGGGATGCCGCGGTAATGCGCGATACGCTCGCGCAGGACCTCTTCTCCGGCATGGCCGAAGGGCGTATGGCCCAAATCGTGACCGAGGGCGATAGCCTCCGTCAGATCTTCGTTCAAGCCGAGCGCCCGGGCAATCGTCCGTGCGATCTGAGCGACTTCGAGGGTATGGGTCAAACGCGTGCGGAAGTGATCTCCCTTAGGCGCAATGAATACCTGCGTCTTATGCGACAGGCGTCGAAACGCCTTCGAATGCAATATCTTGTCGCGGTCGCGTTGGTACTCGGTACGCAGGATATCCGGCTCGGACGAATGCGGCCGGCCCTCTGTCGCAGCAGAGAACGCCGCGTCGGATGATAGCAGCATATCCTCGCGCTGTTCCTGGTCTTCGCGGGAGATGAATTCCATGCCCGAACCGTCCTTTCGCGCGCCGATACCTCGCCGGAACTAGCGGACGATGAGCAGACGATGGCACATCGGGCACACGCTCAACGGCGCCTGACGGCGGACTTGCAGCAGACGCGTTTCTTCCAGCTTGCTACGGCACGTGGAGCACTGGCCGTCCACCAGCTCGGAAAGGGCAACGCCGCCGCAATGTCTGCGGGCGCGCTCGTATTCGGCTGCCACCTGGTCGGGAAGCGCGGCAATCAGCTGCTTATGCTCGTCTTCTTCCTTGGACAGTTGATCCTCCAGAACGCCGATCTTGCCGTTCAGCACCTCGGAAACGGATGCCTCTTGCTGTGCAAGCGCGTCGATAGCGGCCTCGATCTGACGTTTGACCTTGGCAATCTGGTTATCGCGTTCATGGATGGTCTCGCGGTTCTTCTCAAGCTCTCCTGTACGGGCGGTCATGCTGGCCATATCCTTGGACAGCGATTCTATTGCACGGAAGTCGGTGCCGGCCTCGTCGATCTTCTTCTGCGTCTCCTCCTGGCGGATGGAGAGAATCTCGATTTCGGCACCCACGCGCGAAAGTTCGGTGCGATTCGATTCGGCAAGCTTGTCGATCTCCTGCTGCTTTTCGCGGATCGCCTCCAGCTTCGCACGGATATCTGCAAGCTGCTTGCGCTGAGGCAATCCCTCGAGCTCGCGCTTGGCATTGGTCGCTGCAACATCAATATCCTGAAGGCGTTTAAGGTTCTCGATATCCTTGTCAGAAACCTCCATGGCCTATCCTCCTTATAACACCCCGCGAAAAGATCAGCGCCAGTTGTCCGCTCGCTCCAGAACACGGATGGATCTCGAATCGATTCCTATCTCCTTCAACGATGATACCAGAACCTCCGTCAGGGGATACTCGCTGATATCGTGCCCAAGCTCTATCACGGATAATCCACGCGAACAGGCATCGAGCGTCTTGTGGTAACGCACCTCGCCGGCGACCACACAGTCGATCCCGGCATCACAGGCTAGGTCCAGATCATCTCCAGCCGCGCCCGTGCAGCAGACGATGCGCCTAAGCAGGCGCGCCGGCTCGCCCCACACCCGAACCGGATGCAGGAAAACGTGCCCGCAGCGGAAAGCCAGACCCTCAAGCGTCAATGCCTCTGAACCCTCGGGCGTGCAGATTTGACCGTAACCCGCGCACCGGATCGTGCGCCGTCGGCTCCAGAATGCCTTCCAAACGCAATCCGAGCTTCCCCGGCAGCACCTGTGCAGCACGGGGGCTCACATCGAGCGCAGTGTGGAACGACAGTACGGAAATCCCGAGCCTGATTGCCTCCCAGACCCGGGAACCCACCGCATTACCCTTTTGCGAGGGCGGGGCAAATGATGTGGGAGGATCCAAGAACAGCGGATGATGACATACGAGCGCATTGGCTCCGAGCGCATGGGCCTGCCGCAGAGCATCCACGGTCGGATCGAGCGCCACAGCGACAGCCTGCAGCTGAGCCGAGGCATCGCCCACCAACATGCCGGTACGGTCCCAATCCTCCGCATCTGACGCGGGAAAGAGTTCGAGAAGCCGCCGCTCGAGCTCGCCTATGGTATGCGGGCCCGCATTCCGGGACCCGGCAGCCAATGCCCCTTCTGCCCTGCTCATCGGCACCACCACTTTGTTGAAAGCATCGATGAACCGCTCGATATCGCGCTCCGAGGTATAGCGCCCGAAGGAGATGCGCAGTGCCCCGAGTGCGCGATCGCGAGCGATGCCGAGGGCTGTCAGCACATGGCTGGGATCGAGGCTTCCCGTCGAGCATGCCGAGCCGCCCGAAACCGCGAACCCCGCCAAATCGAGTTGCAGGATAAGCGTCTCGCTCTCCATGCCATCAACGGTCACGTCCACGATATTCGGCAGGTAGTCGGTACTTCCCGGAGCCACCTCGACCACCGGGCGCACACCGGGAAGGCCGCAGAGCTCCCGATACAGCCGATCGCGCAGCATCCGTTCGCGGGGCGCCTCTTCGCGAAGCGCGTTTGCAGCCGCCCGCAGCGCGGCGGCGAAACCGACCATACCGACCACATTCTGCGTGCCGCTGCGCCGTCCCTCTTCTTGCCCGCCCCCGCGTACCAATTCGGTAAGGGGAGTATGCGCTTTCAGATACAGGGCCCCTATGCCCTTCGGTCCGCATACCTTGTGAGCCGAGAAGCTTGCCGCGTCGACACCGAGGTCGCCTACGCTCATCGGAATCTTGCCGAAAGCCTGCGTCGCATCGGTGTGGAACAACGCCCCCGCCCGATGTGCGCAAGCTGCCAGGGCCCGTACATCCTGCACGGCACCCATCTCGTTGTTCGCCAACATGACCGACACCAGCAAGGTATCCTCGGTAAGCGCCGCCTCGAGCGCCTCCACGGTGACAAAGCCGGAGCGGTTCACCGGCACGACCTTCACCTGCAGGCCCCGTTCGCGCAGCACGGGGAGCACCTCCAGGATGGCATCATGCTCGACGGCACTTACGATTACCGTGCCCTGCGGGTCGCTTCCCGCCTGCCGCCGTTTTTTCAAGAGCGCATCGGTGATACCGAGCAGGGCAAGATTATCCGCTTCGGTGGCACCCGAGGTGAAGACGACCTCGCTGGGACGTGCGGCACCGATGGCGCGCGATACGGCGAGCCGGGCATCCTCCATGGCGGCAAAGGCATTGCGCCCTACCGAATGGAGGGAATTGGCGTTTCCGTTCAACTGGAGATTCTCGGGACCGGGAACAAGATAGGGAGCCATCGCATCGGCGGCTTCCGTGCACAGCGGCGTGGTCGCAGCCCAATCGAGATAAACATACGTCTCAGGAAGCTGCATGCTTACCGCCCCTCCCGAACGCGGGCATGCGTTGCCTCGGCCTCTTCCCGTACCGCCCGCATGGAAGCAGCAGGGTCGGCCGCGTTGAAGCAGGCGCTGCCCATCACGAAGCATTCGGCGCCCGCCGCCGCAGTATCTGAAACCGTTTGCGCCTTGATACCGCCATCCACCTGGATGATCGGGTCTGCCCCTACCGTACGGGCAAGCTGTGCAAGCTCTGAGGTGCGCCGACCGGTTTCGGGGATATAGGACTGACCGGAGAAGCCGGGGTAGACGCTCATCATAAGGACCATGTCCAAGGAGCGAAGATAGGGTTCGAGCACCGCCACGGGCGTGTCGGGCTTCACCGAAACCGCCGCCTTTATTCCCGCCTCGTGGATCAAGCCCACCGCCTCGGGAATACCTGACGCGGGGTCTTCGAAAGCCTCGTAATGCACCGTAATCGAAGCCGCGCCCGCAGCGATGAACCAAGGCAGTTCCTCAAGGGGATTGTCGATCATCAGATGAACGTCGACCGGCAGCGGAGCGATAGCGTTTAAATCCTTCACGAACGGCACTCCCATGGTGAGATTAGGGACGAAGTGGCCATCCATGACATCGACATGGATCCAATCCGCTCCGGCAGCGCGGATCATCTCGATATCGCGCGCCATCTCCATGAAATTCGCCGACAGAATCGAGGGTGCGATCTTTACGCTTCCGTACATGGACTCCTCTTCCCTTCCTGCCCGCATCAGAGATGCGAGGCTTCCAAATCCAGCAAGAACTGCTTCACTTTCGGCCCGAAGGCATAGCCGGAAATCGACCCATCCGCCGCAATCACGCGATGGCAGGGGACGAAGATGGGCACGGGGTTGCGATTGTTCGCCTGCCCGACGGCCCGCGAGGCGCCCGCATGGCCGATAGCAGCCGCCACCTCGCCATATGATCGCGTCTGCCCATAGGGGATGCGCTGGAGGGCCTCCCACACTTCTCGCTGGAACGGCGTTCCCGAAAGCCTCAGGGGGATATCGAACGCGCGCCGCTTGCCGGCAAAGTATTCCTGAAGCTCGTTCGCCGCATGGTTGGAAAGCGCCGTGGGCCGACGCTGCCCCTCCAACGGACGGTCACCGAAGGCCAAACGCGTCACCGCCCCGTCTTCGACCTGAATGGTGACATGGCCGAAGGGGGTCTGATAGGGAAAGTAAGAGGGACCCGAAACCCGCCCGAAAGCCGAATCGGTATCCGCTCTCATAGTCCGTACCCCTCTTCCTTCAAGGGGCGGGACAGCAGGGACATCCCGATATTGCGGGCATCCGACCCCTCCCAGATTATCGAGTAGATGGCTTCGGTGATGGGCATGTCCACCTCGTAGCGCTCCGCAAGCGGCAACAGCGTCTTGCATGCCATGGCGCCCTCGGCGACCATGTGGGTTTCGTTGTCGAAATCAACAAGCGTCTTGCCGTTGGCGAGCATCTCTCCCAGACGCCGATTGCGCGAATGACGCGACATGCACGTGGCAACCAGGTCGCCGGTGCCCGCCAAACCCATGCAGGTAAGGGGATCGGCGCCCATCGCCCGCGCCAATCGGCTCATCTCGGCTTGCCCGCGGGTCAGAAGCAAAGCTGCCGTATTGTCGCCGAATCCCATGCCGTACGAGATTCCCACCGCGATAGCCACCACGTTCTTCGCAGCCCCGCAAACCTGCACGCCGGTAACATCGGTGCTCACGTAGGCGCGGAATCGGTCGTCGGAGAACATCTGCTGGAAGAACCGTGCGGTTTGGAGCGACGCAGAGGCGATGACGGTTCCCGCCGGAACGCCCTGAACCACCTCTTCGGCATGATTCGGACCGGAGAGCACGGCCAGACGCTCGGCATTGCCCATCTCCTGCTCGAAAACCTCGGTGGCGATCATAGCGCTGCCCTCTTCGATGCCCTTCGTGCAGATGAGGACGCGCATATCCTCGGACGCCACATCGGCGAGCGCCCGGGCAACCCCGCGCATCAGGCGCGAGGGGGTGGCAACCACCACTCCGACGGCGTTGTACAGGCAATCCTCGTACGCTACAGTCGCAACGATACTCTCGGACAACTGCACGCTGCTGAGATACCGGGGGTTGCGATGGTCCGAGTTAATGCTCTCCACCACCTCTGGCCTCCGCGCCCACATGTTGACGTTATAGCCATCGCAGGCAAGATGCTGCGCGAGCGCGGTTCCCCAGGAACCTGACCCGATGATGCCGACCTTCATACGCTAGACCTCCTTGTTCTCTCCGATGCGCCGTTCGGTACCGGTTGCCAACCTGCGAATGTTCTCCCGATGCGACCAGATGACGATCGCCGCCGCGAAAAAGCACAGCCAGCAGGCGGCCCAGTCACCCCAAAAGCAATAGAACGAGAAGAACAGGCACAGGACCGCCGCGGCGATCGAGCCCAACGACACGTATTTCGAGATGATGACCAGCACGGCGAACAACGCGATCTCGATGAGTGCCACAACGGGGCCGAACACCACGAACATGGCTCCAATGCCCACCGCGATGCCCTTCCCGCCATGGAACTTCAGCCAAGGGCTGAATACATGCCCGATGATGCAGGCGAAGAAACTCAATGCCAGGCATTCCTCTCGCGTGGCAACCGTACCGGCAAACATGCCACCGGAAGCCGCCGCATTCGCTATCGCAAGTGCGAGCAGACCGGAGACGATGCCTTTGCCGAAATCGAGCAGGAACACCGCCGCCCCGCCTCTATGGCCGAGCGCACGCATCGCGTTCGTGGTCCCGATGTTACCCGACCCCACTTCGCGAATATCGCGATGGAAGAAGACCTTGCCGACAACCACGCCCCAGGGAATCGATCCTAACAGGAAGCCGATAAGGAATACCGATACCAGAGCAGCCGATGAGACAACGGGCATGTTAATCGCGCCTCTTGAATTTCATGAAGATAGGGGTTCCTTTCAGGTCGAATTCACGGCGGAGTCGATTCTCCAGATAGCGCTCGAAATTGTCGTCCGCCAATTCCGGATGGTTGGCAAAGAACGTGAACCGCGGAGGCTTATCGCCGGTCTGAGACACGAATTTCAGCTTCAACACGCGCTTTCCCTTGGATACGGTATGACCGAAATCGCGCAGGTCTGCAAGCCAGGTATTCAAGCGCTTCGTGCTGATGTGCGTGGTGTATGAGGCATACGCCTCGTCAATCGCCTGCCACACCTTACCGACATTCTTGCCCGTGTTAGCTTGGATGGCCATCACGGGCGCGTAGCCGACGAAGACGAGTCGGTCTTCAACCTGGTCGCGGATCTCCTGCTTGCGTTCGGGACCGTCCACCAGATCCCACTTGTTCAGCAGGACGATCATGGCACAGCCTCGTTCCCGTGCATATCCCGCTACGCGCTGGTCCTGATCGGTCAGGCCGAGGGACCCGTCGATTACCAGCAACGCCACGTCGGCGCGATCGATGGCGCGCATGCTGCGCACGAAGCCGTAATATTCGACTGACTGGTCGATGCGGCTCTTCTTGCGCAAGCCCGCGGTATCGACGATCCGGTATTTTCGGCCATCGTGCTCTACCAGCGTATCGATGGCATCGCGCGTCGTGCCGGCGATATCCGAGACGATGGAGCGATTCTTGTTCGTAAGGATATTGGTCAGCGAGGACTTCCCGGCATTCGGCCGTCCGATGATGGCTACATTGATAGCATCCTCCCCATCATCGGCCCCGAACCGCTCTTGGGGAAGCTCCCTGATCTTCTGTACCACGATATCGAGCACATCGCCCGTACCTGTCCCATGCATCGCAGAAACCGGATGGGGATCGCCCAAGCCGAGCCGGTAGAAATCCCAAAGCAGATTCTCCTGATGCTGGGAGTCGATCTTATTCACCAGCAGCAGGACCGGGGTGTCCGTACGCTGCAGGATACGTGCGACCTCTTCGTCTTCCGGCGTGGGCCCGGTGGTGCCGTCGCACAGGAAAAGTATGACATCGGCCTCATCGGCAGCCATAAACGCCTGGTTCCGGATGGATTCGGCAAAGCGATCGTCGTTTCCCATCTCGATGCCGCCGGTATCGACGAGCATGAACGAACAGCCATTCCAATCGGCTTCATGATAGGTGCGATCGCGGGTAACGCCACGCATTTGATGCACGATAGCCGCATCGGTTTGGGCGATGCGGTTGACAAGCGTCGACTTGCCGACGTTCGGGCGGCCGACAACGGCGACAATGGGCAGGGCCATGGGCATTCCTCGCTACTCTTCGGATTACCTCTCCAGAATACCACGGGCACGGATGCCCGAGGACCGCTACGAAAGGTCGCGCAGGTAATCCATGACTTCGATAATCTGATCCTCCGGCGTCGAGGCCCCCGCGGTAACGCCCACCGCATCGCATCCATCGAAGAATGCGGGATCGAGCTCGGAAGCCGATTCGATATGCACGGTCTTCGGGCAGATCTTCTTGCAGATCTCGAAAAGACGCGTGGTATTCGAGGAATTGTGTCCTCCGATAACCACGAGTGCATCCACCTGCCTGGCAAGCTCTGCCGCTGCCGCCTGGCGTTTCATGGTCGCTGTGCAGATGGTGTCGCGGACTTCCGTCTCAATGCCGCGCGCATGCAGCGCCGCAATCACCGCGTCGAAAAGCGCGCGATTCTGGGTTGTCTGGACAATCACGCCCACCGCATCGGGCAGATCGTCGGGCAGGCTGTCCGCCGAACCGACTATGAACACCTGTCCCCCCGCCTGTTCTGCGTATTCGCGCAGCCCCTCGACCTCGGGGTGTTTCGCGTCGCCGACCACGATGACCGTACCGCAATCACGGGCCACTTCGGCCGCCGCCTGTTGGGCCCGGAACACGTGCGGGCAAGTGGCATCGATAATCTGCACGTCCTTCTCATCCAGTTTCCGGCGAACCTGCGGGCCCACCCCGTGGCTGCGGATGATGACACGATCCGCTGTGATATCGGAAACCGAATCCGCCACGCTCACGCCTGCTTGCTGCAGGTGGCTTACCACCGAAGGATTGTGGATCAGAGGACCGAGCGACTGGACGGTACCGGTCTGCTGCGAAGCTGTCTCGGCCATCTCAAGCGCCCGCTTCACGCCATAGCAGGCACCGGCGAACCGCGCACGTTTCACGGCAACCATGCTAGTTCTCCTCCGCCTCATCGGTATGGTGGACCGGATGATCCGCAAAAAGCTCGGTAAAGTCCTTGTCCTTGGGGAACAGCGCGCGCATGTCCACTTCTTCGGGCTTGCAACGGTATGACAGCGCGAAGCATTCGCGCATCGCGTACCAGGTGCAGGCAGCCAAGCGATCATGCTTATCGACCCATTTGAAATCAGAGACATACAGCGGCTCGCCATATTCGATGCTGACTTTCGGAAAGCGGATAGGCTTGCCCTTCTGCTTGATGTTCTCGGCATTGCGGCAGGTGGCAGGAACGATGGGAACCTTCGCCATCCGCGCGATCAGGGCAGCGCCTGCATGCAACCGCGGCTCGATGTTGCCCTTGTTGCGGCGGGTGCCCTCGGGGAAGATCTGCACGATCTCGCCCGACTTCAGGATGCGCACCGCCCTTTTGATAGCGGAGGTATCCGCCTCATCGCGCGTAACCGGGAACCCGCCGAATCCGGAGATCCACAAGCCAGAGAACCAGTTCCCCTTCTCGAAGAGGGTATCGCGGGCCATGAATCGCGGCCATTGCCGCCAGCGAGCAGCCAGATAGAAGAACGCCACATCGAGGAAGGAGGTATGGTTTGCGACAATCAATGCACCGGTGCCGCGGAAACGTCGAATGTTCTCGATTCCGTCCACATGGTAGCGAAAGCAGATCTTGAATACCGTTCCGACAAAGCCGTAGACGATATTGCCGTAGATGTGGTTGATATGGTTCTTGCCTCCGATGGCATCCATCGGGAGGTCCCACATGCCGCGGTTCCAATCCTCAAAGCTCATGTTCAGGCATTCTCCCTCTTTCGTGCCTCCGTGCAGATGCGCTCGATAACCTGGTCGATGGTCAAGTCGGTGGTATCGAGCATCAAGGCATCGTCGGCAGGCCGCAACGGGCTGGCATCCCGCGAGGAATCCTGTTCGTCGCGGGCGATGATACCGTTCAGGATGGTATCGTAATCCGACGCGATACCGCGTGCCTTGTTCTGCGCAACCCGGCGACGGGCGCGTTCCTCGGCACTTGCGGTCATGAACACCTTCAGCGCCGCCTGCGGAAATACGACCGTACCGATATCGCGCCCCTCCACCACGTAATTGCCGGCATTGCCGATGCGGCGCTGTTGGTCGACGAGCGCCGTGCGGACGGCGGGTGCCGATGACACGCGGCTGACCGCCTGGTCGATTTCAGGCGTGCGGATCTCACGGGTAACTTCCCGACCGTCGACGAAAACCTGTTTGGGAACGGGATCGCCGACCTCATGGCCGAAGGAAATGCGATGGGTGCGTGCGATCTCTCCCAAACCCTCCGCATCATCCAGCGAAACGCCCTCGCGCAGGGCAGCCAGCGCGATGCTGCGGTACATGGCACCGGTATCCAAACAGGAAAATCCCATATTCTTCGCGACGGCTTGCGAAACCGTCGACTTTCCCGCGCCGCTTGGGCCGTCGATTGCGATGATCATTGGGCTAATGCACCAGCCTTTCGAATTGGGTAAGGAATGTGGGGAAGCTGACGGTAACCGCTTCGAATCCTTTGATGGCCACCGGCACATCCGCGGTCATGCCGAGCACCGCCCAAGTCATGGCCAAGCGGTGATCGCCGTGGGAATCGAACGTCAAACCGGCGGGAACGGACAAATCGGGATTTCCCTCGATGAAAAGGTCGTCGGCTTCGTTCCAGGCGTTCACGCCGATCTGGGCAAGCCCGTCGATGATCGCCTGCATGCGATCGGATTCCTTCACGCGCAGCTCTCCGGCGTCTCGGAAAACGGTGATTCCATGAGCACGGGCGGCAACCAGGGACAAGACCGGGATCTCGTCCACCAGTCCGGCAATCTTGCGGCCGGGCACTTCCGTACCCGTCAGATGATCGTTGAACAGGATCGAGATGGTGCCGAAGCGCTCCTTACCCGACGAACCGGTCCCCGACACGGAGATGTCGGCGCCCATATTCTCGAGCATGCGCACGAAGCCGATCCGGGCGGGATTGACGCTGACGTTCTCGATCTGAACGCGCGACCCCGGCTTGAGCGCCGCGGCGCACGCGATGAACGCCGCCGAGGATGGATCCCCCGGCACAGCGATCTCGCAGGCATGAAGGCGCACGGGGCCCCTCACGCTTGCCGAGCGTTCGGACACCATGGTCTGCGCGCCGTATTGCGGTAGCATCAGCTCGGTATGGTTGCGGGAAGGCGCCGGCTCGTTGACGGTCGTAACGCCTTCAGCGAACAGACCGGCGAGCAAGATGGCGGTTTTCAGCTGCGCAGAGGCGACGGGTGTGTCGTACTCGATCGGGCGCAGCTTTGCCGTGCCCCGTTCGGTGAGAGGCAACGTCGCGCGCTCTTCCGGCATAAAACGCACGCCCATCTTCATCAAGGGGAATGTGACGCGACGCATCGGGCGCGTAACCAACGAGTCGTCCCCGGTCAACGTCACCGAGATATCCCAAGGTGCCAGGACGCCCATCAGAAGGCGCACCGTGGTACCGGAGTTGCCGCAATCGATGGGGTCTTGCGGCTGGCGGGGACCTTCAGCGCCCCAGCCGGTGATACCGCCCTGCAAGCTTCCGTCGAGCGCCCGTTCCAGACTGACATCGGCTCCGAGCGCCCTCACCGCCGCAATCGAGGAACGGACGTCATCGGAATCGAGGACCCCCTGCACGCGCGAGGTGCCTTCTGCCATGGCAGAGAAGAGTATGGCACGGTGGGAGATGCTCTTATCCCCCGGCACGCGGGTTGAGCCGATAAGGGGCCCTTCCAGCGGATTGATTACCGTATCGTTATTCGTCGGCATGTCGATGCTCCTTTGCACCTAGCTGCTCGATTATCGCCGGATATCCCCAGCCGTCGAGCGCCTGTTTGAACTGATCGCGATCGCCCTCGTCGGTCAGCACCAGCGAGAGCACCGCCGTGCTTGCCGTAAGGTGATCGATGGAAATCGATTGGATGTTACACCCCTTCTCGCTGGCAAGCGACACAATCTGGGCAATCGCGCCCGGACGGTTCTGCATGTTTATCCGTGCCTCGTACATTCGGGCGGTATCCGGAAGCCAGCGGTTCGGAACCGTTTGACGGACCGATGACGATGTTTCGAGCAATTCGAGCAGAGCAGTACGGTCATGCGATTCCAGCGCGGTGCGCACTGCCGCCTGGAAACGCCCCACGATGCCCTGGAACTGGGAAAGGTTCTCCAGTACCGCTTCGGCATTGTCGGAGAGAATGCCCGCCCACAAACTCGGTGACCCGGCTGCGATACGCGTCGAATCTTTGAAACCGCCTGCGGCCAAGCGGAAGATACCGGCATCATCTTCGTCGACCGCATGCTGGTAGGCAAGCGTCACCAGCGCCGAGGCGACGATATGGGGGACATGGCTGACCACCGCCACCGCCCGATCATGCTCTTCGCGCGGCATATTGATAACCCGTGCACCGATGCTCGTCAGCATGTCGTGCATCAAAGGATAATAGGCTTCGGGCGTACGGGAATCAGGACATAGAATCCAATGCGCACCCGCATACAGCCGGCCATCCGCTCCCCCTATCCCGTTCTTCTCGGAGCCTGCCATCGGATGCCCGGGAACAAAACGCTCGGAACGGGAAAGCACCTCGTCGGCAATAGCGCAGATGCTCGTCTTGGTCGAGCCGGTATCGGTGATGATATTCGGGAAGCCCCATGCCTCCAGTTTCTCCAGATAGTCGCGTGCGGCATCGACCGGAATAGCCAGCAGCACCATATCGCAGGCGGCGGTGCCGAAAACCCCCGGCACTGCATCCGTCTCATCTGGAAGCAGGCCCTCCTCGACGAATCGACGGAACGCCGGATCCTCTGAACCGCTGCCTGCCGAGATCCAGCCACGTTCGCAAGCTGTCTGCACCGTTTCGGCGGAAGTATCGACACCGAAGATGCGTGCCGTAGGATGGGCAGCGGAGAATGCTGCGGCAAAGGAAGCCCCGATGACACCCAAGCCGATGACGGCGATATTGTTGATGGCATGATTCATGCACCCAATACTAGCACGGGAAACCACGGTGATTCGATGGGTACGCAGCCTACCTTCCTCGCATCTTGGGAGAATGCGCTACGCTAAGGCGCCAGAGAGGCGATACAACACGGGAAATGCCGGAAACGAACCGCGTCCGCCCATGGAAAGGAGAAGGCAAATGGAGCTATTGGCGCCTGCCGGTGGATTCGAACAGCTGCATGCAGCCTTGCACTTCGGGGCGGATGCCGTCTATCTGGGAGGAGATCGGTTCGGCCTACGGGTACGGGCAGACAACTTCTCCGGAGATGCGCTCGGCAAGGCGATCGCTACCGCCCATGCGGCGGGAGTGAAGGCGTATGTGACCGTCAACGCGCTTATCCATCCATCCGAAACCGACGCCCTGCGCGAACATCTGCGCGCGGTTGCCGATGCCGGCGCCGATGCTGTATTGATCAGCGACCTCGGCGCCCTGATGATAGCCAAGCAGGAAACGCCCGGGCTGCCGATCCATCTCTCCACACAGGCTTCGGTGACCAACGCTCAAGCAGCCCGAGCCTATGCGCAGCTCGGCGTACGCCGCATTGTTTTGGCCCGCGAGCTGTCTCTGGCAGAGATCGCCGCCATCCGAGCGCAGATCGACCCCACCATCGAACTGGAGGTTTTCGGGCATGGATCCATGTGCATGGCGTATTCCGGCCGATGCCTGATATCGAATTTCCTCACCGGTCGGGATGCCAACCGGGGCAACTGCACACAACCCTGCCGCTGGAGCTACGCACTGGAGGAAGAGCAGCGTCCGGGAGAGTTCTTCCCCATTGAAGAGCACAACGGTCGCTCGTTCATCCTCAGCTCTGCCGACTTGATGATGCTTGAGCATCTGGACGACTTGCGGGCGGCCGGCGTCGATTCGCTGAAAATCGAAGGGCGCGTAAAAACGGCCTATTACGTCGGCACCGTGGTGAACGCCTATCGACAGGTGCTCGATGGACGCCCTGCCGCCGAAATGCTCTCCGAGATGGATGCAGTCAGCCATCGCCCCTATAGCACCGGATTCTTCTACGGATCGCCCGAACAGGCCTACCGCGGAAAGGAGTACTCGCAAACCTGCGATTTCATCGGCATGGTGGAAAGGTGCGACATCCAGCGGGAGGGATCCTACCGTATCCAGACCACTCTCCGAAACCGGTTCAAAGCGACCGAGCCGCTCGAAGCGGTTGCCCCAGGACGACCGGTACGGGGATTCCGGCCGCTCAACATCGATGATGAAGACGGCATACCCGTTGCCGAGGCAATGAAGACCGCACAAACATACACGTTCGATGCCCCCTTCGAACTTGATCGGGGCGATATCCTGCGCAAGCGCCGAACACAGCCCGGCGGGAACCCGAAATCGCGCTAGTGGGCCTGAATGCCGCTGCTGCCGAAGCCGCCCGCCCCGCGCTCGGTCTCATCGAGTGAATCGCGCTCCTGAAACGAAACCTCGGCAACCCGCATGATGACCAGCTGCGCGATGCGGTCGCCCTTGTCGATATGGATAGTGTTTTTCGCATCCAGGTTGATAGCGGCAACCTTCAATTCGCCCCGATAATTGCTGTCGATGAGCCCGGGGGTATTCGCCAGGGAAAGGCCCTTCTTGATAGCCATACCCGAACGTGGCAGCACGAACCCGCCGAAACCACGGGGAATCGCAATGGCCAAGCCTGTGGGAATCAACCGGCGTTCGAACGGCGCCAAGTCTACGGCCTCGAGCGCGCACAGATCCACTCCGGCATCCCCCTCGTACGCCTCATGGGGAACCACCGCATCCTCAGCAAGTTTCTGCAGCGGAATCGTAAGCTTTTCCGTCAGCGGTGCTTGGCGATGGTTTGCGGATGTGTCGGCCATGGGGATCCCTTTCCTTCTCGGTGCATTCCCCAGTTATTGTAGCCGCACCCAGCCGCGACGCGCAGAGCACATAGAAAAGGCACCGACCCTCCCTCGGTGCCTTTTGCGAAACGCTTTCCTCTAGAGTTCTTCGAGTGCCCGGCGAAATTCCTCGATGCTCTTGAAGTCCTTATACACGCTGGCGAAACGGATGTAGGCCACATCGTCGACCGTCCTCAGCTTGTCGAGCACCCGCTCACCGAGCTTCTTCGATTCGATGCGATTCGTGCTGGATTGGCGCAAATCGTTCTCGATGTCGTTGATGATGCGGTCCACCTGATCGGGCGTAACGGGGCGCTTCGCACAGGCGGTGAGGATGCCGCGGAAAAGCTTGTCCCGGTTGTATGCTTCCGACGAGCCGTCGGACTTGATGACCACCAGGGGCGACTCCCCCATACGCTCATATGTAGTGAAACGGCAACCGCAGTTCAGGCATTCACGGCGCCGGCGAATGGACAGCCCGTCGTCGGAAGGACGGGAATCGACCACTTTTGAATCAAGTTTGCCGCAACTTGGACACCGCATAGCAAGCCTTCCCTCTGATAGGGTAATCTGTAGCTTTACAAGGGCGATTATACCACATTTCGCTCAATAAAACACAATATGTAGTAGTGCTCGATTCACGGCACCCCGCGGCGCATCGGCGTGGGCCGTTCCGGTTCCGTGAACCGCATTCGGGCATGTCAAATAGGATTTTTCGGTGCGAGGGAGCTGTTTTCATGGGTGATATTTCGAACCTTTCCATCGCCGTCGGGCAGATGGATGTTGTGGCTGGGCAACCGTCGAAGAACTTCGAGACGATATCCCGCATGATTGCAGAGGCAAAGGGCGCCGGTGCCGACCTGATTGTGTTTCCGGAGATGTGCGTGGGCGGCTATTTTCTTTCCGATAAATGGACCGATGACGCATTCGTAGACTACCTTGACTCGTTCAACGACCGAATCCGAGCGCTTTCCGACGGCATCGGCATCATCTTCGGCAATGTGGGACGGGAGTACCTGGATCCCGCCCACAACGGCACGGATGGGCGACCATGCCGCTACAACATGGCATTCTTTGCCCATAACGGGAACTGGGTCCCTCGCGAAACGAAGGGATACCTGACTCCGTACCAGACCAATGCCGTTGCGGGCCGTTATATTAAAACGCTTCTCCCCAATTATCGGATGTTCGATGATGCCCGCTATTTCACCAGCGCCCCACAGGATGCCGCCTGGCATCCCGCACTCGATCTGCGCGATGCCTACACTGCACCCTTCGATTTCACCGTCGATGGCACCACCTACCGCATCGGCCTGGAAATCTGCGAGGATCTGTGGTCGGGAGACTATCCGTTCAACCCCACCAAGCGCTATGTCGAAGACCGTTGCGATGCGATCATCAACATTAGCACATCCCCTTGGACGCTCTATAAAGACCGTGGACGGGGTAAGCGCGTTGCCGAACATGTCAGGCAATTAGGCCATATCGTCCCGCTGCTCTACGTGAATACGGTAGGAATGCAGAACACCGGCAAGAACGTGCTTGCCTTCGATGGCGGTTCGACAGCCTATGATTCCCAAGGATCTGTCACCGCGCAACTGCGGGATGATTTCCAAGAATCACTCGAGATCATCCATCTGGGCAAACCGGGAACCCAGGTACCAAGCGATCAGGATAAGCTCCTCGATGCGCTCGTATGCACGATACGGCGCTTCGATGAGCAGCTCTTCCCTTTCAAGCCGAAATGGGTCATCGGGCTCTCAGGAGGGATCGACAGCTCGATCACCGCAAGTCTGCTGCGGTTGTCGCTCGACGACCCCACGCGAATCGTGGGGTATAACCTGGCAACGCGCTACAACAGCGACGTGACGAAGGCAAACGCATACCGACTGGCGCAGGCGCTGGGCATCCGTTTGGTCAACGGCAGCATCGAGGAGATAGTCACCGCCACGGATTCCGTGCTTGACCTCTATGGATACCCAGACGAGCAAATCGGCCAGCTGGCGCAAGAGAACATCCAGGCACGCCTGCGAGGACATATGCTCTCGACCTTCGCCCAGGTGGAAGGCGGCGTCATCATGAACAACGGCAACAAAGTCGAAATCATGATGGGCTATGCCACCCTATACGGCGATGCAATCGGCGCGATCTCCCCGCTCGGCGACCTTACCAAGGTGCAGCTCTTCGACCTCGCACAAGACATCAACCGGCGCCTGGGTTGCGAAGCGATACCCGCCAATCTCGTTCCGACCGAAACCGAAACCGGCTTCGATTGGCAGACTATGCCGAGTGCCGAGCTGAAAGACAACCAGCGCGATCCGATGAAATGGTTCTACCATGATTGGCTGGTCCACAAGCTAACCGATTACCCGGGATACGGCATCGAGCAGGTGATGGAAGCATACCTTCACGATAAGCTGGCTACAAGCCCGGTGGGCAAATGGGTGCGATTCTACGGTCTCGATGATCCGCAGGCGTTCATTGAGGATTTGGAATGGGTACTGCACCAGATGCGCGTATCGGTATTCAAGCGTATCCAGATGCCGCCCATCCTGACCATCTCCCGTGGGTCATTCGGTTTCGATTTCCGCGAGAACCAAGCAGCTTATGAACAGACGGACCGCTATCGCGACCTGAAGGCCAAGATTCTTGCGCGCCGATGATGGCCGGGTCGCGCCCGATGGTCCGATATCGGGCGCTTCGGCTCTCCGGGTTACGTGTCTACAGCAACGTAACCAGCAGGGCAACGACCGTACCGACCACAAGGACTTTCGCTGCCTGTGCGGTTGTTACCTGGTCTTCGCGATCTCCCGCAATCGTGCCGTACCGCAGCTGCCGCGTGAATGGATGGTTTTCGACGGCGTTCCTGATACGGTCTGCCAGATAATATGCCTTCCTTTGAAGCGGAGACATTTTCGGGGCGTGATGTGCGCGTAGATTCGCAGACATCTCGTCTGTCATCCAATAGAACAGATGGCGCGCCTCGATGTATTCGACCCCGAAGGGTACGGATTCAACCGTCACTGATTCCTGTACCCGGCACTCCCGACGCAGCTGCGCCTGCTTCTCGGAAGGGGTGCCCCATGCGTTCCGAGGATTTCCGGGAAACGGGATGATGCGATCAGCCGGTTCGCGGCATAGAGAACCATCGGCTTTGAGAGCGGTATTCCCCGCGCTCTCGTAATAAGCCTGATACGTCATGTTTCGGCCTCCTCGTTCTTGCATAGAACCTTTGTTCGTGTTTATAATAGGGCGAACAAAGGTTCGGGTCAACAACTTTTTCGTACGTCTGTTCGATTTTTATCGGCAAGGAGCAAGCTATGGATGGCATCACGAAAAAACAGCAGGCCGTGCTCGACTGCATCGCCGAATTCATCGGCGAAAAGGGCTATGGGCCTACGGTGCGCGAAATCTGCTCGGCCATGGGACTGTCCTCCCCCTCCACCGTGCATGTCCACCTGAAAGCGCTCGAAGACAAGGGTATGATCCATCGCGATCCGCTGAAATCGCGCTCTATCACGCTGACCGCCAAAGCCCGTGGCGGAGAACAGGAAGAGCGTCCGCTTTCGGAGGACTTGTCGGGCATCGCTTCGAGCGGATACGACAAGGTAGTGAATCTCCCGCTCGTCGGCCAAGTCGCCGCTGGAGTCCCCATCCTTGCCGAAGAGAATATCGAGGACACTATCGCGTTACCGGTGGACATCGTGGGAGATTCTGCCTCGTTCCTGTTGTCGGTACATGGCGAATCCATGATCGAAGCGGGAATCAACGATGGCGACTATCTCGTAGTCAAGGAGCAGTCAACTGCAAACAACGGCGACATCGTCGTGGCGCTTATCGACGATGGCGCTACCGTCAAGCGCTTCTTCAAAGAGCGCGACCATATCCGCCTGCAGCCGGAGAATTCTTCCATGGAACCGATTATCACCCGCGATTGCTCGATTGTCGGGAAAGTGGTTGCGCTGTTCCGCCGGGTGTACTGATCTATCCGCCCTCTCAATGCAATAATCGGGCCTCCCCGCTTCCTGCAAGCAGGGAGGCCCGATTTCGGTAGGCCCTTTCGGGCGGAAGGACCGTCAACGGTAACGAAATCCCATCCTGAGAGCCACTATCCCCCAGTGCAGCTACGCTCGTTGCTGAAACGCCTGGAAGGTACCTTGGAGAGGCGCACTCGCCTGGACGCGCATGCTGGTACCCTCTGCGGTATTGTCTTCCGCGATGATATGGCAGCGTTCATGGGCAAGCGATACCAAATCTCCCCTGCTATAGGGGATCAGCACATCCATGATGACGCCCGTATTTGCAGCTGCCTTCGAGATATGCTCCTTCAACGTATCCAGGCCCTCGCCCGTTACCGCAGAGACGAAAAGCGCTTCGGGTTTGCGCATTCGCATCGCTTCCAGCTCCGCCGGATCCAAACGGTCGATCTTGTTGAAGACCTCCACCCGTTCGATATCCCCTGCCCCGATCTGCAGCAAGACGGAATCGACGGTTTTCATCTGATCGGAGAATTCGGGTTGAGAGGCATCGATAACATGGAGAATCAGGTTGGCCCCTCGAATCTCGTCAAGCGTCGATTTGAACGCCTCGATGAGATTCGTCGGCAGCTTCTGGATGAATCCGACGGTATCGGTCAGCGTCACTTCACGCCCCTCGGGGAGCACCAGGCGCTTCGACTTGGAATCAAGGGTTGCGAACAGCTGGTCGTAGCTGAGGACGCCGGCACCGGTCAACGCATTCATGAGGCTGGATTTCCCAGCGTTGGTATAACCGGCCAGCGCAACCTTGAAGATGCCGCTCTCGTACCGGTCCTTGCGCTGCAGTGACCGGGTGCGTTCCAGGTCCTTCAGCTGTCGCTTGATTTGCGTGATGCGATTGCGCACGATGCGGCGGTCGACCTCGAGCTGGCTTTCTCCTTCACCGAAGCGCGATCCTACGCCGCCTCCCATACGGTTCGAGGCGAGATGGGCCCACATGCCGCGCAGACGCGGATACAGGTACTCGTTCTGCGCCAACCGAACCTGCAATCGGCCTTCTTTGCTGGTGGCATGGAGAGCGAATATGTCCAATATCAGCGCCGTGCGGTCGATGACCTTCACATCGCGCGGAACGATCTTCTCGAGGTTGGCCTGTTGGGAAGGGGTAAGCTCATCGTCGAGCATGACGACATCGACCGCCAAAGCCAGACAGAGCTGCGCAATCTCCTCGGCCTTGCCCTGCCCCACGAAGGTGCGCGGATTGATTTTCTCGAGCCGCTGTGTGGTGGTGCCTACGACTTCGGCACCGGCGGTTTCCGCAAGTCGGCCAAGCTCGGCAAGCGATGACTCCAGCGGCCAAGGCGAATGAGGCCGATCGACGCCGACGAGCAAGGCGCGTTCCTTATCCTGCGCCGGTACGTACATGTCGTTTTTCGCCATTCTTGCGAGATGCTCCTAACCGTAGATAGCAGAACGAAGATGCGGGAATCCGTGTTCCCGAAAATCTTAGAGAAGGTCCATGTCCACCGTGCCGGTGAAGGCCTGCGCGGCGGGGCCGGTCATCATCACATGGCCATCATCCGCCCATTCGATATGAAGGATACCGCCCAGCAGATGGAGGTCGTTCGACTTCCCGGTACGTCCCGTCAGCGCGGCGGCAACGCCCGTTGCACAGGCGCCGGTGCCGCATGCCAGGGTCTCGCCATCGCCGCGCTCGTAAACACGCATGTGGATACCGTCATCGGCAACCTGGGCAAATTCGATATTCGCCTTCGCGGGGAATGCCGGGTTCGACTCGTAGAAGGCTCCGATCATATCGACCCGCAACGTGCTCAGGCTCTTCTCGTTTCCGGTGAACAGCTCATCGGACCAGGCAGAGAAGTCATCGATGAAGGTAACAGCATGCGGATTCCCCATGGAAACGCAGGTGAATGGCAGGGAAATCCAGGGAGAAGCGATATCGGCTTCCTTGACGAACGCCGAGCCCGCATCTGTCTGGGCATTTGCCGCCAAAGACACCGGCACCTCGACAGGGTCCAGAATCGGACGGCCCATATCCACCGTCGCGGTTTCCATTCGCCCGTCCCTATCGGTGGTGAAGGAGATGGGCCGTTCGCCCGCCTTCGTATCGGCAACGAATTTCCCGTCGCTCGCCGAAACGTATCCATGATCGACCAGGTACTTTGCAAAGCAGCGCACCCCGTTGCCGCACATCTCGGCCAGAGAGCCGTCGGCATTGATGTAGTGCATGTACGCTACGCAATCCGGGTTCTCGGAGGGACGCACCAGAATAACCCCATCGGCACCGATGCCGAAATGGCGATCGCAGAGCTTGCGGACCTGTTCGGGTTCCAGCTCGATATCGTTTGAAAGGTCGTCGATGAAAATGAAATCGTTGCCGCAGCCATTCAGCTTCACAAAGTCGATTTCCATTGTCGTTGATACTCCTTCTTATGAATTGATAGTACTGTCGATTGTAGCAAGGACCGCAAGCGCATCGTCGGCAATCGAAGCAATATCGCGGGCTGCAGGCGGAACAACAGGCGATTTCCGCATTTCGTCTTGAATGTCGGCATCTGAAAGCCCCCATGCCTCACCGGGAAGAGCCGCATCGATCCAATGGATACGGGCATCACGGCCGAACCAGGAACGCTGCCGCTTGGCATAGCGGTGCGTGGCGATCTTGGTCTGCTCCACCGCTTCCGAAAGCGTGCACCTTCCATCAAAAGCCTCAACCACCTGCCGATAGCCGATGGCCTTCGGTGCCGTGAGCGCCTCGCGGAAGCCCGCAGCGAGAAGCGAGCGCACCTCGTCGACCAACCCCGAAGCGAACATGGAATCCACCCGCGCATCGATCCGGGCATTCAGCGCCTTCCGATCGACGGCCAGCCCAATCTGCACCGCGGGCAGCACCTGGGGAATCTCCTTGAGCCGCGCGTTTTGACGGGCATAGCTTTCTCCCTGCTCATGCATCTCGAACGCACGGATAACGCGACGGGTATTGTGAGGATGGATAATCGCGGCGGATGCCGGGTCGACCTGCTGCAAGCGCTCCCAAAGCGCCTGATCTCCGATCTCCTCGAGAAGCACCTGATAGCGCTGGCGCACCGGATTATCCTCTTGCTCGCCTTCAGGAAACGAATAGCCGTCGATGACGCTGCGGATGTAGAACCCAGTGCCGCCGCAGAGGATGACGCGCTTGCCCTCCGCATCGAGGCGGGCCGCCGTCTGCCGGGCATATTCTTGGTACAGAGCCACCGAATAGGGCATACCGGGATCGACAAGATCGAGACCATGATGCGCCACCGTGCGCTCTTCGGGGGGCAGTTTGCCCGTGCCGATATCCATGCCCCGATAGACCTGCATGCTGTCGGCGCTGATGATCTCGCCGCCCACTCGGCGGGCGATCTCCTGCGCAATCGCACTCTTGCCCGAAGCAGTGGGACCGACCACGCAGATTATCGGCCGCGAGAGGTTCGGTATCGCATTGCCGTCGGCGGCCATGCTATTCCACCGAAACCAACGTACCGCTCAGGTACCAGGTACGGGCATTGTCGATATGAACCCGTCCGACCCGTCCGAACAGCGAATCGATATTGCAGCCAGCCGGTACGGATGCATGCACCGTTTGGTTCTTCGGTGTACGGCCGGTCACGGAATCCGGATGCTGGCGGTTGCGGGATTCGATCAGCACTTCGACGTCCTTGCCCGCATCGGCCTGGTTGGCGGCATAGGCCCCATCCTGCACCAGGTCCACAAGACGATCGAATCGATCCTGGATGACCTCGCTTGGTGTGTCATCGCGCATCTTCGCTGCAGGCGTACCCTCGCGCTTCGAGTAGATGAACGTGAATACTTGCTGGTATCCCACTTCGCGCACCAACTCCATAGTGTCCTGGAAATCCTGCTCGGTCTCGCCCGGGAAACCGACGATGATGTCGGTGGAAAGGGCGATATCCGGTCGCACTCTGCGAACCTTTCGTACCAGGTCCAGATAATGTTCATGGGTATATTGCCGATTCATGGCCGCCAGGATGCGGTCGGAACCCGATTGCACCGCCAGATGCAGATACGGGGCAAGATGCTCGAGGGTGCCGAAGCGGTCGATGACCTCATCGGTCAAATCCTTCGGATGACTGGTGATGAAACGAAGATACCGCACACCGGTGGAGTGAACGGCATCCAGCACTTCGGCAAATCGTGGGGAACCGTAGAGGTCGCGACCGTAGGAGTTCACATTCTGCCCCAGCAAGGTGATCTCCTTGGCACCGGAAGCGACAAGGCGCTCGGCTTCGGCAACGATATCCTCCAAGGGACGGGATTTCTCGCGCCCGCGCACATAGGGCACGATGCAATATGAGCAGAAATTGTTGCAGCCGACGGTGATCGGCAGCCAGGCCGACCAAGCACAGGAACGATCAGAGGGCAGATCGGTTGAGAACTCGTCGGAAGACTCCACAACTTCGACCGCATGCTCACCGCTCTCGATTGCATTGTCGAGCAGGCGCGGAAGCGCTGAGAGATTATGGGTGCCGAAGACGATATCGACATTGTCCAGCCGGCGTGTAAGATCCTCGCCGTCGCGTTGCCCGATGCATCCGCCGATGGCAACATAGCGCTTTCCCAACGGGCTCTCGGAACGCACGGGAATGTTCTTCATGGAAGAAACCTGGCCGAACAGACGCACATCGGCATGTTCCCGAACACAGCACGTCATGTAGACTACCAGGTCAGCGGCTTCGATAGTATCAACCGATTGGGCTCCCAGAGCCTCCAGCATGCCGGCGATGCGTTCGGAATCATGTTGGTTCATCTGGCAACCGAAGGTCTTCACGCAGAAGGTAAGATTGTTCAAAGAAGTAATCATGAGGGCATTCTATACGGCTCGGCCGCTCATCTCGCAGAGATTGCCTGAAAACACACGACGGGCATTACCGGGATGCGGCATCAGAATCGGCGGGCTGCGACGAATCGGTTGCCGGAGGCTCTTGTGCACTACGGCGCGGCTCTACCGTGAACCGGATTGCCGTTCGGTACTCACCGTCGATGACGATATCGGCAAACGAGGGAATGCAGACGATCTCGATGCCGACGGGAGACAGGAATCCGCGGCTGATAGCAATGGCTTTCACCACTTGATTGACCGCACCGGCTCCAACTGCCTGGAGCTCTACATGCACGCCATCTTTTATCATGCCGGCGATGGCTCCGGCAACGGACGCCGGAGAAGACCTCGATGATACTCGCAGGCAATTCACCGTTTGGCTATCGTGTTCGTTGGTCACAGCGGTTCGTTCCTTCTTCGATACAGCTTCGTTTACAGTATGCGTTTAAATAGCATGAACCGACAAAACAGGTGCTTTCAATGCATAGTATCCAATCGCACGCCATCGTGCAAATCTTTCGGAATAATAGCCTGAAGCGCGCATCATCCACTGGCTAAGGCGCATTCCGCACAAGGCCGAATGAAACATTTAGCCGCTCGAACAGCCGCGGTCATTTCTCTTTGACCGCTGGAATGAAGATACGCACGCCCTCCTTAGTCACCCGGACCTGCGGCTTGACCTTCCCATCCAGATAATACGATTGGGCAATCGGCGCCCAAGCATGCTGTACGGCTTCCTGCAACCGGGCGATATCCGTGCGAGTGATCCTCAAGCCCCTCGGATCGGATGCCCGTTTCAGCTCTTCAGGCGAAGCCGGGGCTGAAATCGCGCTTGCAGAATCTCCGTCCGCATCCTGCCGTTGATGACCGTACAGCACCGAGAGGAACGGCTGAAGCGGAGCAACCTGGCCATCGAGAATACGGCGCGCGCTTCGCTCGGACATATCCAGGCCGAGTGAACGGGAAAGCGCAGCAAGCTCCTCCGGGTCGGCGGCAAGGGCCGGCCTCAGGCAGAGCGGATACGCCTCCGGATCGGCGACGAAGGTACGTTCGCGTATGCTCAAGGCACGCGTGCCCGCATCGACCATGCTTGCCACGACCTCAATCGGCGAACCCAAGAATACCTGGCAACCCTGTTGCTCTTCGACGACGAATTCAGCCACCATACGGTTGATATTGCGCGGACCCCGCATCACCATCCGCCCGTCTTCGGCAAGAACCAGATGCGGAATAGCCGACTGGTCTGCACGTTCCGGCAGCTTCCCGGTATCGGCTACGACTTGCAGCGAGCTGCCCTTGCCGGGAGCCGACGCCACCACACGGGCCCGTTCGGCGTTCATGCGAATGCCGTAGAGCGCCATACCGCGCCCATGCACGCCCCATCTATCGGAATGGAAGGTATCAAGCTTGCTGGTAACCCGAGGCTCGAAAACCGCATCGAACAGCGATGCAGGGATGCCGCAACCATCATCGATGAACGTCAACGTGCGGCGCGCACCTTCCCGTGCCGTTGCAAGATAGACAAGATGAGCACCGGCATCGCGGGCATTGCGCAGCATCTCGATAACGATATCCTCGACACTGCGAATATCCTGCTTGGCTTGCCGCCTTTCGGCCTCAGAGCTCCTCAGGCGGACGAAGCCATCCCCGAGGTCTGCTTCGACTCGGAGATGGCTATCACCCGTGACTTCCTGCAGGAACTGCGGCAGGGATTGATCGTCCATCGAATTATTTCGCGTAGTCAATGGCGCGGGACTCGCGGATAACGACGACCTTGACCGTGCCCGGGTAGGTCATCTCGTCCTCGATCTGCTTGGCGATGTCGTGAGCAAGCACCGTCGAAGCCGCCTCGTCAACCACTTCGGGCTGTACCATCACACGCACCTCACGACCAGCCTGGATAGCATAGGTCCGTTCGACACCCTCATGGGAGTTCGCAATCTCCTCGAGCTTTTCCAGACGCTTGATGTAGGCATCGAGGGTTTCCTTTCGGGCGCCGGGGCGGGCAGCGGAAACCGCATCGGCAGCCTGCACAAGGACATCTACGACCGAATTCGGCTCGATGTCGTTATGGTGCGATTCGATGGCATGCACGATCTCCGGCTTCTCTCCGTAGCGGCGGGCCAAATCGGCGCCGATCACCGCATGGTTGCCATCGACCTCGCGGTCGACGGCCTTGCCGATGTCGTGCAGCAAGCCAGCACGTTTGGCGGGAATCGGATCCAAACCGAGCTCGGAAGCCATGGTACCGGTAAGGTAGGCGACTTCCATCGAGTGTTGCAGGACGTTTTGGCCGTAAGAGGTACGATAGCGCAGACGTCCCAGGGTATGCACCAAGTCGGGATGCAGATCATGGATGCCCGTATCGAAGCAGGCATGTTCGCCGGCTTCCTGAATCTGCTTGTCGACGTATTTGGTCGCCTTGTCGTACATCTCCTCGATACGCGCCGGATGGATGCGGCCGTCGGCGATAAGGTTCTCCATCGTGATGCGTCCGACCTCGCGGCGCACCGGATCGAAGCAGGAGATAGTTACGCATTCCGGCGTGTCGTCGATAATCAGATTCGTACCGGTGATCTGCTCAAAGGAACGGATGTTGCGTCCCTCACGGCCGATGATGCGGCCCTTGAGATCATCGCTCGGAAGGCTGATGGTCGATACTGTGTTCTCTGCGGTGAAATCAGATGCCAAGCGCTGCATTGCCAAACTCAGGATCTCGCGTGATTTTCGATCCGCCTCGAGCTTGGTTCGGTTCTCTGCCTCGCGGATAATCGCAGCAGAATCGTGCGTGACTTCAGAGCGCAACGTGTCGAGCAGCTCCCCTTTTGCCTGGTCGGCTGTCATGCCGGAGACTTCTTCCAGACGCTCGGTGATTTCCTGAGCCCGATCCTCTACGCTCTGGCGATCCTTATCGATGCGCTTCGCTTCAGCCTTCAGGTCGTTCTCCTTGCGATCCAGCTGGCCTTGAAGGCTGGAGAGTTGATGCTCCCGCTTATCGAGGGAATCATTGCGATGATTCAAGGACTGCTCGCGCTGGTTCATACGATCTTCTGCACTGCGAACCTCGCGCATGCGCTCTTTGCCTTCATCCTCGGCTTCCTGTTTCATCCGAAGGATCTCGTCCTTCGCCTCAACCAGCTTCTCCCTGCGAATCGTCTCAGCCTGCGTCTTAGCATCTGCAACCAAACGGTCAGCCTCTTCCGAAGCCTTCTTTGCGGAATTCAACCCTGCAAGCCGGGCGATGAGTATGCCGACGACGGCACCGACGACGATGCCGATTATGAGCCAACCGATGGTGGGCATGCTCTCCCCTTTCTCTAAGTGCGTATACAGCCCTTCGTCAATGCTCGAAGGTGCAGCAAGAGTACACGCACCCACTGCGGGGGGTAAATGCCGCCTATTCGGTTATCGTATGAAAAATACCCCTGAGGGTACGTAGTCTCAAGCTGTATTCAATAGTAACCCAATATTCTCGAAATAATTACCAAATGATCGAACAGATGAAATGTCTACCAATTTTCTGCGCTATGCCGAATCATTCCCCTTCCGCGCGTTCCTGCTGCCTGCGCCACCAGGTACCTGCCGCATCTGAGGCAACGCCGGGAGAAAAACCTTTTCCGATCAATCGGCGATAGGCGGAATCACGCGGGCGTTTCGAGCGCGGCGGGTGGCTTTCAATGACTTTCAACGCGCGCGAGAGCTCGGAGCCATATCTTTCCTCGTACTCTTGGGGCCATCCCTCGATTGACGCGGGATCGATCCCGTTCTCCCAAAGCTCAGCCTCGATGCCCTGACGCCCCTTGCCCGACCTCATGCGGCCTGCACAGAGCGCCTCCCCATAGCGGATATCATCGATGAGCCCGCAGGCGACCGCTCGATCAAGCGCATCTTCGGCTACCTCGTCGCGAATCTTCTCGCGCTTCAAACGTTTTCGCATCTTCTCCCGCGAGAACTCGTTATACCCGCACAAGTAGACTATGCGGTTATATGCCTGCTTGCACGGATCTTCTTCATCCTGACGGCCGTCCATAGACAAACCAGATGGGAAACGTCCCCCTTCGGATTCACCGCACGTGCCGCGGTGTGGAACCTTGGCAATACCACATCGGTGCTTGCCAGAAGCAGTTTCAGCCGCATACGGTTGATCGGTTCCCAATTCATCGGATTCGAACTGCTGGGCAGGCTCCTGTTCAATCGATCGCATCTGCGCTCTCAGTTCTTCCAACGTAGCTTTGCGATCTTGCTTTTCAACCATGATGGGAATCCGGTTCGTTGTGCGGAGATGCCTCAGATGCCGAGGCTACTCCTCCCCTGCTTCGGCTGAACCCTCGTCTGCCGGAGGAACGGCGCCTTCCTGCTGCGGAATATCATATTCTTCCCGCACCTTGTATTCGATCTCATTACGCAAATCGGGATTCTGCTCAAGGGTAGACTTAGCTGCCTCGCGGCCTTGACCGAGCCGTTCCTCTCCGTAGGTGTACCATGAACCGCTTTTCTTCACGACACCGCACTCGGCCGCCATATCAAGAACGCATCCTTCTTTCGAGATGCCCTTGCCGTAGATGATATCGAACTCCGCTTGACGGAATGGAGGCGCCACTTTGTTCTTGACGACCTTGACGCGCACCCGATTGCCGATAGTCTCACCGTTCTGCTTCACATAGTCGCGCCTACGGATATCCAGGCGCACGCTTGAGAAGAATTTCAGCGCTCGGCCGCCAGGGGTGGTTTCGGGATTGCCGAACATGACACCGATCTTCTCGCGCAACTGGTTGATGAAGATGCAGGTGGTATTCGATTTGGAGAGCGAACCGGCAAGCTTTCGCAGAGCCTGGGACATCAGACGTGCTTGCAGGCCAACCGTGGTGTCGCCGATCTCGCCTTCGATCTCGGCACGGGGAACCAACGCCGCCACCGAGTCGACCACGATGCAATCTATGGCATTGCTCCGAACGAGCATATCGCAGATCTCCAGGGCCTGTTCGCCGGTATCGGGTTGCGAGATGAGCAAGTCGTCGATATCAACTCCGAGTTTCGCCGCGTACACAGGGTCAAGGGCGTGCTCGGCATCGATGAAAGCCACGATGCCTCCGATTGCTTGCGCCTCTGCCAAGATGTGCAGGGCAAGCGTCGTCTTGCCCGAGGACTCAGGACCGTAGATCTCGACGATACGTCCACGCGGAACGCCGCCGATGCCAAGTGCGGCATCCAGGGGAAGCGCTCCTGTCGGGATAAACCCGACTTCGAGGTTGCGCTCGCCTTCGCCCAACTTCATGATGGAGCCCTTGCCGAACTTATGCTCGATCTGGTCCGTGGCCAGCTTGAGCATCTTATCTTTATCTTGGTCCATGATCTCTCCTTGAGGGGTCCTTGTTCACATCGAACATTATACGAACAGTTGTTCGCTTGTCAAGAATTCTTTGTCGGATGCGAATACCATATCGGACGATGCCAACGGCAGGTGATGAGAATCCTATCGCAGGCCTCGAACCAGCCTCAACGCTTGCTATCCTCAGGGGCCGCATAGCTGCCCCCCGCAGCTGCAGGAGGACGAGTACCCCCAACCCCATCTCGGAAAAGGCGGCGGTTAGAAGGAATCGGATGAGAGTGCTTCGCCCTTCAGGCAGGCAAGCATGAGTTCCAGAGCACGCTGGACCGTCTGGATGCGGACCTGTTCGCGATTCCCGTCGAAGCAACAGTGCTTGGCAACGGTCCTCGCCCCATCGCTCACACCGATCCAAACCGTTCCGACCGGCTTGCCGGGAACCGCCCCGCCGGGTCCGGCGATGCCCGTAACCGATACCGCCACATCGACACCCAGCGTATTGCGGGCACCTTCAGCCATCTGGCAAGCCGTCTGCCCGCTTACCGCACCGTGATCATGGAGGGTTTCTTCAGAAACCCCTAAGATGCGGCTCTTCACTCCATTGGAATACGAGATGATGCCGCCCTCGGTGACGTCGGAGGAACCCGGCACTGACGTGAGCGAACCGCCGATCAGCCCTCCTGTCAGGCTCTCAGCGGTGCCGATGGTCTTTCCGGCCTCGCGCGCCGTGTCGATAACCTGGGAAGCGAGCGCCAGCATATCGCCTTCGGCGACCGTCTTTCCTGCCTCATCCGCCTGAACCCGGTCCGTCACCGATGCGCCAACGGCATCGGAGGAGGCTTTCTTCGCCCGCGGCGACTCGCTGAAGCCCAGCAAGGTACGGGCCTTCGCGAAGTAATCGAGCATTGAGACGATGGTGAAGATAAGCGCAACGGACATGGCAATCCAAGCCAGCACGTAGAGACCCTGGTTCAATTCGGCGGACAGGGTGCCCGTTACGGGACTTGCTTTGATCAGGAACAGCACGACTGCGATGATCTGCGTGACCGTCTTGACCTTGCCCCACCAGCTTGCCGCAATGACCACGCCTTCGCTTGCCGCCACCATACGAATGCCGGAGACGATGAATTCGCGCGCCAGGATGATCAATGCCGGCCAGGAAGGAAGCACGTTGAGCTCGATAAGGCAGAGCAAAGCCGCGGCCACGAGAATCTTATCCGCGAGTGGATCCATGAACTTGCCCAGCGTGGTGACCTCATTCCGGCTGCGCGCCAGATGACCGTCGATGGCGTCAGTGCAACTGATGGCGATGAACACCGCTGCCGCGATGATGGGCTTCCACATCTCCATGTCGCCCAACTGCGGGAACCATTGCGGCCAGGGGCTCACCACCACCGCCACGAAAACGGGAATGCAGAGCAATCGGACCAGCGTGACGATATTCGCTGCCGTCCAGACCTTCTCACGTTGCTGTTCCACCGGACTATTCGGCCTCCATCTCGTACATCAGCGTATCGGTAACCGTAAGGGTGATGATCTCGCCCGGTTGTCCAATATCGGTAAAGGTCACGCCATCGACTTCCGGAGCTTGGCACATGGCTCGGCCGAAAAGCTGCCCGTCCTCTTCCCTGCCCAGCAGGAGCACCGGATAGGCACGTCCAACGCGCTCGGCGATGACGCTGGCCGAGATGGCATCGGCAACCTCGCGCACCTGGGAGGCACGCTCGACCTTTTCCTCCTCGGCGATCTGCCCGGGTTGACCGTACGCGCGGGTTCCCTCTTCACGGGAATAGGCGAACACGCCAACGTAATCGAAGCACGCCTCCTGCAAAAAGTCGCAGAGCTCTTCGACCTGCGCAGGGGTCTCGCCTGGATAGCCGGCGATAACCGTGGTGCGCAGCGTGATACCGGGCACCATCGCCCGCACCTTCTCCACCAGCGCCAGGTACTCTTCCTTCGAGCCCTTGCGGTTCATTGCCTTCAAAATGTCGGCACTGGCATGCTGGACGGGTATATCCAGGTAGCTGCAGATATTGTCATGGGCCGCCATCGCCGTCAGCAGATCATCGGCGACCCCTTCGGGTTGGATGTACATGACACGGAACCAGGTGCTCGGAAACGCCGTCGCCAGATGATCCAATAGCGCACCCAACGTGGAGGGCTCGGGTAAATCCGTACCCCAACGGCCCGTATCCTGTGCAATCAGCGTGATCTCGCGCACGCCCGCCGCCACCTTGCGCTCGACGTCTGAAAAGATCTGGGGCTCCGGATAGCTATGGTACCGGCCGCGGATGTAGGGGATGGTGCAGTAGCTGCAGAATCGGTCGCAGCCGTCCGAGATGCGCACATATGCCGTCCACGGAGACTGATCGGCAAGCGGGCGATACGGAACCTGTGCGGCATCGCTGCGCGGACCGGAGGGGGCAGCGTCGCCGAAAAGCCCATCCATGATGGACACGATATCCGCCTCCTCGTCACAGGGGATGAAGCGTTCGACCTCGGTAAGCTCGCCGGCGAGATCATCGCCGTAGCGCGCCGGCATGCAGCCACTGACCAGCAGATGCGCGCCCTTGCGGACATTCTCCAATCCAGCCGCCTCGAAGATGGCGTCGAGACTCTCCTCGGTGGCCATCTGGATGAAGGAACAGGTATTCACGATGACCGCATCGGCCTGAGCAGGGTCTTCGGCAATGCGGTAACCCGCTGCCTGCAGGCGGGCGATCATCTCCTGGGAGTCCACCTCGTTCTTGGCGCACCCCATGGTCACGATATTGATGCTCGGTACCACGAAACGTCCCTATCGGTAGTTCGTGTACTGAAGGGGACGGCCGTAATCCTTGGACCGGAGGAACGCGATGACCTCTTGCAGCGTATCGCGCTTCGGGCCGGATACCCGGACCTTGTCCTGCTCGATGGTAACCTTCACCTTGAGCTTCTGAGCTTTGATGTCCTTGCTGATCTTGCTGGCAGTATCCCGGTCGATGCCCTGCTTGATGGTGCCGACCTGCCGGGAATTGCCGCCTGCTGCAGGCTCGATCTTGCCCCACTCGACCGCCTGCAGGTCCACGCCGCGCTTCACCAGCTTGCTTGTGAAGATGTCGCGCACCTGGCCGACCACGAACTCGCTCGGAGCAGTGAGCGTGACAGTGCCCTTGCCCTTGTCGAGCTCGATCTTGGAGCCGGTTCCCTTCAAGTCGTAGCGCTGGGAAACCTCCTTGGTGGCCTGGCCGTACGCATTGTCCACCTCTTGCATGTCCACCTCGGAGACTACATCGAAGCTGGAATCTTTTGCCATCTTGCGGTGCCTTTCTCGTCTCGGGGTGCGCCGACGGCGCACCGCCCGTTGTCCAATCTGAACGGGCACCCTGCAATAGGGTGCCCGTGCATTATACCGATGATGTGTGTGCAGCTGGTGAGCAGGCGGCCCCACCGGAAAACGTCTTCCGAAAATCCGAACCGGCTAAGCAGCCGAGCTGCTGCTCTCGCCAGAAGAAGCACTGTCCGAGCTGGTATCGCTTGCGCTCGAAGAGGTTGCCGAAGAGGAGCTGCTGGCGCCGTTCTGCTTCTTCCACTTCTTCAGGTAATCGGAGAACGTCAATGTGGTGTCGACGCCCCCGGCTGAAGTGGTGGTCAGTTTGACGTTCTGGCCATCCTGCTTTGCCGAGATGCCATCGGAGGTACCGGCAACCAGCTCGACCTTCTTCTTTACCGTATACGTCTTCGTTGTCGGTCCCTTCACCGTCTTCGCGACCTTTGTCTTGCCGTCCACGTAGCACTCGACCCAGACGCTCTTACCCGACTCGACGGTAAACGAGAATTCGAACGAGGTCGGTTGCTCGGAAGAGGTGCTCGATGCGCTTTCCGCCGATTCGACCCCGGTGACCGGCATGGTCGTTACCTCTTCGGTGGAGCCTGAATCTTTCGGTCCGAAGAGCAGAACCAACAGGATGATGACCAGCACCACCGCAACGATGACTACGGCAAGCGAAGGGATGCGGTTGCGCCAGTTCGCCGTCCATGAATCGGCAGCCGTAGGTCCTTTGTATGCGTTCAGATAGCCTTCTCCGCCAATAGCCACGTTGCCCGCCCGACGTCCACGCGAATGCGTGGTGCGCCCTTGTGCCCCATCACCGTAACGGTGATGGTAATCCCCCTGATAATCATGGGTCTGATGCGGTTGATAGCCGTCGTCGTACACCCGATGACTGAAACGTTCGGACCCTTCGGTACGGGTGCGCGCGCCGCGGCGCACTTCACGGGGATGTCCCGATGCGCCCGTGCCACGATGGTGGTACCGGTTGCTCTCCGGGATGTTGAAACCTGTTCCGCGCACATCATGGCTGGCCTGATTCACCTGGTAGGCATACAGCTCGTCCAGGTATTGACGGGTGATTTGAGAGGAATTCAGCCCAAGCAGATGGGCATAGGAATTGATCATGTTGCGGGCGTAGCCCCGCGGGGGCATGCGTTCGAAATCGCTCTCCTCGATGCTCTGGATCACATCGGGGCGAATGCGAAGGCGTCGAGCGACAGTGTTGATGTCATAACCCTGCCGGATGCGCGCGTTACGCAGTTGAGAGCCGAAATCGTTGTTCACCCTACTTGCTCCTTCACCCTACTGATCAACCGGATTGCCATCGGCCTGTTCAAAGGCCTTGATGGTCTCCAATTCGAGCTCGTCGACAAGAACCTCGCGCGGTTTGCTGCCATTGGCTGGGCCCACGATGCCCTTCTCCTCAAGCATATCCATTATACGCCCAGCGCGGGAATACCCAACCTGCAAGCGGCGCTGCAGGTTGGATGTCGATCCGACTTTGCTGCCGACCACGATTTCGGCCGCATCCCAGAGCAGCGGATCGAGATTCGAAGCCGAGCCGTTAGAACCATGGACCTCGGTTCCCTGCGACATCAGATTCGTCTTCAGGATCTCGGTATGGTATTCGGGTTCCGCCTGCGCCTTGAGATGCTCGACCACTGCGTTGATCTCCTCTTCGCCAACGAAACATCCTTGCAAGCGCTGCGGTTTCGCGAATGTGGGCTTGGACAGCAGCATATCGCCCAAACCGATCAGGCTCTCGGCGCCCGTCGTGTCCAAAATCACGCGGGAATCGATGCCCGATGCCACGTTGAAGGCGATCCGGTTCGTGATATTCGCTTTGATAAGGCCCGTTACCACCTTGGTCGAGGGTCGCTGCGTTGCCACGATCAAGTGGATGCCGGCTGCACGGCCCAGCTGGGCCAGACGGCTGATAGAGAACTCAACATCCTTGCCGACGTTCATCATGAGATCGGCAAGCTCGTCGATGATGATGACCAGATACGGAAGCTGCTGCGCCTCCTGATCCTCTTCGTCGAGCAGGCCCTGGTGCACCTTTGCATTGTACTGCTTGATATCTCGGGCACCCGCAGCCGACATGACTTTAAGGCGGCGCTCCATCTCCGCAACGCTCCATGCAAGCGCGCTTGCCGCTTCCTTGGGCTCGGTTACCACCGGGACATATAGATGCGGGATGCCATTGTAGGGCATGAATTCGACGCGTTTGGGGTCGACCATGATCATGCGCACCTCGGCCGGCGTGGCCCGCATGAGGATGGACATGATCATGCAGTTTATCGATACCGATTTGCCTGAACCGGTGGTACCGCCGATCAGCAGGTGCGGCATCTCTGCCAGATTTGAAACCACGTCATGCCCCTCGACATCGCGTCCGAGCGCCATCTGCAATGGACCGGTCTTCGCCGCGGGGAGAACATCGCCCAGCAGCACGGTTTGGCGCACCTTGTTCGGTACCTCGACACCGACATGGTTGGTACCGGGTACCGGGCTGAAGATACGCACGCCGGGCGCAGCAAGCGCCAAGGCGATATCGTCCGAAAGGTTGGTGACCCGGTTAACGCGCACACCGGACGGCAGGGCGATCTGGAAGAGGGTTACCGTCGGGCCGGCAACCCAATCGACCACTTTGCAGTCGACTCCGAAATCGTTCAGCGTTTTCTGCAGCAGTTGGGCTGTTTCGGCTAACGATGCCTCGCTTTCGGCGCTGACGGCACGCGAAGCCGAGCGTTTCAGGGAGTTTGCCGGAGGCAGTTCGAAATTCTCTGAAGGGTACGGCAGGTTGATGGGAGCCGTCCCCCCCTTCGCTGCCTTCGACGGCTTGCCGGCTCCGGCCACAGCCCCCTTCGTCTTCTCAGCGGATGGCGCCGGCTTTCCCACCTTCGCCCGATTGCGCGGTTTCGGTTTGGTACCTGAGGCAATCGGCGCCGGTTTCTCCTTGGCCGCCAGGTCATCGAGCTCGTTCTCAACCCGGCTCTTCGAACCGAGCTTGCGGGTCATCGCCTGAGGATCTGCCGCCCTGCCAGCATAAACCGCATCTTGCGCGTTTCCGAGCGCCTGGGTACGCTGGCTTCCGAACCCGATGCCGGCAGCCGCAGCGCTCTCGAAAGCAGAGCCGTCCTCGTCTTCCTGATCGATTTCCCTGGTCTGATCTGTGTCCTGAGAACGACGGTGCAGCACGCGCGTCGGTTGGTCGCGCACGGACTCCGCATCGGTGAAACGCCGCGTCGCCTGTCCGCCGACCGGCATATCGGCAAATGGGTCGGAAGGCCCGTCTTCCTCGGCTTCGGCATCCTGCTCTTCCTGAACCGCCCTTTGCGCTGCCTTTGCCGCACGCTCATGCTGATGGCGGCGGTTTGCGTCCTGGGCCTTCTCGATGAGGCCGGAGATGGAGAAGCCGATGATCAGAAGCGAGATGACGATCAAGCCCACCAAGATGATGATCGTGACCAATTGGCCGAAAAGCGAAAGGCCCGCCCAAGCGATACCGGCACCCAGATACCCGCCCTGGGCCAGAAGGTGTTCGCGCAGGAACAGTGCCTGCAGATTGTGCGGGGTAACCCCCGGGGTAAACACTCCCAGCAGCCCGATAATCGCGACGAGCATGACGATCAAGCCAACCGCCACCCGGGCGGGCATATGGTTCTGGTCGAAACGGATGACCAGCGAGGCGCCGACGAGCAACAGCGCAAACGGCAGCAGATAGGCACCGAAGCCGAAAAGCAGGCGCATCCATTCGCTGACCGCCTTGGCAACCACACCGTTTCCCGGCATGAAAACCATCACGAGCAATGCGACTGCGACAATGGCGAAGACGACACCGCCGATGTCCCGCCGGGTACGGTCGTCCAGAAGATGGTCGGCAGTCACTTCGGCGGCCTGGGCACCTCTTTTCCTCCCCTGTTGGCGCCGGGCGTTCTTCGCCGTGGAAGATTGGGCCTTCCGTCCGCCTCGCACAGCATTGCCTGAGGATGCGGAGCGATTCTTTTTCGATGAGTTACGTGAGCTCACTGCGAGCCGCCTTCTACTGCAGATAGATTACGTTTACGGTTACATGCCGATTCCGCCCCATGCGGCTCATGGGGCGGAATCGGATACTGCCCGGACACCGACATGCCGATGCCCGCCGGGCAACAATTCCCAAATTCGGATTATAGCTAAACCTCGAGGATGTTCACAATCACCATGGGACGCTGCTTGATATTGCGCCACAGCACGTCGAGCAGCGCATTGCGCGATGCCTTCTTCAGCTCCTTGGTGGTGCGGTTCTCCTGAAGCGCCTCTGAGAGCTTCTTGGTCACGCGCGAGGTAGCATCCTTGAGCATCAGCACATCCTCGCCCGAAGTGATGCCGTGCATCTCAACCTGCACGTTGCCGACGATGCGCCTGCTGCCACGGTCAACCGCGGCCGCGATGGTGGCAAAGCCCTGTTCAGCCAGATCGGAACGCTCGTTGAGGACCTCTTCGCTGGTGTCGCCCACACGCAGGCCGTCGACCAGCACGATGCCGTTCTGCACCGTTTCGCCGCGCTCGACGCCATGGGCAGAGAGCTCCAGGGTGTCCCCGTTGTCCAAGATGAAGATGTTCTCCGGCGGCACCCCTGTCGCCTCGCCGAGCTTGGCATGGGCGCGCAGATGGATGGCCTCGCCATGGACCGGCATGAACGCCTTGGGCTTGGCAATCGAGAGCATGATCTTCAGCTCCTCGGCGCCGGCATGACCCGACACGTGGACACGGGCCCGCTTCTTATCCCATACATCGCAACCGATCTTGGACAAGAGGTTCATGATGTTCGTCACGGCCTTCTCATTTCCGGGAACGGGGCTGGCCGAGATGATGACCGTATCGCCGCGATCGAGCGAGATGGTCTTGTGCAAACCCCCCGCGATGCGCGCGAGTGCTGACAACGGCTCGCCCTGGCTGCCCGTGCACATGACCACCACCTTCTCGGGTGGCACATCCTTCATATAATAGGCATCCAGCAAATCATCGTCGGAGATATGCAGGTAGCCGAGGCGCCGGGCGATGTCGGTATTCTGCACCATGGAACGGCCGGTGACCACCACCTTTCGGCCGTTCGCGATGGCAGCATCGCAAATCTGCTGCATACGGTGGATATGGCTGGCGAATGAGGCGATGACCACGCGGCCGGTCGCCTGCGCGATGATACGGTTCAGGACTTTGCCGACTTCCGCTTCCGATGGCGTGAAGGTCGGGATATTGGCGTTCGTGGAATCCGACATCATCAAGTCCACACCAGCACGGCCGTATTCGGCGATGGCGCCGAAATCGGTTGTGATGCCGTCGATGGGCGTCTGGTCCAGTTTGAAATCGCCGGTATGCAGCACATTGCCGGCAGGACTGTTGAAGAAGATTCCGACAGAACCGGGGATACTGTGGTTCACCGCAAAGAAGTTCGCCGTAAAGCATCCCATCTTCACGCTCTGGCCGGGCTTGATCTCCACCAATTTGGCATTGCGCACATGATGCTCTTTGAACTTGCCCTCGATCAGGCCGAGGGTCAGCTTGGTACCGTAGATGGGCACCTCGCAATCCAGGTCCTTCATCACATACGGCAACGCGCCGGTATGGTCCTCGTGGCCATGGGTTATCACGATGCCGCGCAGCTTCTCTGCATTCTGCAGCAGGTAAGAGTAATCGGGCAGGATAAGGTCGATACCGGGATGGCTGTCATCGGGGAACATACAGCCGGCATCGTCGAGCACGATGTCGTTGCCGCATTCGAAGACGGTCATATTCTTGCCGATGGCATCCAGACCGCCCAGCGGAATGACCTTCAACACCGCCTTCGGGTCCTTTTCCGGGCTCATGAAATTGCGGCGCGCAGGGTCGATGAGGCTCTTTCCGCGCGAGGCCGACAGGTCAGACGTGTTCCCTGCCGCCGCACCGCGTGACAGCTCGGGGCGCTTGTGCTCCAGGTTCACATGGCGGCGGTACTCCGTGCGCCGACGCTTGTTTCCGTTGCCGCCTGCACGTTTCGCGTTCTGCTTATCGGAACTCCCGTTATTCTTGGTGCCGTTGGATTTCTTATCCCCCGAGGGCTGTTTATGCTTCTTGGCCTTGTCGGAGGCGGTTTTCTTGTCATGGCCGGCTTGGGCTTTGCCCTTCTTGGACTTTGCGGCCTGCTTCTTCTTGCTGGCCTCCTTGGGAGTATCGGAGGCAGTACGAGACCTGCGGCCCCGTGCTTCGTTGCCGCGGTTTTCCTTCTTCTGTTGTTCTGACATGGGTTCCTTAACTCGTGATCAGAGCACGCCCACTTGACGCATGACTTCCGCAAGTTCTGCTGACTGCTCCGGTGTGGCCGGAATAAGCGGCAGGCGCAGACCGCCTACGTCGAAACCGCTCAGGTTCAACGCTTCCTTCACCATAATGGGATTAGAGGTGATGAAAAGCTCTCGCATCAGCGGAAGCAGTGCCTCGTTGGCGATGCTCGCTGCTTCGAAGTCGCCCTTGCTGCACAAGTCGACGACTTCCCGCATCCGGCCGGGAGCAACGTTGCCGATGGTGGAGATTACGCCCGCACCACCGAGCTTCATGATGTCATAGGTCATCTCGTCATCACCGGAATACACCCAGAAATCGTCTGGGGCGTTGTCGATGATAGTCTTGATCTGCTCGAGATCTCCGCTTGCTTCCTTGATCGCGACGATATTCTCTACGTCGTTCGCCAGACGGAGGGTGGTTTCCGGCAGCATGTTGATAACGCAACGGCCGGGAATGTTGTACATGATGATGGGCTTATCCACTGATTCCGCGATAGTGCGGAAATGACGGTAAAGGCCTTCCTGCGGCGGTTTGTTGTAATAGGGCACAACCAGCATGAAACCGTCGACACCGAGCTTCTGAACGTCCTGTGCGAAATCGACCGTGTCGGCGGTGCAGTTGTCGCCCACATTGGCGACGATGGGCACCTTGCCCCCCACCGCTTCGACAACCGCGCTGAACAGCTTCATCTTTTGAGGATAGAACACCGTGGGGCTTTCCCCGGTCGTACCGTTTATGACCAGGCCGTTTGCCCCGCCCTTAACCAGACGCTCCGCCAGAGCCTGCGCCCGATCCAGATCGAGCTCCCCGTCTTTGTCGAACGGAGTGACCATCGCCGGAATCATCGTGCCGAAAATGGGTGTTCCCTCTGCCATTCGTCGTTCTCCTTACCATTGCACCGTCGGTCCGAAGGCCCGAACGGCAATGCACGTTCAAAGCTCTGCATCATGGGCATGCCACCCTCAGAGGCATGCCTAGCTGCGCTCTATTATCACATGAAACCATGTTTAGGAAAGGAAGTTCTCCAAACCGACAATCAAGCCGCTGCATTCGGGCATGCGGCGGATGGCCAACAGCACGCCGGGCATGTAGGACATGCGGTCCCATGAGTCATGGCGAATCGTCAAGGTCTGACCCATGCTCCCGAAGATCACCTCTTGGCTGGCAACGAATCCCATCGAACGGACCGAATGCACCGGTACGCCTTCGACCAAAGCGCCGCGTGCGCCCTCGGCTCCCGGGATCTCGGTCTCCTTGCCCGGTGCCTCGCTTACCCGTCCGCGCGCCTCGTTGATCAAGGCAGCGGTCCGGGTGGCGGTGCCGCTCGGGGCATCCTTCTTATTCGCATGGTGATATTCGATGACCTCCGCCTCCGGGAAATACGGAGCAGCTTTCTTGGCAAACTGCATCATGAGCACCGCACCGATGGTGAAATTCGGGGCCACGAACAGGCAGGTGCCCTCCGGCGCCAGCCCGGCAAGCTCTTCGAGCTTTTCGGGTGCCAAGCCGGTTGTGCCTATCACGCAGTCGACGCCCTGAGGCAACGCGGCTCGGATATTGCCCTCCACCACATCGGGTTGCGTGAAGTCGACCATCACGTCGAAGGATTCCGCCGCAAGCGCCTCCTGGATGGTTCCGTACACGGGAAATGCCGCATCAGTCGTATGGGGGTCGACGCCGCACGCCACCTCCATGTCCGCAGCCCCGGTAACTGCCTGCACCACCGCGTCGCCCATGCGACCGGCATATCCGATTACCGCTACTCTGATCATCCGTTCACAAACCTTTCTCTAGTCCAATGCTCCCGTTCATCAGAGGGCTTTCGCCCCTGATGCCCGGTCGATGTTTCCCCGATATTGTAGCCTAGAGTCCTACGCCTCAAGAATGCCGGCGAGCGAGCCCTCTTCGAACGGCGATACCACCGCAAGGGTCGGCGCCGCGGTCATGAAATCCTGCGCCACCCGTTGGACATCGGCAGGACCCAGCTGACGATAGCGCTCCACCAGCTCTTCTGCATCGCGAAGGGGAAGCCCCAGGCAAATTGCACGGCCCAAACGGGCCATCCGGGTGCTGGTTGATTCCATCCCCAGAAGCAGCGATCCGCAGATCGCCCCGCATTGGCGTTCCACCTCCTCGGAGGTCGGCGGCTCTTCGGCCAGGCGCCGTACCTCGCGCTGCACGATAGACAGCGCCTGCTTCAGGTTGTCCGGTCGCGTGCCGCAATAGATGCAGAACATCCCGGCATCCGAGTACAGTATCCCCTGGCTGAAAACGGCATAGGCCAGGCCGTTCTTCTCACGTACTTCTTGGAACAGGCGCGATGACATCGATCCGCCCAGGATAGCGGAGGCCAGTGCTCCGGCGAACCGCCGGTCATCCGAGGCATCCATCCACGGGAACCCGTATACGAAATGCGCTTGCTCGATATCCTTGGTCTGGCAAGAGAAGGACATGGGGGCGCTCTCCGATGCCGGAACGCGTTCGGTCTTATCTCCCATGGCCAAACGGGAGAAGCTCTCTTCTATCAAGGAAACCAGCTTCCGGTGGTCCACATGCCCTGCCGCGGCAACCACAAGGTTCTGCGTACCGTAATGGAGGGCATGGAATCGTTCGCAGTCGTCATGGCCGTACCCCTCTACTAGCTTCCGATCGCCCAAAACGGGCCTCCCGAGCGGGTGGGTGGGCATCAGGGCATGGCTGAACAGCTCGAAAACATGATCATCGGGCGTATCCTCGCTGCGGGCAATTTCCTCAACCACCACTTCCCGCTCGTTCTCGATATCTTCAGGAGCAAACAGCGAATCGGTTAGCATCTCGGCCATGATCGGCACAACCTGATCCAGCTTCTCATCGACGAACCGAGCATGAAGGCAGGTGTATTCCTTGCTGGTAAACGCATTCAACTCGGCTCCCAGCGCATCGAACACGGCAGAGATCTGCACTGCCGAATAATGCGGCGTGCCCTTGAAAACCATGTGTTCCATGAAGTGGGCCAACCCATGCTGGTCAGGTTCTTCGTCTCGGGAACCTACCTTGATCCAGATGCCGAGCGTGATGGAACGGATGCCGGGCATCGTATCGGTGGCCACCGTGATCCCGTTATCGAGGTTCGTGATCTCCAGGTTCATACGCTTCCTCCTTGCTCGCCTCCGCACGTTTCAGGTGCCACTCTACACCATTGCCGGCTTCGGATAGGTGCGCCTCATAGGGAGAGAGAAGAAGGCCGCTGCAACCTCAGCTGCAGCGGCCTTCAGCGACCTTCAGATGGAGCGCGACTATTCAGCGTGGTCCCCGTTGCCGCTGCTGCGGCGACGCGGATGGCGATGGGAATCTCCGTTGCGGTTGTAATCTCCGGGGCGGCGGTTCCGGTGGTCGTCGCCATGGCCGTTATGGTTGCCGTGGTGATCGCCGTTGCGGCGGTCGCGACGCTGGCGCGGAGCGGAGGAGCCCTCCGGCGCATCGGGCTTATCCAGACGGTCGAGGCTTATCTTGCCCTTGTCATCGACTTCGATGACCTCGACCTTGACGGTGTCGCCAAGCTTCAGGACATCCTCGACGCTTCCCACACGGCCGTTAGCCACACGGGAGATATGCAGCAGGCCATCCTTGCTCGGAGTCAGGCGTACGAACGCACCGAAATCCTTGATGCCGACCACTTCGCCCTCGTAGATCTCGCCGACCTCGGGGACTTTGACGATATCGAGGATGGCCTTCTTCGCAGCGGCTCCGCCTTCGCCTTCGGTGGCGGCGATGCGCACGGTGCCATCTTCCTCGACCTCGATCTTCGCTCCGGTCTCGTCCTGCAAGCCGCGAATGACCTTGCCGCCGGTTCCGATGACATCGCGGATCTTGTCGACCGGGATGTGGATGGTCTCGATACGCGGAGCCAGCTCGGAAAGCTCGTGGCGCGGCTCCGGGATTGCCTCCAACATCGCATTCAGGATGAAGTGACGGCCTTCCTTGGCCTGCGCCAGGGCACGGCCCAGGATCTCGGTGGACAGACCCTTGGCCTTGTTGTCCATCTGCAGGGCGGTGATGCCCTGCTCGGTACCCGTCACCTTGAAGTCCATATCACCCAGGAAGTCCTCAAGACCCTGGATGTCGGTGAGGATGACCACGTCGTCATCCTCTTTGATCAAGCCCATGGCCACACCGGAGACCGGCGCCTTGATCGGCACGCCGGCGTCCATCAGAGCCAGAGTGGAACCGCAGGTGGAAGCCATGGAGCTGGAACCGTTGGATTCCAGGACCTCGGACACCACGCGGATGGCATACGGGAACTCCTCTTCGTCGGGGAGCACCGGCAAAAGCGCACGACCCGCCAGGGCACCGTGCCCGATTTCGCGGCGCTTGGGAGCACCCATGCGGCCGACCTCGCCCGTGCAATACGGCGGGAAGTTGTACTGGTGCATATAACGGACATGCTCGACCGGTTCGATGGTATCCAAGCGCTGGGCCTCGGACAGCATACCCAAGGTGCATACCGACAGCACCTGGGTCTGCCCGCGTTGGAACAGGCCGGAGCCATGGACGCGCGGCAGATAACCGGGCTTGATGTAGAGCGGGCGCACTTCGGTGGCAGTACGGCCGTCGGCGCGCTCGCCGGTCTCGATGACCATGCGGCGCATCGCATGCTTCTCGAGCGCCTTGCAGGCGGCGGCGATGTCGCTTGCCCAGACGTCACGCTCTTCTTCGGTGAAGTCGTTCTCCTTGATGGAGGCCTTCAACGCCTCGACCTTATCGATGCGCGAAAGCTTGTCGGCATCCTTAAGCGCCGCCGACATCTCGTCGTAGTGGGCGTTCACTCGTTCGGCGATCGAAGGATCGGGATGGTGGATGGGCCATTCGCGCGGGGTGATGGTGCACTTGTCCAGGAAGCGCTGCTCGGCCTCGCAGAATTGGTTGATGGCCTTCTGGCCGAATTCGAGAGCGGCCAGCATATCGATCTCGGAGATCTCATGGGCGCCCGCCTCGACCATCGAGATGAAATCGTGGCCGCCGGCGATGATCAGGTCGAGGTCGGAATTCTCGGCTTCCTGGTAGGTGGGATTGACGATGAAGTCCTTCGTATCCATGTCGCGGCCGATACGCACGCAGGCAACGGGACCCTCGAACGGGGCGTCTGCGAGCATCAGCGCGGCAGAGGCGCCTGCTACGCACAGGGCGTCGGGCTGGTCCTCCCCATCGCAGACGAAGGTGGTGGCCACCACATGGACTTCCTGCTTGAAGCCCTCGGCGAACATCGGGCGAATGGGGCGGTCGATCATGCGGGCCGTCAGCGTACCCTTGTTGCTGGCTTTGCCCTCGCGCTTCAGGTAACCGCCCGGGATGCGGCCCACGGAGTACAGCTTCTCCATGTAATCCACGGTCAGCGGGAAGAAGTCGTAATCCTTCTCCTCCTTGGAGATGACGGCGGTAACCAGGCAGGTGGTCTCCCCCTGGGTCACGAGTACCGCCCCGCTGGCCTGCTTCGCCAGCTCGCCGGTCTCGAAGCGGTACTGCTTGCCATACAGCTCGAAGCTCTCAACGATTTTTTCCATGATGATGAACGTTTCGCTTTCTCTTCCTTCATGCCGGATTGCATGAAGCTTCTTCGGTTGCCGGAATCTTTTACCGGGCCGCGAGCAACCGCGCGCTCCGCGCGACCGACCGCTTTCATATCCCCCGCTTCGCCGCGAACCCGATTGCCTTGCAAGCAGGTACGGGAGGTTGGGAATATGCAAAAGCCCGCCGAAGCGGGCAATTTGCTAAGTGATTAGAGGTTATCGCGGATACCGAGCCTCTTGATAAGGGCGCGGTACTCTTCGATATCGCGGTCGGCGATGTACGCCAGTAGCCGCCGACGTTTGCCGATGAGCTTCAGCAGACCCGTGCGGGTGTGGAAATCCTTTTGATGGGTCTTCAGATGCTCGGTAAGGTTGCGGATGCGGTCCGTGAGGATGGCAACTTGGACCTCGGCGGAGCCGGAATCGTTCTCGTTCTTGCCATACTCCTTCATCAGCTCTGCAACGCGCTCTTTGGAGATGCTTCTGCGATCTGCCATGTGATTCACCTTTCTGTTCGAATCGTCGCTTGATGCTGAGTGCGCAAGCGGTGAGCCATGCGGACTAAGCAGGAAGCCGTATTACATAACCGTTGGAAGTATACGGTTTGTGGAGACGGTTTGCCAACTCGGCAGGCGGACTCTATCATTTGCACAAAAATCGACGCGTCCCTGCAGCATCGCGCGAGCCTCGGATGTTGCAGCAACGTTCCCGGCAACGGAGGAAACCATGTACCAATTCCAACCGCGCGACGTGTGCAGCCAGATGATCTATTTCGACTTGACCGATGACGACCGCGTCACGAACGTCAGCTTCCTGGGCGGCTGCAATGGCAACCTGAAGGCCATCGGCAAGCTCGTAGACGGCATGGAAGCCGAACAGGTCATCGACATCTTGAAGGGAAACGATTGCGCCGGCCGCGGCACATCGTGCGCCGACCAATTCACCAAGGCGCTCGAGCTGGCTCTGCAGCAGCGGCACGAAACCGCACCGGCAAAGGCTTAAACGCTCTGATCGCGCACCGCGCAGGCGCATTGCGAGAACGAGCCGTGAAATCCCGTGCGCTAGTACACGCCCATCGCAAGCAGCATCTCCAGGCTTTTCAGGCGCCCGATGTGCTCGCGGGTCCACATCTGCGCCATCCGTAAGATCGCATACGCCGTATCCTCGTCCGCATCGAAGCTTTCTAACTCCGCGAAGCGGGCGCCGAGCAACGTCGCCGCCCATCCGACGATGGCAGGTGCAAGCGGCACGGCGTCCTGGCCCTGCGCGCAGGCCGAGCACAGCACGCCGCCCGCTCTCGCCGAGAACCGCAGAGGATCCGGACAGTCGGCAGGATCGAGGGAAGCGCCGCATTCCACACAATGCCGCAAGATGGGGCGGAATCCCAACAGCGCGCTCGCCTTCAGAAGATACCCCGCCACAAGCAGCAGGCGCACCGTGCCCTGGACGGACTCGAGCGTCGAAAAAGCCGCCTGCGTCATATCGAACAGACGGGGAACCGGCAGTGCATCCTGAGTCGCCTTCGCCAGAAGCTCGGCCAAGGGACTCGCGCAAGCCGATAGCCCTATATCGAGCCGTAACGGCTCATGGGCATCGACCAGACGCGCCTCCTTGACGATATCGAGATTCCGCCCGCTGGCAAACAGGACCCTGGCATTGCTGAACAGGTCGAGCCGTGCCGCAAACGAGCTCGTGGGCTTGCGGGCGCCTTTGGCGACCGCGCGCACCTGCCGGCCATCCTGCGCAAGCAACGTAAGAATCAGGTCGGACTCCTTGAGCTTCGTCTTGCGCAGGACGATTACCTGGTCACGATACGTCCGCGCCGCCATGGGGCTATTCGCCCTCCCCGTATCCGAACCGCCGAATCTGGCTCTCATCTTGGCGCCAGTTCTTGCGCACGCGCACCTGCAGCCCCAGATAGACCCTGGCTCCGAGCAGCTGTTCGAGATCCTGTCGCGCTTCGGTTCCGATAGCCTTGATGCCCTTGCCGCCCTGGCCGATGATGATGCCCTTCTGGCTGTCGCGCTCCACGTATACGGTCGCCTCGATATGATAGAGTCTCCGCTCCTCGTCGAAGTCTATGTCCTCGGTGAGCACTCCGACCGAATGGGGAACCTCGTCGTAGGTATGCCGCAGGATCTTCTCGCGGATGAATTCCGCAACGATTGCCTCGAGTGACTGGTCGGTATCCATGTCCTCGGGAAACCACCGCGGGCCTTCGGGCAGAAAGCCGATTACGGTATCGAGGAACGCGGCCACGCCATCGCCCGTCACTGACGAAAGCGGGCAGACCGCATCCCAGTCCACCCATTCGCTTGCCGCCTCAATCTGACCATCAACGGTCTTCCGATCGGCGGTATCGGTCTTGGAGACAACCAGGATGCGTTTGGCCTTCACGCCCTTTACCTGGCGCAGCACCCAGTCGTCGCCCCGACCGAAGGGTTTGCCGGCATCCAGAAGGAACGCCACCACATCAACATCCTCCATTCCCCTTGCCGCCGACTGGTTCAAGTCTCTTCCGAGTGCATCCTTGGGCTTGTGGATGCCCGGCGTGTCGACGATGACCACTTGCGCGTGGGGACGGTTCACAATGCCGCGGAAACGGTTGCGTGTGGTCTGCGCGGTGTTGCTGGTGATGGCAACCTTCTTGCCGACCAAGGCGTTGAGCAGCGTCGATTTTCCCGCATTCGGACGCCCGACGAGCGCAAGGAACCCCGAAGCGAACCGGTCCCCACGAGCCAGGTCCGCCGCGCTCACCTCGTTTTCCCGATCGGCGGCAAGCTGGGCCATCATCGCCTCGGTATCGAATCCGCCCGCCCCTTGGAAGCCAGCGGCCATCTCTCGGTTGCCTGAATCGTCATGCGGAAGTCCGACCGGTTGCACCATGCGCTATACCCCCAATGCTGACAGAATGCGCGGCAAGAAGATGATGATGCCGATTACGGCCGAGGCGATGGACATGACGAGCACCGCGCCTGCCGCCATATCCTTCGCCGACTTCGCCAAAGGATGCACTTCGGGATTGGCCAGGTCGACCGCGTCCTCAAGCGCCGTATTCATGCACTCGCCGCCGATGACGGCGCCGATGCAGACCACCACTGCGCACCATTCAACCAGGCTGATTCCGAACGCAAGGCCGAGTACCACGGCAAGCACGCCCGCAGCGCTCTGAACCCGCAGGTTGTAGCCTTTCCGCCATGCCGTGACGATGCCCCTGAAGGCATAGCCGAAAGATTTCCCGAAATCATGCTCGGGCTTCATGCGAGCTCCCCGAGCCCGCGCTTCTCTGCCCAGGCAGCACGCAGCTTCTTCTCCAGCGGCTCCATAACCGCCGCATCCTCGTCGGTCACATGATCGTATCCGCACAGGTGCAATACCCCATGGATCAGCAGCAGCGATACCTCCTCCTCGAAGGTCGTTCCGTACTGCTGCGTCTGACGCTCTGCCACGTCCACGGCGATGACGATATCCCCGAGTTCGTACGGTTCGTCTGCACCCGTGCCGTCCGGACCTGCGAACTCTTCTGGCTCATCGGTGTCCGCCCCGTCAAGCTCGAAGCTCAGGACATCGGTCGGACCCTCCTTGCCGCGATACTCCGCATTCAGGCGCGCGATGGTATCATCGTCAACGAAGCTGACACTGACCTCGGTGTTCTCGGGCAGCTGCTGGGCCTCCATAACGAATCGGCAGACATCCTCGACCGGTATCCCGGCAAGCGCATCGGGACGATACGCGTAATCGACAAGCACATCCATTGTGCCCTACCTCTCATTCTCGAAACGCTCGTACGCGGCAACAATGGCAGCCACCAGCGAATGGCGCACCACATCCAAATCGGTGAAATCACAGAACGCGATCCCGTCGATACCTTGCAGGATCTCCCGCGCATGGCGCAGCCCGGAATGCCCGTGCGGCAGATCGAGCTGAGTGGGATCGCCCGTTATGACCATTTTCGAGCCGAAGCCCAAACGGGTCAGGAACATCTTCATCTGCTCGGGCGTGGTGTTCTGGGCCTCATCGAGGATGATAAACGAGTCATTCAGGGTCCGCCCCCTCATAAAGGCAAGCGGAGCCACCTCGATGATTCCATCTTCGAGCAGGACATTCGCCCGTTCCATATCCATCATGTCGAAGAGGGCATCGTAGAGCGGGCGGATATAGGGATCCACCTTCTCCTGCAGGGTCCCGGGCAGGTAGCCGAGGCTCTCCCCCGCTTCCACCACCGGGCGGGACAGCACGATACGGCCGCATTCTTTTCGCTTCAGGGCGGCAACCGCCATGGCCATGGCGAGATAGGTTTTACCCGTACCGGCGGGACCCAGGGCGAAGGTGACCATGTTGTCGCGCATCGCCTGCACATAGCGCTGCTGCCCCGCGGTCTTCGGACGAATCGCCTTGCCACGGTATGTCAGGATGATGTCCTCGCGCACAAGCGAGGGCGAATACTGGTCGCGCTTCAACAGCCCAATGGAACTGCGAACGGTCTCGGGGGAGATGTCGGCGCCGCTTTCCGCCATGCCGATCAAGTCGCTGAACAGCGTGGTGAGTTTGCGTACTTCCTCCGCATCGCCCTCCAGGCTGACGGTGTTTCCGCGTACCGTGATGGAAGCGTCGAATGACCCTTCGATGAGCCGTAGGTTCGCATCGGCCGGGCCGGCGATACGTGCCATGGAAAGGGAACTTGGAATGGTAAGGGTAATCTGCGTGTCAGTCATAGGTGAAAGATACCATCCGCCGTGGGTTCTGTTAAGCGAAACGGCGCCAAGATCCCCGGGGTGGCCGTTCCCGAGAAGGAAACGGGATGATAGGACTCGGTGATACCCCGTCCCGCCTGCTCTACCAGCACTTGTTCGACCGTGCCCGCCCGACGGGCGGCATCCTCGAAGGCGAGCTCGCGGCCAAGGGCCGACAGCCGATTCGCACGGGCGGCAACCGTGGCCGCATCGACCTGGTCGGCCCGCTGTGCCGCCGGCGTACCGGCGCGCCGCGAGTAACGGAATACATGGACCTTCGAGAACGCCGCCGCCCGAACCACGGAAAGGGTCTGTTGGAAATCCCCCTCCGTTTCCCCCGGGAAGCCGACGATGACATCGGTCGACAGCGAAAGCTGCGGCACCTCAGCGCGCAGGCGCGCTACCAGCGCAAGGAACCCTTCCGCATCATACGGGCGACCCATCTCGCGCAGCACCTTGGAGCTGCCCGACTGCAACGGCAGATGAAGATGGCGGCAAACCCGCCCATCCGATGCGGCCAGCACATCGATCAGCGCTTCGGAAACATCCCGCGGCTCGATCGAAGAAAGGCGGAGCCGCCCTTCGGGGATCAGGGGAAGCAGATGCATGATCAAACCGGCAAGGTCCAAGCCCCCGCTGTCATACGTACCCAGGTTGATGCCCGTGAGCACCAGCTCGCGCACCCCCGCTTCCGCATACCGGCGCACAAGGGAGGCCACCCGCGCGGCTGGCTCGGAGACAGGAACACCGCGCGCCACATGCACGATGCAATAGGTGCACGAGTTGTTGCATCCATCCTGGATCTTGATACCCACACGGGTACGGAACCCCTCGCCCACACGCAAGTCGGCGTCGGGGGCGGAAGCTTCGGCCGGTTCAGATCCCGCAAGATGCCAGGCCGCCCGGGCAGCATGGGCCTTGCCCACGATATGGACGCGTGCATCCAGCGAGGTGAATTCAGCTGGGTCGATGGCCACAGCGCACCCGCAAACGAGCACCGGAGCATCCGGATTGCGCCGTAACGCCTGGCGGACCGCCTTGCGGGCCTTCTTCTCCGCCTCCGCCGTGACCGTGCAGGTATTCACGATCACTACATCCGCCGGTTCGTCCTTTACCATTCGGGCGCCCTGCTCCCTCAGTTCGGCGGCGATGCGATCGATTTCCACCCTATTGACTTTGCAACCGATATTGACGACCGAGAACCTCATCGCAGTCCGCCTAGGGCGCTGATAAGCAGCGTCGGGGCGACGATGCCGGCGGTTTCCACCCTTAGGATGGCGGGGCCGAGCGTCACGGTGAGCAGACGGCCGTTTGCGCTGCCGAGCCGGGCCATCTCCCCGTCGGTGATTCCCCCGCGCGGTCCGATGACCAGCGCGATATCTGCCTGCCGATCCATCCCCCATCGTTTGATCTGGCCGACGGCGTCGGCCATGGTCCGCCGGGTCTCGCCTTCCCAGCACAGAACGACGGCATCGAAGCGGCCCAGCAGATCGCAGGTAGCGTCCAAATCGATGATGCCACCCACCTGCGGCAGGTACGGCTGTCCCGACTGCAGCGCCGCATAACGGGCAAGCGAGGTCCACCGGTCTCGCCGTTCGTCGTAGCGCACAGGATCGGGATGGGCGCTGAAATGGCTGGTGAAGAACGAGAACCCGGCGATTCCGATTTCGGTGGTCTGGCGCACGATGGTGTCCATGACCTCATCCTCGCACAGCCCCTGCACCAGATAGACCGCACTCGTAAGCGCATCCTGGGTGCGGGTTGCAATACGGCAGATCGGCGTTTCGTCGAAGGAAACCACCTCGCAGGTGAAGTAATCCTGCGCCGCATCGACGACCGAGATCCGAGAGCCGGGAACGACCCCGCCATCGCGCAAGGCAGCCACCTGATCGGCGGAAAGCACAAGGGCGAACTGCGGCTCGGTTTCCCGCGCCAGCACCTGGGATGAAAGGTAGACCATCGGCTGGCCGCCCCGTCCGATGACGCCGCCGCTTTGGGATACGTTCTCCATCGGCATGCCCTATTCGAACGCGTCGCGCAGCTTCTGCCACTTCGGGCGCTGCGGGCTGACCTTCTCGCCCATCATGTCAGCAAGCTTCTCCATCATGTCACGTTCCTTCTTGCTCAGCTTGCGTGGGATCTCGACCGTGATGTGGGCGTACAGGTCGCCACGCGCGCCGCCGCGGAACTTGGGCATACCGTTGCCCTTCGACTTGACCACCTGGTCGTTCTGGCATCCAGCCGGAATCTTGATCAGGATCTTCTCGTTCTCCAGAATGCCATCGACGGTGATTTCGGCGCCCAGGGCGGCCTGCAGCATGCTGATGTTGACGCGCGCATGCAAATCGTCCCCATCGCGCTCGAAGAAGTCATGCGGCTCGATACGGCAGGTAACGATGAGATCGCCCGCCTTGGCGCCGTTCATACCGGCTTCGCCGAAGCCGCGCAGGCGCAGCTGCTGACCGTCACGGATACCGATGGGGACTTCGACGGTCAGTCGCTGGCGGTCGGGCACGCGGCCCTGGCCGTCGCACTCGGGGCAGGGATTCTCGATGGTATGGCCGGTGCCATGGCACTGTGGGCAGGTGCTTGCCGATTGCATCTCGCCCAGAAAAGTACGCTGCACCGTGACCACCCGTCCGGTGCCATGGCACTTGGAGCATTCGACTTCCTTGCCGCCCTCTCCGAATCCGGTGCCGCCGCAATCCTCGCACGGCGTCAGGCGGTCGTAGACGATCTCCTTCTTCACGCCTGTCGCCACTTCCTCGAGGGTAAGACGCAGACCGCGGCCCATATCGCGTCCCTCGCGCCGAACCTTGCCGCCGCTCCGGGCGCCGCCGCTGGCTCCGCCGCCGAAGAATGTGCTGAAAAGATCCCCCATACCGAAGCCGCCGCCGAACAGGTCGTCGAAATCGACATACTGCGCGCCGCCCGAAGCGGCACCGGGAATAGTGCCGAATCGGTCGTACTGTGCGCGTTTCTGCGGGTCGCTGAGCACGTCGTACGCCTCATTAAGTTCCTTGAAGCGGTCCTCGGCATCGGGTGCCTTGTTCACATCGGGGTGCAGCTTGCGCGCCTTCTTGCGGAACGCCTTCTTGATTTCGTCATCGGTAGCGTCTTTCGAGACGCCCAGAACCTCGTACAGGTCCTTGTCAGCCATCTATCATGCCTTTCTATATCCATACCTGCGGAACCCACGGCCCCGCCGTTGCATTACCCGTTTCCTCCGGAAGCCTGCATCAATCTCCTTGCAGTGTGCGCTGTGCGGCGCGAACAGCCCTGATCACCTTGTCGTAGTCAAGACGCGTCGGCCCGACAACCGCCACGAACCCTGCATCGTCACCGGTACCGTAGCGGGCTGCCACGATGGATAGGTTATCCAGCGCACTGTCCTTATTCTCGTGCCCGATGCGCACCACCATATCCTCATCGCGGGTCGCATCCAGGATGGTCACTGGCAGAGAATCGTCTTCCAAGCGCGTGACCAGCGGAACGAGCATCTGAGAAGCGCTGAACTCGGGCTGCCGCATCAAAGTGGTCAAGCCAAGACGATGCATGTGGCCGCCTTCGCCATCTTGCAGCAGGGCGAACATCTCCGAGAGCATCACGCGGGCAAGGGGATCCTGGAATGCAGCAACGGCATCGGAATCGATCTCGTCGCGCATTGCGGTAAACGATTTGCCGGCAAACACGCGGTTCATCAGGCCTTCGATCTTATCGATATCCTCCGGAACCACCGAATCGGCGAACTCGATCGAGCGCTTGAGGACCTGCCCCTCCTCCGTCACCACGATCATGAGCACCAGATGCCCCTCCATGACGATAAGCGAGATGCGTTTGACCTGCAACGACAGGGCATTCGGAGGCAGAACGATGGCGAGGCAATCCGTCAGCCGCGCCAGCACATCCGAGGTCTGTTCCAGTAAATCATCGAGTTCTCGCGCATTCTCGCGCACCTGGCGGAGCGCTTCCGTGGTCTCGTCGTTTTCTTGGACCTTCTCATCCTTGAGCAGGTTGTCGACCAGCGAACGGTAGCCGAAATCCGTCGGCACCCGCCCCGCCGAGGTATGCGGTTGCAGGATGTAGCCGTCATCCTCCAGATGCGAGAGCTCGTTTCGCACTGTGGCCGAGCTCACGCCCAGCTGGTAATGATCGACAAGTGTACGCGATGCGACCGGGAGCGCCTTCGCCACATACTCTTTGATCAGTGCAGTGAGAACCTGTTGCCTTCTCTGCGAAAGCATGCGATGGGCCTCCCTTCTTCGGTCTGTTACTCCCTTTCATCCGCGTATTCTAGCAGTCTCCCGTCTCGAGTGCTTATTCGTCGCATCTTGCACACAGGGACTCTATCATCGTCGTAGCCGGAGCGGTTCCCGGAGTGACAGGTCCGGTTCGCTGAACGGAAGGCCGCGTCGGCCTGCATACCTCAAAATCTCGGCAGGGAAAGCACAGCCGGCGCAGGCGCGAGTCATGCACCGAGGTTGGTTACGCGCCCGTACCCGGAGCCAGTGCATAGATGGCACCGAAAAGCTCGTTTCCCAAAAGCCAACCGCCCAAAGTAGGCTGCCACCGACCGTCCACATGTTCGACCAGATGCCTTTGCTCCAGGGCGAAGAACGTCGCTTGGACCTTCGGCAGATGGAGCCCTGCCGCCCGCACCTGCTCGTCGGAGACACCCTGCGTCATGCGCATGCCAAGCATCAGGTCCTCGCAGACCATCTGGTGCTGATCCAAGTCGTCTTGCACCTGGCCATCCTGTACGCGCACGCGCCGGCGGTCCGTCTGCATCATCGTCGCGGCGGAATCTCCCAACCCCAAGTATGGCTTGCCCGTCCAATACGACTCGTTATGCTTGCAGGCGAACCCCGGACGCGCGTAGCTAGCCACCTCGTAGCGGGCAAGGCCCAGCGGCTCCAACACGCTTGCCGCCATCTGCATCATCATGGCCTCATCGTCCTGGGGCATTTCCTCAAGCGTCCCCTGTTCGATCATGCGGTCGAACGGCGTGCCCGGCTCGATAGTCAGCGGGTAGACGCTCACATGGTTCGCCCCAAGCGAGACGACCTCTTCGAGCTCCCGGCAGTAGTCCTCCGGATCCTGTCCGGGAATCCCGCACATCATATCGACGCTGACGTTGTCGAACCGCTCGCGCGCAATGGCAATTGCTTGCCGTGCCTTGTCGGCGGTATGGATGCGGGAGAGGGTCTTCAAGGTGTCGTCGTTGAGGCTTTGCACGCCGATGCTCAATCGATTGACCCCGAGTGCCCACAGGTCCTTCACCATCGCGGCCGTCAAACTCTCCGGATTCGCCTCCATCGAACACTCTACCTCGGGCGTAAGATGCATCGTCACCGAGAGGGTGTAGAGAATCTTGCTTAAGCGCTTCATGCCGATATAGCTCGGCGTCCCGCCGCCGAGATAAACCGTTTCGATGGATCCGAGCAGGCCCCGTTTGCCCGCATGCCGGATAGCCAGCACCAGCTGGTCCACATATTCGTCGATGCGCGGATCGGAACAGGGCAGCGCGTCGGTGACGAAATCGCAATAGGCGCAACGGCTCTGGCAGAAGGGGATATGCAGGTAAAGCGCCCGATACGGTTGCCCTTGGCCATTCAGCGCATCGGGAGGAAGGAAGCGGTCCTCGGCAGGGCCCTTGAGCAAATCATCGCGAGAATCGATATCCATGTCCATGGTTACTCCCCTTTCTCGGTCCCAGTTCGCAATGGCGAGGCGCCCCGGGTCGACGGGGCAGCGTCCTGCCGCTTCTGGAGGTAATCTGCCACCCCGTCGAAAACGGCGCAGAAATCGGCGGCTGTCGTGCAGTCGTTGAACAGCCGCCGTGCCCGGGAGGCTCCCGGTATGCCGGTCAGATACCACATGGCATGCTTGCGCATCTTCACGATGCGCGGGCCCTCTATCTCCTGCAGCAGCAAGGCATGGCGCTTCCCCATGGCGAGGCGCTCTTCGAATGTCGGCGCCGCCGGAATCGGCATGCCCGCCAGCGCGGCGGCGCACTGGCGGAAGATCCAGGGATTGCCCTCGGCGGCGCGCGCGATCATCAGGGCGGAGCACCCTGTTTGCCGCTTCAGCGAATCTGCGCGCATTGCCGAGTTCACATCGCCGTTGCCCACCACGGGAACCTGCACGGCAGAGACCACGCGAGCGATAGCGTCGTCGCTGGAATGACCGCGATACATCTGCTGCGCATACCGGCCATGCACCGTGATCGCCCAAGCGCCCGCTTGCTCCATGCGCTTGGCGAATTCGGGAGCCGTCTCTGCGCCCATCTCGTATCCACGACGGAATTTGACCGTAAGCGGAATGCCCGATCCTTCCAGCGAATGGGCGACCTCCCGCACAATGGATTCGGCTCGTGCGGGATCGGCCATCAATGCCGCCCCGTCGCCTTTGGAGACGATCTTTCTCACCGGGCAACCCATGTTGATATCGATAATGGCAACGGACGTGCCCATATGCTCGGCAATGCGCGCTGCCTGATCGGCCATTGTCAGGGGCTCGTGGCCGAAAATCTGAACGCCTACCGCTTCCTCCTGCGGACCGAGCCCCAACAACGAGGCGGTTTTCTCGCTCCCATAGCTCAAGCCCTTCGCGCTGACCATCTCCGTAAAGGCCAGCGATGCGCCCTGCTCGCAGCACAGCTGTCGGAACGCCGGATCGCTCACCCCCGCCATGGGGGCCAGTATCAACTGATGGCTCCGATAGAATTCAGGCATATCGGACCGCTGCACGGGCTACTCCTCGTCCACTTTCAGGATTGCCATGAAGGCCTCCTGCGGAACATCGACCGTTCCGATGCTCTTCATGCGCTTCTTCCCCTGGCGCTGTTTTTCAAGCAGTTTGCGCTTGCGCGAGATATCGCCGCCATAGCATTTAGCCAACACGTCCTTGCGCTTCGCCTTGACCGTCGTACGCGCCAGGACACGTCCGCCCACGACCGCCTGAATCGGCACCTCGAATAGCTGGCGCGGGATGATCTCCTTCAATTTGACCGTCAGCGCGCGACCGCGATCGTATGCCTTGTCGCGATGTACGATAAACGAAAGCGCGTCGATGGGCTCGCCCGCCAACAGGATGTCGAGCTTGACGAGATCCGCCTGCTGATATCCCGCGAATTCGTAATCGAGCGTCGCATAGCCCTTCGTGTGGCTTTTCAATTGGTCGAAATAATCCATGATCAGCTCTCCCGAGGGCATATCCCACTGCAGCTCGACGGTGGTGGGACCCAGGTAGTTCATCGTCTTGAACACGCCCCGGCGCGCAACGGTCAAATCCATGACCGCCCCCACGTAATCGGGCGGCACCATGATACGGGCATGCAGGTACGGCTCTTCGATGTGGTCGATCTCGCTGAAATCCGGCATATCCTGCGGAGAATGCAGCGAGATCATCTCCTTGCCCTTGCCGCGCAGGAAAACATGGTATTCCACACTCGGAGCCGTCGCGATGAGATCGAGGTTGAACTCGCGCTCCAGCCGCTCTTTCACTACTTCCATATGGAGCAGGCCCAAGAACCCGACACGGAACCCGAATCCGAGGGCATGGCTGGTCTCGGGTTCGTATACCAGCGCAGGATCATTCAGCTTCAGCTTCTCCAAGGCATCCTTCAGCGGCTCGTACTGGTCTCCCTCGATTGGGAACAACCCGGTGAAGACCATCGGTTTCACATCGCGATAGCCCGATAGCGGCTGCGCGGCAGGATGCTCAAGGTCGGTAATGGTATCGCCGACTTTCACCTCGCTGGGGTCCTTCAGCCCGGTTACCAGAAAGCCGACTTCTCCGATGCCCAGATGGTCGACGCTCACCTCGTGCGGCGTGCGATAGCCCAGATCCTCGACCAGCGCTGTGGCACCGGTTGCCATCATCCTAATCTGCTGGCCCTTGGACACGGAGCCCGACACGATGCGGACCAGCGCTACGACCCCGCGGTACGAGTCGAAATACGAATCGAAGATAAGCGCTTGCAGCGGCGCGGCCGAATCCCCTTCCGGCGCGGGGATGTTGTAGACAATCGATTCCAAAAGGTCGTGCACTCCTTCACCCGTCTTGGCAGAGCACAGCACCGCATCATCGGCCGGAATGGCCAAGCTCTCCTCGATCTCCCCACGAACGCGCTCCGGTTCGGCGGCGGGAAGGTCGATCTTGTTGATAACGGGCACGATCTCCAGGTTCGCATTCATTGCCATCATGGCATTCGCCACCGTTTGGGCCTCAACGCCCTGGGTGGCATCAACCACCAGCACCGCCCCCTCGCATGCCGCCAGGCTCCGAGATACCTCGTAGGTGAAATCCACATGACCAGGCGTGTCGATAAGGTTGAATTCGTACTCTTCGCCATCGTCGGCAACATACCGCACCCGCACCGCCTGGCTTTTGATGGTGATGCCCCGCTCCCGTTCGATATCCATCGTGTCCAACAGCTGGGAGGTCATCTCTCGTTCGGCGATGGTGCCTGTCTGCTCGAGAATGCGATCCGACAACGTCGATTTACCATGATCGATATGGGCAATAATGCTGAAATTTCGAATTTTCCGCGGGTCGTCAGACATACGCTTTCCGTTCCACTCGCAACCGTATACAATCAGAAGGCTGAATGCAGACGGCATCCACTCATCTCTCCACCGGGGATGCTGAAACCGGCCTCGGCCGGTGAAGGAGCAATTGAAAGAATACGCTCATCTGCAGAGCGTACTCGAAGGCACAAACACGAGAGTATGGTACACTTTTCGCGTTTCGTGTCGACGTCGGCAAAAACCGACGCGAACATAGTATGTCAACATGGAGGAACAAGAGTGGCTAACATCAAAAGTCAGAAGAAACGCATCATCACCAACGAGAAGGCCCGCATGCGCAATCGTGCAGTCCGCTCCGAGCTGAAGACCGCTATCCGCACTGCTCGCGAAGCGGTCGAAGCTGGCAATGGTGCCGAAGCGTATGCCGCCGGTGTGAATGCGTGCCGCCTTCTGGACAAGGCAGCCAGCAAGGGCATCATCCACAAGAACCAGGCCGCCAACCGCAAGAGCAATCTGATGAAACTCGTGAACACGGTTGCCACCGACGAGGACCGCGCTGCGTACACCCCCGTCAAACATGAGAACGTCGCCAAGGGCGGTTCCAAGAAAGCTGCGGCCAAGGCCGCTCGCCGGCAAGGCTATGGCCGATGCCGGCGCCGAGAAGGACAAGCGCCGCGCTGCGCAGAAGGAAGCCGAGGCCAAGGCATCGAAGAAGAAGGCCGCTGCCGAGAAAGCCGCCGCTGAAGCCGAACAAGCAGCCGAAGCAGAAGATGAAGGCGAAGCCGCTGAGGCAACCGAAGAAGCCGCTGAATAGCAAGCGGGGCCTGCGCAGTGCAGGTGCCTTGAGATTCATCCGCATATCAAGAAGGAAAAGGGAGGCGCAATCGCCTCCCTTTTCCGTTGCCCATCCAAGCCGCATCGTCACTGCCGAGGCGCGGACCGCCTTCTCTTCAACCGGAATCGTCCCCGGTATTTCCCGATTCTCCTCAGCTGCCGAAAAAGTAAACCAGGATGCAGAAAACGATTGCGATGACGACGATGACGATAGGCACGATGTAAATGAAACGGCTATCGCGTTTATGGCGTGCCAAGCGCTCAGCCTCGTTCGCCGCTTCGATCTCCTCATCGGTCTTGCCCACCTCGCTGGCTACACGGGAACGAAGCTGCTTCATATACAGCACGGCATCCGAGTCGATGCTGTCGTTGCGGTTCGCCCGCTTTACCTTATCGAGCTCCATATCTATACGATCGATCTGCTTGTTCGTGCCGGCATCGTAGATTGGGACATCATGCTTGGGATAATAGGCGCTGACAGAATCGATCTCGCTCGCATTCGAGATACCATGGATCGAGGTATCGGGCATCTGCTTGCGTGCTTCCTCCAGTGCTTGTTGGTAAAGCTTATTCTCGAATGCCGCAACCTTTTTCTCGGTTTCTGAAGACATATGCACCGAGGGCTCGGGGTCTTGGGCAGCTCCTGCCGCCTTCTGATCGGCATCAGCCATCATAACCTCCTGTTAGGTAGCCTTTCGTATTTCGAGTGTAACATGCCGATATCCCTGAAAGCGCTCCTCGGGACACAATCGATATATCGGAGGATGAACTTTCCACCGGAGACCATTCCAGAGAACGGCTACCGGGCGACCACCCCGATCATCCAATCCAGGAAGGTACTGCTCGGATCGTAGCCGCTCTTCATCTTCTTCTCGGCATCGCGAGCCGTCCTTAGAGCCGACCGAAGCTCATCTGCGGAATACCCGTTCGCCCAACGTGGATAGTTCTTAACCTTCCATGCCTGCGAAGCCGGAAGACCGAGCGCGCCGGCAAGCTGGCTTTCCTGATGGCGCTCGATAACCGCTTTCGTGATGATGAGCTCGCGCACCCGTTTCACGCTTCCGGCCATGAGAGCATAGGGGCTTGCCGAGGGCATTCGCTGCAGGCAGTAGATGCAACGCCCGAGGTTTCGCGCAGCAAACGCATCGGTATACTCCCAAGGTTTCACCTCGTTGGTTCTACCCACCGACAGGGCGATCTCCCCTTCGTTGACTGGATCGCTGCCGCTATGCACCAGAGAAAGCTTACGCAGCTCTGAATCAAGGCGGACCGTGTCCTCCCCCACCCGCTCGATGAGCTCCTCGATTGCCCCCTGCGTCATCTGGAGGCTGTGGCTTTTCGCCATACCGCGAACCAGCTCAGGTAGATTCCGCTTCTTCACCGATGCGCAATTGATGATGGCACCCTTCCCAAAGGCAGCGACCGCCTTGTAGAGACGTGAGTTTTTCGAGAGCTTCGTCGCATAGAGGGCCAACACGGTCGTCTCGCAGGGTGTTGCAAGGTATTCGCTGACCGCCCGTGCATCGGCAGCCTTCAATTTTTCCGCATTGCGCACCACGACAAGGCGCAGTGCACTGGCGAAGGGGAGCGTGTTGCATGCCATCACGATGTCGGATCCCTGGGCATCGGCGCCATCGAAGACCTGGGAGTTGAAGGACAGGTCGCCCACCTGGGACAGCCTCTTCGTCAAACGTTCCTCAACTCGTTCCCGCTTCAGCGTGTCATCGCCGACCGCCATATACACCGGCAACAGTTTCGCTTCTTTCGCCATGCATCCTCTTTTTCAAGCCGCAAGCCGCACCTTGTGCAACCTGCCAGATTATTCCCGCTGTTCGTCTCCTCGATTCTACCGCATTGCCTGCTCCTTCTCCCCTCATACGGGAATGCCGCAGCCGAATCGGCTTATCGCTGGGTCGACACGCGCAGCTGTTCCTTGGTGACATGCACCGTCACATCACCTTGTTCGTCGGTACGCCAGATATGGCCTCCCGCCGCCTCAAGAATCCCAAGGGTCGAGGGAACCGGATGCCCGTAGCGGTTATTCGCCCCGACGCTGACCAGGCAAATCTCGGGATGCAACACCGCCGCCGTCTGCTCGTCAACCGCCGCCCTGCTGCCATGATGGCCAACCTTGTACACATCGACATCACCGACCCGCCCAGCGCTTTCATATCCCGCCAACTGTTCCTTCTCCGCATCGCCGCAGAACAATCCGCGCCAATCCACCTGGCCGTCAGCATCCTGGTCGCTCTCCCACAGCAGCGCAAGGCTGTCGGCGTTGCCTCCGTTATCGGTGAAGGAATCCGGCCCGATAACCCGGCAGGCAAAGCGCCCGAGCGAAATCTGCCCGCCGACCCCTACCCCGATCACCGCCGATGCATTACCCGTCACCGCGGCAGCGGTTCCCACGAGGGCTTGGGCCTTCTCGTCGGTACAGGCAAGCATATCTCGCGCAAGGATGACCCGATCGATGCCCACGACGCCTTTGAGGGCCCCAAGCGAACCGCAATGGTCGTCATCGGCGTGGGAAATCGCCACAGCATCCAGGCGATGCACGCCGTGACGGGCCAATGCCTGCAGCAATTGCCGATCATTATTTCCGGTATCGATGAGCATCGCCTTTCCCCCGCTGCGAAGGAGGAAGGCGTCACCCTGCCCCACATCGAACATGACGATCTCATCATCCGCACCGCCCCCGATGCCGAACAAACTTATGGCCATAACGCACGCAATGGCAATGCATATGCCGATGCACCAAGCGGTAGGACGAGGCCACAGCGCCCAGAGCGCGGCCGGCATGCCGATGGCCAACAGCAGCGCAACCGGCCGGGCCAAATCAATCGGGACACTCGCAAGAGGCAAACCGGCGCACCCCTGCAAGAGCGCGCAGAGGCACCCGCAGAGCTGCGCAAGCAGGGTCAGGCCCGGCATGGCCGACCCCGTTGCGGCGCTGAGCAGCGAAAGCGGCAGACCGATACCGCACACCGCCGAGAAAACCGGCGCCACCAACATATTCGCAAACGGTGCTATCAAAGAAATCTGACCGAATTCGCACGCGACAAGCGGATTGGTTACCAGCTGGGCGGCAAGGGTAAGCGAAAGACCCTGGAGCAGCACCCCAGCGTGTGGACGGGAGAGCAGCAACGCAAACCAGCGTTCGATGCCCCTTGCAAAGAGAACGATGCCCAACGTGGAGCCCGCCGACAAGACGAACGAAAGCGAGCGCGCACAAACCGGGTCAACCACCACCATCGCGATGATGGCGAAGGAAAGCGCTCCGAGGGAGTACGCCCTACGACGGACCAGGAAAGCCGAAAGCCCCAATACCACCATGAAAGCTGCCCGGATAGCCGATATGGGCGCGCCGGTCAGAACAAGATAACCGCCCACCAGCAAGAGTTGGAAGAGGAGCTGGATCCGTCGGGGAACCCGTGCTGCCCGCAGCGCCATCAATCCCAAACCGCAGACAATAGCGAGATGCGCTCCCGATACGGCAACCATATGGGCAAGCCCATCGGCCTTCGCAGCCGTATACCAGGCGGCATCGAACATCTCCCCACGCCACCCCAGCAGCACGGCCTGCAGAAACTGCGCGCCATCGGAAGATGCCTGTGCAGGCGCCCCCGCCAGCTGTTCGAGCGCCGACCGGCGCATCGTTCTGAGTACAGCCCCCGGCCCGCTTTCCTCCTCGTGGATAATCGACGCCGCCTGAGCACTGGCCACAACCCCCTTATCCCATAGCGATTCGGCGGCAGCGTCGCTCGGCTTGCGCCAGGTCACATGGATCTTCAAATGGTCGCCTGCCATGAGCCCAGCCTCATGGGCAAGGTTCACCCGTACCGTTGCCGCATGACCGGAAGGCGTCACCGTCTTCCCGACAACCGATTCTCCGAAACTTCCCATGCGGCCATCCTGCGTGCACACGACCTCCCAAGTTCCAGTAGCATCCCAGAGCTCTGACTGCAGATGGTGCATATTGTCAGCGCATGCCGCACCGCAGAGTACACCGAGTGAGATGCCGAGACCCAGAACCACTATGGCCGCCGACCCCCATCTGCACACGAGCAGACCGCAGAGCACCGCAGCTGCCAGCAAACCGACAATGAAGCACTGCCGGCAGTCTCCTCTGTCGGCAAGACGCAGCGCCCCGAAGCTTACGGCCGTCGCCAGCCATGCTCCCAGTGCAAACCACAGAATCAACGGTATCGACGGCCGCCCCTGCAGCCATTCGTACCGCGGCGGCATGCGCGAGGATGCAAACTCTGCATCCTCCATCCCATCGTCACCGATCAAACCGGCTACAACCCTCCCGAGATGTGCCGCTGCCTTCCCTGCTGTTCGCATCGGTCACACGCAGATGCAATCCGCAATAGCCTCGTATCGCTTGTCGCCGATGCCGGAGACGTTCTTGATGTCTTCCGGCGTGGCAAACGGCCCCGAGCTTTCCCGATAATCGATGATCTTCTGCGCAGTCACGTCACCGATGCCGTTAAGCGTTTTCAGCTCTTCAAGACCCGCCGTGTTGATATTGACTTTTCCTTGAGAATCGCCGCCCGTAGTGGTGCCGGAGCTACCAGCTGTGCTGCCCGTCGCAGAAACCGATCCGCCGATACCTTGCACCGTTCTCCTCTTTGTTTCGGCACGCGTCATCACGTCGATTTGCTCACCATCCTCGAGCTTGCGTGCCAAGTTCAGTGAAGATTTGTCCGCCTTGACGGTAAAGCCCCCTGCCTTCTCGACCGCATCTGCCACGCGTGCGCCCGTCTCGAACGTGTAAACCCCCGGCTTTTTCACTGCTCCCGTCATATAGACGCAGATCGACGTTGTCGAGCCCTCGGCCCCGCTCGAACTTGTCTCAGTTTCCGAAGATGCCCCTTCCGAAAGCTCAGTCGTCGATTTACCAGCAGTTGCCACCGATGATGCCGTACCTTGTTCGACGGAGAAATCGCTGCTACCCGAGCCGAGCACCCCTTGGAGCACGAAGAAGACGATTGCAAGCACCAGCGCAACGATGCCGACCACTGCAAGCGGTGCGGCACGCCTCAAGCGGGCTTTCTTCTCGAAGCCCTCGACCTCATCGATAAAAGCCATCCAAGCCGCCTTTCCCCGGTATCCTCGGATTAACGGTAGCGAATGGCTCTCTTGCCACATTACGAGTATTCTTACGCCGGGCTAACAGAGCCCTTCGTACTATTGGATACCCGCATCAAGTTTTCGAACGACTCGGAGACGATTCTCATACCGGCCACCTCCCACGAAATAACAATGGCCGATGCCCTCTTCGGACATCGGCCATTGCAAGCGCAGCAGGCTTCCCATCAGCACCAACTTGCCACGGCGGTATCGATGAACGCTATTCGCGTTCCTTGTTCGGTCGGAACGCAGGACAGCGGTAATCATGAACTTCGGCGCTGTCCGCGATCTGGGGCACCCACTGCTCGATAGGCAGCGCCTGCTCCACATCCTGAACCCGATCGAGCTTCGCATGGGTCTCCGGACTGCGCGGCATGAACAGCGTGCAGCAATCGGGCGCATCTTGCGATGAAAGGTCGAAGGTCCCCAGTTCCTCGGCCAGCTCGATGATCTCCTGTTTGTCGGTGCCGATGAGCGGACGGAAAACCGGCAGATCCCCGATAACAGCATTGGTAACCCCGATGTTCTCGATGGTTTGGCTGGCTACTTGACCCAGGCTCTCGCCGGTGACGATGGCCTTGCAGCGGTTTCGGCGCGCCAGCTCTTCGGCAACCCTGAACATCAGGCGCCGATACATGATAATGCGCAACTCGGGCGGTACCGTCGCGGCAATCTGACGCTGGTAATCCCCGAACGGAACCACGAACACCCGGGCAATGCAGCCCGTGCGCTCGAGCACGTGCGCGATATCGTCAACCAAGTACTCGCTAGCGGCAGAGGTTTGCGGACGCCCGGAGAAGTGGACCGCCATGCACACAGCTCCACGGCGCGCCATCCGCCACAGCGCTACCGGCGAGTCGATGCCGCTTGACAGCAGGCACATCACCTTGCCCGACGAACCCACCGGCAGACCGCCGATGCCCGGCATGGTGAATGCATACACGTAGGAAGCACTCTGGATAACCTCTACATGGACCGTAGCATCCTGGCCCTTCATCTTCACCTTCTTGTCGGGAAAGCTCCGGCACAGATGCGCACCGATCAGCTGCTGCATCGACATGGAATCGATATCGAAGTCGGTGTGGTTTCGCCGCGCAGAAACCTTGAACGTGTCGAAGGGGCCGAATTCCTTCAAAGCGCGTACGGCGGCATCGTTCATGACATCGATGTCGCGCTCGCACGTATACCCGCATGACACGCGCGCTACTCCCGGCAGACGCGAAATGATGCGGGCGATATCCGTCGCCTGCTCGTAGCTGGTACCCTCTTTGATGAAGACCAGCAGGCGTCCGGAAATGCGACGGATGGTGACCACCGGAAAATCGCGCAGTGCATACTCTGCATTCTTTAGCAGGCGGTTCTCGAATGTGCCTCGATTATGGCCCTTCAGTCCGATCTCATGGTAGTGAATGAGACAGATGCGCTGAAAGGGCTCTACGGGGAGCTCTTCTTCGCTCATTGCAAATGCTCTTGTAGTAGGGTCGGAGCGGGCCTATGCCTGCTCTTCGTCCTTCAGAGAAGCCGGGTCATAGCTGATATCGCCGTTGGCGATTTCCTCGAATGCGATCGAAAGGCCCTTGCGGTTGTTCGCACGGGCAATGTCCACAGCCGTCTGCAGCTGAATAGCGCGATCGCGCTGACCGCGCATCATGTCGTTGATATCATGCGCACGCTTCGAAGCGAGCGTGCACAGCAGGAATGCGTCGTGGTCGGTCTTGTCCAGCAGCTGATTGATATTCGGCTCGATAATGCTCATGAAATGCAGTCCTTATCAGTTCTCGGCCTTGCCGTTGATAAATGAAACCAACTTATCGGTTGCAACGTCAAGGTTATCATTCACAAGCTGGTAATCATACTCCATTTTGCGAGATAATTCCACCTCTGCGGTCTTCATCCGCTTTTCGATGGCCTGAGGCGATTCCGTCCCCCGCCCTTCCAGCCGGCAACGGAGCTCGGCCATGGAAGGCGGTTCGATGAAAACGAGAATCGCCTCAGGGATCTTGTTACGCACTTGAAAGGCACCCTGTACATCGATTTCAAGGATGACCTGGTCGCCCGCTGCCATATGCTCGAGAATCTTCGACTTTGGCGTACCGTAGCGATGATCGTGCACTTGCGCCCATTCCAGCAGGTCGTCCCCTTCGACCATCTTGTCGAAGGTTTCGTCGTCTACGAAGAAATAATGGACGCCGTCTCGCTCCCCCTTACGAGGTGCACGCGTCGTCGCTGAGATGGAAACCCAGACATCCGGGATCCGCTTCTCCACGCGCTTCACCAAAGTGCCCTTTCCGGTACCCGACGGGCCGGAAAGAACGAAAAGATTCCCCTTGCGCATTATTGCAAACGTTCAAGCAGCGCGGCCAATTGACGCTCGCCCAAACCGCGCAGACGACGGCTCTCGGCGATGTTCAGCTCCTTCATCACCTTGGCGGCCTTTGCCTTCCCGTAACCGGGAAGCGTCTCGATGAGGGTCGAAACCTTCATGCGGCCGATGAACTCGTCATCCTTCTGGTCGAGTACATCCTTCAGCGTGATCTTTCCGGTGCGCAGATCCTCGCGCACCTGTGCGCGCTTGATTCGTGCAGCCTTAGCCTTCTCTAGCGCCGCCTGGCGCTCTTCTGGAGTCAGTTGAGGGATAGCCATGCTTCAACTCCTTCTTTCTACAAATCCAACGATTTGGATATTATCACACAGAAATATTTCTGTGAGACGTTTTCAGCCACTATCGGCGAAAACGCCGCATTTGATTCCCTTTTTCCAGCATACGACGCCAAAGGGACGATCGAGCACTGAGCTCCCGAGCTGGACGTCTGCTTCCTCCCGTTACGAGATGCTCTCGACGATGGCTTCGAATGCCGCAACCGGATCATCCGCCTTCGTGATCGGACGGCCCACCACGATGTGGGAGGAGCCGTTCTCGATAGCCTGGAGCGGAGTCGCAACGCGCTTCTGGTCGTCGAGGGAAGCCCCAGCCGGTCGGACGCCCGGCGTGACGATGTAGGCATCGGGACCGAGAAGAGCGCGCAGCTGGCGCGCCTCCTGCGGCGATGCCACTACGCCGGAAAGACCCGCTTCCTTGGCCAGGCGGGCAAGGGCGGTCACCTGATCGGCAAGCGGACGGGAGACGCCGGTTGCTGCAAGCGCATCCTGGTCCATGCTCGTCAGCACAGTGACACCCAACGTCGCCGGCGCGTCGAGCCCGAAGTCACGCACCGCTTCGGCGGCACCCTCTGCTACCGCACGCATCATCTCGCTTCCGCCGACGGTATGGCAGGTAACCATGTCAGCGCCGTTTTCCACGGCCGCCTTGGCAGCACCCTTCACCTGGGCGGGGATGTCATGGAATTTCAGGTCGAGGAACACCTTGAATCCCCGGCGCTTCATCTCGAAGATGATATCGGGACCCTGCGCGTAGTACAGGGTCATGCCCACCTTCACCCATACCGCCTTACCCTGCAGCGCATCGGCGAGGGCAAGCGCCTTCTCCGTCCCGCAGTCGAGCGCCACAATCACCCGCTCGCGCGGGCTCAGATCCTTCAATGCCGTGCTCATGCCAGTAATCCTCCGATCAGCTCGTTGATATCGCGCACTCCCTGCTCCCTGCAGTACGCTTCCATGCCGTCGATGACCATTCCAATCGTGCGCGGTTCCATGAAATTCGCCGTGCCGACGGCCACCGCCGTTGCTCCAGCCAGCAGAAACTCGATGGCATCTTCCGCCGTGGTGATGCCCCCCATACCCAGAAGCGGGACCTCCACCGCCTTATGCGTCTCCCAAACCATACGCAAAGCAATCGGCTTCACCGCCGGCCCCGATAGTCCGCCAACCACGCGGGCAAGCTTCGGACGGCGGGTACGGGCATCGATAGCCATGCCTAGAAGCGTATTGATCAGCGACAGCGCATCGGCACCGCCCGCCACGCAGGCACGCGCGATCTCGGTGATATCGGTGACGTTCGGGGTCAGCTTTACGATGAGCGGCTTTTCCGTTTTCTCACGGCACGCACGCACCACCCTCTCGGCCAGTGCTGGATCGGTACCGAACGTCATTCCCCCCGCATCCACATTCGGGCACGAGATGTTCACCTCAAAGGCAGACACTGTCGCTTGATTATCCAACGCCTCGATAACCTGGGCGTATTCTTCGACCGAATGACCAGAGACGTTTATGATAACGGGCACTCCCTTATCCGAGAGCCAGGCCAGATCGCCTTCGATCAGCGCTTTGACTCCGGGATTCTGCAAGCCGATGGAATTCAGCATGCCCGATGGCGTTTCCGCGATCCGCGGTGCGGGGTTGCCCGCCCAGCCGTTAAGGGAAACGCCCTTGGTGGTGATAGCGCCCATACGGCAGATGTCGGTGAAGTCGTTGTATTCACGGCCGGCAGCGAAGGTACCCGACGCATCGGTCACCGGATTGCGCATAATCAGCCCACCCAGGTTTACCTGCATATTCACGTCGCTCATGCCCAAACCACCTTCTCTGCATCGAATACCGGGCCATCCACGCATGAGCGCCGGCGGCCTTCGGTTGTTTCCACGATGCACGACAGGCAGGCGCCGACACCGCATGCCATGCGCTTTTCCAACGACACCTGGCATCCGACCTGCGCCTGGCGGGCCAAGTCGGCAACCGCGCGCATCATCGGTTCGGGACCGCAGCAATATACCTGATCATAGGAGTTCTCCGCCAACAGCTCACCCGCCGGTCCGGTGGCGAACCCGTGGTAGCCATACGAGCCGTCATCGGTAGAGCAAGAAGGCTCATGCCCCATCAAGGCGCTGAAACGTTCGCGCATCACCAGCGCGCCTTTCGTCTGTGCACCGAGCACGACATCGACCTCAACATCCTTGGCAAGCATGTGCGCGGTGAACAGATAAAGCGGTGCGGCTCCGGCGCCGCCCGCAACCACAAGCGCACGGCGGACCTCGGGAAACAGGCTCCATCCTTGCCCGAGCGGCCCGAGAAGGTCGCAGCATTCTCCTGCCGGCAATCCGGACATATATGCGGTACCGGCACCGACAACCTGATACAGCACATCGATGGTACCCCGCTGCACATCCCGGTCATACACGCCGAACGGGCGGCGCAGGATATGGTCGGCCAGCGCCGGCAACCGCAGGTGGATGAACTGCCCGGGCAGCACAGAGCGGGCAATGCGCGGCGCAGCAAGCGTCATCAGGAACAGACGCCCGTCAAGCTTCTCATTGGCCAGGATACGTGCATTCTCCTGAACGGGTGTGGGCCTTGCTTCGGATTCGCTCATCGATCAACCTTCCCACTGGGGCATATCCTGCAGCGCGATGACGGGCAGGCCGCTGTCGCGCGCCACTTCGATGGCAGCCACCATTGCCTGTGCGGCCGCAAAGGTGGTCACATAGGTAACCCCGTGTTTGACGGCTTCCAGACGCAACTCGTAACCGTCATCGTGACTGGCATGTCCGAAGGGCGTGTTGATCATCAGGACGATTTCGCCATTGGCAACCATCTCCTTGATCTTGGTGCCGCCCTCGTGAACCTTCTTGACCTCTTCGACTGGGATACCGGCCGCGCGCAGCGCCCGTGCGGTCCCCTTGGTAGCCACCAAGTCGAATCCCAGGCGCACCAGATCCCGTGCCACCAGCATGAAGTTGCGTTTCTCCTCGTCGGTAACCGAGATGAAAACCGTACCCTTCTCCGGGAGATCGTAATTGACCGCCAGCTGGGTCTTGGCATAGGCCGCCGGGAAATTGTTCGCCACGCCCATGACCTCGCCGGTGGATTTCATCTCCGGCCCCAGCACAACATCGGACCCTGGGAACCGGCCGAACGGCATGACCGCCTCCTTGACGCAGAAGTGCGTCAGGCGGCGCTCGTCATCGGGCAGGTTGAGGCTGTCGAGCGTTTCTCCCGCCATAACGCGTGCCGCTACCTTGGCAAGCGGCACCCCGGTGGCCTTCGACACGAACGGCACCGTGCGGCTGGCACGCGGGTTCGCCTCGATGACATAGACCACGTTGTCCTTGATGGCGTACTGGATGTTGATCAGGCCGCGCACTCCCAGGCGCATGGCCAGCTCGCGCGTGGTGGAGCGCAGGCGCGCCACAATCGACTCGCTCAACGCGAAAGGCGGCGTGCAGCATGCTGAGTCGCCCGAATGGATGCCCGCCATCTCGATATGCTCCAAGACGCCGCCGACATACACGCGCGTGCCATCGCAGACGGCGTCGACGTCGCATTCGACCGCGGTTTCCAGGAATTTGTCCAGGTACACCGGATGATCCGGGCTGATACGGGCCGCTTCTGCCATATAGGTGCGCAGGGCCTTCTTATCGTAGACGATGGCCATGCCGCGCCCGCCGAGCACGTAGCTGGGGCGCACCAGCAACGGGAAACCGATCTCGTCGGCCACCTGGCACGCCTCCTCGAAGTCCGTCGCCTCGCCCGCTTTCGGATACGTGATATCGAGTTCGTCGAGCACTGCCGCGAAGCGCTCGCGGTCCTCGGCCAGGTCGATGGCCTCGGGGTCGGTCCCCATGATGTGGACCCCTGCCTGCTGCAGAGCATTGGCCAGCTTCAGCGGCGTCTGGCCACCGAGCGTGACCACCACGCCGTCGGGGTCCTCGACATCCACGATATCCATGACGTCCTCGAAGGTCAGCGGCTCGAAGTACAGCTTGTCCGAAGTGTCGTAGTCGGTGGAAACCGTCTCGGGATTGCAATTGACCATGACGGTCTCGAACCCGGCGTCGTGCAGCGCGTAGCTGGCATGCACGCAGCAGTAGTCGAACTCGATACCCTGGCCGATGCGGTTGGGGCCGGCACCCAGGATCATCGCCCGTTGCCTGGTCTTCGGCCGGACCTCGGAGGCGCCCTTCTCGTAGGTCTTGTAATGGTATTCGGTTTCGCTGGCGAATTCGGCAGCGCAGGTATCGACGGTCTTGAATGTCGGCACCACGCCGAGCTCCTTGCGCCTTGCGCGCACCGCAAGCTCATCGGAGCCGGTCAGATAAGCGATCTGCACATCGGAGAGACCGTATTGCTTGGCCACGAGCATCGCATCGGCATCGATGTCGGCAAGCGCCACGCCGCGCAGGCCCTCCTGCACCGCCACGATGTCGGCCATGCGTCCCACGAAGAACGGGTCGATGCCGGTTGCATCGCAGACACGCTCTACCGTCCAGCCTCGGCGCAGGGCCTCTCCCATGTACCATACGCGATCGGCCGTCGGGCGGCTGACCATCTCGTCGAAACGGTCCTCGTCGATCTTGTCCGCCCCGTCGCAGCCCAAGCCGGCGCGCCCATTCTCCAAGGAACGCAGCGCCTTGCCGAGCGCCTCCTCGAACGTCCGGCCGATGGCCATGACCTCGCCAACCGCCTTCATACGGGTAGACAGCGTATCGTCGGTCCCCTGGAACTTCTCGAAGGCGAACCGCGGTACTTTCACCACGCAGTAGTCGATGCTCGGCTCGAAGCAGGCCGGGGTCGCCTTGGTGATGTCGTTGGTGATCTCATCGAGCGTGTAGCCCACTGCCAGGCGGGCTGCCGCCTTGGCGATGGGAAAGCCCGTGGCCTTCGAGGCCAGCGCTGAAGAACGGGACACGCGCGGATTCATCTCGATGACCACCATGCGGCCGTTCTCCGGGTTTACGGCGAACTGCACGTTCGAGCCGCCGGTCTCCACCCCGATCTTCTCCAGAATTGCCAGGCTCGCCACACGCATGCGCTGGTATTCCACATCGGAGAGCGTTTGGGCGGGCGCCACCGTGATGGAATCGCCGGTATGCACGCCCATGGCATCGAAGTTCTCGATGGAGCACACGATGATGCCGTTGCCCGCCTTATCGCGCATGACCTCCATCTCGTATTCTTTCCAGCCTTCGATGGACTCTTCCACCAGCACCTCATGGGCAGGCGAAAGTTCCAGGCCCTGCGTGACGATCGAGCGCAGCTCCGCCTCGTCATGGGCGATGCCCCCGCCCGCGCCGCCGAGCGTGAACGACGGTCTCAGCACGCATGGGTACCCGATGGTCTGCACCAATTCGAGCGCATCGTCGAGCGAGTAGGCGTAGCCGCTGCGGGCAACCTCCAAGCCCAGCTCCGCCATGCATTCGTTGAAGAGCTTGCGATCCTCGCCGCGGCGGATGGCTTCCAAGTCGCAGCCGATCATCTCAACGCCGTATTTGTCCAGAATGCCCTTCTCCGCCAGCTCCACCGCAGCATTAAGGCCGGTCTGCCCGCCGAGAGTCGGCAACAGCGCATCCGGATGCTCCTTGGCGATGATCTGCTCGATGAATTCTGCGGTAATCGGCTCGACATAGGTTCGCGCCGCCAGAGCCGGGTCGGTCATGATCGTAGCCGGGTTGGAGTTCACCAAGATGACCTCGTAGCCATCCTCACGCAGCACCTTGCAGGCCTGTGCACCGGAATAATCGAACTCGCAGGCCTGGCCGATGACGATCGGACCTGACCCGATAACCAGGATGCGTTTGAGATCAGTGCGCTTAGGCATCGACATCACCTCCCTTCACCGGCACCGCATCCGCTGTCGAGCCCACCTTGATCTCCGATGACTGCCCGGGCACCGCGCCGAATTTCCAGCCCGCCAACCGGTCCTTGGCGATATCGATATCCAGGTAATCATCCACGCCGTCCATCAAACGGGCGAATGCGGTGAACAGGTAGTGCGCATCGGTCGGTCCCGGGCTTGCCTCCGGATGGTACTGCACACTGAATGCCGGGATATCCATGAACTGGATTCCCTCGCAGGTACCGTCGTTGAGGTTCACGTGCGTCAGGCGGATACGCCCGAACCGATCGTTCCGAACCACAGGGGCGATTCTCTGGCGCGCCCAGAAACGCAAGTCGTTGTAGTGGGAATCATGCCCGCCGGAAAGTTCGGGGATAAGCTTGCCCAAGCTGGGGAATACCAGCCCGAACCCATGGTTCTGCGCGGTGATCTCCACCCGGCCGGACAGCAGGTTCAAGACCGGCTGGTTGCCGCCACGGTGCCCGAACTTCAGCTTCTCCATGTTCGCCCCAGCAGCCTTGCTGATCATCTGATGGCCCAGGCAGATGCCGAACACCGGCACCTTGCCCAACAGCCTTTCCACCTGCCGGTAGGTTCCCCCGACCGCATCCGGATCACCCGGGCCGTTCGACAGGAACACCCCATCGGGCTTCATTGCGAGGACATCTTGGGCGGCCGTATCCCACGGCACGCGCACCACGTCGCAGCCCACCCGCACAAGGCCGCCCATGATGGCGTCCTTGGCACCGCAATCATAGGCAACGACTTTGTGACGGGCAGGAGCCGGCGCGGACAAGGCGAACTCCTGGCTCGCCGGCAGGTCGGCAACCCCGAACGGACGCTCATCGGCGCAGCTCACGGTGGCTGCTAGGTTGACTCCGACGATCGATTCGCTGGCACGCACCTTCTCCAGCAGGCTCATAGGATCCAGATCCTCGGTGGACAGCACGCCGCGCTGGGCACCGCAATCGCGCAGATGGCGCGTCAACTCACGGGTATCCACCCCCGCGATGGCCACCACTCCCCTCTCTTCCAAGAACGAATCGAGCGACTGCGTGCTGCGCCAGTTCGACGGCTGCGTGCACAGATCGTGCACGACGAAACCGCGCAATGCCAACGTCTCGCGCTGCAGGTCATCGGGATTCACTCCGTAATTGCCGATCTGGGGATAGGTCATGGTTACGATCTGGCCCGCATACGACGGGTCGGAAAGCACCTCGAGATAACCCACCAGCGACGTGTTGAAGCACACTTCGCCGAAGACCTCTCCGCGTGCCGCCGGCGCATACCCTTCGAACACCGTGCCGTCCTCGAGGACCAGCAAAGCCGGCGGATTCACCCCGCGGGACGTACGGGACAGTAATTTCTCACTCAGTTCACTCACAAACTTCACCTTCTACGAGTACCGGCTTGCCGGAGACGAACGTATCCGTTGCCTTGCCGATGAAATGCCTGCCGATGAATCCGGAATTGCTCGACTTGGAATGGAAGGAATCGGCCGTGCAATCCCATTCAATCGTCGGATCGAACGCGGTCAGGTCGGCTGCCGAGCCCGCTTTCAGCTGCACCTGCGGGATTCCCAGGATAGTGCGCGGATTGATGGCCATCAGCTGCACCAGCCGTGCATAGTCGATATGGCCGGGACGCACCAGTCCGGTCAGCACCGCGGGAAGCGAGGTCTCGATGCCGATCATGCCATTCGGGGCAAGCTCGAATTCCCGGTCTTTCTCCCAAGCCGCATGCGGGGCATGGTCCGTGACGATGATGTCGACGGTACCGTCTTCAACCGCCTTGATCAGGGCCTCGTTATCGTGGACGGTGCGCAGCGGCGGGTTCACCTTGAGGTTGGTGTTGTAATCCTCGGTGATGTCATCCTCGTTCAGGAACAGGTGATGCGGCGTGACCTCGCAGGTCACCGGAACACCGCGCCGTTTGCCGGCCCGCACGATCTCTACCGCAGTCTCCGTGGTCAGATGCTGGATATGGACGGGACAGCCGGTCAGGTTGGAAATCAGGATGTCGCGGGCGATCTGCGTTTCCTCTGCCGCCGCCGGCCAACCGGTAAGCCCCAGGCGCGTGCTGGCAACCCCCTCATTGACCTGCCCGCCCGCTGAAAGCGACGTATCCTGGCAGTGGGACATGACGACCTTGCCGAACTGCTTGGCGTAATCCATCACCCGTCTCATCATGCCGGCATCCTGCACGCCCATGCCATCATCGGTGAAGGCAACAGCGCCGTGGGCAACCATGTCGCCCATTTCGGCAAGCGCCTCGCCCTTGCGGCCCTTCGTGCAGGCACCGGACGGATGCACATGGCAATGCCCGGCAGCCGCTGCCTGGCGCCGCACGTACTCAACCACGCTGCCGGTATCGGTTTCGGGTACCGTGTTGGGCATGCTGCAGATATCGGTGAAACCGCCGTAGGCAGCCGCCAATGTGCCGGTGAAGATGGTCTCCTTATGCTCCAAACCCGGTTCGCGCAAATGAACATGGCAATCCACCAGGCCGGGCACCAGATACTTGCCCGAGAAGTCGCGTACCGCGTCAGCGCCTGCCGCCAGATCCTGCCCGACCTCGGCAACCGTGCCGTCATCGGCAATGCGCAGATCGCCGATTCCGTCAAGCCCGACAGCCGGGTCGAGAAGATGGGCATTCTTAATCAGCAATGCCATTTTCGGCTCCTCCCAATAACAGGTAGAGTACGGACATGCGCACGCACAGACCGGCGAACACCTGGTCGAGAATCACCGATCGGTCGGGGTTGTCCGCCATAAAGCTATCCAATTCGACACCGCGGTTGATCGGGCCGGGATGGCAGATAATGGCATCTGGACGCATCAGCGGCTCGCGGTCGCGCGTCAACCCGAAGAGATGATGGTATTCGCGCAGGCTGGGGAACGGTGCTCCCTCCAGGCGCTCCATCTGCACGCGCAGCATGTAGACCACATCCAGGTCCGGCAGGGCCTCATCCAAATCCGAGGTGACCGCATCGGCACCCAGGATCTCCGGGCGGGCCGGCAGCAGCGTTTGCGGCGCAATAAGCGTCACGTGGGCGCCGAGCACTTTGAGCGCCGGTACCAGGCTGCCGCAAACACGGGAATGGGCAATATCACCGACGATGCCAACGCGAAGGTTCTCGAAGCTGCCCTTGCAGCGCCAGATGGTGTACAGGTCCAGCAGCGCTTGGGTTGGATGCTGATGCTTGCCGTCCCCGGCATCGATCACGCAGGCGTCGGTATGATCGGCGATCTTCTGCGGCGTACCGGCATACTTGGCACGGACGACGTAGCAGTCGACTTTCATGGAATCGAGCGTCTGGATGGTATCGACCAGGCTTTCGCCTTTCACCGTGGAGCTGCTGGAACCGCCAGAAGCCAGCGTATCGCAGGACAACCGTTTTTCTGCCAGCTCGAAGCTGCCCTTCGTTCGGGTCGAGGGCTCGAAGAACAGATTCACGACCGTACGGCCGCGCAACGCAGGCACCTTCTTGATGCGGCGCTGGTTGACCTCTTCGAACATGACTGCGGTTTGCAGGATCTGCATAAGGTCTTCTGCCGTCAGGTCGGTAGTGCGCAGCAGGTGCTTCTGCGACAGCATCAGCGCCCACCGCCCTTCTCAGCATTGATCGGATGCGGCAGTGGGGGAACCTTGGCACGCCCCGGAGTTTCGGCTCCTTCGGCCATCGGCGCCGACCCGACATGCGCTCCCGGCGCCACATCGTAGATCTTCACGCAGGTCTCTCCATCGGTTTCATCGAGCAGGAGATGAACCGCCTCCGTCCGGGCCGAGGGCACGTTCTTGCCCACATAATCGGCACGGATGGGAAGTTCGCGATGGCCGCGGTCCACAAGCACCGCCAGCTGGATGACTGCAGGACGCCCATAGTCCATCAGCGCATCGAGGGCACAGCGGATGGTACGCCCGGTGTACAGCACATCATCGACAAGCACGATGTTCTTGCCATCAAGGTTGAACGGCAGATCGGTAACATAAATCTCGGGGTTGAGCGCGATTGCGGTGTCATCGCGGTAGAACGTGATATCGAGTGAGCCGACGGGGACCTTCACCCCCTCTATCCGCTCGATCCGGCTTGCCAACCGACGGGCAAGCACATCGCCGCGCGTGACGATGCCCACCAACGCCAGGTTGTCCGCGCCATGATTGCTTTCCAGGATCTGATGCGCGATACGCGTGAGCGCACGGTCGATCTCAGAGGCATCCATGACAACGGACTTGACGTCATCTTCGCCCTGCATACACACTCCCTTCGAATCGAGTGCGTACAGAAAATTCGCCCGGAACAGAAGGAAACCCTCCGTGACCCGGCGACCTGGAGAAGCTATAAAAAAAGCCTTCGTCCAGGCAAAGGCATTCTCGCGTTTGTGTTCGCCGCCGCTTACCGCATGCTGCCAGGTAAGCCCGCGAACGGAGTATGTTTTCGCCTTGTCAGTCTCTCTGTACTGTTTTAAAGACAAGCCAATTATACGGGTGAGCGCTTTGGACGTAAACCAGAATCCCGCAAAACGGGACGCCCTCCGCGAAATGGGCAAATGAAAAGCGGCGACCCGATGGCCGCCGCCCATGCGAATATCCGTCGGGAATGCCGGATTAAGACAGGCGCTTGCCGACTTCCTTCGCCGCTTCGGCCTTGTCGAGATTGCCGTTCGTTGCTTTTGACAGCGCCCCCATGACCTTCCCCATATCACGTTTGGTCGTGGCGCCTAGATCGGCTATGGTCTTCTCAACCAGCTTGACCAGCTCGTCGCCGGAAAGCTGTGCCGGCAGGCAATCCTCAAGCACCTTCACCTGGAAACGCAAACGTTCCGTACGCTCGTCATCGTTGGCTGCCTTGATGGAGTTCTCCAGCATCTCCCGAGTCTGCTTCAGCACGCGCTTCGTCATCTCGGTGACGTCCTGCTCCGTGATCTCGCGGCGCTCGTCGATCTCGATCTGCTTGATTTCGCCATGCAGTTGTCGCAGAATCCGCAGGCGATCCTTATCACGCGCCTTCATGGCATCCTTGATCCGTTCCTTCAATTCGTCGTAGGTCATGCTCTCTCTTCCTTCCGATACGCCTTCGAGCTTGACCAGTATATCGCGCCGGCGCGCAAGCTGCGCGCCGGCGCGGCGATAGCGTTCCGAACAGATACCTAGGAAAGCAGGTGCCCGCACACCCCGCAGAACTTGCTGCCAAGATCGTTGGATGTGTGGCAAACCGGGCACACGAGCGGCGCCGTGGAGGATTCGGGCGCTGCCTGCGTTGCCGTACCGGCGGATGCCGGAGCGGTGCTGCCTTCCGCATGCCGGCGCAGGAAGTTCGTATTGCGGGCGATGATAACGAGCAGCATCTGCAGCTCGAAGAACAGGCTGGTCAGAAGCTTACCCATAAGGAACATTTTGGAACATTATCACACTAGAAAAATGAACACGAGAGGGAATAACCAATACGGGCGCTCCAGGCTGAAACCCGGGGCGCCCGTTAACGTGGGGGATCTCGTCTATTCGAAAGCCGGCGGCTCACCCGGTTACGAGGCTCTGCCACCGCGCAGAAGAGCTGTGCTCATTGGCAATCTGATGGAGCAGGCTGACATTGTGCGCAGCTGCCCCCGAAAGCGTCACGCCGGTCAACCCGCGATCGACATACCAGCTGCAGGATTCGAAATATCGTTGCAGATCCGGATTGGCGAAGTGCGCGCCCAGACGAGCATACGGCTCATTCCAGGCGATGCACAGCTCGGCATCGGACAGGCCCTTCTTCCTCAGCTGCTTGAGCGTGTAATACCGCGTGCTCGAATCGGAAATCACATAGCCGCTTGCCGTCCGCCGCACATACCCGGTCACCCGAACGCCTGCAGACGTCGTAACAGAGAGCTTGTACGATCCGCCAGTACGCGACGCGCCGCCTTTCGAGCTGGACTGCCGGGCTGCCTTGTGCGTCGACTTGGATTGAGAAGCGGCACCCGAACCGGCGCTAGAGCCATTTCCCCCATTCGAGGACGCCGTACCGTTGCCACCGTTCGAAGCGGTTCCCGAACCGGTTGCAGCACTACTGCCGGATTGGGCACTCGCGGACTTTCCAGTACTATTCATGCCGCCTTGGTTCTCGCTTGAGATAACCTCCCCCGTGCCGGCCGGACCGGCATCGACATGCTTCTTCGCGCCTTTCTTCTTGCTTGACGAGCCTGATGCCTTCTTCGACGAGGACTTGCTGTTCGACGAAGACGAGCCTGCACTCGAGGACGAAGAGGCTACCTGAGCAGACGTTGTCGAAGAACCGGCGTTCGACGAGCCTTCTTGCGCCCAAGGATGGAACGCCACCAACAGCGCCGCGACAAGGGCGATCAGGATGATGACGATGATCAGAGGCTTCTTGCTCCGCTTTTCCGCTACCACTACTGCCGGCCGCGGAGTATCCCGATGAGCTGTTGCATGTTCGGCGTTCAAAGCCGCACGACGCTGGGCACGGGTCTGCTTCTCAGGACGAGTCGAGCTCGAAATCCTCCTTACCTGAGACGAAGCCGAATGCACGCCGGATTCCCGCCCTTCCTCTAAGGGAATGGGCGGAATGGCAGCAGTATGCTCTGCACCCGAACGGTCCTCCTGCTGCGCTGCGTCATCGGATTGCTCCGATTCCCGAATAGGAGGAACCTCGGCTGTCGTGTCGGAGACGGATGCCGCGACGGCAGCTGCGGAATCTTCGGCCGTGGGAATTTTGTCCGTCGGATCTTCGGGACGAGATGCCCTCTCCTCCTGTGACTGGGCAACTTTGGTATCCGCAGCAGAATCGACCGTTTCGACCGATTCGCTGTCCTCCGATCCTCCCTGCACAGCATCGGTTTCCCCAACGGAAACAGCCTGTTCGCCTTGCGGCGATTCAGCCGCCTCATCGTCGGCATCCGTACGGGAAGTCATCGGCCAGGCGATAGGCGTTTCCCGTCCACGGGGCAGATCCGCAGGTGACGAAGCGGCATGTGCTCCATGGGGCGGCTGCGCTTCGGCGACATCCCCCGATTCCCCTTCGGGCGCGCGCTCGGCTTCCCCTTCCTCGGGATCGGGCTCCACCGGAGCTCCGCATTCGATGCAGGATGTGACATTGATTGGCAATGGATAGCCGCACTTCGCACAAAACCTCATTTTCATACTGCATTTCCTCCAACATGTGCGGATATGTGTGCACAGAATATAACCCATTCAAGCACGTTTGGAAGCGAGAACAGCTCATTAAGCGCGGATATCTTTTAACTCTTGTATGATGAAAATTACGACCTACGACATATGGGGGATGCCGGGCAAATCAACGAAGGTTTTCGCCCGCTTCCCGATTGAGCTCATCGGCTATCAATGTCATAAGATACTCGTTCGCCGAGACGCCGGAAGCGTTTGCGCGGTTGAGGATGACCTCGGTCATCCATGCGGGCAAGTTGAAGGTCGTTGCACGAATCTCATCATGCGCGAATTCACCCACATCGTCCGCCATATCGACGCCGCTGATTTCGTCAGGGCACATCCCCGCGGGTTCGCTCTGCTGAAAGGAGGTCACTGCTTCGTAACGATACAACCCGCCGATCTCCTGACGTTTGATATGTCCTGTGGACTCAAGATGAGCCAATTCGGTAAACGTCATCTCGGCCAGGCACATACGCAGGTTCAAGGGCATTCCCGCCCACGCACCGAATCGCGGATTCCAGCCTATGGTGTTTATGACTTTACCGCCCGTAATGCCCGGCGTCTTGGCAACGATCTCGTATACCCGTGCCAAGCGTTTTCTTCGATGGTTGGCAAGACGCACGATGCGTTCATGCGCATCATCGGAGATCTCCCCATGACCCGGCAGCAATTGAGCAATGTGAAGACGGTTCATCCGTTCAAGGCTATCCAGGTATTGCGCTTCCGAATCGGTATCTAATTCGAAACCGATTACAGGCGAAACGGAGGTCAAAATATGATCACCGGAAAATAACAAGCCGAGCTCCCGGCTGTACAAACAGGCATGACCTTGCGTGTGGCCGGAAGTAACAATCACCTTGAAAAGGTAACGGCCAACTTGTATAACCGTCCCATCCTCAACCAGTTCGAGCGTCGGGAGTGCGGTGAGGTCAGAATAATAATGCGGACCGGCGAGTGCGAATTCGCGAATATCGTAATCGGGCAGATCTTCCAATCGACGGCGTTCGGTCAGAGCGGCCATATATTCAGGCTTTTCCTTATTCAGGAAATCCTCGTAATTCTCGCGGGGAACCAGAACGGGCACATCGTGCATCATTGTGCGATACAGATGAGGGATAAGGCTTGCATGATCTCGATGCAGATGCGTTAAGAATACCGTGACCTTCTTAGGATGACCGCCGATGCCGCGCAGGGCGTGCATCCACGTATCAATCGAAAGGATGGTCTCCATGCCCGCGTCGACGATCAACCGTTCATCGCCGTCATCGATGACATAGCAATTCGTTGCCCCTGATACAGAATCGTCAAAATAGACGCGGACCAGATAGACTGCGGGATTCGTGCGGATTCTCACGTAGGGCGTTACGCCTGAGCTGTATTCGATAGCCATGAAGCCAGTATAGGCGGAAGAACCATTCTGGACAATCTACCTGCGACAGACCATTTCAGCATGCAGTGCAACATTTCCTTATTTTGCAAGAATTCATACGACCTAACGAAAGCGAAAATAGATACAATCATCACATGTGGTTTAACGTTCATTTTCCTGGTGATTGGGGAGGCTGTTATGGGGTCACTTAAGGCAGATGCGAACCAGACAACCGATCGTCGAATCGTCCGTACCGAAACAGCCATCAGCGCTGCCTTCTTCCGCCTTTTGGACCGTATGCCCTATTCGAAGATCACGGTCAGCGCCATTGCACGCGAAGCGAACATCAACCGTAAGACGTTCTATCTACATTATCGCTCCGTCGAGGACCTTCTGAAATCCACTGTCCGTTCTCTTATCGTCCAGATGGTGGAGAACGCATACCGCGCTTTGGGCGACAAGGAAGCCTATGGCGAATCGACTGCCGAGGAGGCACTGCGCCTCCTCACCGAACAGATCATGCACGATTTGACCACGAACTCCCGTCGTGATCTGAATGTAATCCAGGAAGTACCGAACGGCCTGCTCCTAGAGATGGCCATCGAACCGCTGCAAGACCTTATCGCCGAAATCCGTAAGCAGCGCGGCACCCCTGCATTTCCCAGCTTGAACTATCTTCTAGCGTGTTATCTGGGCTGCGTGCTGACCTGCTATCGCGAGTGGAGGCAAGAGGATCAGCCCCGCACGCCCATCAAGGAGGTAGTGTCGCTCATCTGCGACCTATTCGGAGACAAGGCTCGCGAGCTCCTATGATCATCGCTATCATCACCGGTGCCTCAAGCGGATTGGGACGTGAATTCGTCCATCTGGCAGACGAGGCGGGAGCCTACGACGAGATCTGGGCCATCGCCCGCCGCACCGAGCGGCTGGAAAAGCTGGCAGCTGAATGCACCACTCCGGTGCGACCCATCACCCTCGATTTGGCCGAGCCCGACGCTATCGGTGTCATCTCTGCGCTGCTCGGCGGACCCGACATGCCCGCCGTCGAAGTCGGACTCCTGGTGAATGCGGCGGGATTCGCCAAGTTCGGAACCTACCGCGACCTCACCCAAACCGAAACCGACACGATGATCGACGTGAACTGCCGCGCCCTTGCCGATATGACCCAGGCCGTGATTCCCTATATGGGCCGCCGCTCCCGCCTGATCCAGATCGCCTCCTGTGCCGCTTTCCAGCCGCTGCCGGGCTTGAACCTGTATGCAGCCTCAAAAGCCTTCGTGCTCTCCTACACGAGAGCATTGCGTTTCGAACTCCGCGGTACCGGCATTCGCGCAACAGCTGTCTGCCCCTACTGGATAAAAACCGAATTCGTCAAGGTGGCACGCGATACGAAAAACGGCACGACGGTAAAGCATCCTTGGCCGCAGCTGAACCCTCGTCATGTGGCACGCTGGTCGCTGCTGGTCAATTCCGCGAACTATCCGGTTGCCACCTGCCACATCATCAGTTTCCTGATGCGGGTTTTCTGCAAAATCGTCCCCGCCCCGCTGATCATGTGGATATGGGAAGGCATCCGGCGCCTGTAGCAAGTCCCCGGGATCGGGCGAAGAAGCGCTTTGATGGGGAATTCGGGGCACACATCGTCCCCCTGCACTCCGGAAACGGCATCAGATTTGCCCGATTTCTGACGAAAAATGCGTCAGACCTGCACTTTTACCAAAAAAATAGATAATTAATCGACATTCACCATTGATAATCTGCCAAGCAATGATAACGTTTGTTTAGTTATTCAGAAAACGATAAGGATGTGATTACATGGCACTCCCTCAGATGACCGAAGAGCAGCGCGCTGCCGCATTGCAGAAAGCAGCCGAAACCCGTGCTCGCCGTGCGAAGATCAAGGAGGACATCAAGGCCGGCAAGACCACAGCCAAGAAGGTTCTCGCTAAGACCGACGACACCGCAATCGGCAAGATGCGCACAAAGCAGTTCATCGCTGCATTCCCCGGCTATGGCAAAGCCAAGACCGAGGCTCTGATGACCGAGCTCGGCATCGACGAGTCCCGTCGTCTGGCCGGTCTGGGTTCCCGCCAAAAGGAGGCGCTCATCGCCGCTCTGGACAAATAGTCCGCACACCCTATAGCACACGAAGGGGGATGCATATCGCATCCCCCTTCTTTATTATTCCCTCCAAACAGAACCCGAAATGACAATCGCCACTCGCACGGAGCGAGGCAATCAGCCGCACATATCCCTGCGTGCGATATCGGCACCTGCGTGAACACCTTTCGGAAAACACAGCGATATGGGCGGATCCGCAGATTCTGCGTAGGCTCTTCTACTGTTTACCCCATGTCGGGTCGCCCACGTAGTACAGGCGGGCACGAAGCGCGTTCTTCGCCTTCTGCCGCTTCGCTGGCCCGTAGGTGTCCTCGGCGCATCCTTTGAGCACCTGCATCATCTTCCCGGACATCACCTGACCGGTAAGCCCGTAGATGATGAGTGCAATCAGCTCCCAGAACCGATCGGCCTCTCCGTAGGCCACATCGTTGATGGCGATCAAGCGCGTCTTGGTACCGTCCGCCACAGCAACGGTGTAGAAATTCCATGTCCACGCAATGTAATCGAATCCCTTCGGATGCCAGGTAATCCCGCGATCGTCGGTCGGCGGCTTCCGCGAATCCGTCGCAGTAATCAGATATTCGTTTTCCTTCATGTCGACGATACCCGTTCCGGCACCGTTCTGGCGGTATGGAATCCAGTCCCCCACCTTGGGATGCTGCCACTTCTGCTCGATGGTGTAATCGTTGTAGATGTGGTAGCCGAAGAGACGCTCAAGCCCGTCGTAGCTGTAGAAACCGGCTTTGTCGCAGCCCAGCTGCTTCAGATACGGATAGACCTTCTCAGGCGGCACATTGATGGTCACCGCGCGTCCCGCATGCATCTTCAGCTCAGATGAATCGATGATGTCGTTTCCGGGCAGATCGCTGATCAGCTCCTCGTCATGCGGGGTCAGCGGTGCATACTTCATCTCCTTGGCCATCCAAGCCAACGCACCGCATCCAACCGCCGCAGCCGCTCCGAGAATCGGTAGAACCTTGCTTTTTCCCATAGTGCTCGTTCCTTCCCGTTCCGACTCGTACGGGCACCGCATGCCCGTACGGCTTTGCAGTTTCGAACCGGGTTTGCGCACTCTCATGGCCCATACCCGGCCGCTCGTCTTCCTCGGATGGGCGCTTATGGGCGGCCCGCCAGCATCGCGGCCCGACGACCGCGCAGCCAATCAGCCAGCTCATCAACGCCTTCACCCGTTCGCGCACAGGTTTCGAAGATCTCAAGGCGGGGGTTCAGCACCCGTGCCTGCTTCTTCAATGCTGCCATATCGAAGTCGGGATTCAATGGCAGGTAATCGGTCTTCGTCACAATCAAGGCGTCCACGACCGTGAACATCGGTGGATACTTATACACTTTATCATAGCCCTCGGGCACCGAGAGCAGCATCACGCGGGCATGGGCGCCCGTATCGAAGTCTGCCGGGCACACCAGATTGCCGATGTTTTCCAAGAACAGATAATCCAACTGCACATCCCCGAACGCCGCATATGCCTTCTGGACCATATCCATCTCAACATGGCAGATGCCATTCGTCTGCAGCTGGACGGCTTTGATTCCTGCCGCCTTGATCTTCTCCGAATCGACGAACGATTCGATGTCGGCTTCTATGATGCCCAGTTCGCCTTCCGAACGCAGCCGTTCGATCAACGCCAACAGCAGCGTTGTCTTGCCAGCGCCCGGACCGGCCATGATGTCGGTGTAGAACGTTCCAGCGGCCGCCAACTTCGAACGGAAGGCATCGGCAGCGCTGTTGTTGTCGGCTAGGATCTCTTCCTTGACCTCGACCATGCGCGTTTGTTCCATGATGGCTCCTTTGCCGAAGGGCGCCCCCGAACACCCGTTCCGGGGCGCCGGCTCCTCGTTCCTCTAATCGACCGTCTTGCCCAGGATTTTGTTCGCAGCGTAAATCCCGCTGATGCAGGCAGGCTCCATGCCCAAGCCGTTCACGTCGCCGGCCATGATCAGGCCGGGCGCCAGGTTCTGCGGCAGCGCCTCATGCGCCTGTGTATACAGCGCGTAAGGCCAGAACTTCTTGCCGATGATCTCCCATTCGTCGAAGTACTCGTCGAACTTTCGGCCCTCTTCGAAATCAACCTCGGTGAAGATCTCGTATTCGCCCGCGCCGCGGCTGGCGATGTAGATAATCGGGATGGTGTCATCGAACAGATGCACTTCCTGTTGCGCATACTTTGTCTTGATCTTTCCGGTCAGCAGGTAGCCGGTCAGCTGCGAAGCCTTGCGGATATCCAGCTCGGGAACGCCCGGGACGCCTTCGAGCAGGCGCTTGGTGTCGATAGCGGGAGATGCCATAACCAGGTTGGCGCAGGTAAACGTCTTGCCCGATGCCGTGGTAACCTGCCAGCCGCCGTCCTCTGCCGGCGCAACCTCGGTCACCTCGTCGATAAGCACCTGCCCAGAACCGGATGCCAGGCGCTCTTGCACCGCATCGGGATCGAAATCGAAGCGCTTAAGGTCGAACAGCAATTTCAACGGAGGAATCTGCATGGTCAGGGGCTGCACGGTATTCAGGTAATCGAGCGCCGTCAGGTCCTTGATCTTCGTACCGGTGCAGGCATGTGCGAACATGCTGATCAGGTCGTGGCAGATGGGACCGAAGCCCATGCGCTCGATCATATGCTCCGCAGACTCCGTGTACAGCTCTTTGATCATGGGGTCCTTCTCGAGCGCAGCGGTAACCTCCATCACCGTGCAATTGTCCTTGAACTGCGTGTAACGCGGGATGAACTCCTCGCGCATCCACTTCATGTATTTCAGCAGCGATGGCGCGTCGGCGATGGTGGTCGGAGACACCGGCGTATACTGCTTGCCGTCGTCGTGATGGCAGCAGCCCGCATTCAGGCTGGGCAGCACGTCTTTCCCCGGAATCAGCAATCCCGATGCCAACATGTACTTGTAGGTGCCGAAATAGAATACGGCACCGTAGTTCATGTGGTGGACGTTGTCGTTGCAGATACGCCCGCCGATGTTGGGGCTGATCAGCAAGTAGGGCCGGTTCTCCTTCTGCAGCTCCAAGCAGCAGTTCATTCCCGCAGCGCCCGCTCCCACCACGATGGTCTCGATATCCTGTGCCATGATTGCCTCCTATCAGGTTCCGCCCTAAAGCGGCTCGTACCCATATTATCCCAGCGGGGCGCCGGCCGTAGCCGCGCCCCGCTTCGGTGCCTACTTCGTCTTCTCCGTGATTTTCTGCGTACCGTTCATCAAGCGGCGGATGCAGCTCATGTACCCATGGCACATGACGATCGATGCGGTGCCCAGCAAGAACACAACGAACCATTTCCGGAACGTGGTGTACGGGGCAAACGAGCAATCGCAGCGGAAGATGAACCGGCAGTGGCTTTCGTCGATGTCGTACACATACCAGTTCCAGGTCCATGCGAAGTGGGAGTAGCACGGCATGCGCAGCGCCTTCTCCCCGTTCGGGCCGTTCTTGTCGACGCGGGAATCGGAGTGGGCGGCCCAGTAATGCTCCTTGTTGTCCAGCTCGGTCACCCATTCGCCGATGGAGTACGGCGCTTGATGGAACCACTGGTAGTCGCCGACTTTAAGATCCTGCCATTCAGGATGGATGGTGTAGTGGTTATGGATGTCAAAGGTGCACAGACGCTCCAGCCAATCGAAGGAGTACCAGCCGGCTTTGCTCTGCCCGCTCTGGATCAGGTACGGCCAGACCTCGTCGGCCGTGCAATCAAGCGTGATGCCGTCGTCCAAGCGCACCTTGGGCTCGTCTGGACCGAACCAATCGTCGCCGTGGAGCACCATATCCTTCTCCTCGGGCGTCTGCTTCAGATAGACGCCGTAGAGCCAGAGGATGTTGAAGATGATGAACAGGATGGCGACCACGAACAGGAACACATGCCAGCCGAAGAAATCGGCATTGAACGCCGAGAAGCTGGGAAGGTACACGCCGAAATTCACCAGCAGGAACTCGATGAAATAGAAACTGGCAATTCCCATGATCGACGAGCACACCATATCGGCACGCCGCTCCTGGTACTTCGTCCTAATACTGACCACCGTCAATCCCAGGAATGTCACCAGGATGCCGAGCAGGGCCGCGGCCAGCACGCCATACCAGACCAAACCGATGGCCAAGCCGCCGATGGCAGCGGACAGAAAACCGGCAAGCCAGTAGCCGAAGTACGTCGACCCCTTCGTCAGCTGCTCGCGGTATTTCGAAACGGTATCCATCTGATGCTCCCTTCTCTGTAAGAAATCTCTTGCCTGTGCCCTACCCCGATTCGGATCCCCAGCTCACACACAGGTATCACGCATCGGGCAGGTCTCGCACCGGTAGCCGTTGATGCAGGGGGTATGGGAATGGGCGAACGCGTTATCGAGCTCCTCGCGGTACTCATCGAGCGCTTCCTCGTTCAATGAGTAGTACACCGAGCTCCCCTGCCGCATGCGGTTGAAAATCCCCGCTTGTTCCATCAACCGCAGATGCTTGGTAGCCGCAGGCTGGGAGATACCCAGGAGGGAGGCGATATCCCCCACCTTCAGGCTGTTCTTATCATGCGAGCCGAGGATCTTGATCATCTTCATCCGATTCGGATCGCTGATAGCCTTGTTGTATGCGCACATGCGCTCGACAAGTCCTTGCGCAGCCATGCTCTCACCGCCTCGACCTGGTATCTCTTCAACGGTTTATAACCTTATGGTTATAAGGTTTCCAAGAGCTTTATAGCATGCGCGCCGAGCTCCACATGCGTCGGCGGAACATACGGGGGAAACTGTTCCGTTCGCAGGAATCTTCACGGTCCGACTTGACGGAGCGCCATCGCCCTGATACAGATTCGGGTTCTAAATCCCAACCCCCCCCCCACTCGAAGACGCCTCGGGCTCGCCTGAGCCGATACCCTTCCACTATGCAGAACCTCAAATCAGGTATCTGCCATGCATCACCAGGGCTTATAACTGAACACGATAGTTCAGTTTCTTCACACTGTTCCATAATCGGCCACGGTTACAGGCAACTTGCTACGGTTGGGATGTGGGTCGTTGCAACCCGTTCTCTCAGTCGCAGGTCAACAGGTTCGGACAGACCCGCAAGGGGTTGGAGAAGGTACGAAGAGCATCTGCGCCTTGCACCCCTCCAATACAGCTCATGGGGAAAAGGAGGCAATCATGGCTGAGGATACACTGATTCCACTCGAAGACCTGACGAAGCCGTCGGAATACGACGATCTGTACCGTGCCTACCAGGAGCGCTTGGACGAGATGGGCTTCGGCTACTGCAAGGCCCAAGGAGATGCTGCAGGCGCCGAGCTGGTCATGCTCAAACGGTTCTACACCCCGCAGGACATCAAGTACATCCTCGACATGCCCATCGACGAATTCTTCACCGCCGCAGATTTCGCAAAGACCGAGGGCATGGACGAGGCGCAGGCCTTCGATATCCTGCAAGACCTGGCAAAGCGCGGCAACATCTACCATGAGAAGCGCGACGATGGCATCCATTATTACCATGCCGAGCCGGCCGCCCATGGCATCTACGAGTTCCACGCCGGAGAATTCGACACCGTTTGGCTGGGCGAAGGGCTCTACCCCACCATGGCAAATGGAATGCTCGCCCAGGTCTACGATGCCGGCGTTCCGTTCTACCGCTGCGTGCCGGCAGACGAGAAGCTGGTCAAAGAAGGGGAGCTCCTTGATGACGATGACCTGTTCGCGCACCTGAGGACCCACCGCCGTTTCTGCGTGTCGCCCTGCGCATGCGTAACCAGCGCCCGCGACGTGCTCGGCATGGACACCTGCGACCACGAGTCGGGCGTTTGCATCCAGACCGACGAGATGGCGGACTATTACCTGGATGACCTGCACCTGGGCAAGGAGATCACGCTTGAGCAGTGCGAGAAGCTGCTGCGGCGCAATGTCGAGCGCGGACTTGCCATGCAGACCACCTATGCGAAGAAGAATGAGATCATCTGCAGCTGCAAGCTCTGCCATTGCGGCATCCTCCAGGCAGCCAAGGCGTTCCCGGGCGATGCCATGAACAACATCTCGCGCTACGAGATCGAGTTCGATCGGAACGCCTGCACCAAGAGCGGTGCCTGCGCCGCCCGCTGCACCATGCAGGCCATCACCTTCGACGACGATGGCTATCCGGTCACCGATGCCAGCTGCATCGGCTGCGGCCAATGCGTCATCGCCTGCAAGGCCGGCGCCCGTATCCTGAAACGCAAGCCCGACGAGGAGATTCGCGAGCTGCCCGACGATGTCTGGGGCGCATACGTTGAAATGGAGGGCTTCCGCAAGGAGAAGGGCATGATCCCCGCCTAATACGACATTTCCCCGCCAACCGGTCCACCCTTTTGCCGGTTGGCACATCGGTTCTTGCATGCGCCTGCGGACATCCTCTACCCGATGCCCGCAGGCCATGCGCATTCCCGAAACCGTCTTCGGAAAGGAAGCTCCCATGCACGAAATGGCGATTACCGGCGCCGTCGTCGACTCGGTCGTGAAATACGCCGAGAAGAACGACGCCCAGAAGGTCGTGCGTGTCTACCTCCGCATCGGCGAGCTGCGCGACATCGTAGACGACCTGATGCAAGGATGCTTCCGCTATCTCGCACGCGGAACGGTTGCGGACCAGGCAGAGCTTGCCATCGAGAAAGTGCCGCTGCGCGCACAATGCAAGAACTGCCATCTGGTGTTTCCTGCGGATATCTACCGGCCCGATACCTTGCAGTGCCCGGACTGCGCCGGCACGCAGCTTTCGATATACTCAGGAAAGGAATTCCTCATTCAGGGCATCGAGATCGTCTAGCACCCTGTCGGCCTGCAGGGAGAATCGGAAGATGCATATGACAGCCGAATCACCGACGAACGCCCTCGACAACGAAGCTCGCCGATGCTTCATCGAAGCATTCAAGAAGCTCTATCCCGCAAACGGTATGAGGGGTATCTCGGGAGCCGCACTGGCAAAGCGGGCCGGCTATTCACGCTCGACCTTCTACCGGGACTTCGAATCGGTCTACGATGTGCTGCGCCTGGTGGAGATCGAGGCGACGCCTTACCAACGCATGAAATACCTGCTCGACCACGCCGATAGTGTCGGTATGCGCGAGATCACCGACGGATTCCTGCAGTCGTTCCAAGAGCGCGAGGACCTTATCCGCATGCTTGTGCAGCATGAGGACGACAACCGATATCGGGAACGCCTCCACGACTGCTTCCTTCCCGTTTTCCGTGCCCAGGCAGAACGGGTCTTCATCATGGAACCGGGTGAATATGACGTGCTGGCGGAGTACATCACCCATGCGAAACTGGGCCTGCTCCGCATCTGGGCCCTGGATCTGGTCCCCTTGGGACTCGGGCACATGACCCAAATCACCGATTCGGTACTCGAAAGCTCGATGTGGACCCGCGTGGAAGCCGCCGCCCGGGCGAAGGCCGAGGGCCGTCCCTTTGAGCGCACACCGCTCTCCTTCTTCCAGAAGCGGCAGCCATGGATCCAGAACCGCCCGATGCTCGAACCGTGATACGACGCAGAGGGAAATCCTGCGGAAAACCGTTAGAATGAATCGGCAGGGCCTGCATATTCATGCAGGAAAACCGCACATGTAAGCAATAGGACCATGACCGATTCGAATAACAGCACACAAGGAAAAACCCAACGGGGCAACGATGAGCCGTTGACCGAACAAGCGCTCGAGAAGATCCTGACAAGCCCGAGCATCGATGCAGCCGCCCAAGTCGAAGAACCGGTACATAGGGACCTGCCCGGCTACCTGCAGAACCTGATGGCCGAGAAGGGTATCGACCAACCCACGCTCATCCGCAATTCCGGCTTGAACTACAACCATGCCTACGACGTGATCAACGGGAGGAACGCCAAGGGCGTCAGCCGGAACAAGGCCCTCGGCCTCTGCTTCGGTGCCCGTTGCACGCCGCGGGAAGCACAGCGCCTTCTCTGGCACGCGCAATGCAGCCGCCTGTATGCCCGCAACCGACGCGATGCCATCATCCTGTTCTGCCTCGAGCACCACCAGACCCTTGCCGCGGCAGACGAGGCCCTCTACCGATTCGGCGAGGAAACCATCGATGATGCCCGATGACCGATCGGCAACCGAACAGCGAGCATGCCCTTTCCCCGACGCTCGACGCAGACTTGGCACAGCGCCTCGGCAGCCTCGAAAGCAAGAGCGCCGGCGGGTTCAAGCGCGTCCGCATGATGAAGGAGCATGAAGGGGAAGCCACCGAGCTGGTAACAGACGATGAGGGTAAGCTCTTCGTCCGCAAGTGCTTTCCCTGCACGAACCCCGCGCCCTTCGAGCTCTACGAAGAGCTTTCGCGCATCCAATCGCCCCTTTTGCCCCGTGTGGTATCCGTGCGCGATACCCCTGACGGCACCGAAACCATCCGCGAATACGTGGAGGGCCCGACGCTGCGTGCATGGGTGGATGAAAACGGGCCGCTTGCCGACGCAGCGGCCCGCGATATCCTGATCCAGATTGCCCGTGCGGTCCAGGTTCTTCATGCCGGCTGCCCGCCCATCATCCATCGCGACCTGAATCCCAGCAACATCGTCATGGGCCCGAACGGACCGCGGATCATCGACTTCGGCATTGCCCGTACCTTCAAACCCGAGGAAGACAGGGATACCCATACCTGGGGCACCTACGGCTATGCAGCACCCGAGCAATTCGGATTCGGGCAAAGCGACGCCCGCACCGACATCTTCGCATTGGGCATGCTGTACTGGTTCCTTCTGACCGGAACCGAGCCCACCGCGAACCTGAACCGTCAACTGGCAGCCGATACCGCCTCAGCGCCGGGCAGGCAGCCGATTCCCGACGCAGCACGGCAGATCATCGCAACTTGCACGGCAATTGCCCCCGAAAACCGCTTTGCAGATATCGGTACGCTGATAGAAGCATTGCAAACCGCTGGCAAAGAGACTGCAGAGGCAAACAAGCCGAAAAAGTTCCCAACCGTCCGATCCCTCCTGGAGAAGGCCTGGCTCGCAGCTTCGAGCACCTTCATGGGCATCATCTGCCTGGGCGGCCTGATCAACCTGTTCTCCCCCTGGCGATTGGCCTATCCCGAGGCATTCCTGCGTGCGGTTGGAGAGATAGTCGCCCTGCTGCTCATCTTCGCCCCCACATGGCTGCTGAGCACGAATCTATTTGGCATCCGCAGTCGCCTCCCGCTTCTTCGCAGACATTGCCTGAGACGGAGCATCCTCTTAATTGCAGCTGGAATCGTCCTGGGCATTGTGGTCACTGTCCTAGTGACGTCGGACCTTTCGCCCGAGTATCTCCAGCTCATGGCAGCAAACGGCGTCGACACCGTCTGATTGCGGGCCGCATGCCTTACGCAGGCAAGGGAAAGGGACCGCACGCCCCCCGAAGGCGATGCGATCCCCCAGATGCCGCAGCGGCACGGCTGTCAGTCGCTCCTTCACCGACTGCGCCCGCTTCGATGCAGCGCCGTACGGTTGGATAGCGGCTGAAAGTCCGCTACTTCTTAAAGGTCTTGCTGGCGATAACCTGGTCGCCGCCGGCCCAATCCGTCACCTCGACCTCGATATCCGACTTGCCGTCCCACTCGTACATGGCCTTGAAGGTCTGGGTTTTGCCATCGGCGATCTTCTTCTGGTCGTCATACCAGTCGTCGCCATTGCCGAAGGTACGGTCGACCTCCTCGCCGTCGACATATACCGTCAGGGCATAGGTAGTCTGGAACATGGCCTTCTCGCCCGTATCGTTCTTCCATTCTATGCCGATGATAGCGGCCTTCTTACCATTGTAATCCCTGCCCGACTTGCAGCTCTTGATGGTCACCGGGCTGTCCTCTGTCGAAGAGCTCTCCACCGACGCTGCCGACGATGCGGAATCGCCCGATGAGCTTGATGACTCTGAGTCCGATCCGCATCCTGCCAATGCAAGGCAAGCCGCCAAGGCAACAACGGCGATCAATGCAGCCAGCAATCCACGCTTATCCGTTCGTACCTGTTCCATATTCCAATCCCTCTCTCTGTTACAACTTGCTCCCCGCTGCGCCCTATTCTTCGGGCGCAGCCGCCTTCCTGTTCTTAATCAGCGATACCATCGCAAGAACCGCGCAAATCAGGCACCATGCGGACCAGATCACCAAATCGCTGTAGCTCCCGTACATCGAGAATCCCGTCAAAGCCGCCAGACCGAAGATGATGATCAGCGCGATATCCAATCCCTTTGACGTGCTCTCGCGCGCTACGATCGAGATGATGCCGCCCGCAAGCAGCAAGATGCTGACGATTACGCCGGCAGCGCCTCCTGTGCCATTAACATCCTGCAGCGCATCGGACATACCCGCCGCGCAGGATTGGAACGCCACGAAGGCGAAGAACACGATTGACAGGATTCCTGATACCAGTTTCCAGATTTTCAACAGCCCCTCCTTCCTCGAGATGAACAATGCCGCCCGTTGCCGGACAGGCCTCGGAAGATATGGTAGAGATAACACGGCTGTGAAACATTAGCTGCCAGCCAAGACGGCGCACGAATCGGGCTGAAGGGACAAGGGAGCAAGGGGGGCAAGACGCCAGAAGCTCGATTGACGGGATGCCCCAGGACGCAGTTCGGCCGCCGGGAAGACCGGCGGCCGAAGCAGATGGGCTATTTCGTAGCCGGATGGTTATCTGCGATGGGCAACGACATGGGCGAGCGCGGCAACACCGAAAGCGGCTGCCCCGGTTGCAACGGGATGCGCGCGTACGTAGTCCAAGGGTCCTTTCGCGGCAATCTCGGCAGGCGCATCGGCTGCGGTTTTCGCCGCAGTCTGCATGACGGCCATAGGGTCGAGCTTCTGCGAATGCCACTGGTAATCGGGCGCAGGAGGCTCCAGGGTGCAATGTTCCATATTCATATCGATGGAGCCTTCCTTAAGGAAATACTCATGCAGGCTCTCACGCATCGGCATCGTCATCTTCAGCTCAAGGGCATCATTCTCGCAAACGCTCTTGCAGCAGCCGCATCCCATGCAATGCTCTTGATCGATGACGACCTTGCCGTCCTCGCGCTTCGTGATGATCTCCTGCGGGCATGTCGGGATGCACTTCCCGCACCCTTTGCACTTGTCGTGCTTCGCGACCATCGTGTATCCTGATCCCGAGAAGCGGTTCTTGATGGAACGGTTCGCATTACGGCACACGTCCATGGCCACGCAGCAGCATGGACAGCAGAAGCAGATCTCCAGGAACTCGTCCATGCGGTCGTTGCGGAACCCCCACACCATCTGCTCGAGCTCGACATAGAGTGCCTGCCCGACCAAACCAGCATCGCGCGCTTCGTACACATGCGCCTTTGCCTGGTCCTTGGTCACCGGATGGGCCAAGCCGTTCTTGACGGCGGTAACGCCGGCCATATTGAAGAACAGGCATCCGATATGCTTATCGTAATGGGTGCACTCATGCGCCGATCGGCAGATGCAACGGTCCATCTGGCCGATATAGTCCGCATGGTCGATTGCCTCGAAAATCAAATCGATGGGCATGACCGATGTCTTCGCCTCGTCCTCCACGCTCACGTTCAGCGGCATCACGTTTCCATGCGAATAGCTGGTCTCCTCCGGCTCGAAACGGGTGATGCGTTTGTAGATCTTCGCCGGCAGTGTATCCTGGCTGGTCAGCTTCGCACCGTTCACGATCATCATGAACACCTTCAGCGTGCGCTCCCAGGTATCGGGCGTGGTAGCCAGCACCTTGGTATACAGGAAATCAGCGATACCCAGCCCCGTGGGATGGTTCTTATAGGGCGCACGGCTGCACTCGCGGCGCTTCAGGCGCTCCTCGTCCAAGTAGAGCACTTGGCCGTCGGGCGTGATATTACCGCCATCGCGCGGATCGAGAGAGGCGATCACCTCCTCGGGCACGCCTAGATTCCGAAGTTTGTCGTAATCGATTCCCGGCTTCGTTCCCTCCATGATCCGCTCCTTGTCCTTACGTTTCCGACACCGTAATAGCTACGCCACTTCTATCTCCTTGATCATCAGCTCGCCGCCGGTGACCATTTCGTAATCGGTGCTCCCGCACGCAGGGCAACAGACCTCTTGGTCGTGACCCAACTCGAACGTGAACGTCTCGCCGCACGCATGGCAGTAGAAGGCGATCGGCACATAGTCGATGGCAATCCGCGCGCCCTCCGCGATGGTCCCCTTGGAGAAGCGGTCGAAATAGCGCTGTACCCAAACCTGTTCGAAATTGCGTACCTTGCCGACAATCAGATGCACCTGCAGAACCCGCTTGGCTTCTTGCGCAGCGGCATTGCGCACAACGATATCTACGATAGAACGGGTAACCGCCAACTCGTGCATGCCACGCGCCTTCTTTCGCCCGACCGCCGAAACGTGCGCCCGCCGGCTTGCCGAATGCCTGCGCCTATGAGCAGACCTGCCGTCGGTGTGCTTCGCTATCCCAAGTATAGTGCGGATGGCGGTGCAAGTCTCCATCGCGGGTCACATGGGCTCAATCGTCTCGCGTTTTCTTGCCTTTGCGCGAGACCGCATAGTATGTTGGGAGCATGTTTACCGCATGAACCCCTTCCCGACATGGCTGCCGGCGAAGGTAGAAGCATGCCTTCATCGCCGCAGATCCGCATGACTCCAACGTCCGCATGCCGGGAGTTGAACCGAAGATCGGCCCCTATCCGATACGCCGATCCGGCCTATGCAATTGAACGTTCAGTGACAATGCCGGAATGGCCCGCTGACGACCGCGGTAAATCGGATAAAATACCTCGTTGGAAATAATACGGCGCCTTTTTGCTGCTGGATTGCGATGCAGAAAGCTTAATGGCTGGAACCCATAGGACCTCCCGCCTCGCCACATGAAGAAGGCAAGCAGTGCCAAACTTTACAAAACAAGCCATCGTCAACACCTTCTTGGAGCTTCTCAACGAAAAGCCCTTCGCGAAGATCACGGTTACCGATATCGTGAACCGCTGCGGCATCAACCGCAACACGTTCTACTACTATTACCAGGATATGTTCGCCTTGGTTGACGAATTGCTGAAGATGGATATGCAGAAGATCCTGAGCCATCATGATCTGCGCAGCTCTTGGACCGAAGGCTTCCTCGAGGCCACCACGCTCGTACGCCAGAATAAGACGGCATTCTACCATCTGTACGACTCGGTGAACCGCGAGCGGCTGGAAGAATACCTGTTCGACCTGTCGCGAACCACCGTTTCCAATTTCATCAACGACCAGGCCGAAGGCCGCAACATCAGCCAGGAGGACCTGAACAACCTGACGCTGCTCTACACCGTCTGCATCGACGGCATAATCCTGCAATGGCTCCACGACGGCATGAAGCAGAGCCCGGAGGCGTTCCTGGCAGAGATGGCACCGATCCTCGACGGCATCACCGACGAACTGCTCAAACGCGCCGAAGCGAAGAACGCCTAGGATTCGCTTCCCCGCTTTCCAAGGGGCATCGCAACGCCCAGGCCCATTCCCTTCGCAATGCAGCAAACCGTACCGGAAAATGACGATACGGTAACCGGATTCAGACATTTTTGGCCATATGCCTGAATTTCAGGCAATTTTGGTTAGGGTGACTGAATTTCGAACATCGAACGGCAATTACCTATAGGAACACCTTCCCAAACCGCATAATCTAACGTTTGTATCAGTAGGGTTATGCGTTTGAGGAGGGGCATACGGCTACAGTCCTGACATCCGAAGCGGTGGCATGCGGCCACCCCGATAAAATCTGCGACCAAATCGTCGATGCGGTGCTCGATGCCGTGCTCGCTTTGGATCCGAAGGCATTCGTCGGATGCGAAGCCACCGTCTGCGGTAACAAACTGCATCTTTTCGGAGAGATAACCGCAAAGCAGGAGCCCGACTACGAAGCAGTGGCGCGCGAGACGATCCGCGAAATCGGATACGACGATCCGAAAGCGGCGTTCTCTGCCGACACCTGCGATATCCAGATCGACTTCCATGATCAGTCACCGGACATCACCCGCAGCATCAACCGGTTCTCGCATGCCGATGCGGGCGCGGGCGATGCGGGCATCGTCGTCGGCTATGCCTGCGACGAGACCAGCTGGTTGATGCCGATGCCGGCCATCCTTGCCGAAAACGTCATCCGACAGCTGGAGGATGCCCGCCGCTCAGGAACGGTCCCTGGGCTGTTTCCCGATGGGAAGGCCCAGGTCAGCGTTGAATACGACCATGACCGCCCCGTACGGGTATCCGCAGTCGTCGTCTGCGCGCAGCATGCGGCCGAAGCCGATATCGACACAGTCCGCGACCAGGTAACCGACCGGGTGATCCGCGAGGCCATACCGAACCAGCTGCTCGACGATGAAACGCTTATCTACGTGAACCCCACCGGCCGCTTCGTCAAGGGAGGACCGGCAGCGAAGTCGGGTCTTTCCGGCCGCAAGACCGCGGACGATACCTACGGCACCTGCGCCCGTTGGGGCGGCAGCTCGCTTTCGGGAAAAGACGCCACCAAGATCAACCGCAGCGGGTCGTATCTTGCACGCTACCTGGCAAAGAACGTGGTGGCGGCAAAACTCGCCCGCCGCTGCGAGGTTCGCCTTTCCTATGCGCTGGGCTTGGCCGATCCCATCAACATCAGCGTCGACACCTTCGGAACCCAAATCGAGGGAACAAGCGGTACGGCGCTGGCGGAATGGATGAAGAATCACGTGGACATGCGGCCCTCGAAGATCATCGACCGTTTCAACCTGCGCCGTCCCTTCTATCGGATGCTGTCGGCGCATGGTCATTTTGGAGCCAACGCCCAATCCATGCCGTGGGAAGCCATCGACCTGGCTGACCGCATGGCTGCGGACCTTGGTTAGGGAGAGGATAGGAACACTTTATGGCAAATATCGACAAACGGAGGATGGCCCGCTACCGGTACGGCAAGTGGGCGGTGAAGTGGCGCAAAGTCATCATCGTGGTGGCCTTGCTCTCCCTTATCCCCTGCACCTGGCAGTACATGCAGCTGAAATGCAACTACGACCTGCTGTCATACCTCCCCGACAGCATCGAGACCGTCCAGGGGCAGAACATCCTGAAGGACGAGTTCGGAAAGGGTGCCTTCAGCTTCGTGATCACCGAGGGCCTGAGCGATCAGGAAAACGCCGACCTGAAGAGCAAGATTGAGCAGGTCGACCATGTGGACACCGTGCTATGGGCCGATGACCTGGCCAACTCGAATGTCCCGCAGCAGATTCTGCCGGAAAAGTACTACAACGCCTTCCATAACGGCGACGCCACGATGATGGCGGTATTCTTCGACACCGGCACCTCCGAGGATGCTACGCTGCTCGCGGTCGACCAGATCCGCAACATCTCCGATCAGGAGGTCATGGTCTCCGGCATGTCGGCCTTCGTCGACGACCTGAAGACCATCGCCCAACGTGAAGAGCCCATCTACGTATTGGTCGCGGTCATCGGCGCGGTCATCGGCCTGCTGCTTCTGACCGACAGCTTCTTGGTGCCGTTCGTCTTCCTGGCCTCCATCGGCATCGCCATCATGTGGAACATGGGCACGAACTTCATGTTCGGAGAAATCAGCTACGTGACGAAAGCCTTGGCGGCAGTCTTGCAATTGGCCGTGACCATGGACTACTCGATATTCTTATGGCACGCATTCGTCGAAGAGAGAGAAAAGATACCAGACAACCCCAACGAGGCCATGGCCCGGGCGCTTGCGAATACCCTGACCGCCCTGACCAGCTCGGCGGCCACCGCAACCGCAGGCTTCCTGGCCCTGATCTTCATGAGCTACACCTTGGGTTTGGACCTGGGCTTGGTCATGGCAAAGGGCTGCCTGCTGGGCCTCCTCGGTTCGATCACCACCCTGCCAGCATTGATCCTGGCCTTCCAGAAACCGCTGCTGAAGACGCGGCATAAGACCCTGATTCCCAATGCCAAGCGCCTGGGCGCGCACGTAACGCGCCGTTGGCCGGTGTACCTGGTCATCTTCGCCGTACTCCTGGTCCCCGCCGTTTACGGGTACATGAACAAGCCGGTGTTCTACGACTTCACGAAGATGGTCGCCGGGTCCTCCGACACCATGTCCGCCGAGGACACGAAGTTCCTGACCGCAAACGAGGCCCTGAAGGACAACTTCGACGTGTCGACAACCGAGATGATCCTGTGCAAATCCGATATGCCGCACGCCCAGGCGAAGGAGATGCTCAACCGCATCAACGCTGTCGACGGCGTGAAGTACGCCATCGGCTACGATTCCATCGTCGGGGGCCAGATTCCGAGCCAGGCCGTGCCTGACAAGGTGAAATCTGCCCTGGTCAGCGGTGATTACCAATTGATTGTCATCAATTCGGCCTACGCGGTCTCCAGCACCGAGGGCGACGCGCAGATCGATACCATCAACAGCATCTTGCAGGAATACGATTCCGACGGCATGCTCATCGGCGAGGCGCCGGCGACGAAGGACCTGATCTCGCTCACCGACGTGGACTTCCACCGGGTCGACTGGATCGCGATCATCGGCGTCGCCATCATCTTGCTGATTGTGTTCCGAAGCATCACGCTGCCGGTGATCCTGGTCTTCGTCATCGAGTTCGCCATCATGTTCAACTTGTCCATCCAGTTCTACATGAATGATGCGATGCCGTTCCTGACACCCATCTGCATCAGTACCATCCAGTTGGGCTCAACGGTGAACTACGCCATCTTGCAGACCACCAGGTACCGACGGGAACGCTTCAACGGAAGGGAGAAGGAAGACGCCATCAGCACCGCCATGGCGACCAGCTTGCCAGCGGTCGTAACGAGCGCCTGCTCGTTCTTCTCAGCCACCATCGGCATCTCCATCTACTCGAACGTGACGCTGATCTCCAGTATGACCACGCTTATGGCACGCGGCGCCCTGATCTCGATGTTCGTGACGCTGTTCATCCTGCCGGCATTCTTCATGCTGCTTGACGGCGTGATCATCCGCACCAGCCGCCACTTCATCAACCGCGGCGAGAGCAGCTTCAACCCCGATGACATCAACTTCGGGAATGACAGCTCCAGCGCGAAGGCCTTCGCACCTTTGAACGCCATGATCACCTCCCCCGCTTTGGCAGGAGGGGCGACGGGCATCCTCGGAGGCAAGAAGGCATCGCTCATCGGACGGGGAGCGCGTCGTGCCCGCCGCGCATCGGCTTGCACGGATTGCCGGCAGCTATCCCCCCGCGAATCCTCAGGACAGGTGATGTCATGATTGCGCTACTTTTCGGCACCGGTTTCGGGCAATACCCGCTGCCCGCCGGACGCCCTAACCCCGGCAACGGAAACGATCATCTCGCCCGTCAGGGCATGAAACGGGCAATGGAGGTTTAACCATGAAATTCACGAGGAAGAACACTGAGGCGGCGAACAGCGCCGGAGAGCTTGCAAAGACCCCGACCATCGCGAACCGTGCGCGCAACCTTGCATTGGCCACGCTGCTGGCTGCCGGCATCGTCGGCGCCCCGTATGCTACCGCGCAGGTGGCCGGCGCAGCCGATGAATCCGCCAACGCCAAGGAAGACGAAGACACCACGGTCATCAAGAACAAGGCCGATTCCGAAAGCATGTTCAAGGACGAGACCGTCTACATCTTCAAGAAGGCAAGCGGGGAGAATAAGAACATCACCGTCAGCGACTGGCTGAAGAACGGGGACGGCGACCAGACCCTGGACGATGTGTCGAGCCTGTCCGACATTGTAAACACCGAGGGCAACCAGGCATACACGACCGGCAAGGAGAACAAGCTGACGTGGGCCGCAAACGGCGATGACATCTACTACCAGGGCTCTGCAACAAAACAGACCCCGGTGGACGTGAAGGTCACCTACTGGCTGGACGGCAAGAAGGTCTCCGCCGATGAGATCTCCGGGAAATCCGGCAAGGTGAAGATCCGCTACGACTACGAGAACAACTCGAAGGTCACCGAGAACGGCTATTCGGTCTACACGCCCTTCGTGGCCATGACCGCACTCATGCTGGACAATGACAACATGAAGAACGTCAAGGTCAAGAACGCCAAGATGGTCAACGACGGCGACCACACCTCGATTGTGGGCTATGCGATGCCCGGCCTGGCAGACAGCCTGGACGTCGATGCGGACAAGGTGGATATCCCCGACTACGTGGAGATCACCGGCGATGCCACCGACTTCAAGCTGAGCACCTGCGCCACCTATGTCACCAGCGACCTGTTCGACGATGTGGACACCAGCAATATGAGCACCGATGAGATCGGGGACAAGCTCAACGAGATGCAGGACGCCATGGACCAGCTGATCGATGGATCCGATGAGCTGACGGACGGCCTGGAGCAGCTTGCCAGCGGAGGCGACGAGCTGGCAGATGGGCTCGACAGCGCCCAGAGCGGCACCGATAAGCTCTATAGCGCCAGCAACCAGGTGCTTTCCGGCTTGAAACAGCTGAGGAACGGCACCTCGAAGAGCACCGGGCTGGTGGATGCCCTGTCATCCATCGGCACGAAGTCCGACACGGCCAAGGACGGCACGCTGCTGGGCGGCACGAATGCTGTCAGCAATGGACTGGACACCCTGGGCAGCAGCCTGAACAAGAGCCTAAAAACCGCACAGAGCGGAGCGAGCCAGATGTATCAGGGTCTAACTAGCATGAAATCGCAAGTTGATACCGCTATTGGAAAAAAGAGCGATACGACCGACCAGACCCTGCTTGGTGGAACCAACTTGCTGAATGCGGGATTAACTCAACTCCAGAGCACACTCGATACGCAGCTCACCGAGTCTGCTACCAGTTTGAAGGCTGCATCCGATGGACTTACCGCAATCAGCGCCGCTATCGGAAATGCCGATAGAGAAGCAACACAGGCACTTGACAGCGCTTCCAATCTGGCAAGCAACATCAAGAGTACCGATACCGCCAAGCTGTCTCAGGATGTCAGTAGTCTGAATAGTGATATTGATAACTCTAGCCTCTCTGATACTGAAAAAGACGATTTGAAAAATCAGGTCGCAACTATTCAGGCAGACGGCACAGTTGACAATTCGACGGTAATAGACAGTCTACAAAAAGCCATTGGAATCGCACAGAAAGCTGTATCGTCTGTCGAGAATGTCCGCACTCATGGCTTCACCACTGAATCCGGAACCCAAATTCCCAGCTTGAATAGCATCGAGAAAGGCCTGAGCGATTCCGCCGACGGCATCACCAAGCAAGGCGGATCGAAGGACCAGGTTGACAGTGGAATAAAACAACTGAAGACGGCCGTAAACGATTTGTCCGATGGGCTATCAAGTTTGAAGTCCGGGGTTGATAAAGGTCTCGGGAGCAAAAAACAGAAGGGCACGCTGATCTATGGCGCTTATCAACTGCAAACTGGCCTTGGCGGAAGTCTGAGCAAGAACTCCTCCCTGAACAAGGGCATCAAGTCTCTGAAGAGCGGCCTCAATCAGGTGGCCGATGGCCTGAACACGCTGCGCAACGGCGGCACGGCCCCCGATGGCCGCACGAGCTCCGGTATCAAGGGGGCAGTCACAGCGCTGGGCGATACCTCCACGAAGAACACCCTCATCTACGGTTCGAATTCCATCACCAACGGTCTGGGATCGCTTTCCAAGGCTAGCCTGACGGCAGCCAACGGCGCCGCAAAGCTGGCCACGAACCTGCACACGGCGGAAAGCGGCTCCGAAGAGCTCTCCAACGGCCTGCAGCAGTTCGATAACCAAGCGGTGAAGAAACTCCTGAACATCTACAACGATGACTTGAAGGACCTCGGCGACCGTGTGGATGCCGTCGTCACCGCCGGTAAGGATTATACGAACTACAGCGGCATCTCCAAGGACATGGACGGACAGGTGCGCTTCATCATCGAGATGGACGGCATCAACGATTCCGATGACGAGGGCAGCTCCGACGACTCCGCCGATTCCAGCTCGAATACCGCCGAGGCCACGAACGAAACTGAGAACAGCTCCAGCAGCAACTAGCCTGTGCTGCCGATGCCTCTGCCGACGGGTGATAAACCTCCTTCCCGCTGGCAGAACAAACCCCCAGCCTCCTTCGAGGCTGGGGGTTTTGCATGTCCGGCAATGCAGTACCGGCATCCGCTACTCGACGATGGCCCACTTACACGGCGTACCAATGGCGCCGATCGGGCTCCCCTTTCCGGATAGCGCCTGCCTTGTGCAGTTGGTCCAGCAACCGTCCGATGCGACGGGCGAACTTCTCCCCTTCTCCGGAGATGCCCTGGTCGGCGAGTTCCTCGACGATCTCGGCCCGCGTCAGGCCATGGCCTTCACGTATGATTGGGACGATCCGGTCCTTCAATTGGGCGCTGGTCAGCTCATCGGCCGTGCCCTGTTTTTTCTTGGCGGACTGAGCGGCGGTCGATCGCGTAGCCCGCTTCCCCTCCGATTTCGCAGCGGCATCCGGTACCGTGTGCGGAGCCGAAACGACTGTCGTCTTCTTCGCCTCGGTCTTCGGAAGCGGCGGCAAAGAGCGGCTTTCCTCCTGCGCCTTCACCGAAGCGTAGAGAATCGCCGTCACCGATTCATCGTCGGGCATATAGAAACTCACCTGAGGCAGCTCTGCCTTGCGCAGCTGATCCTGAACGTCCGCCAGGCCGAGGCCGAGGGCATCCATCAGTCCGCACTGAACCAGGATGCGGCACAGCGCGGCGTTGCGCATGGGCAGCGGGACGAACTCCCGATGCAATACCGCTGTCGGGGATCCCTTCGCCCAGCTTCCCGGGCTTGCCACCGACAGCGTTCCATGGTAATCGCGCACTTCGATGGTCCCGCGCTTCAGGTAGTCGCAATGCGCCACCGCGTTGACCAGCAGCTCGAAGACCGCCGATTCAAGGTAATCCTCCTCGGCGCAGATCGCCGCCACCAAACGGCGGATCCCCGTGGCAAACGGCATGCGCACGCTCATCTTCTGATGAAGCTGACCGTGGGCGTCGTAACGCGTGAACACGATGCGCGGCGCCAAGCCGGCGAGATGGGAATCGGATGAGGCCTTGCCCAGCAGAACAAGCGCACCGTGGGTCGGCACCCCGTTGACCATGATGCCCATCTTGCCTAACAGCGATTCCGTATCGATATCGCCAAGGCGCTTGGCCTGGTCCCCCAGGCGCTTCTCCAACTGCGTCCGCAGGTATTCCAGAGCTTGCTTGTCGAAGTCCATGAAGTTCGAACCAAGGGCCGTCTGGGCAGTCCAGTCGAAACCGCCGTTGGAAAGGCCAGTCGCTTCAGTCGATTCGACCGCATCGACTTCCGTTCCCATCCGCCAGCGGGCCGTGCGTTTCCATGTTTGGGGCATTTCGGCTCGGGCGGCCAAAATCTCTTCGCGGCTGTAAATCATCCGGACCTCCTTAATCGGTTCGGTCGATGGCTGGATTCCTTCGGGTGTATACGCTCTTTATACTAGCGGTTAAAACCAAGATAACTGCAAGAATCGCCGCAAATCCTGCAATATTCGGATAGATTTCCACCGCGGATAAAAAACGACCGTGAGCAAAGGGGTAACCCGCAGCCGTGCCCTTAGATATTTCCGAGCAGAACCGTGTGCAGATGGCGCCGTGCCCTCTTTTTGGCTGCCTCCAAGGTCTTGCGCGGCGTCGGGGGCAAGTCCCGTTCGCGATAGCATGGGAAAAAGCGGGTCAGGTGGTAGACAATCGATGGGTCTACCGAGGCAAGCCAGCGCGCAATGTCCTCGATACCATCCAGGTCGTCATTGCGGTCGGGGATGACGAGTGTTGTGACCTCTACATGGCAGCCTGCCTCGAAAAGAATACGGATAGCCTGTTTGACCGTCTCGTAGTCTCCGCCCACATAGTCATAGAAGGCCTGAGAGGGTCCCTTCAAGTCGATATTGGCCGCATCGAGGTAAGGAGCCAGGACGCGCAAAGGCTCGGCGCAGATCATACCGTTCGAAACAAGTACGTTCACCAAGCCCGCCTCATGTGCCGCAACTGCCGTATCGTGTACGAACTCATAGGAGATCGACGGTTCGTTATAGGTATAGGCGATACCTATGCAGCCACGTTCCCTCAGGCGAAGCGCCTCTGCCACCAACTGGTCGGGCGTCACATGGCGGGCGGGAACCTCCCCCGCCCTCGCTTGGGCGATATCGGCATTCTGGCAGAACGGACAGTGCAGATTGCACCCGTAACTGCCCACGGAAAGGACGGTCGTACCCGGGCGGAAACGGGCAAGCGGTTTTTTCTCGATGGGATCGAGGGCTAAGGCGGTTACTTCCCCGTAATTCGCGCACATGACGATACCGTGCTCCGCTCGCCGACCATGGCATCTTCCCCATTGGCCATCTTTCAACCGGCAATGGTGCGGGCATATCGGACATACGGCCAATTCGGCATCACCGACATGCGGTGCGGTCTCATTCATGGCGGACGACCTCGAAGCGCTCCAGCCGCACCGGCTCGTTAGGCCCGATGCCTGCCTTACGCCGGGCAATGTCAACCTGCTGCATTACGGTATCGACGCCCTCCAGATCGGGAAGCAGCAATCCACGCGACCATCCGTTGCTGACAATGACCCCGTAGCGCCTGGGATCCAGATCTTCGAGTTCGCATGGTTCCGCATCGCCGAGCACGTCGACACTGCATACCAGATCGGCTAATTCGCTCACCTCAACGGGTGGGAACCGCGGGTCGCGGCTGCATGCCGCAATCGCATTCGAGATGATCTCCTCGGCCAGATTGTCCTCTGTGGCGGCAATCGTCCCGATGCATCCGCGCAGCTCGCCGTGTTCATGGAGCGAGACGAATGCCCCGGCCCGACGGGCGGTCATTTCGACGGGGAGCCCATCGGGCACCGTCACCCGACGGCCGGTACGTGTGAAATTCTCAAAGCTATAACGGGCAAGGGCTACATACGGTTCGCCCGTTGTATCGAAGGGAACCGGAAACGATTCCTCCCTGCCGTGCTTCGCCTGCCAGACCATCTCAGTCCTCCTGTCCGCTTGCCGAATCGGCATCTGTTTGCTCGGGCTCGACGATGAACGAGGCCACGCCATAGCCGACACCGAATACGGCCGAATGGCTGAGCAGCTCGGATTGATAGCGCTTGCCTTGCAGGGCACCGGCCATGAGCATGAACGACCGCAACCCGCATTCAGCCGCCTTGTCGGTGAAATCCTCATCGAAATCGGCCATCTCGTCCAACGCACCGCGCCGGAAGATGTCGCAGATCTGGCGATCGAATTCGGGGCCTTCGGGAACCAGGCCATACGGGCCGTCGGCCTTCTGCTTGTGCGACAAGTCGCCGCTTGCAACCCATACCGCGCGCCGACCGAGCCGGTCGGCGGTCGCATCGATGATACGGCCGAGGCGGTAATGGACCGCGAACGGGAAGCCCGAGAAGCCCATATGCACAATCGGCGCACTGAAACCTACCTGCTGCAAAAACCACAGGGGGATGAACGACGCATGGTCGAGCGGTATCCGGCGCCCCCCGTAGGGGCCCGCGGGAATGTTTGCGGCTTCGGCCGCCTCGATGATCGCCTTGGCAAGCTCCACATCGCCTGGTACGGAGACCTTCTCCTGAGGAGCATAGAAATCCTTCATCGAACCCGAGAACCGGTCATCGACGGAGATATGGAACGCGTCGCGGAACAGCGGGGCATGCGGGCTGGATAGGATGATGACCTCCGGCTTAAGATCCCGTATGCGGCGCGCAACTGTATAGTAGGCGTCGATGGTTTCTTGTATCTTCTTCTCTTCGCCACGCCCAACCGCAGGGATGATCAGCGGCGGATGCGGCACGGCGAATCCTGCGATAACACCCATGATCGCTCCTTCGCTCGAAGCTTCTCTTCTTCTGATTGTAGCCGTGCCTTTGGCTGGCAGCCAGCCGCAATCTTGGCACGGCCCTGCCCGGCACCCCAAAACACTCCGAACCGAATGCAAGATCGGCGCGATTTCGCCACGCGCTTCCCGTATACTGGAAGGGATATACCGACGATAAGGACCATCTCAATGGAAGATATGAAAGTAGCCCTGCTCATCGACGGGGATAACATCTCGGCAAGCTATATCACGAGCATCCTCGACGAGCTTACCGAGGTGGGCGTCACCACCATCAAGCGCATCTACGGCGATTGGACTCGTCCCGAGATGCATTCCTGGCGCGACGAGCTCCTGAACCGCTCCATCCAGCCGGTGCAGCAGTTCTCAAATGTGTCGGGCAAGAACGCCACCGACTCCGCGCTGATCATCGATGCCATGGATATCCTGTACAACAAGGATGTCGACTGCTTCTGCATCGTATCGAGCGACAGCGATTTCACCCGCTTGGCCAGCCGTCTTGCCGAATCGGGCAAGATGGTCATCGGCATGGGCGAGGAAAAGACCCCCGGGTCGTTCCGCAACGCCTGCACGCGGTTTGTGAGCCTAGAGAACCTGAAGACCAGCTCGGGAGAGCTTGCAAAGGGCGGCATCACGCTCACCAGCATCGAGCATGTCATCGCCAAGGCCATCCGCGACAATGAGAACCGCGGGCGCGCGACCTCGCTCGCCGAAGTAGGCAGTCGGCTGTCGAAGAAATACCCCGACTTCGACGTGCGCTCCTTCGGATACAGCTACCTGTCGCGATTCATCGAGGATATTCCGCGCTTCTCCCTGACCCGAAAAGACAACACCGTCACCGTGGCCATCAGTGAAGGATCCTCGAAAGGTGCAAGGCAGCAGGTGGAGCAGTTCATCCGCAACTGCGTCCAGGAGCACGGAAACCGCTACAGCGTGAACCAGCTGTCCAACGATGTCTACGAGCACTTCCCCGACTTCAAGCTGAAGGATTCGGGATACTCGCAGTTCAGCAAGCTCGTGGCCAGCATCGGCGGCCTGTCCGTGGAAAGCACCGACGGCGAGAACGAGAAGTACGCGGTCCTGGAAGACTGACCCGATACCGGTCCGAAGCAGACCGAATCACCCGAAATGCCTGCGTGTTGGACCGCTGCATCCGGAGCACAGCCATTGCGGTTGGCAGCCTGGCTGCGGGGTCGCCTATAGCACAAGGCATGCAACCGCCAACAGGGCAGCGGCAAGCACCACCCAGCGCCCATAGCCTTTCAGCAGCGCCAGATAATCGCGCGGCAGCGAACCGACCAGGTAATAGAGACGTGTCGGCTTGCCGATAACGCCTACGATATCCAATTGTGCGCGCCGCGCCCAAAGCCATGTGCGCAGGGCATGGAAATCGTTGGTCACCACCAAGCATCCTCGGCGGCCATCTGCGCCGCTTCCGGTTTCCTGCCCGACGGGGGCCTCAGGGCCCTTGCCGCCCGCCTGCCCGCCCTGTGCGATGATGCGCTTGGCATTCTCCAGGTTCTCCCGGGTTGTGCGCGAGGCGTCTTCAAGGAGGATGTACTCATCGGGAACCCCCTTCGCTACCAGGAAATCACGCATAGCCCGAGCCTCTGACACGAGTTCATCGGGGCCCTGGCCGCCGCACACCACCAACCGCCGATTGCGGGCGGCCTCTCTGGCGCCCTTCGGCAACACAAGCGCCGGGGAGCCCGGCATCACGCTTTCGGAGGCGATTGCCGTCAGACGCCGGGCTTCGACACGTGGTGTACCGAAGGGCATCTGCCACCACAGGCGCCCGACCTCCAAACGGCTCTGCAGCAGAGGCGAGGGAATCCGGCCCCGGCGCAACGCCGCACCGAGCACGATCACGAAAGACCAATCGGCGGACGGCCGCGCAAGCACGCAGACCCCCGTGCCCACAAGATATGCCAGGAAGCCGACCAAGAATAGCAGCGCTGCCCCCGTCAGGAACGCAAGTATGGGACCTGCGGGCAGCAATCCCGCAAGCACCGCCCCGTAGACAGCACAGAGGGCGATTCCTATCAGCGGTGCCGAGGCATACCGTCGCCCCACCCCGACACGGATCGCCAAGGAGATGAAATCGTAGATAAGGAGGAGGCCGAATACGACCATCCCCCAAGAAAGCACCGTTTGGAGCATAACAGCGCCTACGCGGGCAGCCCCTCCCAGGTAATCAGCCCCGATTTCACATTCTGCACGCTTGCGCAGAACGCCAGGGCGTCCATCTCCTTCTTGCCGTCGGGTTTGATGGCGGTAACGTTCACTGCCCCATCGGCGCAACCCAGGTAGAGGCGCTTTTCGAACAGGATGATGCGGCCCGGATGCAAGCGGCGCATCTTGTCCAGGATATAGCGTTCGGTGATCTTACGGGATGCCAGCACGGTCACGCTGCGGGATGCCACGATGCAGCGCGCCGGATGGGCCTTGTTCGATGCCTGGATATGGCGCCGTACCGTTTCCGCCGGCTGGTTGGGACGGATGAAAAGCTCGCCTTTGCTGAGCTTCCGGGCATAGGTGGCCTGGTTGTCATGCTGTTTGGTCCAGCGCACCGTTCCCGCCTCGATCTGGTCGAGTGCGGTCAAGAGCGCCGCCGAGCCGAGCAGGGCCAGCTCGTCCATGATCTCCGGATAGGTCTTGTCCCCCACCTCGGTGGTGCGGCAGATGCAGAAGTCACCCGTATCGAGCCCCTCTTCGACCCGCATAATGCAGACCCCGACTTCCTCGTCGCCAGCCAGTATCGCACGCTGTACCGGAGCGGCACCGCGCCAATGCGGGAGGATGGAGGTATGGATATTCAGGCAGCCGTATCGTGGGATATCGAGAATAGCACGCGGAAGAACCTTCCCATATGCCGTGACCACGATGGCATCAGGTTGCCAGTCGCGGACCAACTGCTGCACCGCCGGGTTGTGAAGGGTGTCCGGCTCGGCCACCGGCAGGTTATGGGCAACCGCCACGCACTTCACCGGGCTGGGGACCTTCTTCTTACCGCGTCCGCTGACCGCATCGGCACGCGTGAGCACACCGACAACCTCGTGCTGCTGGCACAGATCCTCGAGCACCTGCGCGGCAATATCGGGAGTTCCCATGAAAACGATTCTCATGCAGGGCACCGCCTTTCTGTCACCATGTTCTCGCTATTCGCCGGTCTCGCCCGGACGTGCGCCCATGGACTGGGCGATCTTGTAGGCGCGCAGGGCTTCCATGCGATCCATGGGATCGGCCGCCTCGAACAGCGTCCGGCCGTTCAGATGGTCGATCTCATGCTGCAGGCATCGGCCCAGCAGGCCGTCGCCTTCGATGGTCTGCAGCTTGCCCTCGAGGTCGTAATACTGGACACGGGCGAAGGCGGGACGGGTTATGGGCACGGTGATGCCCGGAACGGACAGGCAGCCTTCGCGCTCCTTGAGCTCGGGACCGTCCGTTTCCAGGATCTCGGGGTTCACAAGCACCGTCGGTTTACGGATACGGGATTCGACATTGCAGTCGATGACGATCAGGCGTTTCAGGACACCCACTTGCACTGCGGCGATTCCCACGCCGTCCGTCCGGTACATGGTTTTCGCCATATCGCGGGCAAGTTTCTTCAGGCTCTTATCGCCGACCTGGGCCGGCTCTGAAATCTGACGAAGCAGCGGATTGGGTACGGTAATAACGTTCACGGCACGATTCCTTAATCTCATAACGCGAATAGCTCTTTCTCGCAGCGTAGGGCATGACCCCAAGGACATGCTCTCAGCACCGCTTCTGTTCTCAAACAGCTATTGTAATGCGCTTGTGAAACGAAGCGGAAACAGAGTGGGCGAATCGTGGTCTTTGCACAGAATCAGCGCGAACGAAGCTTCAGGGAGCGCCCCTACGGCAAGAGCGCCTACAGGCGATGCCGAGCGCGCATCATACGCAATTCTGCCTGCGCGGCGATGATGGCCTGGTTGACCAGATCGCTCTCCTCGGAAGAGAGCTGCGGATTGCGCAGCTGCAGCTTCAGCGAGGCGATGGCCGCCTCCTGGTCGCCGATGGCAAGCTCTTCGGACAGAAAGCGTGCCAGCTCCTCGGGCGATAAATCGGTCCGCTGCACGGCGGTCAGCAGATTCGCCGCCTGCGGCACCTGCTGGGAAACCGTGGAGATCAGCTGGGCAGGCGAAATCGAGGGGTTCTGCGCCAAAACATCCATCATCAAGGCGGCAACTTGGGATGCCTCAGGATCGTGCCAGGCGATCTGCGCCAGTTGCTGAGCGTACGCAAGCGCCAGGTCGGTATGGTTCGCGCAGAGTGCCAAGAACTCGCGCTCGGTGCGGCGGCGGTTCGCCTCGGCGTCACCGAGCTCGCGCTGGGCGGGTACGGCAATCGCAGATGGCGGTCCTTGCCGGTCTGCAGAGCTTCCCGCTTCGCGCCGATCCGGGTAGGAGCGGTTGTCATCGTAGCGCCGCGGCTTCTTCAAACGTGCAAGCGCTTGCAGCACGTCCTCTTCGCGTGCGCCGGTCCGTCCGGCAATCTGACGCGCATAATCCTTTGCCAGCAGGGAATCCTTGATAGGCGCCAGCACCGAGAGTGCATCGGCGATGGCACGGGTGCGGCCTTCGGGTTTGTCGAGGTCGTATTGCGCCAGGCGCCGGTCGATACCGAACTGCAGCAGGGGAACGGCCCCCTCCAGTTCCCGGCGCAGGGCATCCGCACCGCGTTGGAGGACGAAATCGGCAGGATCAAGGTTGTCTGGCAGGACCACCGCATACAGCTCTACACGGGTTTTACCCGCCTCCGGGGTCATGGAATCGTCGATGAACTCGAGCGCGCGATTCGCAGCGCGCTGGCCGGCCTCATCGCCGTCGAACAGGTAGACGATCCGTTTGCTCGCATGGCGCGAGATCAGGCGGATATGCTGCATGGTGAGAGCCGTTCCCAACGTTGCCACCGCATTCGTCACGCCCGCCTTATGCAGGAAGATCACATCGGTATAGCCTTCGCAGATGATGGCGGTGCCGGTGGCAACCATGGCCGCCTTCGCCTTGTCCATGCCGTACAGGACTTCGGATTTGTGGAACAGCGGCGTCTCCCGCGAGTTCAGGTACTTCGGTTCGCCCTCTCCTATCACGCGCCCGCCGAATGCGATGCACTCCCCCCGCGGATCGAAGATGGGGAACATCACACGCTCGAAGAAGCGATCGCGCACCCCGCGTCCCGAACGGGCTTCCAGGGCAACATTTGCCTGCACCATCTCGTCGTCTTTGAAGCCCTTTGAGCGCAGGTGGCGCACCAGCGTCCCAGAGCCCGGCGCATAGCCGAGCATCCAGTCGTTGGGAACCGAACCGCCCAAGCCGCGCTGCGCCAGGTAAGCGCGCGCCTTGTCGGGACCGGCGCCCTTGCCGCGCATCAGCTGGAGATGGTAGAACGAGGCAGTCTCCTTGCAGATCTCCCGCAAGCGGGCCTTCTTGCCCGACGGTACGCCGCCCCCCACCTCCGCTATGGGCACATTCCCGCGCTGAGCCAGATAGCGAACCGCTTCCGGGAAACTGAGGTCATCCATCTTCTCGACGAATTTGTATACGTCCCCGCCCTCGCCGCAGCCGAAGCAATGCCAGAGCTGTGTGGACGGATCGACCTTGCACGATGGGGTCTTTTCCTGGTGGAACGGGCAGCAGCACCAGAAATCACGCCCCCGGCGCTTCAAGGGAACCCGTTCGGAGAACACCTCCACCAGATCGTTTGCCTCGCGAACGCGTTGGATATCTTCGGGACTGAAACCTGCCATCTGGCTATTTCACAATCAGGACGGGAACCTTGGCCGATCGCAGCACCGCGTAGCTGACGCTTCCCAGCACCCCGCGGATAGCACCCAGGCCTCGGCACCCCATGACAATCAGGTCGATATCGTGATGCTCGGCAAAATCGATGAGGCTATCGGCAATGGAAGCCGTCTGGGGCTCGATGTGGAACCCGACTTTGTTGGGCAGGTTTGACACATAGCGATCCAGCTCGTCATGTAGGGCCGCACGCTTGGTCGTTACCAGCTTGTCGTGCAGTTTGGCGACCACGGCCGGATCGATGGTCTGGTACTCGGTCATGGTTCCATACCAGCCCATTTCTATCGGAGCCTCGATCTCCTTGTCGCTGATAACCTGCACGATGCTCAGCGTCATGTCTTCGGAGCCGGCTAAGAGCTCCTTCGCCTCTTCCAGCGCATGAACCGATTCCTCGGAGCCATCGTAGGAAACCATGATGTTCTGATGCATGAGCCGTCCATCCTCCCGTATGCGCACCCGAACCGGGTGCGCGTTTTCTACATCATATCAGAGAGGACCTCGTCATCCGCTTTGTTGTTGACGTCCGCATACTGAAGCGCCACGGTAATGCCGGATGCCTGGGAGAACGTCAGGCGTGCAGTACGGTAGCTTTTCACGATGCCAAGCACCTTGGAGAGGTAGGTGACATGCTGGGTGGATTTGACATCGAGCACGGTACCGGTCGGATACGCGACGATGGCAATCGGATCGGGATAGCGATAGTCGGACAGCACCTTGGCAAGCGCATGGGAAAATGCCTCGGTGCGCTTCAGCGGATTGCCCACCGTCTCGGTGCGGCCATGGGACGACAGCGTCCAGTTGTCGTTTTCCTCCCCACCTGACACGCGCCCTTTGAAATTGTCGATGACCAGTAGGAAGATACCATAGACCGACACGATGCAGTAGTCCACGGTCACAATCCCCTCGTCGGTACGCAGACCCGGGTGGTCCAATACGGAATACGCGTTGCCGGAAAGGTTTTTCATCTCGGACCGCAGCCCGGTACGCTCGGTCCATCCTCGCCGAAGATACAGGATGGCAATCGCCGCTACGATCAGAAGCGGTATCAGCACATTCAACATCCCTGCGAAATCCGATGGGCCCATCGCGTTTCCAGCCAACCTTTCCCTTGTGCAGGCATTACCCTTTCGGCATTTTCGAGCCGTCCTGCCGCCCTATCCGATGGAATCCCGCACTTGCCGGATACCATTCATCGGGCAGCTTGCAGCTATGTGCGCAGGCCGCAGAAAAGCCGAAGGCGCATTGCTTGCGCATGCGCCGTTAGAGCATGATACGACTTACCGGCTCAGGGATACAGGATGCCTGGAAGAAATTCTCAACGATAGCTCAAACCTTAACTCCAACTGAAGAAAACCCGCCCTCCCGGAAGGGAGAGGCGGGTTTTCGCCTGTATACAGCCGGACTGCCGAATGGGCAGTGCAAGGGATCGGGCTACAGGATGGTCTGGCACATGATGAACAGCGGGCTGAAGGTCAGCGAGATGATAGTCATCAGGTTGATGAGGATGTTCATGGACGGACCGGACGTATCCTTGAACGGGTCGCCGACGGTATCGCCCACGACAGCGGCCTTATGGGCATCGGAGCCCTTGCCGCCATGGGCGCCGCCCTCGATGTACTTCTTCGCGTTGTCCCAAGCGCCGCCGGAGTTCGACATGAAGATAGCCATCAGCATGCCGGTGGCAACGGCACCGGCCAAGAAGCCGCCGAGCATCGCCGGATTCAGGCAGCCGATGATGATCGGCACGATAACGGCCAGCACGCCGGGAAGCAGCATCTGGTGCAGCGCCTCGTTGGTGGAGATGGCCACGCACTTGTCGTACTCGGGCTCTGCCTTGTACTCCATGATGCCCTTGATCTCGCGGAATTGGCGGCGGACCTCCTCGACCATCTCGTAGGCAGCCTTGGAAACGGCGCCCATGGTGATGGCGGCGAACATGAACGGCATCAGCGCGCCGATGAATACGCCGGCGACGATGATCGGGTCGGTGAGCGTCAGGGAGAAGTCGGGCAGCGCTGCATGCATCGTGGCCTGATAGGACACGAACAGCGAAACGGCAGCCAGGCCTGCAGAGGAGATTGCGAAGCCCTTTGCGATGGCAGCGGTGGTATTGCCCACAGCATCCAGGGAGTCGGTGCGGTCGCGGACCTCTTCGGGAAGGCCGGCCATCTCGGCGATGCCGCCGGCATTATCGGCGACTGGGCCGTAGGCGTCGACGCCGATGGTGATAGCGGTGTTGGAGAGCATGCCGGTTGCGGCGAGCGCCACGCCGAACAAGCCGACCGCTATGCCACCCTGGGACATATCGGCATTCGGGAACGCCATGTTGCCGAAGGAGTAGGCGCCGATGATGGCGAAGGATACCAGAAGGATCGGGATGATCGTGGAGAGCATGCCGGTGGACAGGCCCTGGATGATGTTCGTTGCCGCGCCCGTCTCGGAGGCCTCGGCAATCTTCTTCACAGGGTTGTACGTGTCGGACGTGAAGTACTCGGTGGTCTTGCCAACCAGGATGCCGGCGACCAGGCCGCAGATCACGGAACCGAACAGCCACATGGGCTGGGCGGCGGTGGTCTGGCTGTCCCAGATGGAGAAGATCACGAAGATGGCAACGATCTCCAGGCCGGAAGCCAAGTAGGTGCCGCGGTTGAGCGCCTTATGGAGATCGGCGCCCTCCTTGGTGCGCACCACCAGCAAACCGCAGATGGAGGTGATGATGCCGCAGGATGCGATAACCAGGGGGACAACCGTGGCCCACACCATATCGGTGGAGCCGAATGCACCGAAGTAACCCAGGGAAGCCAGCGTCACTGCCAAGATGGTCGGAGCGATGATGGAACCCGTATAGGACTCGAACAGGTCGGCGCCCATGCCGGCCACGTCGCCGACGTTGTCGCCGACGTTGTCGGCGATGGTTGCGGGATTGCGCGGATCGTCCTCGGGGATACCGGCCTCGACCTTGCCGACCAAGTCGGCACCGACATCGGCAGCCTTGGTGTAGATGCCGCCGCCGACACGGGCGAAGAGCGCTACGGCAGAAGCGCCGGTGGCAAAGCCCTCTACCATGCCGACGTGGGTTTTCATCAGCTCGAGTGTATCAACGCCGAAGACCAGCAGGATAAGCCAAAGGGACAGGCCCATCAGTGCGAAGCTGGCAACGCACAGGCCCATGGTCAGGCCAGAACGGAAGCTGATCTTCAGGGCGCGCGCAACCGATTCCTCGGCTGCATGCGTGGTGCGCGTGTTCGCGCGCGTCGCCACGTACATGCCGACATAGCCGGCAGCTGCAGACAGGACGCCGCCTGTGACGAACGCCAGAGCCGTGATCCAGCTGAGGCAGAAGCCCATAATCAGGAAAACGACGATGATGAAGACGATCAGCACCTTGTACTCGCTCATCAGGAACGCCTGCGCGCCCTGCTGGATCTTCTCGGAGATGCTATTCATCTTCTCGCTGCCGGGATCTTGCCTCAGAACCCAGCGCGCAAGGTACGTGGCCACCAAAATACCGATCAGAGCGGCAATGGGGGCCATGATAGCGACACTGTAAGTCACTTTACCCTCCTTGATAGATATGCCTTACCGGTGAATCCAACGGACGGAAAGCGGCCTCCGCGAGCAATCGCTCCCTTTTGCGCTTGCTCCCAAAGGACGGTCGGTTCGACAGCAGAGACGGATTTCGCAGGTCCGTGCCCGTTCGGCAGCGTGCGAGCCCATTTCCGCATTGGACACACTACGTGGCATTGTACGTGAAATTGTCTTAAGCCGTACGACAATTTTTCATATGGCCCTCATCGACGCTGCCGACGGCTGCCAGCAACGGCATCGTCATGGCTTCTACAGATTCGTGCGCACCCATTCGATGTTTGCCTTCACGGCAGCGATAAGCTCGTCGACGTCATCGAACTTGATCATCGGGCGCAGGAATTCCATGAATTCGACCTTGATAGCCTTCCCCACCAAGTCGGCATCGAAATCCAGGATGTGCACCTCGACGTTCGCCACCGTCCGGTCCTCGAAAGTCGGAGAAACCCCCACCGAAACGGCCGCCTTGCATTTCGTGCCATTGACCGTGGCATAAGCGGCATACACGCCCTCGCCCAACGTCAGATCGTGCTCGGCAACGATCAGATTGGCAGTGCGGAATCCCATGTCGGCACCCTCCCCGCGCCCCGCATGGACGGTTTCGCGCAGGAAGTACGGACGGCCGAGGAGGCGATTGGCCTCCTGGATCTTGCAGTCATGGAGCAGCTTGCGGATGCGCGTTGCCGTAATCGGCTTGCCATCGGCAGACACCAGATGATGCGCATGGATCTGGCACCCGCAGACGCTCGCCCACCGTTTCAGATCGTCCACCGTGCCGGCAGCCCGTGCACCGAACCGGAAATCCTCGCCCACATGCAGATGAGCCGGCACATTCTGGGCAAAGGTGCTTTCCAGGAACGCATCTGGGGACAGGGAATAAAAATCGGGCGTGAAGGGGATCACAACCACCGCATCGATGCCGCTTTCGCACAGCATATCGATACGGTCGGCATTGCGGACCAGCTTCCTCAGGCGATCGGGATGGAAGACCTCATCCGGATCGATATCGAACGTGATGGCGACGCTCTTCGCGCCTTTGACGTCATTCGTTTCGATAGCCTGCTGTACCAGGTACTGATGCCCCACATGAAACCCATCGAAGACCCCGAATGTGCATGAGGCGTCCTTGAGCACTCCACCGGCCAATGCCTCGTCCAGCTTATATATCGCTCCCACGGCTCACTCCTTGAGAAAACACACAGCGCGGACGCAGGGCGCTCCGCTCACTTTCGTATGCGTACAATGCTACCAATTTGTTATCGGAAACGACCGAGATTATCTCCCCTTGCTCAGGCGGACGCAAATCGGGATGCACATGCGCGACGCACAGGCAGCCGCCGTCTTGGGCCAGGGGCCGACTCTCATCCACCGAATACAGGGATGCCCGCCCTCCATGGATTCTCGGAGCTGGCAGCAGAAGGAATCCCCCGTTGGCAACCGCTTTGGCCTGCACCGCGTCCGCGAAGAGGACACGTCTGCCCAAAAGCGAAACCGGATCGAGCCACCCGATTCGCGGATTCTCCTCCAACGCATCGAGGCTGACGCAGTCGTCAAGGGACAATCCGCCACAACGGGTTCGCCGCAATGCGCCCAAATGGGCTTCGGTCGAAAGCGAACGGCCCAGGTCGCGGGCCAAGCTGCGAATATAGGTGCCCTTGGAGACCGCGAAGTGCGCATCCCAGAACAGCGAGCCGTCATCTGCCAGCCCCATTGCGAGAAACGCCGAGGAGAGCACGGCGATGGCGCGGGGCGCCAATTCGATGACCCTGCCTTGGCGCGCAGCTTCGTACCCCTTCACGCCGTCGACCTTGATGGCCGAATAGAGCGGCGGAATCTGATTGTGGTTGCCGACCAATGCCGCAATCTTCCGCGAGGCGAAAGACTCGTCGAAGAGCTCCGCCGGAACGGGAGCGGTGCGGATCACGGTGCCCGCCGCATCGTCGGTGTCGGTCGCGCTGCCGAATACAATACGCGCATCGTATTCTTTCGTATCCGTCTGCAGGTACGCATCGAGGCGGGTTGCCGGCCCCACGCAGATCATAAGCGCTCCAGAAGCGAGCGGATCCAGCGTGCCGGTATGTCCCACCCGCCGTTCGCCGAAGATGCGGCGGCACCGGTTCACCACATCGTGCGAGCTCATGCCTGCCGGCTTATCGATGCCGACGACGAACGAGAGTCCCGAAGCTCCCCTCTTTGCTTTGCCCATCGCAGCGATTAGCGGTCCTCGGACCCGGTGTTGGCATCGAGGTCTGCGAAAACTTCGCCGACCTCGCGTTTGACCGCATCGATAGCCGCTTCCAGGGTTCCATCGAACGTGAATCCGGCAGCTGCCGTATGGCCGCCGCCTCCCAGCCTGCGGGCGATGATGGAAACATCGGCGTCGGTTTTCGCACGCAGGCTGCCACGGACGACATTGTCAGGTTGGGCCTTCAGTATGCAGGCAATCTGCACACCGCGAACCGCACGCAACGTATCGACCAGCGGTTCGGCATCGGCTTTCGTCGCATGAAATTCGTCGAAATCCTGACGGGTGATATAGGAGAACGAGAAGCGGTTGCCATAGAGCAGCTGCATGCGCTCGATCAGACGGCCCTCCAACGCAAGGGAGGCCATGCTACGGCTCTGAAACACCTCGCGCGCCGGCAGGTCGGGCTCGACGCCCGCCTCCACCATTTCGGCAGCGGCCCGATAGGCGGCAGCAGTCGTGTTCTGGTACTGGAAGCGCCCGGTATCCGTCATCAATCCGGTATAGGCGCATAGTGCGATATCGGGGGTAACGTCCAACGGCAGAAGCTTTATCAGATCCCAGATGATCAGGCAAGCTGCCGGGGCATCGGGATCCACATAGCTCAGTTGGGAATAGAGGGCCTTGACGCGGTGATGATCGACCGTGATGGTCAAATCGGCTGCCGCACGGAAATCCGCACAGACCCCGATGCGCGAATCCATAGCCACATCCACGGTGATGAAGACCTCTGGCGAACCGGTATAGGACGGTGCCGGTATCAGCCCGTCGAATCCCGGTATGAAGTGGAGCCCCTCTTCAACCGGGGTATCCTCCACCAGCAGGCAATCCACTTGCTTGCCCATCGCTCGCAGGGCCCCGCCCAGGGCCAGCATCGATCCCAGGCAATCCCCGTCGGGATTCACATGACCGCAGATGGCAAACGATTCATGGTCTTGCAGAGCTTGCGCGATAGTCGGCAGATCGGTGTTCGTCGATTCGTTGGCAACCACGATTGCTTCGGCCTCTTTCCTCAATATATGGCGACCGCCTATCGGCTGTGCCCGACAACCGATAGGCAGATTGCCTGATACGTATCCACGGGCAAACACCGCCCGCTTCAGATGCGCTCCTCATGTTCCGCTTCCTGATCGGGCACGATAACCGGTTTGGCATTCCGCTCCGCATCGGCGCGCAGGGCGGCATCGATACGCCCGCCTTCGTCAACCGCCTCATCCAACATGAAGCGCAGCTTCGGGGCCACCCGCCAATCAACCTGTTTTGCCATCAGCGAGCGGATATGCCCCGCCGCCTTCTCGAACGCCTCTGCCACCTCGTCGTAGGCATCCGGATCGGCCGTGTAGAACACGTTGCAATAGCTCCGATCGAAACTGACCTCGCACGAGGTAACCGTCACTCCGTTAAGTCGGGGGTCGGAGGTCTCGAACAGCAGGATGTTCGAGATGACCTCGCGCGCCTGGCGGTTGATCTTCCTGCTCGATGAATTCTGCTTCATGGCAAGCTCCTTATCCGTCGAACCGTTCGGCGGTACCCGCCTATTCGGTGCGCTCGACCTCGACCGTACGGTAGCCTTCGATGGTATCCCCGACTTTGATGTCCTGGTAGCCCTCGATTGACAGGCCGCATTCGTAGCCCTGCTTGACGGACTTCACGTCATCCTTGAAACGGCGCATGCTTCCGAGCACGCCGTCGTAGATGATAGTGCCCTCGCGGACGATACGGACCTTGTCGTCGCGGTTCAACTCGCCCTCGGTGATGTAGCAACCGGCAACCGTACCGACCTTCGGCACGTTGAACGTCTGGCGAACCTCGGCGATGCCGGTATCCTCTTCGACGATATCGGGCGACAGCAAGCCGACACGGGCCGCATTGATATCCTCGATGGCCTGGTAGATCACACGGTACAGGCGGATATCGACTTTCTCCTTCTCGGCCAGCTGCTTGGACTTGCCGGTGGGACGGACGTTGAAGCCGATGATGATGGCATCGGAAGCCGCCGCCAACGTGACGTCGGTCTCGGTGATGCCGCCGACAGCCGCGTGGATGATGTTGATCTTGACCTCGGACTGGTCCATCTTCGAGAATGCGTCTTCCAACGCCTCGATGGAGCCCTGGACATCGGCCTTCAACACCAGGTTCAAATCGGTCTGCTTGCCCTCCTCGATGCGGCTGAACAGCTCGTCCAGGCTCATGTGCGCGCGCTTGTTCTGCGCGGCCATACGTTCGCGCATGGCACGGTCGTTTGCCAGGTTGCGGGCGTCGCGTTCGTTCTCGAAGACCCGGAACTCGTCGCCGGCCGTCGGGACGCTGTCCAGGCCGAGGATCTCCACCGGGTCGGCAGGCTTTGCCGCCTTCACCCGGTCTCCGTGCGGGTTGATAAGCGCGCGGACACGGCCGTGGCTCGTGCCGGCCACGACGACATCGCCCGGATGCAGGGTACCGCGGTTCACGAGCACCGTCGCCACGGGACCGCGCCCCTTGTCCAGCTTCGACTCGATGACGAAGCCCGAGGCATCGGCATCTGGATTCGCCTTCAGCTCCAGCACATCTGCCTGCAGCAGGATGGTTTCCAGCAGATCGTCGATATTCAGGCGCTTCTTGGCAGACACGTCGACGAACATGTTGTCTCCGCCCCATTCCTCGGGGATGATGCCGTACTCGGTCAGCTCCTGGCGCACGCGGTTGGGGTCGGCGCCCGGTTTATCGATCTTGTTCACCGCAACCACAATCGGCACCTTGGCCGCCTTGGCGTGGTTGATGGCCTCGATGGTCTGCGGCATGACGCCATCGTCTGCCGCAACCACCAACACGACGATATCGGTGATTTGGGCACCGCGGGCACGCATGGCTGTGAACGCCTCGTGGCCCGGTGTATCGACGAACGTGATCTGGCGTCCGTTGATATACACCACCGATGCGCCGATGTGTTGGGTGATGCCGCCGGCCTCGCGCTCGGCAACGCCGGTGGAGCGGATGGCATCCAACAGGCTGGTCTTGCCGTGGTCGACATGGCCCATGACCGTAACCACCGGCGGACGCGGTTTCAGATCCGCCTCGGTATCATGGTAGACGACCGCGTATTCTTCCTCGGGCGATACCACCCGCACCTTGCGGCCCATATCGTCGGCGATCAGCTCGATCAGGTCGTTCGACATGGACTGGGTCAGCGTCAGGGGATTGCCCAACAGGAACAAGCGCTTGACGATATCGTTCGACGGCACCTTCAACAGTTCGGCGAACTCGCCGACCGTTGTGCCCTCCGGCACCTCGACAACTGAGGAGTCCAATGCCAAATCCGGATCGATGCCCTTTTCGATTGCGCGCTCGGCAGCCCGCTCGCGGGCCTCGGCCTGGCGCTTCTCCTTGCGTTTCTTACGACGGCCCTCGCCCTTGCCCTGGTTGGCAGCCGCGACGGCTGCGCGGGCTTCGGCCAGCACCTTGTCGCGCTGCAGCTTCTCGGCATGGTCGGCCATCTGCGCGTAGCGGTCCTCGCCGCTATCCTGCTGCTGCGCGACGGCGGCGTCCAGCTCGGGGACATCGGGCTCGAAGCTATGCTGGCGCTTGCCCTTCTTCTTGCCTCCGCGGCGCTCGTTCTGCCGTTGCTGGGCCTGCTGCTGCTTCTGCTCGTCCAGACGCGTACGCTCATGCTCGATCTGGGACAACAGGCTATCGAAGGAGGAATGGCGCACGGGGATATGCTTTACCTCATGGTGCTCGTTGCCCGAGCCGCCGCTGCTCTTATGATGCCGCGCCGCCGCCAAACGCTCTTCCACGGCCCGCTTCTTGGCCACATCGCGGGCAGCCGCCTTCGCGCGAGCCTGGGCCTGCGCTTCGGCACGTTCGCGGGCAACGCGCTTGCGTTCCTTCTCGATCTGGTCTTCCAGGTCGGCAAAGGCACCGGTATGCTTGGTCTCCTTGGGTCCGGGAACCTTCTTCTTGGATTCGGCCTGTTCCTCCCCATTGTGCTCGGCGCGTTTCTTCTCGCGGCGCTCGCGCTCGGCCTGGCGCATGGCACGTTCCTTTTCGACCGCTGCGCGGTTTGCTGCCTCTTCTGCTGCCTTCTTCTTGGCCTGCTCTGCCGCTGCCGCTGTCTTGGCGGCCTGTGCCTCGGAGCCATCCTCTGCAGCAGGAACCTCGGCAGCAAGCGCCTTGCGTGCCTTCTCGACATTCGCATCGCTCAGGACACTGGCATGACTCTTTGCCGGAATCTTCAGTTCCCGCAAGCGGTCGAGCATTTCCTTGCTGGACAACCCGAATTCCTTAGCCAGTTCATGTACACGCATGCCAGCCATTACCACTCCTTCGTTTCTCCGTCGCTGCTCTGTCGGGACTGCGCAATTGCGTCAGCCACGCGATTATAGTCCTCTTCGGTCATCTGCGTCTTCAGCGCGCGGGCAAGGCGCCCACCCTTACGTGCCTTCCCCAAGCAGGCAAGGGAGCAGATATATGTTCCGCGACCGGCAGCACGCCCGGTCGGGTCGAATTCAACGGCACCTCCCGGCGTGCGCACCACTCTCATCAGCGTCCGCTTGTCCGCCTGCTTGCCGCAGATGGCACACGTACGCGTATGGGCTGAGCGCTGGTTGTTGTCGGAATCACCGGTCATTGATTTTACGCCTTATTCCTCTTCGCTTGCATGGATGCCGCAATACTTGCTTCCGGGACGGGCATGATTGCGGCAGCGCAGGCCGTCCGGACCCACGTATGCGCAGGTATCGTCGACCTCCTCGGCCGGCTCCTCGTCGATGAGCATATTCTCTTCAGCAGGGGGCTCGCCGCCGAACGACGTCGATTTGATGTCGATATGCCAACCGGTCAGGCGGGCGGCCAGACGGGCATTCTGGCCCTCCTTGCCGATAGCCAGGGACAACTGGTCATCATCCACATGAACGGTGGCGTAGTGGTTGGCCTCATCGATATCCACGCTCGAAACGCGCGCCGGAGACAGGGCTGCCGCCACGTAGAGCGCCGGGTCCTCGTTCCATTGGATCACGTCCACGCGCTCGTTATGCAGCTCGTCGACGACCATACGCACGCGGGAGCCCTTCGGTCCGACGCAGGCACCCACTGGGTCCAGTCGCGGCTCACGGGAATAGACCGCCACCTTGCTTCGGGCGCCGGGCTCGCGGGCGATGGACTTGATCTCCACCAGGCCGTCATAGACTTCGGGAACCTCGATCTCGAACAGGCGGCGAATCAGATCCGGATGTGTGCGGGACACGATGATGGCCGGACGCGTCTGCTCGCCGCGCGCACGCGTTTCCTCGGCCAGCGGATCGCGAACATCGATGATCAGCAGCTTCAAGCGCTGGTTGTGGCGATACCGCTCGTTTGCAGGGCGCTCGTTGCGCTCGTTCGGGAACTTCTTGCGGTCGTAGTGCGGAAGCTCGGCTTCAACGCCGTCGCGAATCTTGATGATGGTGAAATCGGGCGTCCCCTGCAGCACGGTACCGGTGACCAGGTCGCCGATACGGTCGCGGAACTCTTCGTAAATGCCCTCCTGGGCTGCTTCGCGGACAATGGAATTGATCACGCTCTTGGCGTTCAGCGCAGCGATGCGGCTGACATTATCGGGCGTGACGTCCCGTTCCTCGAATTCGCTGTACTCGCCCGTCTCAGGATCGGGTTCGCCTTTCGGGACCATCTCGTAGACGTAGATCTTCCCCGTCTCGCGATCGATGGTGACGCGGGCATCCCATTCAAGATTCAGAATGTGCTGGTAGCTCTTCGCCAAAGACGCCTCGAGGCGCTCAATCAGATAAAACTCATCGATGCGGCGCTCATGAGCCAGAGCCTGCAGAGCTTCAACCAGTTCAGAAGCCATTCCGTTCCTTCCTTTCACCTCGAGCAGGACTGCCGTCCTGCGCATGTACCGATGCGGTTACCGGTTAGTTGAAATCGACCTGCCCTTTCAGGTGGGCCTTCTTGATGTCGCTGTACGCGATGCGTTCGGTAATGCCGTCGACCTCCAGCAGGACATCGTCGCCATCTGTCCCGGCCAGTTTGCCGGTCCACTTTGCACGGCCGTTATAGGGCTGAGACAGAATCAGCACCGCCGTCTCCCCCGCAAAGCGCTGGAAGTGCTCCAGCGTCCGCAGCGGCCGGTCGATACCGGGCGAAGAGACCTCCAACGTGTAGGCGCCGGGAAACGGGTCGAGCTCATCCATGATGTCGTTGACCCATTCCTGCGCCGAAGCCAGCTCGTCGAAACTGACGCCATGCGGGGTGTCGATGTACACGCGGATCGTCGGCGCCTTGCGGGCGCCCACAACCTCCAGGGACACGATCTCGACCCCGGATGCCTCCGCAGCAGGAAGCAACGCCTGCAGCAATTCGTTTTCCTTCGCAGTCAGCACATCTTCTCCGTTCGGCAATGCCCTACAAACAAAAGAAGCGGGTGAAAACGCCCACTTCCTTCACAAACCGTTCATGTTAATACGCACGTGCTCAGTGCTTTTCTTTTATATCATACGGACACGTGAAAAGAAAAGCGCACGTCGACGCATGCACTACCTCTCCACATGCTTGCACGGGAGAAGATCCCGCGGAAACGAAACCGCCTGCGGTGCAGGCCGCAGGCGGTTCGAAGAATTCACCGGAAGATGACATCTCGGCGGGACCGCAGGCGCTACGCCTCGGGGAAGAAAACGCCGATCTCGCGCTTTGCCGACTCGACGGAATCGCTGCCGTGGATGACGTTCTCGTCAACCGTCAGACCGAAGTCGCCGCGGATGGTTCCCGGCGCCGCCTCAGCACAGTTCGTGGCGCCCATCAACGAACGGCACTTGGCAACCGCGCCCTCGCCGGAGACGACCATCTTCACCACGGGACCGCTGGTGATGTAGGAAATCAGGCCATCGTAGAACGGCTTGCCCTCATGCTCGGCATAGTTTGCCTTGGCCTGTTCGGGAGTCACGCGGGACAGCTCCATGCGTTCGATGGTAAGGCCGGCACGCTCGAATCGGTTGATGATCTCGCCGATATGTCCGTTGGCAACGCCGTCGGGCTTGATCATGGAATAGGTCTTTTCGATGGCCATGTTGGTTCTCTTTCCTTTCGTCAGGTTCTTGTTATCCACAGAGGAGCAGGTCCCTGCTCCTAAGCGATCGGCTCTTAGCTTTCGGATGCAAAGCTCAAATCCACGCTGGTAATCTTCCAGCCGATGAAATCGCGGGTGAATGAGATGGCATACTGCACATTGCCCCCCTGCGAGGTGGTGGTGCTGGCATAGACGGTCGAGCTGTTCATGGAGCGGTCGACACCGTCGATCGTGACATCATCGGTTTGGATGATGGCGGAAACCATATTCTCCACCGAATCGGAGTCGACCGAGGAATCGAACAGAGACGTCGAATCGCTGGGATTCGAGAACAGCTGCTTGGTCATGTCCTCCTGCGTGGGATATCCGTATCCCTGCGTGTAGGCGAACACGCAGGCGGCCAGTGCCAGAACAATCAGAATCAGCAGGGTGATCAGGATCTTGCGCCCGATGTGGCGGTTCTTGCGGTTCTTCTTGACCTCGTCACGGCTCCACTGCTCGATCTCCTCGTCGCTTGCCGTGAAGAAGCGGTCGTTCTCGGTGCCGCCGATGGGCGATTCGGCATCTTCGGCCGTGGGGATGACCTGCGTGGCCTGGTCCACCGTTTCGGGCTCTTCATCGTACAGCCCGCCGTACTCGTCGGCATCCGGCGTCATGACATCGATTCCGGAGGTATCGGTGCCCGGTTGGGTCTTCTTGATATCGATGACCGCCGTGCCCGTGGACACCATGGCGATGGCGCGCTGGTAGTCGACGCTCGCCGCATCGTTCAGGAAATAGGTCTTGTCGGCGAGCGCGTTCTCGAACGCCGAGATGGCCTTCTGGAACTGGTTGTTCGCCACATAGGCCTGACCGAGATTGGCGTAGAGCTTATTGCGCGTAGCCGGTTTCATGTCGAATTGCAGGGCGCTCTCATACGACGTGACGGCATCGGCCGGGCGGTTCAACGCCATGAAGCACACACCCAGGTTCAATAGCGCCTTCGTGGGATCGGGATTGGCCGAGTCGAGGGCTGCCGAGCGGTAAGCCGCACCCGCCTCTGCCGACTTGCCCAACCGTAGAAGCGAATTGCCCATACCGAGATAGGCTTTATAGGGGGTTGCGTACCGGTTATCCGAGACCGCCACCTCGAAGTAGCGCACCGCATCCTCGTAATCATGCAATTTGGCATAGCACATGCCCAGGTTGCAGTTCACAGCACCCAGGTCGTCATACGCTTCATCTCCCGTCGCCTGAGCGAACGAATGGATAGCCTCGTTGTAGTCGCCCAAACGAACCAGACAGTTGCCGATGTGGTGGTACAGCAGACCCATCTCGCCCGGCTGCAGCGGGCTGTCCTCGTCCTCAAGGCACTCGGTGAAGCCCTGCAGGGCCGTAGCATAGTCGTGGTCGGCATAGGCTGCCGTTGCATCTTCGAATAATACGTTGTTCATAGAGACCTTCTGTCTTTCCCCCTTGCCGAAACCGAAGCGAGCTAGCGCTGCACGGCCTTTTCGCCGAATTGCGCCGAATCGACGCCTTCGATGATCACCGTATCTATCACGTCTCCCGCTCGCAGGTTATGGACGACATCCAAGCCCTCCACCGTCTGGCCGAATACCGTGTATTCGGGGTCGAGAAACGGCTGTTCGCCAAGGCAAAAATAGAACTGCGAACCCGCCGTGTCGTAACCCATGGCGCGAGCCATGGCCAAGGTGCCATCGACATGATGGTTGTTGGGGTTGATGGAGAACTCCTGCTTGATCTCGTAGCCCGGACCGCCGGAGCCGATGCGGGAGAACGCTTGGCCCATGGAGACCTCGCGTACTTCCTGCTCGGTGGCATCGCGGGTGTAGGGATCGCCGCCCTGGATAATGAAGTTGGGAACGTACCGATGGAACTTCAGGCCGTCGTAGAAGCCCTTCTGCGCCAATTCAACGAAATTGCCGACGTGGATAGGCGTATCCTTTCCGGACAGCTGCACGCGGATAACGCCCTTGGACGTCATGAATCGCGCGACCTCTGATCCGGTGGGCTTATACTGCGGTTCATAGAGCACCATTGCCGATCCCACCTTCAAGTTGCGAACATATATACCGCTTGATTATACGGTATTATGGGCGCGCCAAAGCAAGACCTCCCAACTACACACAAAGGATTCTTCTCATGTCAGGCAGGAAAAACACATCGACGCGACCACACCCAGGCGGCTCACCGAATAATTCCGGAAGCCCGGCGATCCGCCGGGAAACCATCTCCATCGATGCGCTGACCTACGGTCCTGCCGGCATCGGACGAACCGCCGAGGGCAAGGCCGTATTCGTGGAGGGGACGGCGCCGGGCGACACGGTCACTGTCGACATCGTGCGAGAGAAAGCCTCCTTCTGCGAAGGCTCCTTGGTATCCGTCGACGAGCCCGGGCAGACGCGCATCGATTCCCCATTTCCCGCCGAAGCGCTGCGCAGCATAGCACCCTGGGGGCATATATCCTATGAGGCACAGCTGGCAGCCAAGCGCGAGAACCTGAAAAGCACGCTGGTCAGGATTGCCGGCCTCGATGCGGACAAGGTCGAGAAGCTGGTGGCCGAGACGGTGGCAAGCCCGCATCGGACCGGTTACCGCAACAAGCTCGAGCTGGGGTGCCGCACCGGCACCGACGGGCATCTGGAAGTAGGATTCCACCGCGAGAAATCCCATGATCTCGTTTACCTGGACCGCATCCCGCTCGCTTGCAAACCGCTCGAGAAGGCCCCGAAGGCATTGCGGGGCGGGATGCGCTATGTAGCGGGACAGGCCTCGGACCTCAAACTGTTCCGTATCGGAATGCGTGCAAGCCTGCGGACGAAAGACATCGAGGTGGCGCTTTGGACCGAACCGGGGCCATTCCCCCGCTCGCTCGCCGTGAAGGTGCTGCGAGACGCCCTCCACCCCACAAGCATCGTGCGGGTCATCGCCGATGCGGGGAAAAGCCGTCGCGTGAAGCAGGTGGAAGTGCTTTGGGGCAAGGGCTGCTGGGAGGAGCGCCTGGGGGACAACCGGTTCAAGGTGAGTGCGCCAAGTTTCTTCCAGGTGAATACCGAACAGGCTGAGAACCTGATTGCGCTCGCCCTGGAGCGGTTGGCCATCGGGCCGGGCGACTTCGTCGCCGATCTTTACTCGGGCGTCGGCACATTCAGCATCCCGCTCGCCAAGCGAGGCGCCGATGTCGTAGCCGTGGAGAGCTCGGGGCCGGCCGTGCGCGACCTGCGCCGCAACGCCGATCTGAATCGGGTAACCATCGAATGCATCGGCGGTGACTCGGCACGCGAGCTGCCCGAACTGGGAGGACTCGACGCTTTGGTAGTGGATCCGCCACGCGCAGGCCTGGCAGAAAGCGTGCCGGGCGACATCGCGCTGGCTGCGCCTTCGCGCGTTGCATACGTCAGCTGCGATCCCGCGACGTTCGCACGCGACATCGCGCGCTTCTCGGATGCCGGATACGAGCTGCGGGGCGCGACACCGGTCGATCTGTTCCCGCAGTCGTTTCATGCGGAAACCGTCGGCATCCTAGAAAGACGCTCGTCAATCCGCTAGCATAGCCCTGTAGCGCACCGGTCGTTATCGCGCCCGCTGCGTTGCGCATACCCGATGCATCCCGACTCTTGAAGAAAGCGAAGGTTCTCTGTGACCCGATCATCCGATACGAACGCCGATTCCCGCACCTGTGCCCTGACCGCTGCCAAAGCGGCTGACGAGTTGAAGGCCACCGACCTTGTTGTCCAGGAAGTGGGCAAGCTCATGTCCTCGACCGACTACTTTGTCATCGCCACTGCCGCGAACAACCGACAGGTAGACGCGATCGTCGACCGCATCGAGGAGAAAGAGCGCATCGAACACGGCATTAAGCCCCTGCATACCGAAGGCATCGAGAGCGGAACCTGGGCGCTTCTCGATTACGGCAATTTCATCGTGCACGTCTTCCAGCCCCAAGCGCGCGATTACTACCGCCTGGAAACCCTGTGGAACGACGCCCCGATCGTCGACCTGAAAGAAGCAGGCATCACCGATGTCGAGTATTCCGATCGCATCGCAAAATTGATGGAGCATGCCGACAACTAGCGCCCGTTCGCTCATATCCCGATGCCGATATCGCTGCTTTCAGCCGAGGGCAGGCGACAACGCATGGCTGAGATCATCGAAGCGGTTTCCGGTAATCCGGGCAATCCGGATGAGACTCAGGCATGCACCAGGTTGCGCGAACGCAACTTCAGCAAAGCCCGCTCTACTTCCTCCAAGCTTTGGACGAACACCGCATCGTTGCTGTAGTGGTTCAAGTTGTGGGCAGACAGCTCGTTGAAAGCCTCTCGGAACGCTCCGCTTGCCCCGCCGGAGGACTCCCAGACAACAAGGGGCTTGCCGCACACGAGCGCAGAGACCATCTCCATCATCGTGCCCCAGTTCCCCTCGATGCTCACGGCCACATCGGCATCGTCAACCAACGGCACCGAACGCATCAGCAATCGGGCATAGACGCCCTGATGGGCGGCATCGAGGAATCGATAGCTTGTGCATGATCTCTGCGGATGGCCGTAGACCGTCACGTCCTCTTCGCGGTTCGTAGCCGGCGAATACCCGATCGAGGTGCCGCCGCGGGCCATGCAGCCTTCCGACACCAGATGGGGAAACCCCCAACAGGCCCCCGTCAACAGCTCGATATGCTCATCGGCAAGCCATGCGCCGAAACCCCTCAGCTCGTCCTGTTGTTCGGCCGTCATGTCCTTTGGCAGATTCGATCCGCCGATCACCGCGCATTTCATCTGACCTTCCTTCTTGCTCTGAGCCCCGAGAACGGCAAAGCAAGGCGGCTGCCTCTCGACAGCCGCCCCAATTGCCCTCATAGAAGCTATTCGTTGCCGATCGTGCGCTCCGCCGCCAACCAATCACCCGGTTGCGGCTCAAGCTGCGAACGAGCCTCGAAGCTCGAACGCGCCCGCTCGTGTGAGCCCATCTGCAGGCGATAGACCAAATGGTTCCACAACTCCGCCGTCTGAGGATGCATCAGGCGGTTCTGGCTGATCAGGAACTCGTACACATTCTTGAATGCAAGGAAGTACAGCTCCTCCAAGCTGACCTTGCCCACCGCATTACGCACCGCCTTCACGCGTTTGTAGCTGCGGCCCGGCTCGATGAGGTCGGCGATGTAGATGACCATGTCGAGCGGGGTCATGTTGCGTGCGCCCTGCGTATGGCGGGAGATGGCCTGCAGCACGTCGTTGTCCAGCTCGGGATAATCGCGCCCCAGTACCGCCGCACCGGTGGGACCATGCAGGAGGTAGGGCATATCCGTGACGACGATCGGATCGATATCCAATCCGAACTCGGTCACCCGATCGCGCGCCTCATCCAGGGAAAGAGCCTTGTCCCAGTCGTGGAGCAAACCGGCCATACGGGCCTTCTTCTCATCCACGCCGTAGATCTCCGCCAACTCGACCGCCGTCTTCGCAACGCGTTTGCAATGGTCGTAGCGATCGGGCTTCACCCGGTCCTTCAGGGCCTTCTTCATAGCCTTGTAGTTCTCATCACCGTAGACGTCTTCGCTGCTCATTGAATCCATCCTCGTTCGTTACTCGAAGGAACCGCCTTGTGGCGATCCCCCTGTCTATTTTTCGCTACTGCGTGCGATACAGGCCGTTCTGCCTGATATACTCACGCACTTCATCGCTCACCAGATAGCGAATCGAGCGACCTTGCGTGACGTTGCGCCGGATCATGCTCGAAGAGACGCTGAACCCGGGAATCGGCTGATATTCGACCCCGAGGTGCGTGGCGCGCTCGATATCCGAGCGCGTGGCGGGATCGATATCGTATCCGGGCCTGGTCAAGGCGACAAACTGGGCCAATTCGCCAAGCTCGGCTGCCGAGCGCCACTTCCCGATACCCATGATAGCATCAGCGCCTGTGATGAAGAATAGTTTGACGTTGTCGGGATAATGCGCACGAACTTCCCGTAAGGTATCGATGGTGTAGGTATCTCCACCGCGGTCGATCTCCAAGCTGCTGACATCAAAATGCGGGTTTCCCGCAACTGCAAGCCGGCACATCTCCAAGCGCTGTATGCCCGGCGTCACCGCCCGGTCGCGCTTGAACACCGGTTCGCCTGCCGGCATGAAAACGATGGCTTCGATGCCCAGCGACTCGCGCACATGCTCGCCCGCCGCGAGATGACCGATATGGATCGGGTCGAATGTGCCTCCGAAGATTCCCAGCCGATGCTGCCTTCTATCATCGAAACCAACCCGGTTGAAACGCTCGCAGATCTTCATTTCTCCCCCACCACCTTGGAAGCGGTTGCGCTAACGGACCTGGCCCGTGCCCCGCAGCAGGTACTTCGTGGTAACGAGCGCTTCCAAGGCGAACGGCCCGCGCACATGCGTCTTCTGCGTGGAAATGCCTATTTCTGCACCCAAGCCGAATTCGCCGCCATCGGTGAAACGGGTCGAGGCATTCCAGTAAACCGCTGCCGCATCTATCGAAGCCAGGAACCGTTCCGCAGCATCCTCATCGTCGGTGACAATGCATTCGGAATGGCCGGTACCGTGCTCGTTGATGTGCGAGATGGCCTCATCGGGCCCCGTCACGGTCTTGATGCTGATAATCAAATCCAGGTACTCGGTATCCCAGTCCTCGTCCTTCGCAGGAACAACGGCGACGCCGCAGCGTTCCCCTGCTTCCTGTACGGGTTCGTCGCCGCGAATCTCCACCCCCGCTTCGGCAAGGGCCGGCAACAGCTTGACATACAGTTCTGGGGCTAATGCCTCGTCGGCAAGTACGTTCTCGATGGCGTTGCAGACGCCCGGGCGCTGGCATTTCGCATTCATGATGATGCGCACGGCCTCGGATAGGTCGGCAGGTGCATGCACATAGACGGTGTTGTTTCCCGTACCGGTCTCGATAACCGGTACCGTCGCCGTCTCCACGCAATGGTTGATCAGGCCCGCGCCGCCGCGGGGAATCAGCAGGTCGACGATGCCGCGCAGACGCAGCAGCTCATCGGTAGCGGCATGTCCCTTGGTCCCGATCAGCGTAATGCAGTGTTCGGGCAGACCGGCAGCCACTGCCGCCTGGCGCAGCACCTCGGCAATGACGATATTGGAATTCACTGCCGAGCTGCCGCCGCGCAGGATGCAGGAGTTGCCCGCCTTGAGCGAGATGCCTGCCGCATCGGCGGTTACATTCGGACGCGCCTCGTACACCATCGCAACCACACCCATCGGCACGGTAACCAGCTGAAGCTGCACCCCAGAGGCCAGGGTACGCTCCTGGCGAATCTGGCCCACCGGATCAGGCAGCAGAGCCAGGCTCTCGAGCGCCTGCGCCATGCCTTCGATACGCTCAGCATCGAGCATCAGGCGATCGAGCTTCGGCGCGCTCATGCCGTCCTTGCGCGCAGCATCCATATCGATGCCATTCGCCTCAACGATCTGATCGGTATGGTCGCGAAGCGCATGCGCCATATTACACAGTGCGCGGTTGCGCGCCTCTGCAGATACCACAGCCATCTTCCGCGCTGCCTCCTTGGCCAGCAGCGCCTGTTCCTTCACCGTCATCTGCGCCATATGCCTGCGCCCCCTTGCCTGTACGGGTATCTTTTCCTGCTAAGCGTAACAGAACCGATGCGATTTTCCGCCCTCAGGTCGGCTACTCGAACACTATCAGATCATCGCGATGCACCAATGGCCGATCCGCCAGATGCGCCAGCAGGCGGTTGCCTGCAAGATCCTGCTGGGAATGGCCGCAAGCCAAACGGGCTTCATCGCTCGATGCGCCGACCTTGCCGCGTGCGAACAAATGCCCATGCTCATCGACGATATCCACGATATCGTCCTCTTCGAATTCCCCGCCGATCTCGACTACGCCGACCGCGAGCAGGGAACTGCCTTTGCCTACCAGCGCGGCGCGCGCCCCCTCGTCGACGACGAGGGAACCACGGGCCGAGTCGCCCAGAGCGATCCAGAGCTTCTTCGGGGTGATCTCGTGCGGCGTAGCCTGGTTCTCGAACCGTGTACCGACTTCCCGCCCCTTCACCACATCGACCAGCGCGTCCTTTCGTCGCCCATGGCAGATGGTCAACGGAATGCCGGCAGCCAGCAGCACGCGCGCGGCGCGGATCTTCGTGATCATGCCGCCGCTGCCCTGCTTGGAGCCCGGCCCTTCGGCCATCGCCATGATCTCGGGGCTGATGCTCTCCACCCGCCTGATCAGCTGGGCATCGGGGTGCGTGGCGGGGTTCTTGTCGAACAACCCGTCGATATCGCTGAAGATTACCGCCTCGTCGGCCTTGATCAAGCAGGCGACGAGCGCACTCAACGTATCGTTATCCCCGAAATGCACCTGCTCGACCGACACGGTGTCGTTCTCGTTGATGATGGGCACCACGTCCCAGGCCAGTAGCTGGCGGATGGTATCGCGAGCATGGATATAGGACGAGCGGTCCTTGGTGTCGTTCCGCGTCAGCAGGATGCTGGAGGTTAAGATCCCAACCCTGGCAAACGCCTCGGCGTAGAGACGCGACAGCTCGATGGTTCCAACCGAAGCGACCGCCTGAAGCGCCGCCGTGGCGCTCGGGCGCTCCTCGATACCGAGCACCCCCATGCCGCAGGCGATCGAGGCGCTGGTGACCACGATGGGCTTGATACCGTTCTTGCGCACCTCGCTGATCTGGCGGGCGAAGTAATCCAGATACCCGGTATCGATATGACCGGGAGCATCCGTCAGCGTCGAGGTGCCAACCTTCACGACCAGAATCTTCTGCTTGTGCTCTGCGGCAGCCTTATCCGCTGAAAACGAACGATCGTTGCTCACTGCTCATCCAGCTCCTCGAACTCGTCTTCATGGGTCAGCGGCGACTCGAAGTCGAACGAAACCTCGACGATGCGCACCTCGTCGCCATCGCGCGCACCCGCATCCGCGAGGGCCTTGTCGACACCCATCCGCTTGAAGCGATGCTGCAGGAAGGCGATGGCTTCCTCATTGTCCCAATCCGTTTGGATCACCATGCGCTCGACAGCCGGCCCCGCCACGCGGAACACGCCATCGGAGAGCTTCTGCACTGTGAACTTGCGATCCCGGGCTTGGCGTTTCAACTCCCAAACCTGCTCGTAAGGCTGTTCGGTCGCCTTGCGTTCCTCAGCTGCCGCCGAACGCAGCTTCTTGACTTTCGAACCGATGGCTTCCTTCAAAGCCTCCATGCCCTCACCGGTAACGGCACTCGTGCAGTAGAGTTTGGGGTCGATGGGGCTATCGGCGAATTCGTCGCCGCCCGCAGCCTCTATCGACGAGGCCTTCACCGCTTCGGCAAGGCGCGCCACCGCCTCCTCGGTACCGGGAACATCGGTTTTATTGGCTACCACGATACGTGGGCGGGTAGCCAATTCCTCGGCATATAGGGCCAGCTCGCGATTGATGATCCGGTAGTCCTCCACTGGGTCGCGCCCCTCGTAGCCGCCCGTCATGTCCACCACGTGCACGATGAGCGCCGTTCGCTCGATGTGGCGCAGGAACTCGTGGCCGAGGCCTTTGCCTTCATGCGCCCCCTCGATAAGGCCCGGCACATCGGCGATGACATAATCGGTATCCCGGGCACGGACCATGCCCAGATTGGGAACCAGGGTGGTGAACGGATAATCTGCGATCTTCGGCCGCGCCGCCGACAGCCGCGAGATGATGGAGCTCTTACCGGCAGAGGGCATGCCCACAAGGGCCGCATCGGCCATAAGCTTCATTTCCATCTCGATCCATTGTTCCTGAGCCGGCTCGCCCAGCTCGGCAAACGAAGGGGCACGTCGGGTGGAGGTAACGAAGTGGATGTTACCGCGGCCGCCATGGCCGCCCTTTGCCACTATCACGCGCTCTCCTTCATGGGTCAGGTCGGCAATCAGGTCGCCGACCTCCTCGGTTTCAGGGTCGATGAGATGAACCACCGTACCCAACGGTACTTTGAGAACCAGGTCCTCCCCATCGGCGCCGTGCATGCGGCTTCCCTTGCCGTGCGTGCCGCGCGTGGCCTTGAAGTGGTGCTTGAAACGATAGTCGATAAGCGAGGAGACGCTGCCATCGGCTTCCAGGATCACATCGCCGCCACGGCCGCCATCACCGCCGTCCGGCCCCCCTTTCGGCACGTGAGCCTCGCGGCGGAAACTCATGCAGCCGGCTCCACCGTCACCGCCCTTGACATGTATGCGCACTTTGTCGATGAACATCGATTTCACTCCCTTATCCGCCGCCGGCCGTATCAACGGTACAGAATCAATCGGTGCGCAGGAAAGCCGCCTTGCGCGGGCACACCGGCCATGGGCCGAATGTCATTTCCAGACACCGACCGGAACATCTTCGTCATTATAGTAAAAGGAAGCCCCCTGATTCAGGAGGCTTCCCACACCATCGTATGCTGCTTCGCGCCGTTTACTCGGCAGGATGCACATGAACCATGCGCTTGCGACCGTGCGTGAACTCGACGGTTCCGTCGCACAGTGCGAACAGCGTATCGTCCTTTCCGCGGCCGACGTTCTCGCCCGGATGGAAATGCGTGCCGCGCTGACGGACCAGGATGTTGCCGGCAGTAACCGACTCACCGGCGAAACGCTTCACGCCCAGACGCTGTGCGTGGGAATCGCGACCATTACGGCTGGAGCCAAGACCCTTCTTGTGTGCCATGATGTCTTCCCCTCTCTGCTACTCGGCGTCGAACTTCTCGGAACCGACAGCGGTAACCTGAACACGCGTCATACGCTGACGATGACCGTTCAGCTTCTTATAGTTCTTACGCTTCTTGAATTTGAAAACCAGCTGCTTGTCGGCCTTGAACTGGTCGAGGATAACGGCCTCGACCTTGGTCTTTGCCGCCTCAGCAGGGTCGGAAACAACCTTGTCGCCGTCGACGACGGTAATGGCCTCAAGAGCAACCTTGTCGCCTGCAGCGCCTTCAAGCTTCTCGATTTCCAGGATATCCCCCGGTGCGGCCTTATATTGCTTGCCGCCAGTCTTAACGATAGCGTACATGTAGAATCTCCTTGTAAGTGTTCAAACGCAAGCGAGTATATTACTCGGGAAACGCCGGTTCGTCAATGCCCTGCGCGCGCTCGGATGATTTTTCTCATTATGACCACAAGTAGTGGCAGCCGTTATCCAACATACTATCGACAGCGCCCTGACCGGCCGAGCAAGGAGCAAGCGACCGGCAGATCGCATCAATCCGCAGCGGTCGCCGTCAGTGCGCCAACGCCCAATTCTCGTCGCTGTTCACATCCACGATCAGCGGCACCTTCAGCTTCTCGACGTGCTCCATGGCATCGCGGACCAGCTCGGTTACCTCGGAAACCTCCGCTTTGGGCACGCTGAAGCACAGCTCGTCGTGTACCTGCAATATCATCCGCGTGGCATAGCCGCCCTCCCGCAGGCGGGACTGCACCTGCACCATCGCCTTCTTGATGATATCCGCCGCCGACCCCTGCATCGGATGATTCATCGCCGTACGCTCTCCGAACGAACGCTGGTTGCGGCTCTTCGCCACCAGTTCGGGAATGTGGCGCTTGCGCCCGTACATCGTTTCCGCGTAACCGTTCGCGATAGCATCCTGAACCGTCTTGTCCAGGTAGGCACGTACCCCGGGATACACCTCGAAGTACCTATCGATCATCTCGCGAGCCTCTTCGAAGGAGATATGCAGGCTCTGGGAAAGACCGAAGGCCTGCTGACCGTACACGATCCCGAAGTTCACCGCCTTTGCCCGTGAACGCATCTGAGGCGTCACCTGCTCGATCGGCACATCGAATACCTGGCTTGCCGTTTGGGCATGGAAGTCCGCACCGCTGTTGAAAGCCGCAACCAGATGCTCGTCTCCCGACAGGTGCGCCAGCAGCCGCAGCTCGATTTGGCTGTAGTCCGCCGACATGAAAAGCTCCCCTTCATGCAATGGCACGAAGCACTCGCGGATATGGCGCCCGAAATCGGTTCGCACCGGAATGTTCTGCAGGTTGGGATGGCTTGAGGACAAACGGCCCGTCGTCGTCACGGTTTCGTTGAAATGCGTATGCACGCGCCCGTCTCCCGCCCGCAGGCTCGGCAGCGCGTCGATATAGGTGGACTTCAGCTTGGCGAGCTCGCGGTAATGCAAGATAAGCGCCGGAACCTCATTGTCCTCCGCCAGGCGCTTCAGCACCGCCGCACTCGTCGAATAGCCGCGCGTTGTCTTCTTCAGGGGCTTCATGCCCATAACCTCGAACAGGATATGGCCGACCTGTTTGGGAGAGTCGATGTTGAACTCCTCGCCCGCCAGCTGGTAGATCTGGGCACGGATATCCTCGATCTCCTTACCGGTCACCTGGCCCATCTGTGCAAGCGTATCTGCATCGATGGCCGCACCGGTACGCTCCATGCAAGCCAGCACGCCCACAAGCGGCGCATCGAATTCCTCGTAGATGGGACGCGTACCGTCCTCGTCAAGCGCTTTCGAGAGCGGTTCACGCAGGCGTTGGAGCGCCGCTGCCTGCAGCAGCAGGTCCTCGCGGCTGCCCGGCTCCTCTGCCTGGGGCAGGGCTGCTCCCAGATAGCGTTCGCACAGGTGTGCCAGAGTATAGCCGTCCGCCGATGAATCCAAGACATAGGCCGCAAGCGAAGCATCGAAGAAATGCGCGTCCAGAACCTGGTCGGCCGTCACCGCCGCCTCGATGGCCGTATCCGATGGGAACACCGGCTTCACCAATGCCTTGAAATCATGTGCCACGCACCTGCCGTCGACGACCAGGCGGGCAAGGGCATCACGCGCGCCATCGCCTTCGAAAATCGCGGCATGCTCGCCATCATCGACGGCAAGCAGCGCACTCGAGCCGAACAGCGTTGCCTCTCCTTCGGCATAGGCAACACCCACCGGCATCCCCTCGGCACAGGCCTTTTCGACCAGTGCAGCGGCCGCATCGCCTTCAAGCGCCTGGTGTGCGGTAAGCGGAATGGCCGCCCCCTCCGCTTCTTCGGTTCCCTGGAACCTGAGCACCTTGTTCAGGTGCGAGCGGAAACCCACCTTCATGAAGGTTTCGCGCACCTTCTGCTCGTCGAACGATGGCCAGCTGATCGATTCCACGTCAAGCGGGAAATCGAGATCCGTCACAATCGTGGCGATCTCGCGTGACAGGAAGGCAGCATCCTTGTTATCGCGCACGTGCTCCAGCTGCTTTCCCTTCAGGTCGTCCAAGTGCTCGTAAAGCCCCTCGAGCGACCCGTACTTCTGCAGGAACTTTGCCGCGGTTTTATCGCCGATGCCCGGCACTCCGGGAATGTTGTCCGCAGAATCGCCTTTCAGGCCAAGGAAATCCGGGAACTGGCTCGGGGTCACACCGTAACGGTCGAAAACCTCGTCCGGTCCGTAGACAGCCACATCGGAAATGCCCTTCTTCGTGGTGACGATGCTCGTCAGATCGCTGGCCAGCTGGTAGGCATCTTTGTCCCCCGTCACCAGAAGCGAGCGATAGCCCTTTGCCTCGTCTCGGGTCGCGACGGTTCCCAAAATGTCATCGCCTTCCCAACCCGGCACCTTCACCACGGGGATGGCCATGGCATCCAACAGCTCCTCGATGAGCGGGAACTGCACGCGCAGCTCGTCATCCATATGCGGGCGCTGCGCCTTGTACTGCTCCATGGCTTCGATGCGAAACTTGGGCTTACCCGCATCGAAGGCGCAGACGATGGCATCGGGCGCAGTGGTCTCGATGAACTTGATGAGCATGGACATGAACCCGAAGCAGGCATTCGTCGGCGTTCCATCCGCCGCGTTCATGGTGGGCGGAATAGCGTGATAGGCACGGTGCATCAAGGAATTCCCGTCGATGACGGCAACGGTTTTCGGCATAGGTTCCAACGCTTTCAGATCGCAATATAGATGGTGCGCATACGAGTATAGCGCAGCAAACCGAATGGGCTGGAGTCACGGGCAAAGCACCTGCAAGAAACCAAAGCACCAGCTAGGAGGCCCACAGGTACCCGACGCCGCGCACGGTTTCAAGATGCTGCGACAAATCGGGACCGAGCTTCGCCCGGATGCGCCTGACATGGACATCGACCGTACGGGAACCGCCATAGTAGTCGAACCCCCACACGCGGCGCAGCAATGCATCGCGGGAATAGGTGCGGTCGGGATGCGTCACCAAAAACGAGAGCAACGAGTACTCCAGATAGGTGAAATCCACTGGTTCGTCGTTCACCGTCACCTGATAGGTAGCCAGGTCGATGGTCATATCGTCGACGGTGATGAAGTCGCCCGCCTCGGCCTCCTTTCCCGGCCAGAGCAGCTGGCGAATGCGGGCGGTGCACTCCTGCGCACTGGCTCCGCGCACCACGAAATCACTTCTGACCTGAACGGGAAGCCGCAGATTGGCCAAATCCTCTGTGGATACCACGGCCAGCAGCGCCGCACCGTCGGAACGCGACAGCACATGCTCCACTTCTGCAAGCGAGCGCACCATTGTCGGTGAGTCGAAGATGACCAGCGAAACGTCGGGATAATCGGCGATCAGGCGCTCGAGTTGCGAGGCAGCGCCCGCAACCACCTCGACGTCCAGGCTGCCCAGGATATCCCGGAACAGATGGGCGTCATCCAACCCGTCGGCAGCGAATAGCACTTGTTTCCGTTGCATAGCGAATCACAGTTCCTCGAGATAGCGGTTCAGTTCCCAATCAGAGACTACACAGCGATACTCGTCCCACTCGCGCCTCTTCTCGCGCACCAGGTACGAGAAGATATGGTCGCCGAGCACATCGCGCATCAATTCGGATTTCTCGAACGCATCCAGCGCCTCGCCCAGCGTGGTCGGCATCGTCTTGATGCCCCGTTCCTCGAGTTCGGCAGTACTGAGCTGGAACAGGTCTATATCGTCGATCGGCTCCGGCAGCTCCAGTTCGTCTTCGATTCCCTTCAGGCCCGCCGCCAACATAACGGCGAACACCAGATACGGGTTCGCCGCCGGATCCGGATTGCGTACCTCCACGCGGCAGGCGACCTCCTTATCGGGCTTGTAGGCCGGTACGCGCAGCAGCGTCGAGCGATTCTGGCATGACCAGGCAATATGGCACGGCGCCTCCACCCGCGCCGCCAGCCGCTTATAGGAGTTCACGTACTGGTTTGTGATCAGGCAGAACTCGGGTGCATATTTCAGCAGACCGGCCATATAGTGCTTGGCGATATCCGAAAGGTTGTTACCGTCGGGGTCGCTTGGGTCGAAGAACAGGTTATCGCCGCTCGGGCTGAAAAGGCTCATATGCACGTGCATGCCGCTGCCCGGCTGATCGGTGATGGGTTTGGGCATGAAGGATGCAAACACCCCATGGGCATGTGCAACCTCCTTTACGACCATCTTGTAGGTCATGACGGCATCGGCCATGGAGAACGCATCGGAGAAACGCAGATCGATCTCATGCTGCGAGGCTCCCTCCTCGTGGTGCGAGTACTCCACGGGAATGCCCATCTTCTCCAAGGTCAGAATGGTATCGCGGCGCAAATCAGAGCCGTTGTCCAAGGTGGTCAAATCGAAGGAGCAGCCCCGATCGAGCGGCACGGTACCATGCTCATCACGGAAATAGAAGTACTCCACCTCGGGGCCGACGTTCAGGATATAGCCCTGATCGGCCGCCTTCCGGCACATCTGCCGCAACACATTGCGGGTATCGCCGGGAAACGGCGTGCCGTCCGGGGATTGGATGGAACAGAACATGCGCGCAACGGCATTGTTGGATGGACGCCACGGAAGCACTTGGAAGGTAGAGGACTCGGGAAAGGCAATGACATCGCTTTCCGCAATGCCCGAGAAGCCGGCGATGCAGCTTCCATCGAAGCCCATGCCCTCCTCGAAGGCGTTCTCGAGTTCGCTGGGAATGACAGCGAACGACTTCATACGACCGAGCACATCGGTAAACCAGAAACGCACGAAATGGACATCGCGGCTTTTGATGGTCTTCATTACAAAATCCTGTTCGGGGCTAGCCATGGTCAGTTCCTTTTTTCGATAACCGATACCTTAAGGCATGCATTACCTTTGTTGGATTCGATGATAACGGGATATGTTTTCGAGTTTGTTACAGCCTGAAGGGATGTTTCAAGAAATCCGCGAATGATGGACTGGAGGCACGCCAAACATGCCTGCAAGGAACGCCGCTCTAATGCGCCTTGGAGCCATCGGCAGGTGAAGAGGGATCGGGTGTCCGCTCGGACGATGCCGCGGCCGTTGCCTGCGCGTCGGCATCTCCGCCGCCGTCAGCTGTCTCCTGCTCGACATAGATGCCCTCTTGGCTGAATATCGTCGCGAACGTCCGGAAGAAAATCCGCACATCCAGGGAAAATGACAGATGATGCACGTAATAGACATCCAGCTTAAGACGGTCATGCCAGGGAATGGCATTGCGCCCATAGACGGCCGCATACCCGGTGATACCGGGCTTGACCGTCAGCTTTTCCGCCTCATTGCCCTGGTAGAGCTCGGTTTCCCTTGCCAGATCGGGTCGCGGGCCGATAACCGACATATCGCCCTTGAGCACATTGAGGAACTGCGGAAATTCATCGAGCGAGGTCTTGCGCATGAATGCCCCGATGCGGGTCATGCGCGGATCGTCGACGCCGTTGTACGTCGATCCGTCTTCCATCACCAAATCGGGCGCGTTAACCTTCATGGAACGAAACTTATACATTTTGAACGGGACGAAGTCCTTGCCCATGCGCGGTGCGTTGTAGAACACCGGACCATGATCTTCAAGCCGGATGGCCGGCCCGAAGATGATGATCAGGATAAGCAGGATGGGCATCGCGATAATGCCCAACAGGATATCCAGCACGCGTTTTCCAAAATGCCTGTACATCAGGACGACGCTACTTCCCCATCACGTCGGCGATAGCCGCCCGATACTGCGTGCACACGTAGTCGACATCTCCATCGGTGAGCTTCGTGTGCAGCGGCAGGGTGATCTCATTGGCAAACTGGGCATAGGCGTTCGTGAAATCCCCTATTGCAAAGCCCAGGTTACGGTATGCCGTCAACAACGGCAGCGGCTTGTAGTGCACATTGGTGGCAACCCCGCGTTCTGCCATCTGCTCGATGATCGCATTGCGCTGCTCGGGACTCGCCCCTTCCACACGGGTCAGCATCAGGTGCCCCGACGAATCACCGCGCTCGGTGAAGTGGCGAATCAGACGCACCGGCGCCGTGGCCAGATTGCGCTCATAGCGGCCGATAAGCTCGCGCCGACGTTTGAGCAGCTGCGGGTACCGTTCCAGCTGCACCAATCCAATCGAGGCCATGATGTCGGTCATATTCGACTTATACCCCGGGAACAGCACATCGTATTCCCAAGCACCCGCCTTGGTTTTTGCCAGGGCATCCTTGTCCTGGCCGTGCAGCGACCACAGCATCAGCCGGTGGTAGAACTCGTCGGAATCGAACCCGTGCTCGCGCCAAGCCAATGCACCCCCTTCACCCGTCGTGAGATTCTTCACGGCATGGAATGAGAACGAAGTGAAATCGGCCACACTCCCCGCCGGACGTCCATGGTAGGTTGCCCCGCAGGCATGGGCGGAATCGGCCACGACGATCACGCGGTCGAAGCAGCTTTGGATGCCCTCAGCCGGATGCCATAATTTCTTATGGGCGTCGAGGACCGCATACAAGCGGTCGTAATCGCACATAACCCCAGCCAGATCGACAGGGATGACCGCCTTCGTCCGCGGCGTGATCGCCCTCCCGACCGCGTCATAGTCCAGCTCGAAAGTATCGGGAAGGACATCGACCATCACCGGAGTAGCACCCACATGGCAGATAACCGAAGCCGAAGCCGTGTAGGTATAGGCGGGTACGATGACCTCATCACCCGGACCGATGCCCAGCGCGCGCAAGCACATCTCGGCGGCATGGGTGGCCGAAGCGAAGGCCGCCACCCCACGTGCCTGCATAAACGCTGCAAGCTCCTTCTCGAACCGCTTTGTCTTCGGACCAGTGGTGATCCAACCGCTACGCAGCGTATCGGCAACCGCCTTGATCTCACGTTCGGTGATATCGGGCGGAGAGAATGGGATATCGCGTTGGGAATCTGCATCCTGGCTCATTGAAATGCGGTCCTCTCTAGTTGGTGCTCTTGCCGGAACGAAAATCGGGAAATCCGGTTACTAAGCTTATCGCGCCTCAGATAAGCGAGCGAATCAATTCGACAATCTGCATATACGAGCGCGGCTGGTCGAACTCCCGTTCCGCCACCCGCCGAGCGCGGGCCCCCATGATCTTGCGTTTATCGCCCGCATGTCCCAACAGCGACAAAGCCTCGGCAAGCTCCCCCGCATTGCCCGCTTCCACATTCAATCCGAATCCGTCGCGGTCGACTTTGGTGCAGAATTCCAAGCTCGAACCCGTGTTGATGAGCGGATGGCCCGCTGCCAGATAGTCCCCAATCTTCGTGACGATCGACTGGGCGGCCCCTTTCGCGAGCGAGTTAACGGTCATATCGGAGCAGTGCAGGTACGCGGCCATCTTCTGGTAGGGCATATAGCCGAGGAAATCGACCGGAGCCTGCAGTTGGGATGCCAGCTGTTCGAGCTTACTGCGTTCGGGACCGTCGCCGAGAATCTTCAGCCGGAAACCCGGAAGCTCCTTTTCCACCGATTCGGAGGCGTAGATGAGCGTCCCCAAATCATAGCTGGCTCCCAGCGTCCCCGCATAGGCAGCCCAAATCTGACCTGCAGGCTTTTCGATGGAAGGTCCGTACTTCCTCACGCCGGCATCGAAAACGGCTGACTCGTTACCCACGTATACCGTGCATTTCGGATACGGCTCCGTGCGATCCTGGGAGGGTCGGTTGGCATATTCGTCCGATGTGCCGACTGCCGCGCTCAGCAGGTTGTATACGATATGCGCATCGCGGGTGAACGAATGGTAGACAATGTCGGAGATAATCGGAGCATCGAAGACCATGCGCATGGCTTCGGGCCACAGGTCGTTGATGTCGGCTATATAGGGAATCCCCCATTCATCGGCCGTCTCGGCGCAGACACGTGCCACATCGTTCGGGGGAATCTCCGAATAGATAAGGTCGTAATCCCCCTTGTGCGCTTGAAAGTAAACCCGCAGGTTCTTTGCGGCAACCGCATGGCTGTGAATGCGCTTCAGGTCGAGATTCTTCTCGTACCCAGGCTCATCGATGAAGACCACCCGGTAAGGAAGGTTCTGGTAGCATTCCCGCGTCGTGTCCCGCTGGGCCTTCTCCCAATGTTGGAACGAAGACGTTATCAGATCGACCTTGAATCCTTCCTGCACCAGCAGTTCCGATAGGAAGCGGAACCGGGTATAGCCGCGGACCTCGTCGCCGAGCTTTACGCCCATCGTGACCACCGCAAGGCGATTCGGCGCCTTGGGAACGATCTTATGCAGCCGGGAAGTACTCGCCGGATCGCTCGCCGTATGAAATTCCCGCTCCACTTCCTCACCTTCTTTCACCGGTATCGGGATATCGGTCCCGCAGACAGCTCTTTGCCTGCTTTCACACAGAACGCCTCTCCGATGCAGATGGAGAGGCGTTCTGTTCCCTTTGAAAGTCCATACCGGACCCGATTAACCGTTACTCAAACAGATCCTTGAGCTCCTGGTATGCGCAAGCAGCATCGGACATCGTATCATCGAGCAGCTTCTTGACCGGCTTAATCTCCTTGATAGCGCCGGCGATCATGCCTGCAGAGAACGCACCGCCCTGCAAGTCTCCGCGCTTTGCACGGCTGATAGAACCCGTGCAGTACGCATCCAGGGCCGCATCGGAGGCGCCGCGGTAGAACAGGTTCCAATACCCGCGGGTGAACTGGTTCTCGATGCAGCGAACCTGCTTGCCGCCGGGCTGGCCGGTCAGCGTGGAAGAGGTATCGTCGGAATCGATGATCAGCTGCTTGTACACATCGCTGATGGGGCACTCTTCGGTAGCCAGGAAAGCGGTACCCATCTGGACTCCGCATGCACCGAGGGCAAGCGCGGCCAGGAAACCATGGCCATCGCAGATGCCGCCGGCGGCAACAACCGGGATATCGACATTCTCGGCAACCTGGCGCACGAACGGCATCGTCGTCTGACGGCCGATATGGCCGCCGGATTCCATGCCTTCGACGATAACCGCAGAGACGCCCATGGCCTCCATCTTCTTCGCAGCGCGCACGTGCGGAACAAGCACCATGACCTTCACACCCGCACTCACGAGAATCGGAACGATCTCATCGGGCTTGCCGGCGGAAATGGTAACCGCTGGAACATGCTCCTCGATAACGACCTTCGCGTTGTCGGCAACGTATTCGGATTCCATGATCAGATTCACGGCAAAAGGCTTGTCCGTGACGGCGCGCGCATCGCGGATGTTATTACGCACCACTTCGGGGACGTCGAATCCGGATTGGATAACGCCAAGGCCGCCGGCCTCGCTTACCGTTCCAGCGAATTTGCCGTTCGTGATATGCGCCATAGCACCTTGGATGATGGGATATTCAATGCCAAGCAGTTCAGTTAACCGGGTCTTCATAGGGCAGGCTCCTTCCGTCGAGGCCGTTACCGGCACTTGAGATTACCGTTCGCTCGTACTTCTTTATCATAGCGCAATTGACTATTTGACAGGTAAAGTAAAAGAAAAGGGCCTGCGCTTTGGCAGACCCTTGGAAATGCCGAGCCGCATCATGGCAAGACGGCGGGAAGAATCCGATACACCATTCTTCGGATAAGCAGCTACCTGACCAAGTTGCAGTTGTGCACCACGATGCCGTCGGCCGTATAGGAGTCATCCTCTTCGACATCCAGGCTATAGACGGTCTGATGCTTGCTGCCGGGTAGCTTCTCCTCTACAAGGCCGTACCATTTTCCATCGAGGAACAAGGTATCGCCGCGCTCGTCTTCGTTGGCATAGATATTCTGGTAGAACGGCATGGGATTCGTCGTAGCGCTTTCCGCGATGCGGCGATGATGGCGCAAGTTCACGTACCCGACATCGCATGGGATGCCAAGCGTGGCCGCAAGAATCTTCATGCTGATTGCCAGCTTCTTCGAGGCGGCGGCGGACAGCTCATGGCGGCGGTTGGCAAGCGTCGAAGGCTCGTAGTACGCTCGACGCGCGTCGATATAGCCCTGGAGCAGCGCATGGCGACGGCGCTCGGGAATACCGTAGACGAATGCCGGCAGCGTCTTGTTCTTCGAATCATCGCCGAAATACGGCTTCAGCCAATCGTAGAGGACGGCAGCGGAGATGATGAATTCGCAGGAGGTGCGCTCGTTCATAACGGTGTACTTGATTCCGAAGACATCCAGGAAGCGGCGCGCCTGATCCTGCATGCTGTATGTGCAGCGGATGCGCACCATCTTATAGGGAGAATGCTCGGCCTCGGGAGCAACCGTCACCAGCTTGCCAGCGCCCAGGTACTGGCCGACGAAATAGAAGAACACGGAGGTGAATCCCTTCAGGACCTCGCGGTCTGCCGTCGGGTAGGCATCGAAGTCCATGGGGGGGATCTCCAGCTCGGGAACCTCGGCGACATTGGCCCAATAGCTGCCAACCATGCTCTCGCCATCAACCCATTCCGGATCCGAGGAGCCTTCGCGCAACGCGTAGAACGGATGGTTCGGGGTGCATTCCAAACCATGATGGCCGAATCCGCTGAGCAGGATGGTATCCGCCTGGTGGGAATCGATAGCCCGCACCCGGCGGAAGCGGTTCTTATGCGTCAGGACCATATCGTCGATTTCGATGTCCTCGATCGGCTTCACGCCCTGATCGGTTAGTACCAGCGTATCCTCGGGAAAGCATGGGGTCCCGAAACGTCCCTGCGCGTCCAGCGCCTGACTTGCCGCGTACGTCATATGTCCTCCTTATGTGGGCGAGAATCGCATGACGGTGTTGAACCCGCGACCTGAATGCAGCCGAATATGCAATTCTTTCGCCCGTTAAGTCGTATGAATTCTAGCATAAGCTGGCCTTTACCCCACTCAGGGAAAGGCGGGAGGAGGCATCGTCCAGACAACGGATGGCATCTTTGGAGAATCACGGGCGATTGAAATGCCCTCGCTCCCCCGAATCCTTCAACGAAGCTCCCCTCAACCCTCCGACAGAGAACCGAATCTCCGGAAACCCTGGCACCCGAACAATCTGTCACAACAAGTTTACAAATGCCTGATTCTTTTTACCTTCACAGGCGCATAAGGGGGCCTTCCCCTTCCTATTATTAATTTGGTTATCTGTTTGATTACGTCCTGGGGAGGTACGTATGGATGCGATGGGATATGCCCTTGCGCGACGGGCACGGAAAGCAGGAACATTGTTGGTCGCCACAACGGCTTCGGTCATGCTCCTCGGCGCCGTATGCGCCGCACCGGCACATGCGACGGTGAGCAGTATCGATGTGGGAGACACGACCTACTACGCCAATATGCACCCGACCTTCAAGGACCTGCCAGCAGGAGTAGCGTTTGATGAGAGCTCGAATACGCTGACGCTCGACAACGCCCACATCAAATCGACGGGTTACAACGACGCCATCGCATTCCAAGGCAGCACCGATGACGTGCTCACAGTGAACCTGATCGGCAACAACACCCTGACGGGATGCGCTTCCAATAGCCTGTCTGACGGCCTTACCGCCGGCCCCGGCCAGGACCTGATCTTCAAGGGCAAAGGCACGCTCACTGTTTCCGGCAATGACGGCATCTCTTCAGGCGGCAAGATCACTATCAAGAGCGGCACCATCAATGCACGCGGCTTCGACAACACCGGCATCGAAGCAGGGAACGGCATCGCCATCAAGGGCGGTAAGGTCTCCGCCTCGGGCAAAGACTGGGCTATGTGGACGATGCTCGGAAAGATCTCGAATAACTATGCCCACCTGGGAAAGATCAAGGGCAAGTTGGGTCCCTGCGCAACCTTCACTGCCGGTGGCAAGAAGTGGATGGTCGCCAATGACCCCAATGAGACCTATCTGGTATTGGTCAAGTCTAAGAAGAGCGGCAAGAGCGTGAAGGTCAATACCCAGCGCTTCGGCGGCTACACCTACAAGGTGGGCGTCATCGGTCCCAAAGCCTTCTCCGGCAGCAAGATGAAAAGCCTGACCATCGGCAAGAACGTCGAGACCATCGGCAAGCAGGCCTTCTCCAAGACAAAGAAGCTGAAGACCCTGAACATGCGCGGCTTCGACAGGCAGTTCGCGCACGTGAACAAGAAGGCCTTCAAGGATTGCGGTGCCAAGGGCGGCAAGAAGCTCACCGTGCATTGCGGCAAGAGCGCTTCCTATGAGAAGAAGCAGTTCAAGAAGTTCCTGGTGAAGCACGGTATGTCCAAGAAGGTCAAGGTCGTGAAATAACTTTGCAGGGGAACGCTTAGCCCTCGCATGATTTCGGAGAGCCCGGTAGGGTTTCCACCCAAGGGCGGCTGCGATAAGCAGCCGCCCTCGTTTTTCCATGCACCACCCCAGAAGGCGACACCGAATGCCCTGGCTGGAAAGTGGGACTCGAACCGCGCATCCGAAGATCGCCATGCCAATGGCACCAGGCAGCGATTCCTGCAGGCGAACGCATGCATCTATGCGCATGCGCGTATCGGGCTTATGCAGGCGTTGTTCCCGACGGCCCATCGATCACCTCCGTGGAACCTCCCCCATCGCTTCAACTGCGCGCGGATGCCTTCTTGCGGTACAGTTGAAACAACCGGTCATACGACGCTGGCAGCCATCACCGCTGAACACCGCATCTGTACGAAGGGAAGCCCATGGAACAGAGCACCATCGAAGAGGTCCGCGTCCGTTTTGCACGCGACGAGTTCGCGACAAAATGCCTTGGGGCGGTCATCGACCGCTACGACTGCGAGACCGGAGAGGCCCAAGTCTCGATGACCATCGACAACCGACACCACAACGGCCAGGGATTTATCATGGGCGGGGTATTCTTCTCGCTCTCAGATTTCGCGCTGGCCGTGGCCGGCAATATGAACCAACCGCCCACTTCATCGGTCTCCTCCAGCATCCAATACCTGCGCCGCGCCAAGGGGAAGCGGCTGATTGCGAAGGCGCGCCCGGACAAGCTGGGCCGCAACCTGGCGTTCATCACCGTTGACGTATATGACGAGCTGGGCACCCACTGTACCCGGATGGTTGCCACGATGGCGCGCACGGACCACTGAAGAGGCACGAATACCGAGATAGGCAATACCTAGCAGCCCCCGGCTGGTGGGGCATGATGGTATGCCAGGCGAAAAGAGTGAGCTGCCGATACCGGCAGCTCACGTTAAGGATGAACCCATTCGGCCCGAAAAGCGATTGAGGTTCGCCCAGAATTATTTGGTGGAGGCGCGGAGAATCGAACTCCGGTCCATACTAGATTCCCGCCAAGGCGCTACAGGTTTGTTCGCTGATCGGTTCTCGACGCGCTGCGGTTCAGCGACCGACGTTCGCGCAATCCAGCGGGTTCGATCTTAGTCCAAGCCATACCCGTCACGTGCTTGGATGCATCTCCCTAACATGACATCGCCGCGAAGTCGGGAGAAAACCTCGCTTTGACGTGCTGCAGAATAAATTAAGCAGCAAGAGCCAGAGGCTCAGAAGATTTCTTGGTGTCAATTGAATTTGACGGTGCCCCGTTTAACGTGGTTGAGACGATCACGGCCTGCTCCTCAGTTCGAACCTACCATGTCGAAACCAGTCGCCCCCGATGTATCGACCGGCTGCAAACCTGCAACCGTTCGGATCGGAAGAAGACGGCGTGCAGGAGGCACGACGTTTGCTGTTCTTCCTTTCAAAGTACGCCGCTGCATCTTGGCGCAGCGAATGGAAACATCATTCTAGGCGCTTGGCGTATATTTGCAAGCGTATACAAGGATTATTCGCGAATGAATGTTGCCGGCTATAGGCGTGCCCGGCAAAGGCTTTCTACCCGCGTGCCAGATAGGTGGCGATATTGGCCAGCACCTTCTGACCCAAGCGGACTTTCGCCTCAGCCGTGCTGCCAGCCGATTTCCGCATGCAGTGCACGTGGGGATTAGTCAGCAGCACCTCCACCTGATCCGAATCGCACAAAGCCGATTCGGTATCGCAGAAGAAGGCGTTCGGCGCACCGCCCAACTCGGCAGCACGGTCTCCCGCCTCCAACCATCGGGCAAGCGCCGCCGGGTCGTGGCCGGGACCTATCGATGTGTTGAACAGCATCTTGCCTGTTCCCAAAGCTTCGAATTCGGGGTCTCCCAGCAATACGGCACCCTTGTTCAGGCAGGTGAACACCGCATCGCTTTCCGCAAGCAAATCCATCAGCGGCAGATACCTGAGGCCTTTCTGCTCCTTTGCCGGCTTCCGGGTACGACTGTAGTAGCACACCTTTGCCCCGAAGAAACGCAGGGCCTCGGCAATCATGGAGCCGGTGGTGCCGAGCCCGATGACCCCGCAAGACAGCGAGCCGATTTCATACTGCTCGCCTTCGCGCCAGGCATCTTCCCCGAAGCCATGCAGGTAGCGGGCAAGCTCGCTGATGGCGAACTCCACGACGCCCGTGTCGCCATAGTCGCGCACGCCGGTTACCGTTATGCCGTGCTCCCGTGCCACTGCGATATCGACGTTGGCGCTTTCCTCGGAATACAGGCTGCAGCACATCCCGATGTAGCGCAGGTTCGGTACCGCTTCGAGAACTGCCTGATCGACCCGGGTAGTGTAGCTGACCAACATAGCATCCGCATCTCCGATGCGTTCGACGATCTCGGCATCGTTTGCCGGTAGAGAATCATAGAGAACGACTTCCCCAGCATACTCAGAGAGGCGCTCACGCGCTTCGGGCGTCAGATTAACGGGTTCGATGGCAACCAGTTTGGTAAACATGGCATCTCCCTTCCACAAGCGCATCGTACCATGCTCGGCAGCCGTAATACACTGGTACTCAATGCGTTTCGCGCATGAAAAAAGCGGCCCGCGCTTGCGCAGCGGACCGCTTTCAAGAACCGGTAAGATGCCCCAGATCGAGCAGCTACTCCTGCGTCAAGGCCGCATGGGCGGCAGCCAGACGGGCAACCGGCACACGGTACGGAGAGCAGCTGACATAATCCAGGCCCACCTTGTTGAACTTCTGGATGGAGTCCGGATCGCCGCCATGCTCGCCGCAGACGCCCAGCGTCAGGTCCGGGTTCGTTGAGCGACCGCCCTTGACGGCGATGTCGATCAGTTTCACGACGCCATCGTCCACCGTGGCGAACGGATTCGTCTTCATGATCTTCAGTTCCTGATAGTCCTTGAAGAACTTGCCCTCGACGTCATCGCGGCTGAAACCGAACGTGGTCTGGGTCAGGTCGTTGGTGCCGAAGCTGAAGAAGTCGGCATCCTGTGCAATCTCGTCGGCGGTCACCGCAGCACGCGGGGTCTCGATCATGGTGCCGATCTCGATGAAGGACAGGTCCACACCGTCGCGCTCCTCGACCTCCTTGATGGCGATCTCGGCCTCGTTGCGGACGTACTTGAGCTCGGTGTCCATCGTAACCAGCGGAATCATGACCTCGGGTTTCGGGCTGTAGCCTTCCTTGATCAATTTCGCCGTGGCAGTGGCGATAGCGCGCACCTGCATCTGGGACAAGCCCGGCATCACGATGCCAAGGCGGCAGCCGCGCAGACCCAGCATCGGGTTCATCTCGGCCATGTTGTCCGCAGCGGCCAGCAGCTTCTTCTGCTCGGTCATATCCTTGCCCTGGGCCTCGCCGGCAGCAATCTCAACCGCCAGGTCGCGCGGCGCGGGAAGGAACTCATGCAGCGGCGGGTCCAGCAGGCGGATGATGACCGGCAGGCCATCCATGGCCTTCAGCATCTCATAGTAGTCGCCCTGCTGAGCCTCGTAGAGCTTGTCCAGAGCGGCCTGGTACTCAGCGCCGCCCTTCTCGGCGAGAATCATGTCGGCGACGATCTGCTTGCGCTCGCCCAGGAACATGTGCTCGGTACGGCACAGGCCGATGCCCTCAGCGCCCATGTTACGGGACAGCTGCGCGTCGGCCGGGTTATCGGCATTGGCGCGAACACCCAGCTTGCGGTACTTGTCCGCCCAGGAAAGCAGCTTGCCCAAATCGCCGGTCATCTCGGGCTGTACCAGATCGACAGCACCCAGCATAACCTCACCGGTCATACCGTCGATGGAGATGATGTCGCCCTCCTTGATGACGATATCGGTACCGGCAACAGCTGCCTGCTTCTTGTCGGCGTCGATCTTCAGGGCCTCGACACCGCAAACGCAGGGAGCGCCCATGCCGCGTGCGATGACGGCTGCATGGGAGGTCTTGCCGCCATGACTGGTCAGAATGCCCTCGGCGGCAATCATGCCGGACAGGTCGTCGGGTGTGGTCTCCCAGCGGACCAGAACCGTCTTGCGGCCTTCCTCGGCAGCAGCGACGGCATCGGCGGAGCTGAAGACCGCCTCGCCGACGGCAGCGCCCGGAGAGGCGTTCAGGCCCTTGGCGATGATGTTCTTCTTCGCATCCTTGGAAATCTGCGGATGCAGCAGCTGGTCAAGCTGTTCGGGGGCAACGCGCAGAACAGCGGTCTTCTCGTCGATCATGCCCTCATCGACCATCTCGATAGCGATTCGGAGCGCAGCCTGGGCGGTACGCTTGCCCACGCGCGTCTGCAGCATGTAGAGCTTGCCCTGCTCGATGGTGAACTCGATGTCCATCATGTCGCGGTAGTGATCCTCCAGGATGCCGAAGATCTTCTCGAGCTCCTCGCCTGCCTCTTCCAGGCCGGGAGTATGCTTCAGGTCGGCAATCGGAGAGGTGTTGCGGATGCCGGCGACGACGTCCTCGCCCTGCGCGTTGACCAGGTAATCGCCGTAGAAGACCTTCTTACCGGTAGCGGCATCGCGAGTGAAGGCAACACCCGTCGCGGAGGTATTGCCCTTGTTGCCGAAGACCATGCACTGCACGTTGACAGCAGTGCCCAGGTCATCGGGGATCTTGTTCTGCTTGCGGTACAGGACGGCGCGGTCGTTGTTCCAGGAACCGAAAACGGCCTCCATGGCCAGGCGCAGCTGCACGTCCGGATCCTGCGGGAACTGGGCCTTGCCGTCGATGACGAGCTCGGGATATTCCTCGGCAGAGACGTTCTCGGTGAAGATCTGCTTGAACTCGGCAACAAGCTCCTGCAGGTCCTCGGCGGTCAGCTCGGTGTCGCTCTCGACGCCGCGGGCCGCCTTCTTGGCATTGATGGCATTCTCGAACAGGTCGCCATCCAGACCCATAACCACGTTGGAGAACATCTGGATGAAACGGCGATAGGAGTCCCAGGCGAAACGCGGATTCTCGGTCTGCTTGATCAGACCGTTGATCGAACGGTCGTTCAGACCGAGGTTCAGAACCGTGTCCATCATGCCGGGCATGGAAATCGGGGCACCGGAACGCACGGAGACCAGCAGTGGATCCTCATCATCGCCGATCTTCTTGCCGATGCGGCGCTCCAAGTCCTCACGATACTGCTCGATGGTATCCAGGGCACCTTCCGGCCATACATTGCCGGCGTTCGCATACTCCATGCACGTCTGGCAGGTGATAGTGAATCCCGGAGGAACCGGCAGACCCAATTTGGCCATCTCAGCGAGGTTCGCACCTTTGCCGCCCAGTTGGGCTTTCATCTCGGCGCCGCCCTCGGTGACATTCTTCCCGTTCTCGTCTTTGCCGAAGGCATAGACACGCTTGACTTGCTCAGTCACCTTTACTCCTATCGCTTGGCTTCATTTCAGTGAAAGCGACAACGCGGTTGCACACGTCATCACTTAGAAACGATTGGTACATAATAACGCAAAATCTCCTGCGCCGTTTCTTCGATAGCCCGATGGCCGGTGTTAATGACAATACATCCAAGTTTGCGCATGAACGCGCGCGCGGATTCCAGGTCGCGGTATACCATCTCGGGGTCTGCATAGCTTCCCGCAACCACCTGCGCGTTGCCCAGGCGCCGACGGCGGATGTCAACCAGGACCTCGGGAGTCGTGGTCAAGCCGAACAGGCGTCCACGCGGAACGTCGTAGATCTCATGTGGCGGATCGGTCTGCAGGTCAAGGGGAACATTTGCCACCTTATAACCCAGCTGCGACAGATAGATCGACGTCGGGGTCTTCGAGCAGCGGGATACGCCCAGAAGCACGATGTCGGCCTGCGGCAGATCCTGGGGATTCGCCCCGTCGTCATGGGCGATGGTGAACTCCATGGCCTCGATCCGGTTGAAATAGTTCTCATCGGTCACATACAGGAGCTTCGGATTGCCCGACGGCTTCCTGCCAGTGGCGCGGGAAAGCGCATCAACGGCGGGGGTAAGCAGATCGACAGCGATGATATTGGGGTGGGCGGCAAGGTAGTGCTGCATGCCGGACATCGTTTCATCGGACGCCAGCGTGTAGAACACCACGAGGGTATCATCACCCAGCTGTTCTCGGTGAATCGCGGAGTGCTCGTCCAGGTAGCGTTCGATATCTTCGCTGCATTTCACCTGGCTGCACAGCTCGATGTGCGGCCTTGTGGTGCCGAATTGCGCCGCTGCGGCACGTGCCACATTCTTGGCGGTGGCACCGACCGAATCGGTGATGACATGGATTGTGGGCAGGTCGGTATCGTTGGGCGTGACGGGAGATGTCTCGGCAGTCATCGGTGCTCCTTAACCGCAAGCGGCCGCCCGAAGGCGGCCGCTTGCTCATCCAAGGTTATTTCTTCGCCATCTTGCTGAAATCCGCGATGCGGGCGAACACCTGCACGAATCGGTTCAGCAGCTTCAAGCGGTTCTCGCGTATTGCCTGATCATCAACCATGATCATCACATCTTCGAAGAAGCGGTCGATCGGATCGCACAGGGCGATCAGGTCCTTCAGCGCGGCCTCGTAGTCCCCAGCGGAAAGATCGGTTGCCACCTTGGCATCGACTTGCTCGATGACGTCGAAAAGCGCGCGCTCGGGCTCGGTGAGCAGGCTCTCGTCGACCGCGGTTCCCAATTCGCCGTCACGCAGGTTGTTGGCGCGCGCATGGGCGGTTGCCAGCCGGTCCATGACGTCCGCCATCTGGCGGCGCAGGTTCTCCAGCGCATGCACGCGCCGATGGATGACGGCAGGCTCAACCACGCCGGCAGCCAATACCGCATCGATGGAATCGGGGCGGCTGCCCTCGTCTTTCAAGATCACCTTCGTACGGGTGATGAAGAAGTCGAGCACCTGCTTGCGGATGGCATCCCGATCGAAATCGACTCCGGCCGCCGCATAGATGTCAAGCGAATCGTCCACTGCCTTCTCAAGCGACACCGGCAGCCCTTCGGTCAGCATGTTCACGATGCCGATGGCTTGGCGACGCAGCGCGAACGGATCCTTGGAGCCGCTCGGTGCCTGGTCGACCGCAAAGAGGCCGCAGATGGTATCGAGCTTATCGGCAAATGCCGTCAAGCGTCCAACCAAGGTATCGGGCAGGGCGTCTCCCGCGAATCTCGGCTGATAATGCTGGCCGATAGCCTTCGCCACCTGCGGGGTTTCCCCGGAAGCGGCGGCGTAATAGGACCCCATGACGCCTTGGACGGAGGTGAATTCGATTACCGCATTGGTAACCAGGTCGGCTTTGCACAGGTACAGGGCACGCTCCAGATCCTTGGCATCCTGCTCGGATAGGCCGGCATCGGCGGCCAGCAGCTTGCCGAGCTTGGCAAGACGCTGGGCCTTATCGCGCACGGTGCCCAGCTTCTCCTGGAAGACCACCTGTTCCAGCTTGTCCACATAGGACTCCAGCGGGCGCTTCAGATCCTCTTCGTAGAAGAACTTCGCGTCATCCAACCGTGCACGCACCACGCGCTCGTTGCCGTCGATGATCGTGGCAGAATCTGCCGGGTTGCCGTTGCTCGTGATGATGAACTTGTTGGTGAGCTTGCCGTTGGCATCGTACAGCGGGAAATAACGCTGGTGCATCAGCATGGCATCGACGATGATCTCCTCGGGCACCTGCAGGAACTCCTCATCGAACGTGCCCACCAACGGCGTGGGGTATTCGGTGAGGTTGATGACCTCTGTCAGCGTTTTCTCCGGCAGGCTGGCGGTGTAGCCGGTCTCCTTCTCGATGGAGGCGACACCGTCCCGGATCACCTGCTCGCGCTCTTCCATGCTGGGCACCACGAAGGCGGATCGCACGACATCGAGCAGCTGGTCAGCCGTCTTGACCACGTGCTCGCCAGGCGCCAGCACACGATGGCCGCGCGTGGTATTGCCCGCCTTCAGGTCGGCGAACCTCACCGGCAGCACCTCGTCATCGAGCAGTGCCAACAGCCAGCGTACCGGGCGCGAGAACGTCTCCGTGTTGGTTCCCCAACGGCAGGAACGCGGCCAGGAAAGGTCGGGGATCAATCCGCCGAGCAGGTCGGGAAGCAACTCGCGCACATCCTGTGTGGGAATATGCTTCACGGCAAACAGGTATTCGTCACCGTCGACCACACGGCGTTCCAGCTCATCGACCGAAACGCCCTTGCCGCGGGCAAATCCGTTGGCAGCCTTCGTGGGATTACCGGAATCGTCGAAGGCGATGGCGGTCTTGGGACCTTTGAATTCCTCGACCTGCGCCTCTGTGGCATCGGGCACGCCGATAACCTTCACAATCAGACGCCGGGGCGAGGAGAAAACAGCCACCCCGTCATAGGAGATACGGGCGGCCTTCAGGCGTGCGGGAACCATCTTCTCCAGCTGCTTGGTTGCAGAAACCAAATCGAATGCGGGGATCTCCTCGCAGCCGATCTCGAAAGCCAACGTGTGTTTGGTGAGCGGCATGCTATCGTCCCTCCTCTTCCCCAGAGGCAGGCACGGTGCCTACCACGTTCTCCAGATAGGATTCACAGCAGTCTTTGGCCATACCGCGGACGCGCAGCATATAGGCCATGCGCTCGGTTGCCGATATGACCCCGCGTGCATCAAGCAGATTGAAAGTATGGCAGCATTTCAGCACATAGTCGTAGGCGGGCAGCGGAAGCTTGGCATCCAGGCACCTATTCACTTCCTGCTCGTAGTCGTTGAAGTCCTTGAACAGCATGTCCGTATCGGCCGTCTCGAAATTGTAGGCAGAGAATTCCCGCTCGTTCTCAAGGTAGACATCGCCATAGGTGAATTCCACGCCATCGTCGCCGCGCGCCCAGACGATGTCGTAGACGGAATCGACGCCCTGGATGTACATGGTCAAGCGCTCCAACCCGTAGGCAAGCTCCACGGGGACCGGCGAGCACTCGAAACCGCCGACCTGTTGGAAGTAGGTGAACTGCGTGACCTCCATGCCGTTGAGCCAGACCTCCCACCCCAGGCCCCAAGCACCCAGGGATGGGCTTTCCCAGTCATCCTCGACGAAACGCACGTCATGATGGTCGACATCGATTCCGATTGCGCGCAGGCTTCCCAGATACAGGTCCTGGATATTGTCGGGCGACGGCTTTATCAGAACCTGGAACTGGTAGTAGAACTGCAGCCGATTCGGATTCTCGCCATAGCGGCCGTCGGCAGGACGGCGGCAACCCTGCACATAGGCGGTACGCCAGGTATCGGGGCCGAGCGAACGGAGCAGGGTAGCCGTATGGTTTGTCGCCGCACCGACCGGGCTGTCGTATGGCTGCAGGATGACGCATCCCTGGTTCGCCCAGTACCTCTGCAGGTTCATGACAACATCCTGGAACGTTATCACCTGGCCTCCAGCGCACTGTGCATTAGGCTTGTTGGCTTGCATGATCCTCCTTCTAATCCAAGGTGCCGACACGGTCGAGCGGCCAGAACCGGAACGCGGCATGACCGGTTACCGAATCCTTGTCGATGGCACCGAAATAACGTGAATCCGCCGAGTTGGTACGGTTATCCCCCATCACCCACAGGTACCCGTCGGGTACCGTGAAAGGATAGGTAATCTCCACCCCCGGGGCGGTTTCCAACGGATAGGATGGCTTTCCCTCAGTGTAGGGCTCATCGAGCTTCTTGCCATCCACGTATACCGCGCCGTTTTTCAAATCGACGGTCTGCCCGCCGACTGCGATGACGCGCTTTATCAGCGTGCGGGAAGAATCCTGCGGATCGGTGAAGGTGATGATGTCGCCCTGTTGGGGGTCGCTGGTGTAGTAAGTTATCTTCTCAGAAAAGATCCGGTCTCCGATCTGGATGGTATCCTCCATCGAAGCGGAGGGAATCTCATATGTGCCGACCACGAACGTCCGCAGCGCAAAATACGCCACCGCCACGATGACGATCATCAGCAGCAGGCTCGCGCCGAGCGAGAGGCCCTTCTTCTCCTCTTCCCCTTGGAGTGCAACATCCTTGCGTTCAGTTGCCATCGGAATCCTTTCAGCAGATGGATGCGACGCACGTGCCCGTCGCATGAAAGAGCATGTCAATCAATAATAGCGTCTTCTCCCGGCGATGCCGACGAAGCGCTTTGTTGGGACAAAGTTTTCAGAAACGCACGGTCATCATCGGTAAGCATCGCATGCTCCAGCAGGTCCGGACGGCGCTCGAATGTGCGCTTCAGGCTCTGCCGACGTCGCCAAAGCGCCACTTTCGCATGGTCGCCGCTGGTCAGGACCTCAGGGACCGCCATGCCGCGGAATTCCGCCGGGCGCGTATATTGGGGGTACTCCAGCAGGTTGTCATGGAAACTTTCATCCTCGGCGCCGGTGTCGGCCCCCAGAACCCCGGGGAGCTTCCTGACCACGGCATCGATGACCACCATACTGGCAAGCTCGCCGCTCGTGAGCACGTAATCGCCGATGGAAAGGGTGCGGTCGGCAAGGGTATAGGCACGCTCGTCAATACCCTCATAATGACCGCAGATGAACAGCAGGCGCTCTTCGCGGGCAAGTTCGCACGCCACGGTATCGGAAAACGGCTCGCCGGTCGGCGAAAGGAAAATGGTGCACGGATGCACCCCTTGCGCAGCGATTTGGTCGTAGGCTTCGAAGATGGGCCCGCACTGCATCACGAGCCCTACCCCACCGCCATACGGTTCATCATCGGTGGTACGGTGGCGGTCATGCGTCCAATCTCGCAGATCATATGCGGAAAAATCCAGGATCCCCTTTTCCTGGGCACGCTTCATCATCGACGCTCCCATGACCGAGTTGTACATATCGGGAAAAGTCGAAAGGGTCTCGATTCGCATGGTCACTCCTCAACCAATCCGCGTGGAAGGTCCATGGTCAGGACCCCCGCATCATGGTCGACATCGATGACCAAATCGGCGGCCAACGGAACCAGCACCTCACCGAAACGGCCCACCACCGTGAGCATGATCTGGGCAGGAAGCTGCTCGACCTGGGAGATGCGTCCTATTCGCCCGAGAGCCACATCATCAAGCATATAGCCGATCAGCGTGATGCCGCTTCGCTCTAAGACGTCCTGATCAAGATCGGTGCGAAGCGCAAGGCAATATCGGCCCTCGTATTCAACAAGCTGCCCGGGATCGTCCACGCCTTCGAAAGCCACCACATAGTCATCACCTTGTTGCTCGGCAGTGGAGACGGTCACCGTGCACGGAATCTCCGGGGTGGGCGGTACAATGTAAACGGTCAGGCCTTCAGACAGCAAGAAAGGAAGACCGTCGACCGGACGGGCGACAAGCCTTCCCTTGTTCTTGCGTGCTTTGGTCAGTTGCGCGATGCGCAGAAAGCGCCCCATGGTTAATCGGGCAACTCGACTTCCACATGGCCGGCACCCGCACGCGAACCTGCAGCGCGAGCCAATGTGCGGATCGCTTTGATGACGCGGCCCTGGCGGCCGATCACCTTGCCGGTATCCTCATCGTTCACACGGATCTCGACATAGATGTCACCGGACTCCTCGACGGTCTCGGTCACTTGGACATCGTCCTTGTGGTCGACGAGCGGCTCGATGATGGTGCGGACCAGCCCCGCGATATCAGCCGTTTGCTCGGCCATAGGCTATGCTTCTTCCTGGGCTTCCTTGCGGGCCGTCCTGATAAGACGGGCCACGGTGTCCGTCGGCTGTGCGCCGTTGGCGATCCACTGGTCGACCTTCTCCAAATCGAGGCGAATGGTGCTGGGATCGGTCAGAGGGTTGTACGTACCGATCTGCTCGATGCAACGGCCATCACGCTGCTTGCGCGAGTCGATGACAACGACGCGGTAGTACGGAGCCTTCTTGGCGCCATGACGGGACAAACGGATCTTAACTGCCATGTTGAATGTTCTCCTTATTATCTATGGGTGCTGCCGGGTATCCCTCGTAAAGACAGCAAAAACGAATATTACCGATTTTCCCCCGTTGCATCAAGTATCCATAGGGGGAATTGCAATTCGTCGAATCTTCTTCACAACCCGCGCTTATTGATCCAAATCCATGTCGTCGATCATATTCTGGATCTTCTTCATATCCCGCATGCTCAGACCGCCCGGCATCACCTGGCGGTTAGCACCGCGATTGTTCTTCCGCTTCTTCTTCTTGCCTTTGGTAGGACGTTTTTTCCGCTGCATCTGCTCCATACCGCTGAAAGCTTTACGAACCATCTTTCTGGTCTCGTTGTACTTCTTCATCATCGAATTGACTTCTTGAACGGTGGTACCCGCACCAGAGGCAATGCGCTTACGGCGACTTGCGTTGAGCACATCGGGATGCTCGCGCTCTTCCTTGGTCATCGAGCCGATGATGACCTCCATCCGGTCGAGCGCATCGAGCTCGATCTGGCCGCTGGATAGTGCGCGGTCGCCACCCGGCAAAGCCGAGATCATCTTCGCCACGCCGCCCATCTTGTGCACCTTGCGGTTCATGGTAATGAAGTCGTTGAGGTTCAAATCGCCGCGCGCCACCCGCTCGGCTTCCTCTTCCTCGATCTCCTTCTCATGGGTCGCCACGGCACGCTCGATGAAGGTAGCCATATCGCCCATGCCCAGAATGCGTTTTGCCATGCGGTCGGGATGGAAGTTCTCCAGGGAGTCGGGCTTCTCGCCCGCCGAGATATAGGCGATCGGTTTGCCTGTGACCTCCTTGATGGACAGAGCACCGCCGCCCCGGGCGTCGCCGTCCATCTTGGACATGATCACGGCATCGAAGTCAACGCGTTCGGAAAACGCCTTCGCGACATTCACCACGTCCTGGCCCGTCATTGCATCGACTACCAGGTAGATCTGCTCGGGTTCGACGGCATCGCGAATGCGCTCGGCCTCGTCCATCATCTCGTCATCAACATGCAGGCGGCCCGCCGTATCGACAATCACCACGTCGCGCAGGTTGTCGACGGCATCCTGCACCGCGCCTTTGGCGATACCGACCGGATCCTTGCCGTCGCCGCGATAGACTCTGACGCCCATCTCGTCGCCCAACGTCTGCAACTGGTCGGCAGCAGCAGGACGGTACACGTCGCAAGCTGCAAGCAGCGGGGAATGGCCCTGTTCGCGCAAGCGATAGGCCAGCTTTGCCGAAGCGGTGGTCTTGCCGGAGCCTTGCAGGCCAACCATCATGATGACGTTCGGGATGCGATTGCTGAAGTTGAACCTGTAATCCTCCCCACCCAGCAATTCGGTAAGCTGGTCCATGACCACGCGGATTACATTCTGTGCCGGCGTCAGGGACTCCAGTACCTCGGCTTTCGTGCATTCGGTACGGGTTTTCGCGACGAAGTCCTTCACCACCATGAAGTTGACATCTGCTTCAAGCAGTGCCAGGCGGATTTCCCGCATGGCCGAGTCGATATCCTCCTCAGTCAGCTTTCCCTTACCACGCAAGCCGCTGAATATGCTCTGTAGGCGATTGGAGAGATTCTCAAGCATGTGGATGGCTCCTTGTTGCCCTCGCTGTCCGTTTCAGCACGAAGAAGCCGGTCGGCCCGACCGTCTCTTTGCGCAAATCTACATGATACACGACGGAACGGGGCAACCATGCCATGCCGTCCGAACGGCAATAGAAGCTCCATCCATGGGAAGCCGGGGCGATTTCGACAATCTGATGAAATCGCCTGGCGCCGACAATGCCTCCATCAAGGCTCCGTATGATGGAGAAAAATGGTCGGTAGGGTATGGGCGTTTCCGACGCGCATGCCCTGTCAAGAATGTTGGAGGATACCTATGACCCAGGGAGGATTCGACGCCCCGGCAGCCGGTCAGGAAAAATCTGCACCCGCAGATGCCGATCTGACGCTGCTGCGCGAGCATCTGCACGAACTTGATGCAAAACGCACCCGCCTTGCCGCCGAACTCGGTGCCCTCGTGTACCAGGAAACGATGAACGATCCCGCCGCACGTCGCGGGCGTGAGGCGCTCTACACCGGCATCTCCGCCGTCGACCGACAGCGAAACCAGGTCGAAGACGCCCTCGCGCGGCTTCTCAAAGGTCCGCAGAGCGATATCTCCTTCAATTACTGCCCGCGCTGCGGAACCCCGGTTGCATCCGGCAACCAGTATTGCATCCAATGCGGCACCGAGTTTGCCTCTTGGCATCAGCCTGAACCCCGTCCGCAGGAAAACGAAGCCGATTTGGAAGAGCTGGACCTTGACGAACCGGACATGGATGCTTCCGTCCTCCGGGCAGACCAACCGGACGTCGAAGCTTCCGCTGCAGAAACGGAGGATGCCGCCGCGTCCGAAACGCCAGCGGCGTTCAGCTCCGATGCTGCCGAGCTTGCCGCATCGCATGAATTGCTCGATCCCGGGAAAACCGAGCTCATCCCTGCCGCTGCGATAGAAGCAGTGCTCACCAAACAAGCGGGAGAACCGACCAAACCGTCAGTAGCACCGGTACGGGAATCTGTTGCGGGATTCGAAGCCGATGCAACGGTGAAACTGCCGGAAGATGTCGATGACGCACCGGATTACAACGACGCTGACGCTACCCGCGTTATGCCCGCTATCCCCGATAGCTACAAACCCGAGACTGAGCAGCGCCGCTACCGCTCGTTCTAGCTTGAGCACGTCCGCCTTCTGCCTGCCGATAACCGATTACCGCCCGCACACAGCGGGAGGTTTTTCTTTTCAAAGCGAGACGCATTCCCGTACCTTGGATTCCGCTTTCTCAGTCTGCTTTGTCGAGTTCGATAGAAAATATTTATCTAAATTATAGTTAACGATGCATCTTATGCATCGTTATTATTTTCAATTTGCACCATGACCATGTCAAAAAATTTTGGACATATATATTGTTCTGTCCATCAAACTATTTGCGATTCTAATATAACTCTGTCAAAACGATGCTATTTTCTATATTAAATTCTGCATAATTTTGACCTGAACCTATTCTTTTTGAATAGATTTTGCCATTTTTTATCATCAAAATTAATATTCCGTCGAAAGCATCGTTAGGTTTTCGCAAAGATAAGAATAAAATCATTCACGCTTGCAATATCTCGAATGCATGGCGATTCAAAGCACGCATGGATAGGAATGCATACGCACAGACCTGCTCGTATTCCCCTCTTTGGCAGCAAGGAAGCCCGCCATGCCCGAAAGGAGGCTCTATGGCGCTTCTCAAGCGTGAATACGGCGGCATCCAGCCGTATATCCCCGCAGGAATCTTCCGAATAAGAATTCCCTTCATCCATTTCAACATCTCGGCTCCCGAGGTAATCACCGGCTTGATGAATGCAGCTACGTCGTATTCGGCGTTGGCTGTGCTGACAAGCACGCTGGGGCTCGATGCGAACGTCGCGTGGGCACTGGTCATCTTCGAAACCTGTATGTACTCATGCAACTGGCTGCTCGGCGAGCCGAGCGTTTGCGGATGGATCACCTCGGCGATGGCCATCGTCATCGCCTATCTGGAAGGCTTCGACGATTACACCGTGCGTTTGCAGGCGATGACCGCATGCCAGCTGGAACTCGGTCTATTGTTCCTGATCCTCGGGTTAACCGGCCTGGCAAAACAGCTGAATACCTTGGTACCGACCGGTGTGAAGGGCGGTATCGTACTGGGCGCCGGCGTCAACGCCGTCTATGCCCGCATGGCCACCGGCGGAGCGATGGACACCGCCACTTGGGGCTGCCTGGCCGGCGTGGTCGTGGTCTTCTTCCTTATGTTCAGCCTGCGCATCCGCGTGAAGATGGAAACGAACAAACTGGTTGCCGTATTGGGCAACTACAGCTTCCTATTCGCCGTCATCGCCCTGTTCATCGTCGGAGGAGTCACGGGCGAGTTCGATTACACGGGCATCGGTCAGGAAGGCATCATCCGCGTACCCGATCTGAGTGTGCTCTTCGGAGCGGTATCCCCGTTCTCCATCGGATTCGCCGCACCGGATATCTGGCTTCAAGCATTGCCTATCGCATTGATCGCCTGGGTCATCGCATTCGGCGACTTCGTCACCGTCCAGCAACTGGGTATCCAGGCCATGCGCGATGACGAGTTCATCGAGCTGGATCCCGGCCGCACGAATGCGGTCTGCGGCATCCGCAACGTCCTGCTGTCCCTCTTCGCCCCGTACCCGGCCCTGGCCGGCCCGCTGAGCCCGCCGTACTGCGTAGCCACCTACCAGCGCTACAAGCAGGGCGGTCGCGAGGGAATGGACTCCATCTACGACGGATCGGCCACGAACCTGATCTTCACGATGCTCGGCTTGTTCATCTATCCGGTGTACCAGTTGGCCGCAGCATCTTCTTCCGCCATCCTGCTCACGGTAATGTGCATCCAGGGCTACATCTGCACGCAGATCTGCTTCGATATGTGCTTCGATAAGGTGGACCAGGGCGTTGCGGGCATGATGGCCGGCTTCATCCTGGCACGCGGCGGCGGCGTCGGACTGGTTGCAGGCGTGTTCCTGTACCTGCTGCTAGCCGATAAGGACAAGATCCTCGGCGATTACCACGAGGCGGCAAAGCGCCAGCACATCACCGATGAAGAAACCGAGAAGAAGCTCGCAGCGGCAGCCGAACGACGGAAAGCAAGCAAAGCCGCCCATGACGAGCAAGAAAGTGAACAGGAAAAGAAGGGATCCTCGCGAGAATAGACGCACTCGCAACGATTCCTTCCCCGTATAAGAGAAATGCCCTGCGGCATGATGCTGCAGGGCATTTCTCTTGCTTTTCGCCTGGCGTTATTCTGCAAGCTCCTGCTCTGATGCCATTTGCCGAATCGTATCGAACGCCGCACCCATATCCTGCTTTACCAGCTTGGTGCGCAGCTCGTACTGTCGTTCGTAGAATGCATGGTTGCCGGCATCGGGCTTATAGGTGCGCTTGATATCCAAGCTCTCCGTCAGCGCCTCTGTGATATCCGAAACCGCGCCGGTAGCATAGGCACCGAACAGGCAATCGGTCATGATGGCACTGCCCGCATTCTCAAGCGTGATCGCCGTTGCATCCAACATGTCGGCCTTCATCTGATTCCATAGATCGTCACGGCTTCCTCCCTCGGTAATCGTCAGGCGGCTCATATCTACCCCTGCAGCTTCATACAACCGCGCAATCTCCATGTAGTCGTATCCGATGGCTTCCAGCACTGCACGCCAAAGCACGGCTTGGTCGGAATCGAGGGTCAGGTTCAAAAAGCAGCCTGTCGCCGATTCGATGTCATTGGTACCGCCGGTAAGGTACGGAAGGAACGTAACCCCGTCTGCACCCGGTGCGATATCGGCCGCCTGCTTGCTGAGAACCTGGTAGTAGGATCCGTCTTCCTCCTTGCGGCAAACATTGTCCTTGTACCAGCGCAACGCCAACCCGCCCGTGCGGATGTATCCCCAATAGAAGTAGGTATCGGGAAGCGTACCGCTGTTGAAAACCAGTCCGGTACCCGGCTGCGAGAGCGCGGGAATAATCCCATCGGTCGATACGCAGAACATGCTGCAGGTCCCCGCAACGTCCACCGCTTGGCCCGCATGCAGGTTGCCCGATCCTAGCATCGACTGCATGGTATCGCCCGCTCCACCACAAATCGGGATGCCGGCCGGAAAACCGGTACGCGCAGCCATCTCGGGAGTCAGGTTTCCGATGATATCCCACGGCTTGACGATGCGGGGCATCATCTCACGCGGAATGCCGAGTAGATCCAACTGCTCATCGGACCAGCACTTGTCTTCTACCCGGTACCCAAGGCCCCACCCTGACATGGCGCCCCAGTCGACGAACATGTCTTCGGCCTTCAAGCCCGCTAGGTGGGCAAGCACGTAGGGCGCATCGTGAACGAACTTCGCGCCTTTCTCCCTGAAACCGGGGACGTTCTCTAAGAACCAGCGGGCAAACAGCGCCGGGAACATACAGTTCGCTTGGGGATTGCCGGTCTCGCGCCCCCAGATATCCAGGTTCCAGCTATTGATCAGCTGCTCGTCGCCCTTCGTGCGGGAATCCAGGTAGTTCACATAGGGTGTGATGGCGTTTCCGTCAGCATCAACCCCGGCAATGCCGCAGATGACACCGTCGCCCATGATGCATTGAACCCCGGCGGGATCCAGGTGCTTCGCGCGCATCTGGGCCGAGCAGGCGGCCATGCCCTCGATGGTCAGCTCAAGGTACTCGTCCACATCCATATTCACCCAACCCGGATGAGGGTAGGTCAATGTGGTCGCTGCGGCAGATTGTGCCACGCAATTCATATCCTGATCGTATACGGCAACTTTCACGCTCTGCGTTCCGGCATCGAATCCCAGGTAGTACTTCACCATGTTCGCCCCTTTCCCATGCTGCCGAAATGGCAGGGCACGGTTTCTTCATCTGGCATGCTACTCCTGGACCATGCGAGCGCCCAGCAAGAACCATGGACCTTTGCCCGTTCTCTCTCGCGCCATCGATACGCGTACCGAAATCCGGCGAATCGGCACGGGCGCTTGCCCGTGCCGATGGAACGGCGGCATGCGGGATATAGCAATGCCCTCTCTCGTCTGGCGGATTGCCGATGCTATGCAGCTGCCGAACTCGAGCTCGTAGAAGCCGAAGCGTCAAGGGCGCCCATCGAGGAGATCATCTTGCCGGTAAGGGCATCGAGGAAATCCTCATCGACCTCGCTTACCTTCCAGCTCCCATCCTCCTTGGCAAGTTTCATCGTAACGGTGGTCGTCTCGGACTTCTCTTTGTGCTTGCCGATCTGCTTGGCAAACTCCTTGTACACCTTGGAGGCGATCTTCTCGCTCGAAGGGGTCTTCCCATTGAATGCCTCTGAGAGCACCGACGTGTAGACATTGTTGACGGCATCGGTCAACGCGGTACCGAAGTCGTAGGTCTTCAAGGTCACATCGACCGTCGCCGAATCGCCATCGATCTTCTCGTTCCCGACGGAGTAATCGAAATCCATGATCTTCTCGGAAATCGTCTTCAGATTCTGCTTGTCCTCTTCGCTGAGATTGCCTGCCGACGATGATGAGCCGAGCTCCTGTTCAAGTGAATCCGTGCCGAACGCCGAAGCGTCGCCACTGTAGTATTGTGAGATCTTTTCCGTATCCGAAGCCTTCATCGCATCCAGGAATGCCTTAGTGGTATCGGTCGGGCTCATGGTCGTTCCACAAGCGGAAAGCAGCAGGCAAGCCAGGCATGCTACAGCTGCCACTGCTAATATTCTCATTGCTTTTCCCATATGTTCCTCCCCTTCGATCCAGACTGGCAGCGGATCAACATCCAGGCCGAGGCAACTCGCATCAACATGGATCATCTGCGCGCTTTCGCCGTAACCGTACCGCTTTTCCCTTCAACCTCTAACGGTCCGGTTTCCAACCTGGAAAGAAACAGCATCAGGTGTGCAGATCCTCCGCCAGTTCATGGGACTGTCCATGATTTGTCCCATCCTCTATCGAATTATGCCCTACGATGACAATCAGCGTCCATTCGCGATATGCTGATGGAACCGTTTTTTCGAGGATATACAAGGAAGTATCCGACGGCAAGGAGAGAGCAGATGGCGTTCGACCTTCGGACAACCGCCGATTCCGGGTGTTGGGCACCCCAGGATTGCGATGTCCTTCTCGCCGAATCCTATGCCCAGGCGAAAAACTGGAACCTCGCACATCGCGGCATTGACGGAGGCTCTTCGCCCGAAGGGTGCTTCGGCGTCATCGCGCAAACATTTCCCGAATGGATCGAGGGCATTTGGGAGCTCCATGGCGACGGCAGGCGTTTTGCAACCGAGATCGAGCGCTTGACTATCGCCGAACGCACCTTGACCGAGCGACCGCTTCGCTATCTTGTCCGTACGCCCAACCTTTCAAGCTCGCTGGCGCTCTGTGCCGAATGGGGACTCGGTACGCCGTCTTTCGAGAGAGCTCTCGAATGCGCAGTACAAGAACCCTTGCCCGCCTCTTCAATCGATGGGCGCTCCTTCAGCCCGGCAGAATGGGAATTGCTTGCATGCGTAGCCCGTTACGCCCTGACCGAACAGGATTCCGGACTCATTGGGTTGGGCCGGGCACTCTCCTATTTGGCCGATCATGCCGCAGAAGCCTTCCCCCACCCCATCAATGTCTGCTGGCTGGGGAAAAGGCCGTTCCTCACGCCTGAAGAACGCTTCTTCAACGCGGTTGATGCCCTGCACTTGACGCGCATCGAATGCAGGAAGCAGGGAAAACTCGAGGCGATCGATCGTGAACGGGTCCGATTCGCCTTCCCCTCGGGACAGTATGCTCAGCCCCTTTCCGTGCTGCAGGGCATCGACGATATCCTTGCCGAAGACCCTGAAGGCACGATTGCGATAGCAGCGAAACGGCCGTTCGAGATGTACCGGCGCATCTCTCCCGCTTTGGCAGAGCGTGACCGATCCGTCGCCGTTCGAGCCCAACGCACGTTCGGTGAGACGGATTTCGGAAAAACGTACAACAGCCTGGCAGCCGTTCATCGTGACACCGCGCCCTGGAACCGCGACGCCCTCACCGATGTGCTGCACTCGTCGTATCTGCATCTGGATAAGGCTACCGTCTGGAAATGGGATAAACGGCTGAGAAACGATCGCCTGATAGACCGCAGCTCGGTCATTGCCGCCCTGCGCGGCGGACCATCAGACGGGCTGCCCGGCATCCCGACATCGAGTGCGCAGGCGTTTGCCGAACTCGACGATGCGGTTACCCGCAGCGCCGCCGGCAATCTGACACGCTGCAAGAAACAGTATCGTGCCATCGAAGGCTCGCTGCTGTCATCCGCCGATGTGCATGAACAGCTCCTGGCCATCGACGTCTTGGAACAGGTTATGGAGCAGGCTGTGCGCTTCGGCCTGGCCGATCAGACGGCGTTGGATAATGTGCTTGCCCACTCCTCATTCAGCGTTTCCCGCAGCACTGTGCCCTCCGAAGCCGGCCGCACCCCCCAGATAATCATCATGTCCCAGCAACAGGCGTCCCAACTTGCCGAGGAAAGCATGGCCGGGCTCATCGTCTGCGACCTCACCAGTGAAAGCTACCCGCTTGCCGAGCGCCAAACCGCAACTGACCTGTTGTTGGAACGATTCGGCATCAGACGCCAAACCGAACCGCCGCTTTCCGCAGAACGCCGTCGTTTCACAGCCCTGACGAAGGTGCCGAAATCCCGCCTGATACTCGAACGGCAATTGAGCAACGAAGCTGCCGAGCCGCTGTATCCCAGTGCCATGTGGGAGGAATTCGTCGATGCCTACCGGCAGCGCAATGCCGAAGGCGAACCCGAACCGGTCGATGATCTGTACCGCCTGCCCACCTCTCTGATGGATCGGCGCATAGATTCCGGAGAAGACGACCTCTTCGCCGATGTGTGCCCCGGACGCCAGCAGAGCCTCCTTGATTTCAGCAAGGGCAAGCCGCCCGCGCGCGGCAATGTGGGCAACCAAATCCCGCTTGTAGCCACCCCGCTTCCCGAAAGGGATTCTGACCAGGAGCCCTGCAGGCTGTCTCCCTCTCAGATAGACGCCTACCTCGATTGCCCGTATCGGTGGTTCTCCTCAAGGCGCCTGGGCACAGAGGAATTGGACGAGGGCTTTGGTCCCGCCGAACGGGGCGAATTCATGCATCGGATATTCCAGACGTTCTACCGGACATTCGGCGAGAAGGTCACCCCCGAGAATATCGACCGGGCACGGGAATGCATGTTCGGAGAACCGGACGGTGTATTCGAATCCGTCCGGCGCGAGCAACGCTCGCTTGCTCCCCTGCACCGTTTTGCCCCGTTACCGGGCACCACAGAGGAGCATGAATTCGATTCCTTGAAATCCCTGGTAAACGATTGGCTGTCCTTCGAAACCACGTTCTTGCCCGCGTTTACGCCCGTTGCCTTCGAATACAAGGTCGAAGACGTTCCGTACGCCGGTGCGTTGATCTCGGGCCGTATCGACCGCATCGACCGGGACGATAAGGGCCGCATCGTCATCATCGACTACAAAGGCTCGTTGACATCCGAATACTGCGCCCTTGAAGCGGATCCCACCGATGCCGACCGGCAACGGTTTCGCGAACACGGAAAGGTGCAAGGGCTGATATATGCTGCCATCATAAAGCAGCTGGGGTCGCTTGAAATCGAGACCCCGAGCGGTGTGGAGGCTATCCCTGTTCGCGATGTTGTGGGCGCACTATACGTGTCCTACCATAAGGGGAACGAAGTACGCGGCGCCTATGCGGCAGATGCGCTCGGATCGGCTGCCGATCTCCCCACGCTCAAGAAGGCGGATGACTGCCGGCTTTCCAGCGCCGGCCCCCTGTCCTTCGACGCACTGCAGTCGCATGCAGCCGCCCGTGTCCGGCAGGCTGTGAAAGCGCTGCGAAACGGTTGCGTCGAGCCGCTGCCCGCGCATCCCGACTCCTGCAGATTCTGCCCCATCTTCACCTGCGAGGAGAGGCGAGCCTGATGAAGCCCACACCATCGCAGCTTACGTGCATCCGCGACACTTTCGGTATCCCCTGCGCCGTCGCCGCTGGCGCAGGGAGCGGGAAAACCGCTACGTTGACGAACCGCATCGTGTATGCACTCGAAGACAAGAGCCGGTCCGGCGTCTCCGATATCGACGAGATCCTCGCCATCACCTACACCAAGAAGGCGGCCAATGAGCTGAAATCCCGCATCCGGCAAGCCCTGCAGGATGCCTCGCAACAGCATCCCGAACTTGCCGACCAAGCCCTGAAAGCCGATGGGGCGTGGATCAGCACCATCCACGGCATGTGCGCGCGCATCCTCAAAGAGAACGCCCTGACACTCGGTCTCGACCCTGAATTCGGCATCCTCTCCGAGGACCTGGGCCAACAGCTGCGCCACCAGGCAATTGAGGATACCTTCTCTGCCCATGACAGCGAAGATGGCATCGCCGGTCTATTCAGGGAGTATTCACGTGATGATATCGCCTACATGCTCGAAGAGCTCATGTCCCTCGTTTCCTCCAGCGCGGCCCCGGCTTCCTCCTTCGTAACCCCTCCCACCACGGAAATGCCATCATCTTTCATCGAGTTGGTTTCCTGTGGGCGCAGGCTCTATGGCAAAACCAAGGATAAGGGAGGCACCAAAACCCTCGACAAGTGGAACGACCAGATCCTGTTCGCCCTCGAATCCGCACTTGAAGTCGAAGGGGCCGATGCGGTGCTGGCGGCACCGTCGCCCGAAAACGAAGCTCACCTGCTCGATCTGCCAAGCCAGGAGATGCTCGACCGGGCGGCCCGGTTCCCCAAGATTCCCGGGCGCGTCAGCACATTCAAGGCCCAAGAACTGTGCGAATTGGCAGATGCCTACATTGAAAGCATCGCCCGCTTGAGATTGGCTGCGGCCCAACCGCATCTTTCAACGCTGCTTTCGCTCGTCGAAGAGGCCGAAGGGCGTTTTTCTGACCTGAAGACGCAGCTGGGGGTGCTCGATAACGATGACTTGCTCATCCGTTGCGCCGAAGCGCTCCAAGATCCGCGCTATCCGTCGATTCGCGCCCGCTACCGCGATCGATTCAAGCTGGTGATGGTCGACGAATTCCAAGACACCAACCAAGCGCAGGTCGGCATGATCAACCTCGTGGCCGGCGGCGAAAACGGCGCGCTGAGTCCGCGGATGTGCGTGGTCGGAGACGCGCAGCAGAGCATCTATCGCTTCCGATATGCCGATCTCTCCGTATTCAAGAACTATGTCGCCCGTGTCCGCAAAGCACAGGAACAGGGATGCGGCGCCATCGTGCATCTCGAGGAGAATTTCCGCAGCAACGGCGAGATCCTTGCTTTCTGCAAAGGGGTTTTCGAAAACACGTTCGGACAGGACGACTACTTGGAGCTGCTGCATGCCCGCGACGAAGAACTCGCCCGTAATCGCACGCCGTTCCACGGCGCCGAGTCAACCGATGACCCCGATCCCGACCGTCCTCGCCGAATCAACATCATCGCCGCGCAGGGCGGACGGAGGCAAAGCCTAACCCGTTCCTACATCGCGGCGGCCATCGCCCGCGACCTCAAAGCACTCGTCGACGCCGGCAACAAACCTGGCCAGATGGCAGTGCTGTTGGGAAGCATGTCCCATGCCCAGGACTACGCCGAGGCACTGCGGGCGCAGGGACTGCCTTACGCCATCGCAGGCGGTTCGGTATTCAACAAGGCCCCCGAGGTCAAAGTCATCATCGATCTGGCCTATACCCTGATAGACCCTCAAGATACAACCCGGGCCATCAACGTTCTAACCAGTCCTCTTTTCGGGTTGGAAGCTGGCGACCTGCTCTCCGCGACGGAGCCCGACCCCGACCGTCATCCCCAGGGGGACCAGCGTCCCCGGCGCTCCACTCTTGGCCATGCATTGACGGAGATCTTCCAGGAAGCCACCCCGACAACCATCGATGGACGCATCGATGACCTGAGCCGGGCGCATGATTGGTCCCAACGGCTGACAACCGCCCTGAAAACATTGGGGGGCGCCGCACTGCAAGTGGGCTACCGACCCCTGTCCGAACTGGTCAACGAGGTTCTCGCCAACGCCGGCTGGCTCTCCCGTGCCGATGCCGCACAGCAAACCCGAGCGGGAAACGTGTTCAAGGCCATCCGCATCCTCCAAGGTATCGAGGAAGGCGAACAAGCCACCGGGTTGACTTTGGCCCGACGGCTGGAAGAACGCATCGACGGGCTCAAGGAGGCACCGGGCGTGTTGGCGGCTGCTGGCGACAACTTCGTACGCATCATGACCATCCACGCATCGAAGGGATTGCAGTTCCCTATTGTGGCAGTAGCCGAAACCGACTCTGGGAATGGAGGAAGCAGCCGATTGCACACCCTGTTCCAAGAGGGGAAGATCTACGTGGCTCTCGATGCCGGCTCCTCGGTTTCTCGACATCAGGGAACCTTGCTGCACAGCTGCCTTTCGGATTTGAGGAAAAAAAGGCTTACGGTCGACGGTGATCCGCAGCTCGGCCCCGATCCGGTGCAGGCCGAACATGCCCTTGCGAACTCGGATGCACCCGATTTCCTGATCGCCATCGACCACCTGAATGCAGTGGGCGATGCCGAAGAGTACCAACGCAAGCTCTACGTAGCCTTCACCCGCTCCGAAGATTGCTTGATTGTCGCTCAGAACCGCACCTCGAAAGGCTTTCGCCCCGGAGCGCCGCAAATGGTCGAGAGGCTCCTTACCGGCGAGAACGGTATTGCATTCAGGGACGATCAGCCGACCTCGAGCCAGCTGTTCCGCATCGACACCGTCTATCGAGCGCATCCGGAGCAGAATCTGTCATGGATCGCACGGCTCGAGACGCTCAACCTGAAAGCAAAGGGGTTCGAAGATTCCGCCTCAAGCTTGTTGGAACCGGAATCCGAAACGCACCGCTGTACGGCACGGGATTCATTCCCCATCCCCACTGCGCGCCTGTCGCTGAACATCCCCTCCTTCCCCTACGCCCTCCAGTGGTCCGAAGGCATCCTGTCGGCGTCCGCCCTGAAGCATGAGCACGAAGAGGGCGCCCAGCGCAGGCCCCCGCAGATCGCCCTTCCGGAAACCGAGCAATCTGAGGATGCTCCGGCATCCGCTCCCGAAAAGGGCACCGCATTCCATTCGCTTGGGGAATATGCTGCGCATGCTTGGCGGGAAAGCGGACGCATCGAAGTGCCGCCCCCGAGTCGTATCGACGCGGTTGCGCGCTTGCACGGGCTCGATTGCCGGCAGAAGGAAGACCTCAAGGCGGAGCTCGCCCGCTGGACGGCAAGTCCCGTAGCGCAATCTATGGCACGGCACGCGCACCTCGAGGCAGAAGTGCCCTTCTTCATCCCCCTGTCCGAAAGGACAGGCACACAGGGACCGTTGACGCTGAACGGATTCATCGACCTGCTGGCCTACGACACCTTTGGAGAAGGTCGGGCGCAGGTTGTGGATTACAAGACCGGGCGATCGCTCGCAACCGACTCAGCCCGCCGCACCGCGTACGAGCTTCAGGCAAAATGCTATGCCTACGCCCTGCTCCTGCAAGGCTTCGATTGCGTTGAGCTCGACTTCGTCTTCGTCGACCAACCCGACCCCGAGCAATCCGAAATCCCCTCGGTCACGCACTTCCCGCCCGCCGATGCGGCGCCCTATGAGGCCGAAACGCTGCGCCGCGAAATCGAGCGGGCGGCACGAACGGCCGGGCGGGGTTAGAATACCCTCAAAAAGCAGGTATCGGGCGTCATGCAATCGGCATCCGCCCTCGACAAGGAGCACCATGGCCTTTCTGCCCATCAGCAAAGACGAAATGGAGGAACGCGGCTGGGATCAGTGCGACTTCGTGTTCGTCAGCGGTGATGCCTATGTCGACCATCCCTCCTTCGCAATTGCCATCATCACCCGCCTGCTCGAAGCGAAAGGCTACAAGGTCGGAGTCATCGCCCAACCTGATTGGCGTGATCCCCACAGCATCGCCGTCCTTGGGAAACCGCGCTTGGCATTCCTCGTCTCCGCCGGCAATATGGATTCCATGGTGAACCATTTCACCGTAAACAAACGACGGCGCCACCGGGATGCCTACTCCCCTGGCGGGAAGGCAGGATGCCGCCCCGATCGTGCTTGCGTCGTCTATGGCAATCTGATCCGCCGCACCTTCAAGGACACCCCGATAATCCTCGGCGGTATCGAGGCGAGCCTGCGCCGTATGGCCCATTACGATTACTGGTCGGACAGGCTGAAACGGTCCATCCTGTTGGATTCCGGCGCCGATTTGATCAGCTACGGCATGGGCGAGCACTCGACTGTGGCAATCGCCGATGCCCTGGATGCCGGCCTATCCGTCTCAGATCTGACATACATTCCCGGGACGGTCTTCCGCACCCGCTCGCTGGATGCGCTCTATGAGCCGATAATGCTCCCCAGCTGGGACGAGCTGACCGCCGACAAGCTCGATTACGCCCGCAGCTTCGCCGTCCAGAACCAGAACCTGAATCCTTATCTGTCGCATACGCTGGTAGAACCCTATCCCCACTCGATTTACGTCGTGCAGAACCCGCCAGCGCTGCCGCTGACCACCGAAGAGATGGATGCCGTATATGGATTGCCCTACGAACGCAGCTACCATCCCTGCTACGAGCCTGCAGGCGGCATCCCGGCCCTGGAGGAAGTCAAATTCAGCCTGACCAGCAATCGCGGGTGCCTGGGCGAATGCTCCTTCTGTGCGCTCAATTTCCATCAGGGACGGATCATCCAATCACGCAGCCATGCCTCGATTCTCGCCGAGGCGCGACAGATGACAGAAGATCCCGATTTCAAGGGCTACATCCACGATGTCGGCGGACCGACCGCGAATTTCCGCATACCCGCCTGCGCCCGTCAAGAGAAGCGCGGCGCGTGCCCGAACAAACGCTGCCTTGCCCCCGAGCCCTGCAGCCAGCTGCGTGTGACCCATGCCGATTACCTCGAGCTGCTGCGGGAACTTCGCGCCCTCCCCGGCGTGAAGAAGGTCTTCATCCGCAGCGGAATCCGTTTCGATTACGCTGTGCTCGATGCTGATCATTCCTTCATCCGCGAGCTTGCCGCCTATCACACCAGCGGGCAGCTGCGCGTCGCACCCGAGCATGTCTCCGACACAGTACTCGAAGTGATGGGCAAACCGCCGAATCGCATCTACCAGGAGTTTGTACGGGAATTCAATCAGGCAAGCCGGGAAGCAGGCAAGGAACAGTACGTCCTGCCCTATCTGATGAGCGGCCATCCCGGCTCCACCTTGAAGGAAGCGGTAGAGCTCGCCGAGTTTTGCCGCGACCTGGGATACAACCCCGAACAGGTATCGGACTTCTACCCGACGCCGAGCACGGTTTCCACTTGCATCTATTACACCGGTGTCGATCCGCGCACCATGAAGCCGGTCTATTGCCCTACCGACCCGCACGAGAAGGCCATGCAGCGTGCCCTGATCCAATACCGCAATCCGGCAAACCGGAAACTCGTTCTCGAGGCCCTGCGCAAAGCCGGTCGCACCGACCTGATAGGTTACCGTGCAACCTGCTTGGTACGACCCGATGAACCAAGCAGGAAGAAGAAGGGCGGGAAGCCAAAGAGCCATTATTCGAAGCATCGTCAGAAGGGCGATTCTGCAAAACCTGCCGGCAAGCGGAAGGCAAGGCAATCCGCTCGCGAAAATGACAACGGCAAAGCACGTGCCGAACAGCACGCGAGGAAGGCCTCTGTTGACCGAGGAAACGATCATTCTGAGAAGCCCGCGGGGAAAGGCTCTCGAACGGGCGGCAAAGGAAATCCCCGGGAGAGTCCAAGAAGGAGCCGGTCAGGGGCAACCCATCGAAACCATGGAAAAAGACATCAATTTGGCAACAATTGAGAATATCGTTACTTAATTTCCTGATTTCTTGGCTCAACCCCTCGCGCGATGAGGTCCTATGCGTTAGAATCAAACGGAAGATATCTGCAAGGAGAGATGTGCATTGCATCCTTGTGCGCAGCGATGCGATGCTAGTGAGGGATTGCAATTACCATGCGTAACAATATTATTCCAATTCTTGCCATGTCTGGCGCATTGACCTTCGGGCTCGGCGCCCTGCCCGCAACTGCACTTGCAGGCGAAACGGCAAGCCTGACTCCCGAACAGGCAGCGCTGGTCTCCAATATGACCAAAGCCGAATACCAGGAAACGCTCGAGGCAGACGGCCTCGACAGCGCGACTATCAACAAGCTTCTGGCAGAATTCGACCAGTATGAAGCCCAGATGGCAGCTGAAGCCAAGCAGAAGGAACAGGCTGAAGCCGCAGATGCCGAGGCGGAAGCGAAGAACAAACAGCAGCAGTACTCGAAGCAGAAGCCTGCCGACAAGACCGCGAGCAAAGCAACGAAGAAGCTGAAGAAGGCCTCGAACAAGGCGGCGAATACCGCCAAGGCCACGAAGAAGTCGAAGACCGGCAATTCAAAGCACAAGGTTGCAGTCAAGAGGATCAAGGATGCCTCGCCTGCGAAATCGAATGATAAGAAGATCGCCAAGGCCAAGCATGCGAAGACTGCGCAACCAACGCAGACCGAATCCCAAGCTGAGGTTTCGCCCACGCCGACTCCCAGCTATCAACGCATCCACTACTCCCAGAACCTGACAACGAGCATGTTCATCGCCTCCATCGGCGAGCAAGCGCGTCAAATCGGCCAGAAGTACCACCTGTATGCATCGGTGCTCATCGCACAGGCAATCCTCGAATCCGGTTCCGGCTCCAGTGTCCTGTCCCGCCCGCCGTACAACAACCTGTTCGGCATCAAGGGCGCTTTCCATGGTCATTCCATCACCATGGCCACCAAGGAAGAGACGGCCAACGGCACGTTGTACGGCACTACGGCGGCATTCCGCGTCTACGCGAACGAGAAGCAGTCGATGCGCGATTATGCCAAACTGTTGCGTGAGAACGCGCTGTATTCGGGTACTTGGAAGGAAAACGCCGATTCCTACAAAGACGCGGCCGATGCGCTGCAAGGCCGTTACGCAACGGATTCCAACTATGCTGCCAAGATCAAGGCGATTATCAAGACGTACAAGCTCAATCGGTTTGATAAGAAGCTCGACTTCAAGATCACCGGCACGAAGATGAACAAGAACGGCAAGGTCCGCAATCTCAATATGGGCGACTATGCCAACCTCGAAGCGCTTGCCACCTCCTGCATGGGCACCCCCTATGTCTGGGGCGGGAACACCACCGAGGGCTTCGATTGCTCCGGCTTGGTTCAGTACCTGTACCAGAAGGCATTGGGCATCAACCTTCCGCGTACCACCTACCAGCAGCAGAACGTCGGCAAGATGGTCGATTTCGACGATTTGCAAATGGGCGATTTGCTGTTCTTCCAGCGCGGAACCGACACCTACCATGTAGCCATGTACCTGGGCGACGGCTTCTACATCCATGCACCCAACCGTGGCGAGACGGTGAAGATCGGCGACATGGAAAGCTACACCCCCAGCTTCGCCAAGCGCGTTATCACCACGAAATCCGTCAAGCACAGCTCGAAGGCTGCTTCCAAAGAAAACGCCGCTGACAACGATTAGGACGGTAAGGAATCTCCCCGTCTTTGATGAAGGGCCCGCGATCCATAAGGATTGCGGGCCCTTTTCATGATGCACCTATTATTACGACAAAAGATTGCCGTCCATCGCGGCATTCGTTTTCATTCTCACGCTTCAGGCTCTTGGTCTTCCTGAACGTCCTCCTCGCTGCCAACCAGCGATTCGGCGAAGGCAACCGGATCGAAGTCCTGCAGATCCTCCAGACCCTCTCCCACTCCGATTTTATAGATGGGAAGGTCAAGCTCTGAGGCGATGGCAACGGCGATGCCTCCTTTCGCCGTCCCGTCGAGCTTCGTCACGATAAGTCCATCCAGGTCGAGGGCCTTATCGAACTCGCGCGCCTGCTGCATCCCGTTCTGCCCGGTTGTCGCATCGATGACGAGTACCGTTGCCACCGGCATCTTCGAACGCTTGCGCACGACATTTACCACCTTTTGCAGCTCGCGCATCAGATCATCGGAGGTATGCAGGCGGCCAGCCGTATCTATGAGAACCTCTTCGGCTCCTACCGCCTCGGCACGTTCGATGGTGTCGTAGCAGACACTCGCCGGATCGGCACCTCGATTACGTTCGACAATCTCCACATCTGCGCGCTTCGCCCATACCTCCAGCTGCTCGATTGCCGCCGCACGGAACGTATCGGCGCTTCCCAAAATGACATTGCGACCCTGCTTTTTGCCCTCATAGGCGAGCTTTCCGACCGTGGTGGTCTTTCCGGAACCGTTGATTCCCACGAACAGCACCAACGATGGCATATCCGAGAAAATATCCCGCTCCGGTTCGGGAAACGCTTCGGCAATCTGGTCGATCAGCAAATCGGTCACCGCGTCGCCATCAGGCAGCGCCTGCCGGCGTGCCGCCTCCCGCAGGTTCTCGACGATGCCGATAGAGGTGCGCGCGCCCATGTCGGATGTTATCATCACCTCTTCCAAGCCGTCCCAGAAGTCATCATCGAGCTTCGGACCACGGTGCATGAGCACATTCATCTTCTCGCGGAAGGTTCGCCGCGAGCTTTGCATGCCGATCTTCGTACGCTCGGCCTGTTCGGCTTCGAGCTTCCTTCTCTTCTTCCGTCCGAACATGACGATCCTTTCTCGCATATCCACCGTGCACATCGGCGCTCCGATGCGCGCGTCGTTCACTCCACGGCCATCAGCACATGACAGCTCCTCACTGCTCTCCGGTCGCCGTATCCCCTTGAAGCTCCCTTGCGCGGTCGAGCCGCTGGCTGAGCAGCTTCGTAACACCATCCGACTGCATCGAGATGCCATAGAGGACATCGGCCATCTCCATGGTACGCCGCTGATGGGTGATGATGATCAATTGCGTGGAAGCGCGCATCTTATCCCAATATGCGCACAGACGACGCAGGTTGGAATCGTCGAGCGCCGCTTCGACTTCGTCGAGGATGTAGAAGGGAGTTGCCCGCGTCTTGTAAACGGCGAACAGGAGCGCCAAGGCGGTCAGCGACTTCTCGCCACCCGACATCAGCGACAGCCGATCGATTCGTTTGCCCTTCGGTTGCGCCTGCACTTCGACCCCCGAATGCTCGGGATCGTTCTCGTTCACCAGCGAAAGCGATGCCGAACCGCCCGGGAACAGCTCAGCGAATATCTCCTGGAAATTCTCGTTAACCTGATGGTAGGTGTCGATGAAATCATCGCGCATGCGGTCATCGATCACTGCGGCGATCTTGCGGAGCGAATCCCTGGCCGAAACCAGATCGTTTACCTGGTTCTGAAGATAATCGAAGCGCTCCTTGAGCTGTTCGTACTCCTCGGCGGCATCGGGATTGATGGTGCCCATATTCGCGATTCGACGGCGAAGGACGTCAGCACGCTCCTGCGCCTGTTCCCGATCCTCCACTGGCGGCAGCTCTAACGCACGGTCGATAGGCGTCGCGCGATCCTGTTCGATAGCCTTCACCGCCGCTTCGACTTGAACCTCCAAACGGCCCTTCTCCACCCTCAGATCGGAAAGACGCGCCGTGGCATCATCCATCTGCGCGTGGAGTGCATGGGAATGGCGGCGGGCCTCGTCGATACGGGAGTGGATACCCTCGGAAACGTTCTTCGCCTTATCCATTCCCCGCTCCTGCGCGGACATGCGCAGGGTCACCGCCTCGCGGATCTTCGAGAGAGCTGCTATTGCCGGATCGAGTGTTTCTGGATCCTGCCTCGACTCCAATGCGGTGCGTGTTCGGGAAATACGCTCCTGAAGACGCTTGATATCCTGGTCGCGGGCAAGCAGGAGGCGCTCGGCATACGTTGCCCGCTCGGAAAGCACGCCTGCATCCATACGCCGCTTTGCATAAGCCTCGGCAGCCTCGGTCGCACGCTCCTGTACAGGTGCCAAGCGCTCGCGCAATTGGGAAAGCTCCGCTTTCGTCTGCGCCAGTTGGGCAACGGTTTTCTCGAGCGCCTCCTGCGTCCGTTCGCTTGCAGGGCGCATCCGATCGAGGACCGACGCCACATCTTCACGCCGCTGGGAGATGGTGCTGCGCTCTTGCTCCAGCTGCACGCGTTGAGACTGCAGTTCCTCAAGCTGCGCCTTGCCGGAATCGGAACGACCGCGCACCTCAGCCAAAGCCGAAGCGGCCTCCACCCCTTCCTTCTGGCTGGCGCGAAGATGCTCCTGGGCCTGCTCGAGAACCTCTTCGGCCCGCTTCAATGCCCCAAGGGCTGCCTGATGCTCCTCGTCCGCCTCGACGATACGGCGATGGCGCTCGACGGTGCCGATGGCCGCCTTGCCCTGCTGCATAAAACGGTGGACACCGTGCTCGTCGTATACATATCCCTCGGCAGTAGCGACGCGAAAGCGCCCGGTAAGTGCAGAATCGTCGGCAATTGCCTGCTCGACCCGGGCTGCCTGATCCCAAGAATCACATACGAGAACATTGCCCAGCAGTCGATCGAACACCGCCTCGTAGCCCTTCTCAACCGTCAGCATATCGAGCAGGTATCGGCTACCGGCTGGTGCAGCGGGACGGTCGGTGCGGCCATGCTCGTCGGTTGCAAGCAGGGCGGCCTGTCCTTCGACCGCCGATTCCGACAGCGCTTCCAGAGCCCGGCGCGCGTCGTCGCCTGCGGGAACGAACGATGCCGTCTGTGCACTGCCCAGCAGATAGTCAACCAACGAAGACAGTTCCTCGGGAACCCGTACCGCCTCGACAAGCGCACTTGAGATATGGAAGTCCTGCATCCGCTCCCGCATCCAGGATAGGGCTTTGTTCTCCTGGCGACGGGTATCCTCCGCCTCCTGAAGGCCGGCAAGACGAGCCTCGAGCTTGGAAACCCGCACTCGGATTTCTTCCGCTTCCTGGCGTGCTTTATCAACAGCGGAGAATGCCGAAGCGGTTTTCTCGTTGGCCTGACCGCTGCGCGCTTCTGCAGCTGCAAGCTGTTCTTCGATTTGCCGGCAATGGCTTTCGGCCTCGGCAAGCTTTTTGGCAAGCGCTTCCTGGCGGGTGTCAAGGTCGGCACTGCGCGCAGCAAGCAACTTCTCATCTGCTTGGCTGTTCGACAATGCATCGGCGGTCTGGGCTTGTTCGTTACGCAGGCGTTCGCCTTCAGCTGTCAGCCTCTGCTCGTCGGCGGCAAGGCGTGAGATCTGCTGCTGGAGCTCGGCCAAGGCTGCTGCTTCCCGGTCGTTGCGATCACGGGCCTGCGTCTCGCTTTCCTGGGCCTCATCGCATTGCCTTTTCGCTTCTGAGCAATTTGCTTGGGCAACCTCCCGTTCCTGCCGCGCATCGGAAAGCCGCCGCATATCGTCTTCCAGACGGCGCAGGCTATCCTCGCGCGTCCGCTGAACCGACCGCCGCTTCTCCTGCAGGAGCAATGCCGTGGAGTCGAGCCGATCGCCCGCGCTGCGCAAGCGATGCAGCCCCTCGGACGCCTGGCTTGTCGCATCTTGGTGCTCCTGCAGCTCGTGCTGCAGATCTCGCACCTTGCTATCCGCGGCATACGCTTTCAGTTGCGCATCGTTCAATGTCGTCTTCAGCCGCTCCTCGTCGGCCAGTACCTGATTCCAACGCAAGCGCAACGCCCGCAAATCGTCAACAGCCAACCGCAATGACAGATCGGAGAGCTCGGCGGATACCTGTTGGAACCTTCGCGCCTTCTTCGCCTTGCGCTCCAGAGGTTTGAGCTGCCGTTCGACCTCGGCAGTCACGTCTTGAACCCGTAGCAGATGCTGCTGCATGCGCTCCAGCTTGCGTGCGCTCTTCTCCTTGCGTTGCTTATGCTTCAAGACCCCGGCTGCCTCTTCTATGAGCGACCGGCGATCCTCCGGTTTCGATTGGAGGACCGCGTCTAGATGTCCCTGGCTGATAATCGAATGCGTACCGGTGCCCAGCCCCGAATCATGCAGCAGGTCGAGCACGTCCATTCTGCGGCACACCGTTCCGTTGATCAGGTATTCGCTCTCGCCGCTGCGATACATCCGGCGTGCCACCGATACCTCTTCAAAATCAATGGGAAGCACCTGGTCGCTGTTGTCCAGCACCAGTTCGACCTCGGCGATGTTTACCGGCTTACGGGTAGAGGAGCCGGCAAAGATGACATCCTCCATCTCCTGACCGCGAAGATTGCGGGCATTGCGTTCTCCCAGTACCCAGAGGACCGCATCCAGGATATTGGACTTTCCCGAGCCATTCGGACCAACAATCGCCGTGATTCCCGGCTCCAACGACAAAACGCTTGCATCGGCAAAGGACTTGAAGCCCCGCAATGCCAATGATTTCAGATACACCGACCTACCGCCTTACTTACGCGGATCCTCGGGCGGATTGCCCATAGGACGGCCGAAGTCATCGCCCGCATTCGAGGTGGCATTCTTATGGGCTTTTTTCGCTTCCTTTTCGGCTGCGCGCTCGGACTTCTGGCGTCTTTTCTCGGCCTTCTGGGCAGCCTTGCGGCGCTTCTTCGCCTCTTTTTTCGCAGCGTTGGCGTCCTTCTTCGACTCCTCATCCTGCTTGCGAATGTTGCGCAATGCCGTATCGGCCGCCTGGCTTTCTGCTTCTTTCTTCGTACGGCCGACCCCGCGTGCAAGCGACTGCACACCGGCGAATACCGCGCTGACGAAGGTACGGTCGTGCGGCGGGCCCTGCGTCTCCACCAGTTGGTACGTGGGAGTGATCCCCTCCTCCTGAAGGCGCTCCTGCAGCGCCGATTTCGGATTCTCCGGACGCTGGGCATAATCGATGGTCATGCGGGGCAGCAATGTGCGTCCGATGAAATCGCGCGCTGCTTCGTAGCCGCCATCGAGGTACAGGGCAGCCACCACCGCCTCGTATACATTCTCAAGTGCCGAGTGCATCCCGCGGCGGCCCGTGCCCACCTCGGAGCTGCCGAAAAGGATCACCTCGGCGAAACCGAGTTCCTGGGCAACCTCCGATAGGGTCGAACCTGCCACAAGCGCAACTTTGATACGCGTCAGCCCGCCCTCGTCCAAGTCGGGGAATTTATCGAAAGCAGCCTGCGCAACGATGACGCCTAGCACGCTGTCTCCGAGAAATTCCAATCGCTCGTACGAGCGCTCGGTCGTTTGGGTTTCGACCGCAGACGGATGCGTGAGGGCCTTCCTGAGAAGGTCCACATCTTTGAACTGGTACCCGATCTCCCGTTGCGCCTTTTCCAGCCGCTCGGTATCGGATGCGTTATCTGTCTGATCCATCACACTCCCCTTGCATTGCTCCGCCGAAGACCTGTGCGCCTTCGGATATCCAATATCCTTGACCCGTTCCTAGCCGTGGGTCTCCTCGCGAATCTGGGCAATCGCTTCTTCGGTCGCCTCGGTCACTCCCATCTCGATGCAGCGGGCCGTTGCCAGGATGCCGTTCATGATAGCCGTGGCATTCGAGGCGCCATGGCCGATGAGTACCGTACCGCGCAGACCGAGAATCGGCGCGCCGCCATAGGTGTCGGGATTGACCGTCTGCTTCAGCTGGCCGGCAATCCTCATCAAGCCCGCCGGCTGTTGCCCAGAGGACCCTCCTTCCGCCATCGCCTTGGTTGCCGCATCCCTCAGCAATCCGAATAGGAACCGTGCGGTTCCCTCGAAGGTTTTCAAGGTCACATTGCCGGTAAAGCCATCGGTAACGATGACATCGAAATCATCGGTGAACAGGCTCGTGCCCTCGGCATTGCCCTTGAAATTCGACAGCTGCTCTTTCAGCAGGGTGAAGCATTCCTGAGCAAATTGCGATCCCTTCGTATCCTCCGAGCCGATGTTCAACAGGCCCACCTCGGGATTGCGAACCCCCATGGTCAGACGCGCATACACGCTTGCCATCTGAGCGAACTGGACCAGATAGGATACCTTGCAATCGGCGTTTGCCCCCACATCGCACAGGATAAGCGGGCGCCCGGGCTTCGGAACCACCGTTGCGATTGCGGGACGCTGCACACCCTTGATCCGGCCGATGACCAAGGTGCCGGCCGCCAGGCCGGCACCCGTCGAACCGGCCGTGAAGAATCCGGCAGCGCGGCCGTCTTTCACCATGCGGCAACCCACGACGATAGAGGAATCCTTCTTATTGCGAACCGCCTGCGCCGGATGCTCGTCCATCGCAATGACCTCGGTGCAGGGCACCGCCTCGCACCGTTCGTGCGAGGCGGCAAAAGGCTCGACCACCTCGGCCGGACCGCAAAGGAGGACCTTCAGGCGCTCGGAAGCCCGAAGGGCCTGTTCCGCTCCATCGAGAACAACGTCGGGTGCATGATCGCCGCCCATCGCATCAACGGCAACGGTAATCATTTCTGTCATATGGCAACCTTTCCAGCTGAAGGCTATTATGCCAATTCTCCAATAACCTATTTATTATAGTGCTTTCACCTGCCGACATCGCCTCTGGGGGCAGCCATCAGAAAAGACCCATGCGCATGGCTTGATTCCGAACGCCTCAGTTGCCCGTGACTTGCGCTTTCCGAGAGGCAGGCCATGTTCGCTTTCGGATCCCGAGAAAAGCAAAGCCCTTGGGCCATGCGGCCCAAGGGCTTCATCATCCTTGTCAATCCCGAAGGCTAAGCGGTCTCGATGACCTCGCGATCGCGGTAATATCCGCAATTGCCGCAAACGCGATGAGGAAGCTTCACCGCGCCGCACTGAGGGCATACGGAACGCGCTGGAGCCGTCATCTTCATGTTTGCGCTCTTACGAGAATTGGTGCGGGAACGGCCCGTCTTGCGTTTAGGTACAGCCATGATCGAAACTCCTCCATACCGAGCAATTGCTCGTTTACTTCTTAAACACGAAGAAGAATGTTAGCAAAGAACCGCTTTGCATGCAATACGAAATCGCAGCTCCACTTATGCCGCACATAATCCGGGCAAAGCTCGAAGCGCACTGCCACAGCTCCTAGTTCTCATCGGGAAACTGCAAGTCCTTGAGCACCGCGAACGGATTGTCCGGGTTGATACCGTCATCCGCAGAATCAAGCTGTTCGCAATCGCAGGGGCCTTCGTTAAGGTTCTTGCCGCATCGGGGGCACAGGCCCTTGCAATCCTCGCGGCACAACGGCACAAACGGCAACGCCAGCACGATGGCAGCTTGGATAAACGACGACAGATCCATCTTGCGGTCCTCGCCGATGACTTCGAACTCGTCTTCCGCCAGGTCCTCGGGGATATCCTCGCCGGGATCCTCCATCAGCCAAAATCCCTCGATCTCCCCATTCAAGGGCAAATCGAAGGTACCAAGGCATCTTCCGCACGTTGCCTGCGCTTCACCGACGACCGTGCCGGTTACCAGGAACCGCCTATCGCCGGAATTCACCACGAGCACCTGCCAGGAAAGCGGCGCGTCGAAGGTATAGACATCCGGGCCCGAGGTAAGCTCGGGCAGGTCCATGGTACCGGAGAAAGAAAGGCCGACCTGCGAGTCGAAGAGCTCTTCAGGGATGTCGACGATGGTGTCGGACATTACTGACGCGGCGCAGAGCCGTTACCTCCGGAGATAGCATTGGCATTCAGGCGTTCACGACAGCGGCGCACATTGTTCAGCAGCGTGTCCAGGCTTTGTTCCACATGGCTGAAAACCTCATCTGCATAGTCCTCGGCACCGGCACGCGTCTCGCGCTCCAGCTCACGGGCCTCTGCCATGATCTGGTCGGCCTGTTGCTGGGAGATACGGACGACCTCCTGCTCGCTCGCGATGGTCATTGCCTGGCTGCGCGCATCCTCGATCATGCGGTTTGCTTCAGCCTCTGCATCATCGAGCAGGCTCTGGCGCTCGCGAACGATCTGACGGGATTGGGCAAATTCGCTCGGAAATAGATCGCGAATCTCGTCGATGATGTCAAATGCGGCCTGAACATCAACCTGTTTCATGTTGTTCCGACCGAACACCGGCTTAGCATCTTCCAGGAGAATGGTGAGCTCATCGATCAAACCCATAACGCCGGTTTCATCTACCATGTGGTTTCCTTCCCTATGCTGCGATTATTGAGCAATTCACACTAGTTGTCGCTATATTATCACGAGTTTCGGCACACAACCCCTCCGCACGAGTTCTCTACTTCATTTGCGGATATACGCGACGAAACGCCGGGATGACGCACGGCGGCACATACTTGCTCACATCGCCGCCCATCGAGGCCATTTCACGCAGGATCGAGCTGGAAAGGTACATGTATTCCGGCGGCGACATGATGAACAGCGTCTCGACATCGCGGCGCATTGTAGCATTGAAGGCTGCCATCTGGAACTCGTACTCGAAGTCGGTGATGGCGCGCAACCCTTTGACCACCGCATGGGCATCGACCTCGTTGGCCAGATCAACGAGCAGGCCGGTGAAACTGATGACGCGCACGTTCGGCAGGTCAGCCACAGCCTCCTCGGTAAGCTGCTTGCGCTCCTCGAGAGAGAACAGCGTGTTCTTCTTCTCGGACTTCGCAACCGCCACCACAACTTCGTCGAAGATTCGCGCGGAACGTGTGATCACGTCCAGATGGCCGTTGGTGATGGGATCGAAGGTTCCGGGAACCAATGCGCGTTTCATTCTGCATCCTTCCGTGCAAGGGCAAAGGCGATATCGCCATACCGCTTATTCTTCTGTAAAGTCCATTGTATCCGTTCAAGCTCGGTTCGTACCGTCGAATCGTCTGTTCCGGCATGCTCGTAGCAAACCAGGGCATTGTCAGTCAGCAGGCCGCACCCGTCCAGGCGAACGATAAGCGCGCAGACTTGGGAAGCGGGTGTTGCGTAAGGCGGATCGAGCAGCACAAGGTCGAACGGACGATCGGATGGCAGGCAGGCCACTGCGAATGCGTCTCCCCGGCACACCTCGGTGAGCTTGCCGGCACCGGGAAGCTGCGCGATGTTGGAACGTAGGATCCGCAATGCCGTCGCATCGGACTCGCAAAATCGCACCCGGGCGGCACCGCGCGAAAGCGCCTCCAAACCAAGCGAGCCGCCACCGGCAAACGCATCGAGCACCCACGCACCATCGAAACCGCCGCGCGCGCTGAAAAGAGCGCTCATCATGGCCTCTTTCACACGATCGGTCGTCGGCCGCGTGGTCTGTGCCGAAGGTACCTGCAGGATACGTCCGCGCCATTGCCCTGCGATAATCCGAACCGAACGGCTCGTTGCACCCTGGCGCTTGCGTCCGCGCGCCCGTCCCATCTACGATTCCCCCGCTTCGGAGAACAGCAGCCGGAGCTCGCGCGCCAATGCCGCATGTTCAGGCTTTTCCAGCGCCGGGTCATCAGCCAGCAACGCAGCTGCATCGCGATTAGCGCATTCGACGATTGCCCGATCTCGGATGATATTGACCAGCTTCAAAGTAGAGGCTCCATGCTGACGATTTCCCAGGATATCTCCCTCTCGCCGCAGCGATAGGTCGTATTCGGAAAGCTCGAAGCCATCCTGCGTGCGCTCCATAGCCTGCAGGCGCTTTACCGCCACCGGAGCGCGCGAATCGGAGATCAGGAACACCTGTCCGGGCAGGTCGCCGCGCCCGACACGGCCGCGTAGCTGATGAAGCTGCGCAAGGCCGAATCGGTCCGCATCCTCGATGATCATCACGGTGGCATTCGGTACGTCCACCCCCACCTCGATCACCGTTGTCGCCACAAGCACCTGAATCTCCCCGCGACGGAAAGCGTCCATGACCTGCTCCTTCTGGTCTCCGGTCAGACGCCCATGCAGCACACCGACCGTAGCGTCGCAGAATACCTTCTCCTGCAGGAATTCCGCATGCTCGAGCGCGGTATGGGCATCGACCTGCGCCAAGTCCGAATCGCTTTCAATGCGCACGGCATCGGCTTCCAGATGCTCGTCATCATGTCCTTCGGACAAGAAGCCCTCCTGCCGCTTGCCCTTCTTGCCGTCATCCCGCCTCTGAGGCTCCGCGGTCCCCACCAACGGGCACACCACATACACCTGGCGGCCTTGGGCGACGGCATCCTTGGCAGCATCGTAGGCAATTCCCTTCTGCTGCCAATCGCAGACCACCGTCGTGGAACCGGCGGCGTTCCGCGGACGATGGTGCAGGTACGAGAGCGTCATGTCGCCGTAGATAGTCAAAGCAAGGCTGCGGGGAATCGGCGTTGCGGTCATGGAGAGCACATCGACGGCCCGCCCTTTCGATACCAAGGCCTTGCGTTGCGCGACGCCGAAGCGCTGCTGCTCATCGATGACCACGAAGCTCAGACGCGGCATGACCACATCTTCTTCGAGAAGCGCCTGGGTGCCGAAGAGCACCGTCAAAGTGCCTTCCCCCGCTTCACGGATCAGGCGCTCGCGCTCATCCGCCGGCGTCGATGCAGTCAGGACGCCCCAGGAGATGCGCGCGGAATCCAATAGAGGGCCCAGTTTCTGGCCGTATTGGCGTGCCAGCACCTCGGTCGGAGCCATCATCATCGCCTGGGTTCCCGTATCGGCAACCGCCGCCAAACCGAACGAGGCAACCGCCGTCTTCCCAGTGCCCACGTCACCGAGAAGCAGGTGGTTTGCCGGTCGCGGCGCCGCCATACAGGCAAGCAGCTCGTCACGTGCCTGCTCCTGTTCTTCAGTGAGCGTAAAGGGCAATGCCTCGGTAAGCGCCATCAGATGCTCGCCGGGGACTACGTGCGTCGTGGGGGTAAGGCCCTGGGAGCGGGCGAGGTTGCGCTGCTTCAGGTGCACTTCCAGAAAAAACAGCTCTTCGTACGCCAGACGCCGGCGTGCCTGGGCGGCATCGGCCAAAGTTGGGGGGAAATGAATATTCTCGAGTGCTACCTGGCGGCTCACCAGGCGATATTTCACCCGCAAATCCAACGGGAGCGGGTCATCGAGCCCGCGGCAAAGATCCAATCCGTTGCGGATGATACGCCGCATCATCTTTGCCGAGAGCTTCTCGGTGGCATGATGCAGCGGCAGCACGAATCCGCCCGAGCGGGTCCCCGCCTCGATTTCCTCGATGAAGGGGTTGGTCATCCGCTTGAACCCGTAGTTGAACTCCACCTTGCCCGCCACGGCAATGTGCTGTCCCGCCTGGTAGGTCTTCATCAGCCACTGCTGGTGGAAACAAGTGACGATCAACGTATCCGTTCCGTCAACGAGCGTGATCTCGACAAGCGGGAGGTTGTAGCGCGGGCGCTTGAGCTTCATCTCGTAGATCTCGCCGGAGATGGTGGCGACTTCGCCTATAGGGGCATCGGCGATCGTCGCCACGCGTGTCAGATCGATATAGCGATAGGGATAGAACGTCACCAGGTCGCGGACCGAAGAGATATGCAGATGCGCCAGGATCTTCTGGCGTGCCGGACTGACTTGCCTAACAGAAGTTACCGGCTGCTCGAGTGCAAGCGTTGCCGCAAGGCGATCGACCGTCGAGCGTTCGGCATCGGGCATGATGGGTTACTCGACTGACAGGATGATCGGATACAACGGCTGCTCACCGCGATGGGGATCGATCTCTGCATCCTCATAGGCATCCTCGATCCGCTTGGTGAGGGAGGCGAAACGTTCGTCATCCAGCTCATCACCTGCAAGCAAGGTGATATTGTCGCAATCCTCGGCATCCATTTTGCCGAGCATGTCCATGACCACTTCCTCGACCGAGGTGCCGACCGACTCGATGGAGCCATCGACGATGCCGATAACGTCACCCTCCTTGATGGGATTGCCGTGCGCATCCTTGGCATCCTTGATGGCCTTTGTAACTTCTCCCGTCTTCACATCGGCAAACGCGTCGGTCATCGAGTCGACATTCTCTTCCAGGGTCGCCTCCGGAGAGAAGCCGAACATCGCCGAGAAGCCCTGCGGAACGCTGACCGTCGGCACCACCGCACAGGGAATATCGGAAACCTCGACGCAGCTCTGGGCTGCCAAGATGATGTTCGAGTTGTTCGGCAGGATCAACACCTCGTCGGCATTCGCGCGCTTCACCGCTTCCACCAGGTCCTTCGTTGATGGATTCATGGTCTGGCCGCCCGAAACGACAACATCCACGCCGAGGCTCTTCAAGATCTCCTCATTACCGGAGCCGGGAGCAACGGCAATGACGCCGAGCGCCTTGTGGGCCGCCTTTTCCTCAGCCTCCAATCCTTCGACGCGTTGCTGGCTTTGAATCTGCATGTTGTGGATATGGACTTCGAAGATCTGGCCACGGTCCAAGAAGTACCTCAGCACCTTATCCGGGGTGTTGGAATGCACGTGCACCTTGAACTTCGGGTTCTCACCCACGCACAGCTCGCAATCACCCATGGTGGACAGGAAATTCAGAGCGTCTTCCTTGTCAAGCGTATCGGAATCGACCAGGAACTCGTTGCAGTAGCGGTAGTGCGAGCCCTCCCAGTCGTTGATGTTCTCGATTTCGACCTTCGGTTCTTGGCGAACGGTCTTGAACTGATCGGTAAGCTCCTGTTCCAGCCCCATAATGGACGAGGAGAACGCATCGAAGAAGATGGCAAGGCCGAAACCGCCGGCGTCGACGACATTGTTCTCCTTCAGAACCGGGAGCAGATCGGGAGTGCGGTTAACCGACGCATAGGCCTCCTCGACGATCAGACGCAACGCCTCGTCGGTGGTGGCTTCGCTGACCGCAGCATTGTGGGCTGCCTTCGCACTGTCACGCAACACCGTGAGGATGGTTCCCTCGACAGCTTTTCGAACCGCGAGGAACGCTACCTCGACGGCCTTCTGGAAGGCGATATCGAGCGAAAGGGTATTCATCTCATCGGTACCGGCTTCGACGAACCCCTCGCACAGACCACGCAGGATCTGGGAGGTGATGACACCGGAATTTCCGCGGGCGCCCATCAACGCGCCGGTGGTGATGGCCTTACGGTACTCTGCCGGAGTAGCGCCGATGCGGATTTTCGACAGGTTGTCGACCACCATCTCCAGGGTCAAGGACATATTCGTACCGGTATCCCCATCGGGCACCGGGAAGACATTCAAACGGTTGATCTCGTCTTTGCGCGAACTCAGCACCTTGCTCGCAGCAGCGATGGCGTTCACGATTTCGTTGACTTGATAGGCTTCGGGCATGTTCGTATTGCTCCTCAGTAGTGGATAACGTGAAAGGCGTCGGCTTCGGCCTAGCGATGGCGAACGCCTTGGACCTTAACTTCTACTGCGTCGATCTTGACCCCAGTATTGTTCTTCAAGGCGAAAGTGACCTGATCGATCAGATTCTTGGAAACGGCCGTGATATTCGTGCCGTGCTCGATGATGACGTAGAGGTCCACATGCACGCCCGCCGCCGTCTGGTTCACCACGATACCGCGGCGAAAGCGGGAATTCGGGAGCAGCTTGGCGATGCCATCGGTGACATCGGGGGCGCTCATACCCACCACGCCATAACATTCAAGGGCGGCTCTTCCCGCCAGGTCGGCGAGGACGTCGTTGGCGATATGCAGATCACCGGGAATCTTCTGAGTCATTTCCGTCCTTTCATGGTGTTTACGGAATGCGTTCGTGCGCGAAAAATATTCCAGTGCTCCAGTATAGCGCATGGATTCAGGCACTAGGGGAGGCAGAAAAGCTGCACAGAGTTTCCGATATTTCCCTCGAGGCATGGACGTTGCGTGATTCCCGATTGAAACCCTTAAGACCATGTGCTATTCTTTGAAAGCTTTTGTCAGAGACGATTGAGACATCAATCGTGAAATCATAGGTAATGGAGTGTGTCAAATGTCTAAAGTTTGCGAGATTTGCGGTAGGGCCCCGGTTTCCGGCCACAATGTCAGCCATTCCCATCGCGTAACGAATCGCACCTTCCGCCCCAACGTGCAGAAGATCACCATCCGCACCAAGGACGGTCATGTGCGTCGCGCCAACGTGTGCACCAAGTGCATGAAAGCCGGCAAGGTGGAGCGCGCATAGAGTCCATTTGCTGGACAGCGAAGACGATCGGCGGTCACGGCTTTCGTGACCGCTTTTTCTCTGTCTTCAACCTGAATAAGAGAGCAAAGAAGCCGGACCCGGTTCCCCTTTCTGGGAGCTGGGTCCGGCGTTTTCTGCAACCCTGGGAAGCGGCAGGCCTACCAACGACGACGGCCGCGACGCGGAATCGTGTTCGAGATCTTGTCGAACGGCTCGCGGATATCCGAGATGGCACTCGAGAGGTCGTCGAGCGTCTCGCGCCCTTCCTGGTAGATGACATTCAAATCGCGTACCGTCGAGCGCATCTGCTCATTGCGTTTGCTTGTGGCATCATTCTCCACGGTCTTCGTAGATGACGTGGGGGCATCCGATGAAGCCGCGTTCGGATCGCCTTCGGGGTCGGAAGTCCCTTCCGGCTCGGGAGAAGGCGCATTGCCCTGACCCTGCTGCGCGGGAGCAGGCTGCGCTGACTGCTCCTCGTTAAGAGAAGAGCTGAATGCGCTCGTGAACGATGTCACCGCAGTGGCAGCCGTGGAGGCCGCCTTACTCGCCGCATCCATCGCCTTATCGGCGACAGATGCCGCCGTATTGCCTGCCTGGGTGGCAGCCGCCTGGGTTTTCGTCTGGTTCGGCGGCGGAACCGCCTCGCCTGCCTTGATGGCCGCTGCGCGCTTCTCGATCTCTACTTCCAACAGATAGATACGGTCATCGATGCGGTCCAGACGCTTATCGTAGCCGGTCAGATCTCCCGGGCAGGAATCGATGGCTTCCTCCAGATCGATGAGCCGGGCACGTACCTGGCTCAACATATCCTTTACTGCTTTGCGGCTCTCATCAGCCATGATGTGCTCCTTTTAGCGGTACTGTTCCTTCATCGCGCGGTCAAGCGCACGTTTCGCATCGCGCTCAGCCATGCTCGCCCGTTTGTCGTAGAGCTTCTTGCCCCGTGCCAACGCCAATTCGAGCTTGACCCGATTCGCTTCGTTGAAATAGAGCTTCATCGGCACCAGCGCCAAACCCTTCTCCCTGGTTTTTTGCTCCAGATAGCGGATCTGCTTCTTATGCAGGAGCAGTTTTCGACGCCGATCGGGGTCGGGGTTCATCAGGTTTCCGTGGCTGTAAGGGTGGATATGCAGATTATGCAGCCAAACCTCGCCGTGTCGGATCAGAGCGAAGGCATCGGTCAGCTGGCAATTGCTCTCGCGCAACGCGCAAACCTCGGTCCCGGTAAGCTCGATGCCCGCCTCGAAAGTCTCCAAGATGTCGTAGTCGTGCAGCGCCTTCCGATTCTTTGCGATCAACCGCGCCTCGCGTTTCGGCATATCGCCCCCTTCTTTCGGTACCCATTATATCTGCTCGATACCCATCATCGAACGATGCGGCCGTAAGCGCACGCGTTTCTCAGAATACGGTCGGATCGTTATGTTCCGGCTCTTCCAGAAATTCGATAGCCCGTTGTACCAACCGGCAATACTCATCATCGGTTGTTCGGCCCTCGATGCTCATCTCGAATGCCTTCCGCCGATAGCGGTCATCGCGCACAACCAGCAAGCGACGCTGTCCCAGGAGTTCGTAGGAATGCGCGGGGATGCCGATGCGCTCGTACCAGGCTCGCACATCTTCCACCCCATATTCGTCAAGAAACGCCCGCAGCTCGCTGGTGGGATCGTACGGATAGGATGGAATATGGTAACCCTGCTTGCGCGCATATTCGAACACGAACCGGTCGGCGGGATGGATAGTCAGCGACTCGCCGAGCATGCTCATCAGGCTCTCGAGCATCACCCTTCCGGAAAAATAGGCCCGATTCGCCGCAAGATACCCCAAAAAGGCGTTGAACGCGTTCGCCCGATCGCGTGACATTTCCACTTCCCTGCCCGTCTGGGCATCCTGCTCGGTCATCGTACCGTCCCCCTTCGCGGACGCGACACCAGAGAGAAGTCCAGGTGCCGCTCTTCGGGCCTAGCATCGGTCAGGCGTACCAGCACATGCTGGCCCAGTCGAAAAACGACCCCGGTGTCCCGCCCTGTCAGCGTTTGGCGCTTGGCATCCAACGCAAATACATCTTCCCCTGCATCGCCAAGCGCTACCAGGCCGACCGCGGTGTTGTCCAGCTCCACGAAGAACCCGTAGCTCACGATACGGACGATCATTGCCGGAAAGATCTCGCCGATGAAACCCTGCAGGTATTCGACGAGCTTGTATTCCTGGCTCTCTCGCGCCGCCGCATCTGCTCGCCGTTCGGCAGAGGAGGAATCATCGGCAATCTGCTGCAAGGGCGTTTCGAGCGCCTTGGCGGCTTTCCTGTCGTTATTAAGGAGCGTGGTGAGCGACCTATGCACGACAAGATCGGGATAACGTCGTATCGGACTGGTGAAGTGGGCGTAGCGCTCCAGCGCCAAGCCGTAGTGCGGAGCGCAGGTCGGCTCATAGCATGCGCGTTTCAACGAACGGAGCAGCAGCATGGAAATCAGCGTCCCTATTCCCTCCTCGTGCGCCCGGTCGAGTACGGCCTGCAGCGTCTTCGGCTCCCCCATCTGGAACAACCCCAGATCGATACCTCTATCGAGGCGATATTCCTGAAGGATGGGCACCAGGGAACCGAGGGCATCGGCATCCGGTGTCCCATGGACGCGGAAAATGCACGGCCAGCCCGCATTCTCCAAACGGGTTGCCACGCACGCATTCGCCAGAATCATGGCCTGCTCCACCATCGAAGTGGACCGCGTCGTCCGACGCAGGGTCACATCGATGGGCGTGCCATGCTCGTCAAGGACCATGTGGGCCTCGGCAGACTCCAGGTTGAGTGCCCCTTCCTGCACTCGATGCCGCGCAAGCCGCTGAGCCATGCGATCCAGCGCCGTCAGCCGCCTGGTCACTTCGGGCGGTATGTCTGCCGCCCGTTTCCGCGCCGCATCGCTTACCTCGCTGTCGCCGAGGAACGCCTGCACCTGTTCATAATCGAGCCGCGCCCGTGAACGGATGACCGACTGATAGCATTCGAATCCCTGGACCTCACCCAAATCGTCAAGGAAGATGTCCACGGTCATCGTCAAGCGGTCCTCATCGGGGCGCAGCGAGCAGACGCCATTCGAGAGATTCTCGGGCAGCATCGGCAGAACCCGATCGACCAGATAGACGCTCGTGGCGCGCTTACGTGCTTCGCGGTCGAGCGCGGATCCCGCAGGGACATAGCGGGAAACGTCAGCGATATGCACTCCCAGCCGCCAGCCTGCTCCCTGGCCGCCTGCCGGTTCAAGCGAAAGGGCATCGTCAAAATCCCGCGCATCCGGCGGGTCGATGGTGAAAATACAGCGGTCGCGAAGGTCGCGGTAACCATCGGCAAACGCCGCATCAACGTCGACCATAACATCTTGGGCCTGCGCAAGCGCATCGTCGGGAAACTCTGTTTCCAGGTCGTGTTCGGCTATGATCGCCGTAATCGGTGCGTCGGCAGCCCCGGCACGGCTGATTATCCGCTCGATTTTCCCCGTCGCGGCCTCACGCGGTGAAGGATACTGCGTAATCCGAACCTTCACGATATCGCCCTCGCATACTTCGGGGTTTTCCGCATGCATCGTGAAGATGTCATGCTGGATGCGGCGATCGAGCGGCACGACAACCCCGAATGGCTCAGCGATCTCATAGCGTCCAACCAGCGTTTCGTGAGCATGGACCAAGACCCGTACGATACGGGCAGACGGCTTCTTGCCCACGGCATGATGCGGCTTTGCCGGCTGGGCATGCCGATGGTTAACCGAGAGCGGCACGATTTCAACCAGGTCCCCATCGAACGAGCCGTGCATTTTCGAACGGGGGATGAAATACTCTCCCTCCGGCGCCTTCACAAATCCAAATCCGCCCCTGCGGACAGACAGGATACCCTGCGGATTGCGCTTTGCTTGCCTGCGTGCCTTATTCTGAGCGCGGGCCATGGACTAGCCCGATATCTGCGCTGAAGCCTCGTCCAGCGCAACACGAAGTTGGGTATCCGTCTTCCCACCGGTAGCCTCGGCACGAATATCCGGCACGATACCGACACCGTCGAACGAATGGCCATCCGAGGTCAGGTAGCGGGCAGCAGTGTAGGTGATGGCACCGCCGTAGCTGAGCTCGCGCATGACCTGCACCGTTCCATGCCCCATCGTGGTGGTTCCCACGATTTCGGCCCGGTTGCTGTTCTGCAGGCTTGATGCCACTACCTCGGCGGCGGCAGACGTGTTACGGTTCACCAACACCACCAACGGTGCATCGGTCACGGTTTTCCCGCTCACCGAACGAGTGCTCTCAGAATCCTTCGTTTCGATGCGAACCACGGTTCCGCTCTTCTGGAACAGAGAGACTACATTCACCGCCTGGGTCAGGTAGCCGCCGGCAACGTTCCGTAAATCGAGGATGTACGCTTTCGCACCCTTCTTGGACAGGGACCGGACCGCCTTCTTGACATAAGTGTCGGTATCCTCGCCTAGCTGCCGGATGCGGATATAACCGACTTTGCGAGCCTTCGAGTACGATGTTGTGACATTCTTCTGTTCGACCTTCTTGCAGGACAGGGTCGTCGTGTATTCCGTACCGCCTTCGGCATCTATCGAGGTCGGACGGCGCCAAACGATGACAACCGACTTTCCCTCTTGCCCCTCGATGGCCTTAATGGCCTCCTCGACGGTCCATCCTTGATCATGGCGCTCGCCGTTGATGGAGACGATGAAATCGCCTATCTGCACTCCCGCCGCTTCGGCAGACCCTCCCTCGAGCAGGTCGACCACATACGCCTGGCCATTATAATCCCCGAACAATGCACCGATGCCAGAGGTATCGGAGTCGTTGTTCTTACGGTATTCCGCATATTTCTTCGGGCTGTAATAGCGAACGTAGTTGTCACCCGTACTTTTCAGCAGGTCCTTGACCATGGTGGTACTGGCGGAATCCAGGTCGTATTCGTCCAAACTGTATTCGTCGAGGATCCCCTGCACCTCGGCGACACGTGCGGATGCCGAGTCGCTGACATTACCCGAGATGGTGGCCCCGGGATTCACCGTGGAGTCCGCCGTCAGGTCGGACAATCCCAAACGGTCCATGACCACATCGTTTCCGCGGAGAAGGAAACCCAACGCGAATGCCAGGCACAGGACGACAAACAGGCACAGCGCCCGAACCAATCGAGCGCTGCGGTTTTCCTTTGCGGCTACTTCCCGTCTGCTTTTACGCATGGGTGCCTATCCTCATCGTCTCCCAGTTGCGAACACGCTAGATCTTCAAGTAACGGCGCATGGCAAGCATAGCGCCCAAGCAACCGATAACCAAACCGAAGACCAGCAATGACAGATATACCATGAGGTAGGTGCCGGCGTCGAGCGTGACCGGTAGCCACATCAGGGCATTGGTCAGTTTCGGCATGGCGAAATACCTGACCAGTTCCAAGCAGAGAATCGATAAAGCGGCGCCGATGATAGCGTTCAGCGCGCCCTCCATCAGGAAGGGTCCGCGAATGAAGCCGTTCGACGCCCCGACCAACCGCATGATGGCAATCTCGCGTCGACGCGACAGAATGGCCAGGCGAATCGTGTTGTTGATGAACACGAATGCGATGAAGACCAATAAGACGATCAAAGCGATTCCGATGACGCGAATGGTATTCGTCAAGGAGAACAGACGTTCAACGGTTTGCTTGCCGTACTTCAACGAATCAGACGGATCGGAAGAGTTGTCGCAGATTTTAACGAAATCATCGTTGTTCTTGATTTGGTCGGCAACCGTCTCGACCATCTGCGGATCGGATAGCTCGATGTCGATCGAGGCCGGCAACGGGTTCTCGCCATCCAACTGCTCGATGATCTCCGGACTCTGGGACATGGAGTTCTTGAATTTCTCCAATGCCTCGTCCTTGGTCGTGAAGCTGACACTCGACACGCCGTCGAGTGTCTTTATCCAATCCTCGACCGCCTGGATATCCTTCTGCGAGGCCTTGTCCGATACATAGGCCGTGATATTGACCTCGCTCTCGACCGAGTTGACGATGTTCTGCACAATACATCCGCTTAGCAGGAATGCGCCGATGATGAACAGCGACAGGAAAATCGTGACAATCGAGCCGAAAGTCGTGGATAGATGCCTGCCGAGGCCCTTGACGCCCTCTCGCAGGAAATAGATGAAACTAGACATCGAAGCCGTACACCCCCCTATCCTGGTCACGCGTCAGCTGGCCGCGGTCAAGGGCGATAACGCGCCTGCGCATATTGTCGACCATCTCGCGATCGTGGGTTGCCACCAGAACGGTCGTACCGGTACGGTTGATGCGCTCGAGCAGGTCCATGATGCCGCGCGAAGTCTGCGGGTCCAAATTTCCCGTAGGCTCATCGCATACCAGCAGCGGAGGCCGATTCACGATAGCGCGGGCAATCGACACGCGCTGCTGCTCGCCTCCGGACAGCTGATCGGGACGCTTGCCCAGCTTGTCTTGCAGACCGACCAAGCGCAGCACCTCGGGTACCTGGGTTTTTATCACATGACGGGATTTGCCGATAACCTCCAGGGCAAAGGCCACGTTCTCGAATACGGTTTTATCCGGAAGCAGTTTGAAGTCCTGGAACACGCAACCGATATTGCGACGCAGGTAAGGCACGCGCCAAGGACGCATGGTGCCCAAATCCTCGTTGGCGATGGTGATTTTCCCGGAAGTCGGGGTCAGCTCGCGTGTCAACAGTCGCACGAACGTGGACTTGCCCGAGCCGGAATGCCCGACGAGGAACACGAATTCGCCTGCATAGATCTGAACGGACACGTCGTTCAGAGCCGGCTTATCCGGTTGGGCCGGGTAGATCTTGGTAACGTGCTCCAGCGTGATAACCGGCACGCCCATGCTCTGCTCGGGCATATTGTCGATGTCGAGGACCGGCAACGACTCCGACAGCTGCGAGGTGCGCTGATCCATCGGCTTGCGACGCATAGCGGGCGTTTCAGCACGACGCGGCCGTGCGCCTGCAGGATGCAATTTGGGATGTGATACATCCCGCGGCTTCGGGGTCTGGGACTGCCGTGTCTGCTCAGGCGCCTGTTCGATGGGCGGGATATCGGGAGTCGGCTGTGCGGATTTCCCTTGGTCTATCGGTTGACCTGGGGAGGTATTCGCATTGCCTTTGGCGTGCGCCGCATGGCGCCCGTCGGAAGACTTGCTCTTCGTCACAGAATGCTCCATTCATATCGTGTTTACTATGACTACTTAACCGAAAGGATACCAGAATTACGAGATACCCTTAAGCGTCTTCACCGCTTCTGCAATGGCGGAGGCATCCAAGCCGAAATAGGTCAGAAGCTGTTCGAACTCCCCCGACTTTCCGAAGCGGTCCTGCATACCGACGAACTTCACCGGAGCCGGATAGTGCACCGCCAGGGTCTCAGCAACGAGGGAACCCAAACCGCCGGCGACCATGTGGTCTTCGGCAGTGACGACGCATCCGGTCTTGCGCACCGATTCAACCAGCGTCTTCTCATCGAACGGCTTGATGGAGAAGCAGTCGATGACCTCGGCGGAAATACCCTCTGCCGCCAGCAATTCGGCTGCCTTCAGGGCTTGGTCAACCTCGACCCCATCCGCGGCAATCGTCACGTCCTCACCCTCGCGCACCACATAGGAGCGACCGACTTCCAGCGAAACGCCCTCGTGGTAGAGTGCCGGCACCTTTGCACGGCCCAAACGCACATACACCGGGCCCTGCATTCGCGCCGCAAGCTCGACTGCGCACGCGGCCGCCGCGTAATCTGCGGGAACCAGAATGGTCATCCCCGGAAGGGGGCGCAGCAAGGCGATGTCCTCGAGCATCTGATGGCTTCCGCCATCAGGGCCGACCGAGAGGCCGGCATGCGTCGGTGTTAATTTTACGTTCAGGTGGGAATAGGCCACCGTATTGCGGATCTGGTCGTATGCGCGGCCGATGCCGAACATTGCGAACGATCCGGTAAAGGGAATATGGCCGGCAAGGGACAGGCCCGCCGCCACATCGATCATGTTCTGCTCGGCAATGCCGACATTGAAGAATCGCTCGGCATATTCGGGCTTTGCAGCAGCGAATTTCTTAAGCGTCGTCGAACCCGACAGGTCGGCATCCACCGCAACGATATCCAGGCCTTCGTCAGCCAGCCTTGCCAGCGTCACGCCAAGCGAGGCGCGGGTTGCCCGCTTTTCTGCCCGTTCCTGCTCAGTTGCGAATTGCATGATCAGCGGTCCTCCTTCGAAAGCTCGGCCAGAGCCTCTTCGGTCTGTTCGGGGTTCGGGGCCTTGCCATGCCAGCCAACTGCATTCTCCATAAACGAGACGCCCTTTCCCTTGACGGTAGAGGCGACCACCAGATGCGGCTTCCCGTTGCGCGTGCTCTGCAGTCGTTTCAGCGTGGGGACGATTACCGAGAAATCATGGCCATCGATACGCTCCACATCCCATCCGAAGACGGTGAACTTATCGCCCAAATCTCCCACCTGGCAAACATCGGCAGTCGGACCGTCGATCTGAAGCCCGTTCGCATCTAAGATGACTACCAGATTGTCCAATTGCTCGTGGGCAGCAAAGGTTGCCGCTTCCCAGATCTGGCCTTCCTGGGCTTCCCCATCACCGATGATGGAGAACACCGTGTGCTCATTGCGGTTGATGCGCAGGCCGCAGGCAAGACCGCAGGCAACGGACATGCCTTGGCCCAGAGAGCCGGTACCTACCTCCACACCGGGAACGAGACTCGAATCGGGATGGCCCTGGAGCCGGGAGCCCAACTTGCGCAGGGAATCAAGCTCATCAGCTGGGAAATAACCGGCACGTGCCAGAACGGCGTAGAGCGCCGGCGCGGCATGCCCCTTCGACAGGATGAGGTAGTCGCGTTCCTCCCAATCGGGATGCTGGGCATCGTAGCTCATCACATCCCCGAAATAGAGCGCCGTAAGTATATCGATACAGGACAGCGAACCGCCCGGATGACCGCTGCCGGCCTTCGAGATCATCCGGATGATATCCTTGCGCATCCCGTTCGCGATAACGGACAGTTCAGCTGAGTCCATGTCGTACCTTTCTCGCCAGTCTCCGCCGTGACATCGCCGTTAATCCTGAGAGGCTTTCCAGCGGTGATAACCGATAACGAACCGTTCGATATCCCCATCCAGGACCGCCTCGACATCACCCGTCTCGATGCCCGACCGGACATCCTTGACGAGCTGGTAAGGATAGAGAACGTAGTTCCTTATCTGACTGCCGAATGAATTATCCATCTTCTCGCCCCGCAGCTCGGAAAGCTCTTCTTGGCGCTTGCGTTCTTCAAGCTCGTACAGTTTACCACGCAGCACCCGGAAAGCCGCTTCCTTGTTCTGAAGCTGCGATTTCTGATTCTGGCAGGTCACGACGATACCGGTGGGAATATGGGTCAACCGCACCGCGGAATCCGTGGTGTTCACGCATTGGCCGCCCGGACCGGATGCCCGGTATACATCCACGCGCACATCGGCGGGATTCAGATTGACCTCGATGTCATCCGAGAGCACCGGGAGAACCTCCACGCTCGCAAACGTGGTATGCCGGCGCTTCTTCTCATCCGTCGGCGAGATACGCACCAGACGGTGAACGCCGATCTCGCTGCGCAACATGCCATAGGCGTTCGCTCCATCGATCTCGATGCTGGCACGGTCGAGGCCTATTTCCTCACCGGGAACCGCATCGAGCACCTTGGCCTTCCACCCTTCCTTCTCGGCGAACCGTCGATACATGTTGAAGAGCATCTCGCACCAATCCTGCGCCTCCAACCCACCGGCACCAGGATGGATATTGATGATGGCATCCTGCCCGTCGAAGCGTCCCGAAAACCACGATTGGAGTTCGAACCGCTCCAGCATATCTTCCAATTCCGAAGCCATACGATCCGCCTCGGCAGAAAAATCAGGGTCTTCATCGGCCAGTTCCACGGCATCGGCGATATCCCGTGCCAACTGTTGGGCGGAAGCGTAATCGTCGATCAGGGTATGGAGATCGCTGGCCTCTTTCGAGACAAGCTGAGCGTGCGCTGGATCATCCCAGAACCCCGGTGCTGCCATCTGCGACTCAAGCTCAGCGAGACGGCCTTCCTTCTCATCGATATGCAAGTAGACACGTGCATCCTCCACGCGTTTTGCAAGAGAATCGATGTCCGTTCGTTCCTCAGATGCCATGCTCGTCGCCTTTCGATTTCGCCGCTGCGTTCACCTCAGGAAGGCAAACGCGCTCAAACCCTGCCTAATCCGCAGATCTCCTGCGGCCTATGCTTCAGGGTCAAGCACGGTTTGCGCCATGGCATTTCTTGAATTTCTTTCCGGAACCACACGGGCAGGGATCGTTGCGTCCCACATTCGCATACGGGTCGTGCTTGTCCTTGACATACGTGACGACCTTCGGCTGCTCCTGTTCGGCGGGCTCTCCATTCCGTTCGGGAGCCGGCTGGGGCTGGCCTCCCATACGTTCGCCCGTCGTTTGGGGCGCCGAGAGATTGTCCTCGGGATTCGAATAGTCCATCTGCTGTTCGGTTGGATCGGGCTCTTCTTCGTTGGGCACCGCATTCACCGCGATCTGGAGACGTAGAATCGTCCGCAGGAAATCCTCATACAGTGTAGCGGTCATCAGCCCGAAGGCCTTATGCGCTTCCTCCTTGTATTCGACCAATGGATCGCGCTGCCCGATAGCGCGCAGGAAGATGCCCGTGCGCAGATAATCCATCTCTTGAAGGTGCGTCATCCACCTCGTATCGATGATGCGCAGCATTACCTGGGATTCCAGTGTCCGCATGATATCCTCGCCGATTACCGACGCCTTGCGATCGTATACATTCTGCAGATAATCCGCCAAAATCTCAATCAAGGTCTCGGCATCGTCTTCATGGTCAACCTCGTCGCAGTGGAATTCGCTCTCGCCGGTCATATTGGCGGCCCAATCATCGACCGCCGCCATATCCCAGTCATCCGAAGGCAGCTTCTCGGGACAATTCTCCTCTACGATGCCGCGCGCCGCATCCTCGATAATCTCGCTGATGCGCTCGGTCATATCCTTGCCGTCGAGAATGGCATTGCGCTCGGCGTAGATTGCCTGGCGTTGCAGGTTCATGACATCGTCGTATTCCAGCACTTGTTTACGGGCGGCAAAATGCATCGTCTCTACCTGGCGTTGGGCATTCTCGATAGCCTTGGTTACCATCGATGCCTTGATCGGCATGTCCTCAGGCATGTCGGATTTCTCCATCATGCGGCTGATGGCATCCATGCGATCCGCGCCGAATAGACGCATCAGGTCATCTTCCAGCGACAGATAGAACTGGGTCATACCCGGGTCTCCCTGACGACCGGAACGGCCGCGCAGCTGATTGTCGATACGGCGACTCTCATGGCGTTCGGTACCGAGCACGCATAGGCCACCGGCGGCGATAACCTGGTCGTGCTCCTTGTCCGTGATGGCCTTCGCCTCGGCAAGCGCCTGGGCGCGCTGCTCGTCGGATGCCTCATCCGGATCGATGCCGCGATCGATCATCATCTGGATGCTCATGGTCTCGGGATTGCCGCCGAGCATGATATCGGTACCACGGCCGGCCATGTTCGTTGCAATCGTAACAGCGCCCAAACGGCCCGCCTGAGCGATGATGCCGGCTTCACGTTCGTGGTTCTTGGCGTTCAAGGTCTCATGCTTGATGCCGCGCTTATCCAGCAGGCGCGACAGCTTTTCGGAAGTCTCGACCGAAACCGTGCCGATCAGCACCGGCTGGCCCTTCTCGTGGCAAACTGCAACCTGATCGGCGACGGCATTGAATTTCGCCTTGATGGTGCGGTAGATAAGGTCGTCGCGGTCTTCACGAATCACCGGCTTGTTCGGCGGAATGACCGTAACGGGCAGCTTGTAGATGTCTTGGAACTCCTTGTCCTCGGTCAGGGCGGTACCGGTCATGCCGGAGAGCTTATCGTACATGCGGAAATAGTTCTGCAAGGTGACCGTTGCCAAGGTCTGGTTCTCCTCACGGACCTTGACATGCTCCTTGGCCTCCAACGCCTGATGCAGCCCTTCGGAGAAGCGGCGGCCTTCCATGATGCGACCGGTGAATTCGTCGACGATCTTCACTTCCCCGCCCTGGACCACGTAATCAACATCGCGATGGAACAGGAACTGGGCTTTCAACGCCTGCTGAAGGTAATTCGGCAGCATGCCGGACGGATCTGCATACAGGTCTTCGATACCCAGCAGGGATTCGATATGCTCAAGGCCGTAATCCGTGGCATGGATGGTACGCTTGGCTTCATCCATTTCGAAGTCGACGCCTTCTTTAAGACCCGGCATGACATCCGCGAATTTGCGATAGGTGTCCGCCGAACGCACACCTGGACCGGAGATGATGAGCGGGGTGCGTGCTTCGTCGATGAGAATCGAGTCCACCTCGTCGACGACGGCGAAGTGATGACCGCGCTGCACGCGCCGGTCGGCTCGGGTAACCATATTATCGCGGAGGTAATCGAAGCCGAATTCCGAATTTGTACCATACGTGACGTTAGCCTGATATGCCGGCTTCTTCTGCTCGTATGAGTCGCCGTTCTGGATCAGTCCGACATCGAGTCCGAGGAATCGGTATACTCGCCCCATCCATTCGGAGTCGCGCTTGGCCAAGTAGTCGTTGACGGTAACCACATGCACGTTCTCTCCCGTCAAGGAATTCAAGTACACCGCAAGGGTGGAAACAAGCGTTTTGCCTTCGCCGGTTTTCATCTCGGCGATATGGCCATCGTTTAATGCCATGCCGCCCATCAGCTGAACGTCGAAATGACGCTGTCCCAAGGTACGTACTGATGCCTCGCGAACCGCGGCGAACGCTTCGGGCAGCACGTCGTCAAGCTCTTCACCTTGCTCGACCCGCTCACGAAAGAGCCCGGTCAACGCGCGGAGCTCCTCGTCGGATTTCTCCTGCATCTCTGGTTCGTGGCTGTTGACCAGCTCGACAATCTGAGAATATTTTTTTATCTGCTTGCCTTCACCGGCACCCAGGATTTTCGATAGGAATCGAGGCATTCGATTACTGCTTTCTCTCGTCTCAAAAGCCTGTTTTGCTCAACTGCTAACTGTAGCATAGGCCCTATTCAAGCCCTCTGCACATCGTTGAAATCCATACCTCAGCCATTTTGCACGTTATCATGCACCGGCCTGCTTCAGGGCGTTAGCGGACTTTCCGCCCTCCAACACTTGCGACACGTGGAGCACGGTGCATCGGTACCGACTGCGCATGAACCTGACCTTTTCGTTGCGGATTGAAAGGAGCTTCTCGATGGGCGGATCTTTTCGCCCCCGGCTGGGAGGTGGAGAGGCTTGCCGCATCGGGGCCCTTCGCGATCGAACGACGGGAACCTCCAAGTGCCCTTTCTGCCAGCACAAGCGTCTCCTTACTCGGCTCAAGGCCATAGACCTCATGCAGTACTCTGCGCGTATTCGAATATGCGCAGAGCGCTTGCGATGGGTTTCCTTGATCAAGGTGCATGTTCATCTCCAAGCGCAAGATATCCTCGCGTGAGGGGTCAAGAACCAGCGCCGCCTCGACGAACCACAGCGCCTCACGCACCCATTCCTGCTCGTAGAGCAATGCTGCCGAAAGAGACAGGGCATCGATGGTCCGATTGCGCCAAACGCGTCGATAACGGCAAATCTCATCGTTGTCGCGCTCGCCCGGCAATACCGGCCCTTGATAGACCCGGCGCAGGTTCCGATAGAGCGCTGCTGCCTCGCTGGGAACGACCTCGCCGAATTGAAGCTGCTCGCAAATCAAACGGAGATCGGCTATATCGCTATCGACCAGCGAGCGATCGAGCTTGCAAATCCCCTGATGCCGCACCAGATACGGACATCGCTCAGCTCCATCGGGCGTCAGCGCCCTGCTGAGTAACGACCACAAGTTGTTGAAGTTGTTGCGGCGCTTCTCCGGACAGCTGTATGGCCAGATAGTCCGTTCAAGGAACTCGATATTCTGTTCGCGGCCTTCGGAGAGAACCAAAAGGGCCAGCAAAGCCTTGACCTTCTGCCGATGCAAATTGACATGGTCGAAAGGACGGTCGTCCATGAGCACCTCGAATCCGCCAAGCAAATTAACGCGTAGGCGAATCAAGACATGCGGCGATGTCTCTTTGGAGTCGTCAGCATCGACTCGTGCACCTTCTACGTGCACTTGTGGTGCGATGCCCCACGTATCCGAGGATTGGGATGGGAGTATCGGCTCGTGGGAATCGCGGCGTTTCGGGTATAAGCGATTATTTGCTGTCATAACCGTACCTCCTGGTACAAACTGGAGGCAATGCGACCCTTGAAGTGCCTGAACTATAATCCATCCGCCCAGGCAATACAAGGATTATCCTGGTCAGCGGTAGGGTAACGGTAGAATGACGATAGGATTGAGGTATTTTGAAAAAGAGACTTGACGAAAACTTTGCTGCCCTATAATATCCCATATTGCGCTTGCTTCGCAGAGGTAGCGAGTACGTTAAGAGCACTGGGGTGTCGTCTAATGGTAGGACACCGGTTTCTGGTACCGCATGTGAGGGTTCGACTCCTTCCACCCCAGCCATTAAAAGCGCAATAACATATGGCCCGTTCGTCTAGCGGTTTAGGACATCGCCCTCTCAAGGCGGAGATCACCAGTTCGAATCTGGTACGGGCTACCAGCAAAAGTGCAGGCCAGTAGGCAAATCCTTCTGGCCTGCTTCATTTTCCGCAACTGCGAAAAGTCACATCTGGTCACATCTTTACGCGGTATTCGGTGAAGGTGAAGCGATTGGATACCTCGGTTATCTTCCTTCATGGAACAGACTTCCCTGTATCCGCGAGGGAGCCAGGAACCTCTGTCCGCCGGCTGATGGCAGGCGGCGAGGGGGGCCGGGGGTCCTAGCCCCAGCGATCATCGGACGTCGGCGGTCGGCCTCTACCGATTTTCCTCCCACACCCGATCTGCAGTCCGGCAGTCGCCGAAAGAGAAAAAGGAAACCGTATCGTCTAGAGGGCAAAGGCAAAATTCACCAGATACGGCAAAGCCGATACGCCCGTAATGGCCAAAGGAGCGAAAACGTACGTGTAGCGCTTCATCTTGCGCTCTTCCCCCGCCTCGTCTTCCTCTTGCCTCAAAGCTGCAGCGCTCGCATCGGCGTCCCTTGCTACCTGTACTCCATGAAGACGTTCGGCAAATTCGTTTGCCTCGGTTTCACGGTAGAAATTACGCATCCGATCATGGAAAGCCCGATTATGCGCCTGAACCTCATCGGGGTTGAGGGATTGCTGGCGTTCTTCGAATATGCGGAGCATTTCACGCGTCTGCTCCGTGAGAAATGAAGGGCTCTCAGATATCGGCACATCGGTTCCCGTCATGAGGACCGCCCCCTTCTCTGCCTGCCCGGAATCCCCATCAGCAACTCTGCGCATCCTGCTTTTCGCCCTTGTATCCGGGCAATCGCCGATGCGCAGTATCATCGGGAATTCCTTGTCTGGAAATATGGTAACGCGCACAGAACCAGACAAGCTCTGCAAGCAATGGGATTTGCGATTATAAATTCTTGGGTATTCGGAGGCCGATTCATATAGTATGGAAATACTTGGCATCCCCAAAGAGGCAATCGATATGCGCCGGCCGGCAGCCACCCAACGAACGCACCGAGAACGCAGGAGCTAGGAAGACCATTCCATCGATTTGCGAGCAGCTTCCAGCAATGCCTCCCGCTCGTTGGGAAGCGTGCCGTCCACCACCGCATCCAACAGATCCGAGAGCATCTCGCCCATATGCGGCCCCGGCCACATGCCGATCCTGCGCAAATCGTCCCCCGATACAGCCAGTTGTTTCAACGAGAAGGGCTCGTCCCTCTCTATGATCTGATCGAGGACCGTCCTCATTTCGCGAGCTGCCTTCAAGCTGTTTTTCGATGCTGCAGGATCTTTCGAGGAATTGTCGGCGATCTTCAGATCGATGATGGCATACATCAAGTCAACACGGCCATCCAGTTTCACCAATGCGCGCCGCAGTGCCAGCGACGTTGCGCGCATGGGAACATCATGCCAGGCCACCACGGTCACAGCATCGTCGACGAAGCGCGTCGGCTTGCGCAGGCGCGTCAGGACACCCCGCGCAATCTGAGCACTGACAGCGGGATGGCGCGGGAAGTGGCCGCGCCCATGCCCGTCGAGATGGAAGGTCTGGGGCTTTGCGATATCGTGCATCAATGCACACCAGCGGTTGAATGGCTTCGCTGGGCTGTTCTGCACCACGTAGGCAATATGCTCGAAGACATCGTATTTATGCCAAGGGCTGTGCTGGTCGAAACCCACGCACGCCATCAGTTCGGGAATGACCACACCGAGGATGTCGCTTCCCTTCAGAAGAGCGCAATGCACATAATCGCCTACCAGCAGCCCATCAAGCTCTTTGGCGATTCGTTCTGGGGCGATACGTACCAGTAGCACCGACTTATCGAGCATTGCCTGATAGGTCTGCGCAGAGATGTCGAATCCGAGCTTCGATACAAAACGCAAGCCCCTCACGATGCGCAGGGCATCTTCGTCGAAACGCTCATGTGGGTCCCCCACGGTGCGGATGAGATGGTCTTCGATATCCGCTTTACCGCCGAACGGATCCAAGAGCCCCCGCTCGGGATGGTAGGCCAATGCGTTCATGGTGAAATCGCGTCGAGCCAGATCCTGTTCGATGGAACCGACGAAGCTTACCGCATCGGGATGCCGCGCATCGCTGTAGCCGCTCTCGGAACGGTACGTGGTAACTTCGAACGATTCCCCATCGGCTACGATTCCCACCGTTCCGTAGGCGATACCGGTATCGATGGTTCGATATCCTGCCGACTGGAAGAGTTCGGCCGTCTGGGAACAGGGCGCTGATGTAGCGATATCGACATCTCCTCCCGCCTTGCCCATAAGGGCATCCCGAACGTAGCCGCCTACGCACCATGCTTCAAAACCGGCATCTTCGAGAATGCCGATTACTTTCAACGCTTCCGAAGGCAATTCTATGTGAAGGCTATCCGGCACGCGTGGCTTCTTTCCCTGGTGTTCTTTTCCCGATTCTACCCCAATACCCGGCTGTCATTCCTTCACATTGCAACGCAGATTATTCCCAGTGAAAAACGTATGGCAAGCAGCAGTCCGGAAATGCGCGGACGTAGGCACAAACGATCCGCGATGAATGCGAGGGCCACGTTAGAGTGGCGCGAGTATTCTCGTAATTTCGTGTGAGCAGGCAATTCTACTATGGAGGCACCGCGGAATGGCACGGAGCAACCCCACACCCGAACCGCTGGGCAATGCGACTGTTAGGGTTCGCTCGTGCATCGATGGAGCAAGGAAGAAAGGAGCGTAGAACAGTCCCCACCCGGGACGGGACAACACGAGGCAGATGATGAGGACACGGCAGAGAGGCGAAGAAAACGGGAATCAGCTGATTCAGGCTGGTAATGCGCTGCAGGAACTGGTATGGACCACCCGTTGCGTCATCTGCGATACCCCGGGAGAGCTGATTTGCGCCGAGTGCGCACGTGCCCTACCCTATATCGATTTGTGGCAGGCATGCCCTCGATGCGGCACACCCTTCGGACGGTTGATCTGCACAGAATGCAACCATCTCATGCTGGCGAAGCGCGGACGGCAGGCGCTTCCCTATGAGCGCTGCACGAGCGCCGTGATCCATACCGATGCCGTCCGGCATATCGTAACGGCGTTCAAGGATGGCGGAGAACGGCGGTTGGCTCCTCTGATCGCTGCTTATTCAGCAGCCACCGTCAGTCCCGGCATCTCCCACACGAATGCGGTGTTAACCTTCATCCCCTCGACCAACCGCGCAAGGCGGCAACGGGGTTTCGACCACACGGAAGAAACAGCACGTTTCCTTGCCGTGCACTTGCACCTTCCTCTTGCCCGAATCTTCAGTCGGCCGAGGGGACGCGACCAGCGAGGGCTCTCCCGTGAGGAACGGCAGCTGAATATGGCCGGCAAGCTGCAAATCCGCCCATATTGGCAAGGGCGGCTCCCCCGCCGCGTGATTGTTTACGACGATGTGTACACCACTGGAGCAACCCTTTTCGCCGCAAGCGATGCGCTCCGCACCGGCGGTTGCACCGTCGTCCGATGCGTCACCTTCTCCCGGGTATGGGACAACCCTCGGTGAACGGATACAGCAAGCGTGATGCCCTGGCATCAAACAGACAGGATACCTGCTTCTGCGCAAGGAAATGCGCCCTTGTCCTTAGGCAAGGGCGCATTGATTGCAGAGCGCACGCAGGACACTGGACACTGCAACGTATAGCTATGCGTGGGCCTCCTGATTCGCAGCGGCAAACTCGTCCACATCCACCGAGATGGTGTGTGCAATCGGCGTCCACTCGGCCTTCTTGAACAGCGCAACCAGAGCGATTGGAATATAGGTCAGCATAAAGAACGGGAACGTGAACATATACTTGATCTTCTGCGCGGAGGTGGCAGCCATGTTGTCCCATTCCGTAAACGTGGTCAGGGTACCGAAGGCGAACATGACCATCAGATAGCTGAACAGACTGAATATCACCGACGAGATGCTGCTGGCCACCGCCATGCCTGTGGACATCAGCCCCAGCACGGCCATGATGATAACGCACAGGTTCAGCGCCACGACCACCACCGTGAGGAGCATACCGGGGGCAATGGTCATCAACATGTCGTAGCAAGCGAACTTATAGCCCTTCTTGCTGGTGAAGATGCCCTTGACCAACTTACCGCCGTAGCGGCCGAACACCTGATAAAAACCCTTTGCCCAACGGAAGCGCTGGTTCCAAGAATCCTTGAAGGTGATTGGCTGCTCGTCGTAGAGCATAGCCGTGGGAGTGAACGAGATACGCTCGCCATCCAAAATCGTGGAGGTCGAGAATTCGATATCCTCGGTGAGCAGGTGCCATTTCCAGCCGCCTGCCTTATCGATGAGTTCTGCGGAGATGAAGAACCCGGTACCGGAAATGGCGCAGCTGGTATCAAGCAGCAGGCGCGCCTGGGACAGATAGCGTGATTCGCGCATGAACCAGACGGCATAGCCGGCAGAGATCCAGTTCGAGGCATAGTTCTTCGAGTTACGGTAGCTGGTGGAGGCCTTCGCACCCGCATCGAAGGTCGCATTCATCTCGCGGAAGTAGTTCACGTCGAGTACGTTGTCGGCATCGAATACGAAGTACGCCTCGTAGCCGTTGTCGCCGTAATGCTGCTTGATGCATTTGAACCCGTAGGTCAATGCATAGCCCTTTCCGACATATTGCCGGTTGAAGCGCGGGAATACCACAGCGCCTGCCTCCTGGGCAACGGCAGCCGTGTTATCGGTGCAATTATCGGCGATCACGAAGATATCGATGAGCTCCTGCGGATAGTTCTGCATGCGGATGCTGTGGATAAGGTCGCCGATGACGGCGCTCTCATTGCGCGCCGAGACCACAACCGCAAACTTGTGGTTTTTCTTCGCCACGCGCGGCTCGACCTTGTGGGTAAGCACATAGAACACGTAGTAGAGCTGATAGGAATAACCAATGGTGAATACCAGGAAGACGCAGAAATTGAAGATGTCAACGAATGACAGCTGCGAGAACAGCGTATCGAACAACGAAACTCCTTTTCCGGCCAATAATGCCGCGTAAGGCCATCGGCCTTGCACTGCACGCGATTATAGTCTCTTTGCACGACTGGAGCAGATTATCTCCTCGAATCTGCACGTCGAGCGGTAAAATCTCGGCACGACCAACACATGTAGCGCACAATCCCTTCACATGAAACGGAAGTCCCGTCACAGCACACCCGGGAAGACCGAAATCCTGCTATTCTAGGCCCAACTTGAAGTGAGAAGGAGTACGGGATGAGTTCAGACATCAAGAACATCGACTTGGCCGAAGAGGGAAACAAGCGCATCCTCTGGGCCGACCGCGATATGCCGGTTCTTGCAAGCATCCGCGAGCGCTTCGCCCGCGAAAAACCCCTCGAGAACATCCGCATCGGGGCTTGCATGCACGTCACCACCGAGACGGCAAATCTGATGCGCACCCTGAAGGCAGGCGGTGCGCAAATCGAGCTGTGCGCCAGCAATCCCCTGTCCACCCAGGATGATACCGCTGCCGCGCTGGTGAAATACTATGGCATCAACGTACATGCCGTCACCGGCGAGGATATGGGGACCTACGAGGACCATATCGAGCAGGTCATTGCCAGCAACCCCCAGATCATCATGGACGACGGTGCCGACCTGGACACCGCGCTGCATACCCGCCACCAAGACTACCTCGACCAGATAATCGGCGGCACCGAGGAAACCACCACCGGCGTCGTCCGCCTGGCCGCCATGGCTGCCGACGGCACACTCGGCTACCCGGTCTTCAATATCAACGATGCCCGCACCAAGCACTATTTCGACAACCATTATGGTACGGGCCAGTCCACCCTTGACGGCATCGTGCGCGCAACGAACCGTTTGCTGTGCGGACGCACGATCGTCATATCGGGTTACGGCCACTGCGGTTCGGGCCTGGCGCTACGCGCCAAGGGTATGGGCATGGATGTAATCGTCTGCGAGGTCGACCCGTTGAAGGCTCTGGAAGCGCATATGGAAGGCTATCGTGTCATGCCTGCCGCCCAAGCTGCGCGCTTCGCCGATGTCTGGGTGACGGTCACGGGCGATTGCAATGTCATCGACGCCCCTGCTTTCGAGAACATGAAGGATGGCGCCATCCTGAGCAATTCCGGTCATTTCGACTGCGAGATCAACATCAAATGGCTCGAAGAGCACGCCGTTTCAAAAGAGGAGCTGAAACCGCTTGTAGAGGAATACACCTTGGGAGACGGCCGTCGTATCGTAGTGCTTGCCCAAGGACGCCTAGTGAACCTGTCCTGCGCCGAAGGCCATCCCGCCTCGGTCATGGACATGAGCTTCGCGAATCAGGCACTCGCAGCCGAGTACCTTCTCGAGCATGCCGGTGAACTCGACAAGCAGGTCTACAACGTACCCGACGAGATCGACGACGGCGTTGCCCGCGTGAAACTCGAAACACTTGGCGTATCGATCGACGCACTGACTCCCGAGCAGATAAAATACCTGCATTCCTGGAACCCGGAACAATAGGAACGGCGGATTCCTGATGCCGGAGAAGCAGTCCCAGCTGAATCTCAGCTGGGACTGCTTCGTTTCCCTAGCAGGATACCTGCTTCCATCCCCGTCCTTCCCCCAAATACAAAGGCCAGGCCCGAAAAGGGCCTGGCCTCCACTGGAAGCAGCGAAAAACTATTCGGCATCCTCCTGCGCTTCGGCGGAAGCCTCGGGGGCAGCTTCAGCCGGAGCAGCCTCCTCGGCAGGAGCCTCCGCCTGCCCATCGGCAGCAGGGGCAGCTTCGGTTTCGGCTGCAGCAGCTGCGGCAGCAGCCTCAGCCTTCTTGGCAGCCTCAGCAGCATATTTTGCCGCACGCTCCGCCTTGGCAGCAGCCTTCTTCTCGCGCTCGGCTTTCTTGGCAGCCTCGGCCTCAGCGGCGGCAGCCTGGCGGGCAGCCTTCTTCTCCTGCTCGCGAGCCTCGATGGCAGCGGATGCGGAACCGAATTTGTCGGTGAAGCGCTGGACGCGTCCACCGGTATCGATAAGCTTCTGGGTGCCGGTGAAGAACGGGTGGCACTCGTTGCAGATGTCAATGCGCAGCTCAGGTTTCGTGGAACGGGTCTTGAACGTGTTGCCGCAGGAGCAGCGAACCGTGCATTCCACGTATTCCGGATGGATATCAGGTTTCATGGTTTCTCCTTTACAGCCTTGGTTTCCGACCAAAGCGAAGACAAGCTGAATTAATATAGCACGACATCATGCCAGACGGCAGGGATTTCGGACAACTCACACGATGTTCAAGAACGAACTCCCAACAATGGCATCAACGATACTGCGAGGGGTGCGCTTTGAAGAAATCGGTCCGCGGCGGTAGCTCTTTCACCGCATGGAAACCCGCGGCGCATTCCGCATCGGTGCACAGCTCGTCCAGCCCCTCGAAGGTTCCCTCCCAGCTGAAGAAGAGCTTGGGGTCGAATTGCAGGTACTCGCAAATCTTCTCGGTGCCAACTGGAGCCACCGGATGCATAAGCAGCGTGCAAATACGCAGCAGGTAGGTGCAATCGATAAGCACCTGGCGACGCTTGTCAGCAAGCTGCGTCCCATCTGCCGCAGTGTCGGAATCGGCTAACGCTTCAACCGCCCTTGACCCGCGGGACCAGGTCTTATTTGCTTTGCGGATGAACTCGTCCATCTGCTGCATAATCGAATGCAGCTCGGCCTTCTTCATCGTACGCTCATAGCGAGCCATCGTCTTCTTCGCTAGTGCAACATACTCTGGGGAAACGTCTCCAATCGGCACTTGGCAATCAAAATGGTTCTTCGCCTCGTAGAGGCAGCTGCGCGCCAGACGATTGAACGTCTTCGTCAGAAGCGCCCCTTCCTTGAGCACCGGGTCGGATACGCGAGGGTTGTCGCGCTTCTCGGGTTCGGCAAACGCCTTCGGGTCGAACGAAGCAGCCCGCTGATCGAGTGCGAGTGCCAAAAAGTGCGCCCGCAGCTGTTCTGCCGAATAATGCTCCAGAAGCTCATCGGCCTTAGGCGGCTTCACAGCGCTTGACGAAGACGCCTTCTTTCCCTGGAAGAGGACGTGGTAGTTCGCAATCAGGCGACTCTGCTTCACCTGGCCTGCTTCCGGCGGCATCCGACGCTGGTTGCCCGCTTGAGCGGCAACCCAAAGCGCCGGCTGGGCCACCCCGTAAAAGTAGATATTGTCCTCGCCGATGAACTGGTATATCTCGGCGTCGTCGGATGCCCAGAAATCCTTCCAGGCATCGGGCGCGGCACCGCGCTTTTCCAGTTCTGCCCTCGTGAAGGATATAGGTGCCCACAAACTCTCCGGCCAGCACCAGACCGTCAGGCCTTCCATCCCGTCTTCGAGCTTCGGCGCCCTCACGCCCCACTCGATATTACCGGTAATGCGGAACGGAACCAGCGTCTTGCCCGTCCGGATCTTGATGCCATTTGAAAGCAGCAGATCGCGGGCTACATCGCGGTCATCGATTGTCTTGAACTCCAGCTCGAAGCTCGATTTGCCCTTCGGAACCGGACGGTACTCATGCGCGGGCATCCGATCGGCAAGCGCCAGATAGCGCTCATAGGCGTTATCCCGCTGGTTGACGAAGATGACGGGCGCACCCAGAAACTCCTCGATTTTCTTTGGGACAAGTGCACGGATATCGGGATCGTCCTCACAGAATCGCACATAATCGGCAATCACATCATGGAAGGCCGGGAGATCGAAATACCAGTTGGCTACCGGACGCATCTCGGGCGTCTCGCCGGTGATGGAGGATTTCGGTGCAATCAGCTCCTCGGGGTCGTACTGATGGCCCAGATCGCACTCGTCGGCATAGGCATGCTCGCTCTTGCAGCCCTGCACCGGGCAATGGCCGATGACCTGCCGACCGTTCAAGAACGTGTTGGCCACTGGGTCGTAGAACTGCAACGTCTCCCGCTTCTGCAGGTATCCGTTGTTGTACAGGCGCTCGATAATGGCATCCGTCAGCTCTTGGTGCTTCTGGCTGCAAAGCCCGATTCCGCTGCCCTCGTAGATATCGCAGGAGATGGCATATGCATCAAGGGTGGCCTTCTGAGCGGCATGGTTGCGCATGACGTAATCGAAGATGGAACCCGAGAATTCGCCGGCCGCCACCAGTTTGCGGTATCCTTCGTTGATGGGGGAACCGAAGCAGTCGGTTCCGGACACGAAGATCACGTTCTGAGCCCCTATACGGTCGCGCAGAAAGCGTGCGTAGCAGTCGGCGGGAATGAACACACCGCCGATATGGCCAAGATGCAGCGGTTTGTTGCCATACGGCATTCCAGCCGTGACCACCGCCCGCTTGGGCCAGACCACCTTGTTATCGGATGCCATCGTTGCTGAGCTCCTTCAGTGCCTTTTCGAGGTCGGACATCGACGAGTCAGAATCGTCCGTGCTGGAGCCATCCGTGCTGTTCTGCTCGCTGAGCAGGGAGAGCACATCGTCGATGGTAGAAGAATTATCAAGCGTCATCGTAGTATAGTCATCGCCGCCCCCGGCAAGCTCGGATGCCTTGGCGCACGCATCGTCGAGACTGCCGACCTCGTCGAACAGCCCCAGCTTCACCGCCTCCTTGCCGACGAACGGTAATCCTGTCGCCAGCTTTTCCACCTTGGACTTCGCCATATGGCGGCCACTGGCAACCGTCTCGATGAACTGGTCGTTGATTTCGTCAACCATCTTCTGGTAGTATGCCCGCTCCTTCTTCGTCAACGCACGCGTTCCGTATGACGAATCTTTGCTCTGCGCGCTGACGATGTTGTCAACATCGATGGCGAGCGCTTTCAGGAGCTTCTCGTAATTGGTGACCTGCATGGCCGTGCCGATCGAGCCGACCTCGGAGCTGTTTGCGGTATACAGGTAATCAGCCTGGGAAGAGATCATGTACGCCGCCGAGCAGTCGATGGAAGCGGCCGAAACCACGATGGGCTTCGAGAAATCACGAACGAGCCGGCTCATCTCCTCTCCCGCTGTCGACGTGCCGCCGCCCGAATTCACCCGTAGGACCACGGCAGAGATATTGCTGTCTTCCTCGGCCTGCTGTAGCAGGTCCTCCAACCCTTCGGGGCTGCACGAAGAACCATCGTACTGGATGGTTCCATCCAGATAGATGATGGCGACGGTGTTCGGACTCGTTGCCGACTGGGTCTTCGACCCGCCTAACATGCTGAACGCGTCTGCTTCAAGGGAGCTGGCGGCCTGAGAGCAGGAAACTACGCCTATGACGGCGAGCACGACCACCGCAACGATAACCACCAGGGCGATCTTCCAGCCGGCGCCGCCTTTCTTCTCGCCTTCCGGATTCGGCACATAGGGTTGCGGCGTCGGGGGGACCGGGGACTGAGCAGCCGAAGCCTGCCGAGTGCCGGTCGGTGAAGCGGAATCCTCTGGAATCCGGCTGTTCTCGTCTCCCATATCAGTCTGTCCTTCTTCTCCTGTTTCCATCTCCTGCCGCCTTGCGTTAGAACTCTTTGATATCGCCGATCATCCGTCCTTGCGCCTTCTTCGCCGTTCGCAGAAGGAACTCGCGATTGCTGTCCGTCTGCTTCAAGGACTTGATCAACATGTCCATAGCACGCTCTGTGTTGTTAAGGTTTGCGAGAATGCGGCGAACCGCCCAGATAAGCGGAGCTTCTTGGGGATCGAGCAGCAGGTCTTCCTTACGGGTGCCGGACGATACCGGGTCGATAGCCGGGAAGATACGGCGGTCCGCCAGGTTACGATCCAGCCGCAATTCCATATTGCCCGTGCCTTTGAACTCCTCGAAGATGACCTCATCCATCTTCGAGCCGGTCTCGATCAATGCAGATGCGAGGATGGTCAAGCTGCCACCATGCTCGATATTGCGTGCTGCCCCCAGGAAGCGCTTGGGAGGATAGAGCGCGGTGGAGTCGACGCCGCCTGAAAGGATGCGGCCACTGGCAGGCTGCGCCAGGTTGTATGCACGTGCCAGGCGGGTGATCGAGTCCAGCAGAATCACAACGTCTTCGCCATTCTCGACCATGCGCTTTGCTCTTTCGATCACCATCTCCGCAACGGCGATATGGTTTTCCGAAGGCATGTCGAACGTGCTGGCGATGACCTCCCCATGAACTGAGCGTTCCATGTCCGTCACTTCCTCGGGACGTTCATCCACAAGCAGGCACATCAGATGCACTTCGGGGTTGTTGGCGGTGATGGAAGCAGCGATATCCTTCAGGATGGTGGTTTTCCCCGCTTTCGGCGGAGAGACGATCAGGCCGCGTTGGCCCTTGCCGATGGGGGCGGCCAAATCGATGACGCGGGCGGTGATCGAATTGCGCCCGTGCTCCATAATCAGGCGCTCATCGGGGAACACCGGGGTCAGATCGGCAAATCTCACGCGCTTGCCCAGCTCTGCGAGCGGAATGCCGTTTACCGTGTCGATACGCTGAAGTGCGCCGTATTTCTCGTTGTCGCGGGCGGGACGGACCTGGCCTTGCACCAAATCCCCCTTGCGCAAGCCGTTGCGGCGAATCATATTTGCCGCCACATAGGCATCGTGTTCACCGGCCAGATAGCCGTCGGTACGCAGGAAGCCGTAACCGTCTTGCATGATATCGAGGATGCCCTCGACTTCCTGGAAGCCCTCTTTCTTGGCAAGACCCTGATACACCGCCTCGACGAGATCGGCTTTCAGCAGGCCCTTCGTGGGGATATCGAGCTCGTCTGCCTTCGCGCGTAGCTCGACGACCTTGAGCTTGGCCAGATCCTCGCGCTTGGTCTGCGGTTCGATAACCGCATTGCCGCGGCCTTGGTGCTTGCGGCGCTGGCGACGATGATTGCGCTCGTTACGCCCGCCGTTGGTATTCTTGCTGCCATGTCCCTGGTTGTCTGTGCCGCGATGCTGGTTACGGTTACGGGGTGTGCGGCGTACGCCGCCTTCGTGTTCGTCTCCCTTATCGGAGCCCGATGCGGTATCGGCGGCTTTCCCCTTCGCTTTCGGCTTCGCGGAATCGTGATCTTTCGGAGCCTTTGCCTTGTCGGGCCTCTCCTCGGCAGCCGAATCCCGAGCCGGGCCCTGAGTCGTCGTCTTACGGCCAGTGCGCCTTACCGGCTTCTTCGCAGAAGCCTTGTCCGCGGTTGCCTTGCTCTCGGTCGCTTGCGCTACCGTTGCGTTTTCGGTACTCATGCGTTCTGTACTTTCTCCCAGTCCTTCAGGAAGGAATCCAAACCGCGATCGGTTAGCGGATGCTCGACCATCTTCTTGAGCACGGCAAACGGAACGGTGGCAATATCGGCACCCATCAGCGCGCATTGCGTTACATGGTTGGCACTGCGAACGGACGCAGCGATGATCTCGACTTTTTCGTGGTTGACCGTATCGGACGTGAAGTCGTAGTTGCCGATGGCAGTGACGATGTTGGCAATCTGATCCAAACCGTCCTCGGAGATATCATCGAAACGACCGATGAACGGGCTGATGTAACGCGCACCGGAACGAGCGGCAAGAATAGCCTGCGGCACGCTGAAGCACAACGTCATGTTCACGCGGATGCCCTCGTTGGCAAGCACGCGGGTAGCAGCAAGTCCTTCGACCATCGTTGGAATCTTGACAACCACATTCGGCGCGATGGCTGCAAGCTCACGGGCATCTTTGATAATGCCCTCACGGTCCATCGCGACGCTTTCAGCGGAAACCGGGCAGTCCGGACCGACGATATCGCAGATACGCTTTATGTGGTTGTTGAAATCCGACAGCTTTCCGCCGATGCGGGAGTAAAGCGACGGATTGGTAGTCACGCCTGCAATGGCGCCCCAGCTTGCCGCCTCTTCGATCTCATCGAGATCGGCGGTATCCAAAAAGAACTTCACGAAATCCTCCTTGCACAGGAACGTGCATGCTGCTGCCGAAATAACAGCTCGCACTATGGAAAATGGGAATCTCGGCAGGTTTGCCGACGAACACATAGTACACGGGCAAGCGGACAAGCGCAAGGTCAACGGGGGTATCTTCCCGCAAACTTTCTTCTGCTTCCAACAGGAAGGGCAACCATCAAGCGCCTGAGAGAACCGGGGGAATACAGAAAGCGGGCATCGCCTGTGCTCTGCACGACGATGCCCGCTTCGACAACCTGGCCGAACCGGCGATTACCCGAGCGCCGAGAACGACAGCATCAAGCCGCCGTTGGTATTGAGGCCATCGTCCTCATGGCCGTACTCATCGAACGTGAATTCGACGATGAACGGCACGCCATCGGCCGCCTTGATAAAGCGATCGGCAACCTCGTCGATACGGTCGCCGATTGCCGCACGGCGGCCGCCGCAGTGCACGAAGAAATAGGCAGCGGGCTTCCGTCCGGCGCGCTTCTTCAACTCATCGGCCGTCACGGTCACGGCATTTACCAGATGGTCGACATCGCCCTCGACCCGGACGACACAGGTTTTCTCGGCAACTTTTGCCCCGACTGAGATGGATAGATCGTCGTTGCCGCCCATAGGATGGCGGATAGCCATCAAATCGCCCATGCGGTCCTTGACGCCGATCGGGCTCACGACAGATTTTGACAGCAGATCGGCACCTTTGATCTCGTCGACGCTCATGCCGCGCCAATCGGCATAAACCTGCAGAGCCGGCTTGCCGTCGATTTCCATGATATCGCGGTCGCCACGCATCTTCGTGACAACGCCGAAATCGTCGGTCTCGTCATAGGCGCCGGTATACATATTGGTGAACGGGGTATCCGTATAGAAGAACGCGATGGCAGCGCCGTTCTGGAAAGCATCGGTGCCGCTATACACCCACCAATTGCCTTCGATGGTGTTGTCCGCAGCAGACCCGCCGAACACGGGGACGCGGCCGATGACATCGGTCACACCTTTCAGGTAATATTCCTCGGTACCCGGAGCGCAGACCAGGAACCAGTAATCGGGCGCTTCCGTCTTCCCGGCAGCTGCCATGGCTTTGCGTGCCAAATCCGCCCCGGCTTCTCGCGGATCGCCATCGCCGAGCGCCGCACCAGCGGTGCCAACGGTCACATCGTCGCCGCCAAGTGCCAAGATTCCCACAAACGGACTGTCGCCGCCGATGTAGCCTTCCGGCGTGATTACTCCCGTAAACGAGGTGTTGCCCACCACCGGTACGCCCGGCAGTTCGGCCGCGACGGCCTTGAGCAATTCAGCAGAGTCGTAATCGCACGAGCCGTAAGCCATTGCCAACTTCGGCTGGGCGATACCCGCCTTGATCTTGCCGGCAACCTCCTTACCAGCTTCGGCTCCGGTTGCAGCCGTGGACGTAGCAACGAAACTCAACATGTGAAACTCCTTTTCTCTTGCCGTTCTCAGACGAAAACCCACAGGCGACTCCAGGTCGCATGCGAGTACCGAACACTAAGGGATTCACGAACTTGTCCCGTATCTATCGATACTGCCTTATCGGTTACGACGATATCGATACTTAAATATTAATGAATTGGCTTTATTCGGCAAACCGAAAGAAACATGCCGTTTGCGATTTGTTGGCCAATAGTAAGAATATGGGGTACTTATCGGCACCCCATACCCTCGATCATTGCAAGTCCCACATGTGATTGAGGGGCCCGACTCCGGAACCGAGACCCGGTGCGTTCTCCAACGCGCCGGTAACGTATGCCTTCGCCTTTGAAACCGCCGCCTGGGTGTCGTAGTCGCGCGCGAGCCCGCAGGCGATCGAAGCCGACATCGTGCAGCCGGTTCCATGCGTGCTCTGCGTGTTGATGCGCTTGTGCCGCAGCCATACCACACGGAGATGTTCAGTGAGCAGCAGGTCATCTGCCCCACCACTCGCATGCCCGCCCTTTATGAGGACCGCGCCCTTGGTTTCCGCCTTGATGACCGATGCCGCTTCCTCCATCTCATCGGGAGTGGAAACCTTGCGGCCCGTGAGCAAGGCCGCCTCCGGAATGTTCGGGGTAACGATGGATGCAATCGGAACCAGGTACTCCATCAGGGACTGTGCAACATCGTCATCGGCAAGCGAAGCGCCCGTGGTTGCCTGGAGCACGGGATCGACTACGATGTTCTTGGCATCATAGCGCTGCAGCTCTTCGGCAATGGCCTTCACCGCAGCGGCCGTTCCGACCATACCGATCTTCACAGCATCAGGGCGGATATCCTCGAAGCACGAGCGGATCTGTCGAGCCACAAACTCCGGATCCATCTCGACGATTCCCTGCACACCCACCGTATTCTGCGCCGTGACGGCGGTTACCGCCGTTTCAGCGTACAGTCCATGGGCGGTAATCGTCTTGATGTCCGCTTGGATTCCCGCTCCGCCGCAGGAGTCAGATCCAGCAATGCTCAATACCGTCTTCATCGCAATCCCCTCTGTCGTAAGCACTTCTGTGCTAGCAATAATCCAAATCTATTATCTTTCCGCCCATAACCTCGTTCACCGTCCGCACAGCACACATCTTGCCGCACATGCTGCAGGTGTTCGGCTCCTCGGGTGGAGCACTCTCATAGTATTCACGCGCCTTCTTCGGATCCAACGCGCAGGCGAACTGCGCTTCCCAATCCAGACGATGGCGCGCCTCGCTCATCTGTATGTCCCTATCGCGCGCACCGGGGAGATGCTTCGCGATATCCGCGGCATGCGCTGCGATCTTGGTTGCCACCAACCCATCCCGCACGTCATCGGCATCCGGCAAACGCAGATGTTCGGCCGGCGTCACGTAGCACAGGAAATCAGCACCTGCCCAAGCGGCAATCGCTCCGCCGATTGCCGCGGTAATATGGTCGTAACCTGGGGCGATGTCGGTCACCAGGGGACCAAGTACATAGAAGGGGGCATTATGGCACAGCCGCTTCTCGAGTTTCATGTTCGCGGCAATCTCGTCAATGGCCATATGCCCGGGTCCTTCAACCATTACCTGAACCCCGGCATCCCAAGCGCGCGTGGTCAGCTTGCCTATTTCGATGAGCTCGGAAATCTGACCGGCATCGGAGGAATCAGCATTGCAACCCGGCCTCATGGCATCTCCGATGGAGATAGTCACATCGTATTCGTGCAGGATGTCGAGTACCTCGTCGAAGTATTCGTAGAACGGGTTCTCGTTGCCCGTCGCCGCCATCCACGCGAAGATGAGCGAACCGCCGCGGCTGACGATATTCATCAGACGCCCCGTCTCGCGAAACGAATCGATGGTTTTGCGGTTCATACCCGCATGTATGGTGACGAAATCCACGCCATCCTCCGCATGGGCGCGCAAGACATCCAGAAAGTCCTGCGGTTTGATGGCGATGAGCGCCTTCTCCAGATATCCGATGGCATCGTACATCGGTACCGTACCGATCATCGCCGTAGAACGTTCGATCAGCTTGCGGCGAAATTCCCGCGTCTTCCCCGCATTCGACAGGTCCATGATGCCCTCGGCTCCCAGCTCGTGGGCGATGTCGACCTTCTTCCACTCTTCGGGCTCGTCATGCAGGTCGCCCGAAATCCCCAGGTTCACATTCACTTTCGTGCGGAGCCCTTCGCCGACCCCATGGGGATCGAGATTGGTATGGTTGATGTTTGCCGGAATGGCGATGCTGCCGCGCGATACCCGTTCGCGAACCCATTCGGGCTCCCGCCCCTCCTTCTCGGCGACACGCTGCATCTGCGGAGTGACGATTCCCTTTCGGGCCGCATCGATTTGGGTCATGGTCATGAAATATGCTCCCTTCGCAGGCATTATCCATGCAGGTTCAACGGGTCAGGATTGCTGATGCGCATCGCCTCCTCGCAACGCGCCAAAACCCTTTCTCAGCCCGCTTCGCGCGAGCTCCCCGGTGCCCGAGATTCCCGAGCACCCTTCGAGTATATCCCAACCCCTCTCTGTACGCCCCGTTACACAATCGCTTGATAGGCATTTATGGGAAAGGTGATGACAAGCGAGCCCTGCCGCACCGAGATATCGACATCTTCATCCGTGAATTCGTTAGAGAGCCCCAAGCTGCTCATTCCCGGCATGGTGGCATCTTCGATGCAGTATTTCAATCCGCGTTCGCAAACGCCATGCGCATCACCGTTCAAGGCAAATACCGAGAGGAAATTACCGTAATCAGCCCCGGCATCTTCCTTCACGGGAAGGGGCAAATCGCTTTCAGAATGGCAGGCATCAGCGGCATGACCTTCCACGGCAAGGCCGGATGCCAACAGGCGATTGCCCGAAAAGCGCAGATGGTCGGTCGCAATCGTGCTCGCCGATCCGTATAGGGCGGTCACCGCAAAGGTATCCCCGATGCCGAATGCACGCACGCCGCGCTTGGCAAGTGCCATCAGCAGCTCAAGATTGGCAATCGTATGGTCCAAGCGTGCAGCGAACGCGCCATAAAGCAGTACCTCATCGCACCCGCGCCCGAGTGCCTCATGCAGTGCAAGCTCCATGTCGCTTGCATCCTTCTCAACCGGAAACGTCCTGGTCGGGCAATCGGGCACGAATCCGAGCGAATCGAAATCCCCCACCGCTATATCCGGCATAACACCAATCCGCCGAAGTGAGGCGTAGCCCCCATCGACGGCGATGACGCAATCGAAGCGCTGCTTTAAGAAATGCCCTCCGTTGAACTGCACAGCGCCGACCAAAGCTGCCCGCATTGCAAGATCCTTCCTGTTCGGTTCCATCGCTATTCTAGCGATTTGCCTGCAGATGATTTCGTGACGATTACGACGATTCATGGCAGTGACGGGGATACGGCACGCAGCGGGCGGATTGATGGTAGAATCACCCATCGGAGCGGATCGGATGACCGCGGCGCAGCGGATTGCCGCTGCATGAGGAAAGTCCGGGCTTCAACGGACAGGATGCCAGCTAACAGCTGGGCGGGGCGACCCGACGGAAAGTGCCACAGAAAAGGAAACTCCCCTGTTTTCCAGGAGAAAAGCTGAAACGGTGCGGCAAGAGCGCACCAGTGCGCCAGCAATGACGCAGCTTGGAAAACCCCATCCGAAGCAAGCGCAAATAGGGATGCTTTGCGACCGTCCGTTCGCGCATCCGGGTTGCGTGCTTGAGGCCTGCGGCGACGCAGGTCCTAGATAAATGGTCGTCGATGACAGAACCCGGCTTACAGATCCGCTCCACTCCGATAGCACCCCAACCTGCAAAATGCTCCCCTTCGCGGGAAGCGCAAACCCATTTCCCTAAAAAAAGCGCCGCACCCTCACCTGGGGATGCGGCGCTATTACCGTATACGGGAATCGTTAGTCGATATCGTCGAACTCGAAATCGTCCGCAGCATCGCCGAATCCGGTCAGATCCTTACCCGGCTTCGAGGGCTTCGGGGCCTGCGGGGCAACAGCATGATTGCGACCGACCGAAGGCGTCGTATACGTGGCGGCCAATGCCTCGGCATTCACCTTGGTATTCGTCGTCGAATGATGATGCGTGCGCGCAGGACGCTTCGTATCTGCGGACACAGCCGTAGCATCCAGGTCTCCGCCAATCTCGGTCAGCGTCTTGGTTGCCGAGGCGATGAACTCCTTCAGCATATCCTGATAGTCGCTGCGCACTTGCTCGCGATCATCCTGCAGCTCGGAGATGACGCCGAGGATGCGCTGCTTCTCGGCATTCGCCTTGTCGAGAATGCGCTTGGCCTCCTCTTCTGCATCCTGTTGGGTGTTGAGTGCGGTTTTCTTTGCGTTGGCAACGATCTCCTCACCCGAACGTTGCGCAGTAATCAGCGCTTGGGCGATGGCATCGACATCGCGACGGCGCTCTTCAAGCTGGCGCTCGAGCGTGGCAATGCGTGCGTCCTTCTCCGTCTCGGTATATACGACCGGTGCCGCCGCCTGCTCCTTCGGCTCGATGACCGGAGCAGCACTCTCGGCTTCTTCGGCACGGGCTTCTGCCTCATCCGCACGCTCATTCGCATCACGCAGCTGATCCTGCAGATCGGCAATTTGATTGTTAAGTGCGTCGACCTCTTCGCTCATGCGCTCCAGGAAGACATCGACCTCGTCGACATCGTAGCCCCTCCGGTCGATTGAGAAGCTTTGGTTCTGAATGTCAGTCGAAGTGATCGCCATTGAATTTCCTTCCATCCATTATCGAGGCACCACACACATATACGTTAGAAAATGCTCACGATTAATCTTACGCCGAATTGTAATACAAGTATGGCAATAATAGGGGTGATATCAATCATTCCGCCGATAGGTGGAATGAGGGAACGAAACGGTTTGAGGAACGGATCGCAGATTTTCTCGAGAAAAGCCATCACATCGGCGAACGCGCCTTGTCGAACGGGAATCCAGGTCAGGCAGATATACACCACGAGAATCATGGCATAGAGATCCGCCAGGGACACCACCACGTACTGCCACGTCATCTACATTTTTCCTAACTCGTCGGCACGGCGGATGGCAGCCCGCACACCCTCTTCCAGCGAAGCGGTGAAGCCTGCATCGTCCATGGCATCCAGGGCGGCAAGCGTCGTCCCGCCCGGGCTGCTGACATCGATGCGCGTTTTCTCAGCGCTCTGATGACGTTGTACCATCAGCTGGGCCGTGCCCAGCACAGTCTGGAGAGCCAATTGCTCGGCAAGGTCGCGATCGAGTCCGATTTCAGGGCCCATGCCGGCAAGCGCCTCGATAAGGTGGGCAACGTAGGCAGGACCTGAACCGCTGATCGCGCATACCGCATCGATCTGCCGCTCGTCGACAATCCACGCCTTACCCAAGCAGCTGAACAGGTCGCGCACCAGCGCCGCTTCGTCATCGGAAGCGGCAGACCCCGTACTGACCGCCGTTGCACCGCAGCCGACCAGCAGCGGCGTATTCGGCATCAGGCGGCACAATCGTGCCTGACCGCCGAGGGCATCCTCGATGCGTTCGCATGTCCAACCGGCTACAACGCTGATATAGAACGCCGTTGCCGCAAACGGACGTGCCGCCAGAACCGGAAGCACCTCGGACATCTTCTGGGGTTTCACGGAAATGAGCACGATATCGGCCTCATCGATTTCAGCAGCCGTCCGAACACAGGAGACCCCATAGGTTTCGGTCAGATAGGTACGGCGCGCCTCGCCGGGATTCGCCACGACGAAATTCTCGGGGCCCAGCACCGCGGCAAGGCCATCCTCGGCGCCGATCCAGCCGCCCATGATGGCTTCACCCATCTTGCCGCCTCCGATGACGGCAATACGGGTATCTTTCGCTATTGCCAGGCTCACTGAACAACCCCCTGCAAACGCAGCTTTTCTCGCTCTGCCTCGGACATGCCTTCGCCTCGGACAACGAAGAAAACCTTGTCCCCGATGCATTCGACATTCGCATCAAGGGCGCTTGCCACGCCGAAGGCAAAATCGAGCACGCGGATAGAAATCGCCGCCGGCGCCATAATCAAGCTCAGAATCACGGCGTCACCCTTGCGCAGGATGCCGGCAACGTTGGCGACATCGCCGTATTCTTTGGGGCGCACAATCTCCAAACTGCGATCTCCAGGGGCTTTGGTCAGCGGAATCTGGAACACCGGCGACTTCGGCTTCGTGTCGCCATCGGCTCCCGTTGCCTGCGAGTCGTTCGACGTCGAGGCCGTCGAAGTGAAAAGCGAATCATATCCGCGCGAGCGGCTTGCACCGGCCCCTGCAGAAGCGGTGCGGTAGCCCGTTGTCGAAGGCGTCTGGCGATAGGAGGGAACGCGCGTCTCCGGATCGATCGCACTCGTACGCCCGGTAACGCTGGCACGGGCATCGCTCATGCTGACCAGACGCGGGTTCGTGGAACGGGTCTGGGTTCGGTTGTTCACCGATCGGGTGGAAACCGGACCGGTCGAGGACATGTCGTAATCCTCTTCAGCCTCCGGGTCGTAGCCGTATTCTCCGTAGTCATCGGAATAGCCGCGGTCATCGTAGTCGTTGTAACCGTCACCGTAGTTGTCGTAATCGTCTTCGTAACCGTAATCGTCGTACTCGTCGTCGCGGTTGCGGTTGCCCGAGAAGCGATCACGCAACCCGGAAAGCGCACCCGAAGCGCGCCCCGCCCATCCAGAAGATGTATTAGCCATAATGTTCTCCTGATCGTGTCGATACGCATCAATGGCAATGCGCATCGTTTCAGCTCTGCTGCATTTATGCTGTCGGTTCGAATTCGTCGCTGAAAATTGCACGACCGACTCGTACCATCGTAGCGCCGTGAGGTATAGCCACGCGCCAATCTTCGCTCATACCCATAGAAAGTTCATTAAGCTCGAAATGCCCATGCCTCTCAAAGGTGCAGGTGCGCAGCTTGTTTCTTAATTCCTCAAGCCCCGCGAACGTCTCTTCGGCAACGTTCTGATCTCCGCGCGGAGCCATGGTCATCAGGCCGCACAGCCGGATATGGTCGAATCCGTCGACCGCCGCCATCATTTCCTCGACCTGGTCGGGGGCAAGACCGCTTTTGCTTTCCTCACCCGAAACGTTAACCTCCAGAAGGATAGGCTGCACCTTGCCGTGTGCAACTGCAGCGCGTTCGATTCGGGCAAGGTGATGCTGTTGGTATACCGAATGAATCATCGTTGCCGCACCGACGATATCGTCGATTCGTCTCGACTGGATGTTGCCGATGAAGTGCCATTCGCACGCTGGGTATGCCGCCTGCTTCGGCACGATTTGATCGGGACGGTTCTCGCCGAAAACATCCGCCCCCGCTTCGATGGCTTCGGCCACCTCGGGGATACCGACCGTTTTCGAGACGGCCACCAGCTTTACTTCCCGAGGATCCCTGCCGCACGACCGGCAGACTTCATCGATCTCCGCGCGAACGGCGCGGTAACGCGTGGCAATGCTCATTGCGCACCCATCGCCTCCTTGAACCTGCGAGCGCTAGGCGGATGCATTGACGACACGAACGGCAAACGCGCCGTGTCTGCCGCATACGCCTCCCTGCGCTCGATATGAAAACCATTCTTGATTATGGCACATCGTGCAGCTATCGACGTCAGCGATGCGGCGAGGGTCGATTCCCGCCTTGACAAGCGAGATATCGAGCGCGCGCCCCATATCCACATGATCCGTACCCACCAGAACCTCCGGCCCGAACTGGGATACGAATCGCCGGTAAACCTCCGGTCCCGTCTCGAAGCATTCGGCATGGATATACGGACCGCGGTACACATTCACCCGCGACGGATCGATTGTACCGTCCGCATCAAGGAGAAGCTCGAGCGCATGCGGAGCGATATTGTTATCAACACCGCGCCAACCTGCATGCACAACCGCGAAAGTCCCATGCGGGGCAACCATGATGAGCGGCACGCAGTCGGCATAGCAGAGCAGAGCGGCCACATCCGATACGGAGACAACCAATCCGTCGGAGCCTGCGGCAATGGCCGTTCGGATGGCAGCCAACTGCGTGGGAACAGCGCTGTCAACCACGGTGACGTTGCGCCCGTGCACCTGGTTCGGCACCAACAGCGGATCATCGGGCACGCCGAAGGCGGAAAGCACGCGTCGGCGGTTCTCTGCAACATCATCTGGACAGTCTTTCACGTGGGTTCCCAGATTGAGCGAATCGTACGGTACCTTGCTTGTCCCACCGGTCCGTTGGGTGAAGGCGATACGCACGCCCGTTTGCATAAAGAGAATGGGATCGCTGAAGGCGATGATCGGCGTGCGCTCGTCATCCCGCAGGGAACCCGCTGTTTTTGAAGAGTGTTGGCCCGAGAAAGAAAAACGACCCTTGACCAGCTGCGGGAGCGGCAGTTCAGGGGTCGTTGCCATACGATATCGATAGGTACGAAAGTTATCGCTTCAGGAAATCGGGGATGTAATCCTCGTCATTGAAGCGGTTTGCATCGTTGCCGTTGTTATACGAGACCGGCGGGGTGTAGGGCTCCGGCTGTTGTTGGGCCGTGTTGGAACCTTGCTGAGCCGCCGAAGAGAACAGATTACGCTGATCGCGGGAGTTGTCCTGCTGGCCGTTGCCCGTGAAGCCCGTGGCGATAACCGTGATGCGGACCTGGTCTCCCAGGCTCTCGTCGATGATCTGCCCATAGATGATGTTCGCATTCTCGTCGGCGCATGCCTCGACGGTCCGAGCGGCCTCATCGACCTCGGCCAACGTCAAATCGGGTGCACCTGCGATGGAGAACAGCACGCGGGAAGCGCCGGCAATGGAAGATTCCAGAAGGCTGGAATTGATTGCCTGCTGGGCGGCATCGAGTGCCCGGCTTTCGCCCGAAGCGATGCCGATGCCCATCATGGCCGAACCTGCATCCTTCATAACCGTACGGATGTCGGCGAAGTCGAGGTTGATCAAGCCCGGAATGGTAATCAGGTCGGTAACGCCCTGGATGCCCTGACGCAGCGTATCATCCGCAATGCGGAATGCGTCCAACATGCTGGTCTTCTTCTCGACGATCTCCAACAGGCGATCGTTCGGAATGACGATCAAGGTATCGACCTTCTGGGACAGCAGCTCGATGCCCTGCTCAGCCTGGTTGCGGCGAAGACGTCCCTCGAAGCTGAACGGCTTGGTAACGACGCCGACGGTCAGTGCGCCGATTTCCTCGCGCGCGATCTCGGCTACGACCGGCGCTGCCCCGGTACCGGTACCGCCTCCTTCGCCCGCGGTGATGAAGACCATATCGGACTCGGCTAGCACCTCGGCGATCTCATTGCGGCTCTCTTCGGCAGCCTGGGCACCGATCTCGGGATTCGCACCGGCACCGAGCCCGCGTGTCAGGTCCTCGCCGATATGAACGGTTTTGTCGGCATCGGACATCAACAGAGCCTGGTTATCAGTATTGATGGCGATGAACTCTACGCCTTTGATTCCCGCCTCGACCATGCGGTTAACTGCATTTGTTCCGCCGCCGCCAACACCCACGACGCGGATGAGAGCATTGTTCTCGGAACCGATTTGATTTGCCATTGAAACCTCCATAAAGGGTTCGTACGTTCGGCACTCGAGCCGTTCCGCCGTTCGAGCACCTGATTATTCTACACGATGAAAGGTTGAATGCAAACGTGCAGCGCTGTCATCACATGCTATCAACAGGCGATAAGCAATCGGATTCCGCCGAAGAACCCCGGATCACAGCGCCCGATAGGTCGGATTGCTGGGGGTGCGCACATTGATATAGGCGATCGATCCCTGATGCTCATCAAGCAGTTCCAGGCAGATACGCTCCTTCTCACGGATGTCGTCATCGGAGCCGAACGCGATCTCCACCCCGTTCTTCAGCGTCAACGTCGCATTGTCGGAGCTGTCAGCCTTGACGCTCTTCACCTGGTCGGCAAGCTCTGTAGTCATCCCCGATACGATGTTGAGCGCGTTCTTCACGCTGTCATCGGTGCAATAGCTGCCCGCCACCGGAGAAACGCCGTATGGTACATCGGTGATATGCAGGACGTTGTCGGCATCCTCGTAAACCTTCGAACTGACCTGGGAAGCCTCCTCCGAGTTCTTGTCGGGGATACTCATCAGCCACATGCCATCAGAGGCAATCGCCCAATCTTCGGTCGCATCGCCTTCGGCGGTTGTTACCTCGACCACCGCATCGATGGTCCGTTCGGTGATGTCGATCTCGAGGGTATCGGGGAACACCGCCGTTACCGATGCGTCCTGGACCCAGGGATTCGTCTCCAGGCGGCTGCAGATTCCCGCGGAATCCACGCGCAGCAGCGTGCTGTTCTTCGGCACCGCAGCCAATGACGACACCTCTTCTGCCGTCAGATGCTCGCAGCCCTTCACGGTAACGTTCTTGATGGCGAACATCCCGGAGAAGTAAAGGATCGCATACACCAGCACGATGGCCGCGAAGATACCGAGACCGACCAGCACCTTGCGCGTATAGCGGCGATAGCGCGACTCCATACGTGCACCGCGGCCATTCTGCAGATCGCCCAATCGCACCGAGCTGACACGCCGTTGGGTCGGTGCGGTATGGACGCGCGATTCGGCAGAGGGCACGGCACCGCGGTTCCGACGCACGGTGCGGTGGGCATCCTGGCGTGCCGGCCCTTGCTGTCCACGGCGAACACGAGATGCACGGGAAGCTTGGCTGCCGCGACCGGACGTGCGCCGATTAGCCTGCTGCCGCGTATCCGAACGCGCTCGGCGCTGCGGACGTGCATTACGCGAACCCGAGGAAGCGGACTTCCGGCTGTAGTTCGATGCCATAAGCCTCCTTCACCTTATCCTGTGCCAGATGCATGAGTTTGAGCACGTCCAGGGCAGATGCCCCGCCCTTGTTCACGATGAAATTCGCATGGACGGTGCTGATCTGAGCCCCGCCGACCGAAGTGCCTTTCAGACCCAGCTGCTCGATCAGCCGGCCCGCGCTCTTCCCCTCCGGGTTGCGGAACACGCTCCCGCACGAAGGCATTCCCATGGGCTGCGATTTCTTCCTGCGGGAAAGGGCCCCATCCATCCGGTTGCGGATCAGCACCTCGGCACCCCGTTCCATGGCAAGCTCGCATTCGACCACGATCTCGTCAGCGGGAATCGAGGAGAACCGATAACCCCACGTGATATCGGTGCCATCACGGCGCAGCAAACCGCCATTCACCCGATAGGTCGTCACTGAAACGACGCGCTGCCCGATCCACTGCGTACCGGTCCCGGCATTCATGCGAAGCGCTCCTCCGATGGTGCCCGGCGTGCCGACGGCGAATTCGAGACCGGAAAGCCCCTCATGGTACGCTTCTTGAACCATGCGCGAAAGCATCATTCCGGCGCCTACGACATAGCGCATGTGCTCCGCATCGAAGGTCCAGGTGCGGAATTGGCCCTTCAATACAATGACGACCCCGTCGAACCCATCGTCGGAAACGAGCAGGTTGCTTCCTTGTCCCACCAGGGCCCAAGGCAGCTCGAAGCGCGCACAATCCTCCATGACCCGCGCGAGCGCAGCAAGGTCCTCCACTTCGATGAAATACGAAGCGGGACCTCCGATATGATACGTGGTATGACGGCTCATCGGCTCATCGCGTCGAACCGACCCTTTGAAACCCGGACCGTAGGCAAAGAGCGGCGATGGGCCATGCGTGGATACGGTGCTCATCGAGCCGAACCCTCGGATGACGCTTTGCGTGCAGCAGCACGTTCTTGCAGTGCCTCGACCAGCTGGGGTCCGATGGCGGTCACGTCGCCCGCTCCCATGGTGAATACCAAGTCGCCGCTTTCCAGGTACGGCAGGATCGTCGGCACCACATCCATGCGGTGCGGCACATATAGCGCTTCGGGATGGCCGGGATGGTCGAGCACAACATCCAGAAACGTCTGTCCCGACACTCCTGGAACCGGCATTTCGCCTGCAGGGTAGACGTTCATGAACAAGACGCCCGACGCCTCGTCGAATGCCGATCCGAATTCATCATGGAGCAATTCGGTAAACAGCTTGACGCGCGAATAGCGATGAGGCTGGAAGATGACATACACATGATTGAAGTCGAGCTTGGCTGCAGCGGAGATGGTTGCGGCAATCTCGGTCGGATGGTGCGCGTAATCGTCGACAACCGTCACGCCATCGGCCTCTCCCACCAAATCGAAGCGGCGGGAAACGCCCGCAAAAGCCCCCAGTGCCCGAGCTGCCTGTTCCACGGGCAGGCCGAGCGCCCAGATAAGCGTCAGCACCCCTGCAGCATTCGAAACGTTGTGCTTTCCGGGATTCTGCTTGACCGAGCTTTCAACCTGCGTGCCATCGGGCAAGCGAAGGGAAAACACGCTTCCGATGCCGCGCGGCTCCCACGACACGATACGGGCATCGCAGGATTCACCGAACCCGTAGGAATAGACCGAACGGTCGATCGGCTGTGCCAGCTGAACCAGTTCCGGCTGGTCGCCGCACACGACGATCACACCCCCCTGCTCGGGGACCTGCGACATGAACGCTGAGAACAGCCGATAGATCTCATCCAGGTCGGCATAATGGTCCAGATGGTCTGCCTCGATGTTGGTCACCAACACGGCCGCTGGATCGAGGTAGGTAAATGATTTATCGCTCTCGTCCGCTTCGACTACGTAATATTCCCCCGAACCGGAATGGGCATTCGTGCCATAGGCGCGTACCATTCCGCCGATCAGGAAGCTGGGATCGTATCCCATGCCGTCGAGCGTCGAAGCAAGCATGGACGACGAGGTGGTTTTTCCATGTGTGCCGGCAACCGCGAGCGTCTTGCGACCCCTGCCTAGATAAGCGAGCATCTGGGCACGATGCCAGATAGTCATCTTACGTTCGCGCGCTGCCTGCAGTTCAGGATTGTTGTCCAGAATCGCCGTGGATACCACGACGACGGCATCATCGTCATCCGGCAGGTTATCGGCAGATTGCCCGATGTAGACGGTAATGCCCGCCTCTTTCAGCTGATCGGTATAGCGGCTGGACCGAAGGTCCGAACCGCTCACCTGCAGCCCCCGATCATGTGCCACATGGGCGATGCCGCTCATGCCGACGCCGCCGATGCCGATGAAGTGGACCTTCTTGATCTCTGGGGCTGCCATAGCCTTCCTCGCTTCCTTGTTGGATCTAAGCTCTACATTGTAGAAGCATTAGTTATGGGCGGCCGCCCGTATCACAACATCTGCCAAATTACCTGCGGCATCCCGCGTCTTGAACGATGCGGCTGCCTGGTGCATGCGCTCGCGAAGTTGGGGGTCATCGATCATGGCGAACAGCTTGTCGGCGAAGCCCTCAGTCTCGACATCTGCATCGGGCACCATGTATGCCGCCCCGGCCTGCACGTATTCGCGGGCATTGACCGTCTGATGGTCTGCCGTCGCATATGGGAACGGCACGAGCAATGCGGGAATCTGACGCGCCGAGATCTCGGCCAGCGATGTTGCCCCAGCCCGGGAAACCACCAGATCGGCTGCCGCCATGGTCTCGCCCATGCGATTCTGATAGCCCATCACCTGCCAGCGCTTTCGCTCCCCATCGGTGAGGGCAAGATCGCGCTCGACGGTTTCGAGCTCTTTCGGACCGGTGATGTGCACGATATACAGACCCTCCACGTTCAAGAGCCGTTCTTTGAGTGAACAGAGCGCCGCGTTGATATGGCGTGCACCCAGGCTGCCGCCGAATACCAGCAGCATCGTCGCATCGTCGGGAATACCGAGCATCCGGCGCCCCTGTTCGCGCGTCGCATCGAAGATCGACGAGCGCACCGGATTACCGGTGACCACAAGCTTCGACTTATCTGCTACCGCCTCGCCGGCTACCCGATAGGTCAGCGCAACCGCCGCGGCCCGTTTTGCCAGATACTGGTTTGCGATGCCCATGACGGAGTTCTGTTCGTGCACGACAACCGGGATACCCTTCTTCTCGGCCGCCCGCGCTACCGGGATGCAGACATAGCCTCCGAATCCGACAACGGCATCGGGATGGATCTCATCGAACCAATGCACAGCACGTTTGGTGCTGGCAGAGATGAGCCTCACCGCTCGGAAGATGGTCTGGGGATGGCGGCGATTGAAGCCGGCGGCCTCGAAGGGCTCGAACGCCAATCCCGCCTCGGGGACCAAACGCGCTTCGATACCCTGCGGGGTACCAGCGAAAACCACTTTGTGGCCTCGATCGATCAGAACCTCGGCAAGGGCCAGCGCGGGATTGATATGCCCGGCGGTGCCGCCACCGGAAAGCACGAAGAGCATCCTATCTCACTTCCTGTGCCGATTGCGGGAATCCCGAGACGAGGATCCCGATTGTCGGCGTCGATTGGGAACATGGTAATCGTTCACGATACGCAGAGAGCCGTCGTTACGGTTCCGCTGGGTGCTCCCGGCATGATTGCGCTGCTCGTCTGGGCGGTAACCATCAATAGTACGGGAACGGCGGGAGCTCCTTGATTGGTCAGGGCGATCGCCGCGCTGGGCACGGGGGGCGCCGGCATTCCCCCGGCGGGTCTCAGCGGCTTGTCGCCTTCTCCGCCGCGCTTCATCCGAGCGCGCATCGGGTTCGGGGCGGCGGGTGCGCTCGGCGGAATACCTTCGCCTTCGATCCGGCGCTCGCCTGCCCGCATGCGTTGAAGAATCTGGGCGCTCGCTTCCGAACAGGGAGTGCATCACTCCTTGGAATGTCGTCATGCCCGCACGGCCCGCTGGTACACGAGCGCCATCTTGCAGAGAACGACCCGCAACCTCCTCGTCTTCCATGCGCAGCAACCGCAGATTGGTCCGGCGGCGTTCGTAGACGGACTCGTCCGTTGAGTACGACACGCTGAGCATGATACCGACGATGAACAGGGAGGCGATGAGCGAGGAACCGCCTGCCGAAATGAACGGCAGCGGCTTGCCGGTAGTGGGAAATATGCCGACGCACATGCCGATGTTGAGGAACGCCTGGAACACGAGCATTACCGACAGGCCCGCACAAAGGAGGCTGCCCGCATCGTCGGCAGCGCTTTGTGCCATGCGCAGCCCGCCTATCAAGAATCCCACGAACAGCGCAATCACGAACACAGCGCCGACGAAACCGAGCTCTTCTCCGATGATGGAGAAGATGAAGTCGGTCTCCGCCTCGGGCAGATACAAGTACTTCTCTGCAGAATTACCGAGACCTTGACCGAAGAGCCCACCTTGGGCGAAGGCGTACCATGAATGGATGATTTGGAAACCCGAACCATAGTAGTCCGACCAGGGGTCCAGGTAGATCCAACGGTCGGAGCGGTATCCGGTATGCGAGGCAATCACACCAAAAAACAGGCAGGCGATGACGATGCCAAGAAGGACCCGCCAGGACACACCGCCGACCCAGAGAATGGTGAGGATGCCGACCAGGCAGATCATAGTCGTTCCCAAATCGCTCTGGGCACGGAAGATGAATATCAGCGGCAGCAGCACGAACAGGCACATACGCGCTACGAATTGCATCTGGGTCAGCATGTCGCTACGATATTCCAGCATCAGCCGGGTCGATGCCAGAATCAGGGCGATCTTCGCGAATTCGGATGGCTGAAGCGTCACGCCACCGATGGAAAGCCAACGTTGCGCACCAAGTCCGACCAGACCCATTGCGGCGGTAAGCACAACCAGGATCATGCAGATCACGTAGTAGACAAGGCCGACGGTCCCCAACCAGGCATGGTAGGGCACGAATCGCACGCAAACGAAGGCCAGCCCTCCGCCGATCAAGGCGAAGATCACCTGCCTGACCATGTAATAGGTAGCATCCCCCGATTCAGAGATGGCCTCGATGGAAGAGGCGGAATACACCATCACGATGCCGATGATGGTCAATGCGATGGCACATACGCCCACCAACAAGCGCGGCCCCATCACCTCAGCGGGGACGTTCTCCCCCCGGAACAGCGAGAAAAGGCCGGTGCGGCCCGAAGCTCTGCTCGAACTATCGGCCATCGGCTGCTCCTTGGTCTCCATCCGCTTGAACACGCTGCGTGACGAGTTTCTTGAACACGTCACCGCGCTCCTCGAAGTTGGCGAATTCGTCGAACGAGGAACACGCCGGGCTCAACAGGACAATGTCCCCGACCTCGGCGATGTCGAGTGCGGCATCGAGTGCCGATTCCATTCCCTGCGCGGGGATTACCGGAATAACCGCATCGGCGAATGCCTTCTCGAAGCGCGGTGCCGCCGCACCGAAGCAAACCACTGCTTTGCAGTGCTCTTGCGCAGCCTTCACCAGGCTGTCAAGCGGCGTGCCCTTATCGAAGCCGCCCAACAGGGCAATCGGCCTTTTCGGAGCGAAGGCGGCAAGAGCCTTCAGCGTGGCATCGACATTCGTCGCTTTCGAATCGTTGTAGCAGGCAACACCCGCAATGGATCCACAAGGCTCGATCCGATGTGCCAGGGGGGCGAAGGAGCGCAGCCCTTCCCGCACCGCGGGAACTTCTGCTCCCAGCTCCAGGGCCGCACTGGCGGCAGCCAGCGCATTTGCCGCATTGTGGCGCCCCTTTATCTGCAGTTCGTCGACATCAACCAACTCGGTTACCGCTTCGCCCTGCTGCAGGCACAGCATGCCGTCTTCGCGCAGATACGCCGCCCGCTCGGAACCGCAGACATCATGCATATTCGCCTGAAGACCGGCCTTCGCGCCGATGGGAAGATAGGCGAAGCCACGGGCTGCACCCTGAGCCTTCATCGCACGGACACAAATACGAACCTGCTCGTCCGTCGCACCGAGAATAGCAAGCGACCCGGGAACCGACGCAAGGTTCGCATACACCTTGCGCTTGGCTGCCGCGTAAGCCTCGAACGACTTGTGCCAACTGATGTGGTCAGGAGTGATATTCAGCAGCACGGCAATCTGCGGGGCAAACAGGCGGGTGGATGCCAGCTGGAATGAAGAAACCTCTGCAACAAGCACCCGCGCCGGCACTGGCCCCGGCCCATCAGCCGGATACTCGGCCACCGCATCCAAACAGGTATCGCCGATGTTGCCGACCGATACAGCTTCGATTCCGGCTGCATTCAGCAGATGCGTCGTCAACGATGTCGTGGTGGTCTTGCCGTTCGTTCCGGTAATGCCCACCCAGCGCGTGGAGGAAGGGCTTTCCCGCCACGCGAACTCAACTTCGCTGATGATTTCGGAACTCGCGGCTTCGGCGCTGCGGTAGAAATCCTCGAATTGCGAGATACCGGGGCTCGCAATAGCCAAATCATAGGCTCCGTGAATCTCATAGCAATCGAACGCGACCTTGGCACCGCGCTCCACGAATCCGCGCGCCTTCTCTTCAGCCTGTGCCGAACGCGCGCCGGCGGCAATCGACACCGAGCGTACACGACCGCCCAAGCGGCTCAAACAATAGTCTGCCGCCGCCGTAGCGCTCTTGCCCAGACCCAGGATGAGCACATCGCCCAAATCCTCGAAAGCAGCGTGAGATCCCAGAAGCATCGCCCTTTTGCCGTTCTCCATGGCTTGCCTCCTACGCTACCGTAAGCAATGATTCGGCGAAATACAGGCAGAAGCCGATGGCCGCAAACGCCGCGGATACGATCCAGAAGCGAATGACCACCTTCACCTCGCTCCAGCCCTTGCGCTCAAAATGATGATGCAGGGGCGCCATCAGGAACACGCGCTTCTTCGTGCGCTTGTAATGCAGCACTTGGATGATGACCGAAACAGCTTCGGCAATAAACAGCATGCCGATGATCAGCACGACGAATTCGGTCTTCGTCACCACGGCCAAACAGGCAAGCGCACAACCAAGCGCCTCCGACCCGGTATCGCCCATGAAGATATCGGCTGGATAGCTGTTGAACCACAAAAAGCCGATGCATGAACCGGCCAGCGCCGCTGCAAATACCGACGCATCCAGCATATCGGATCGGTACGCGATGGCAGCCATTACCAGCATGACGATCATCACCGTACCTGCCGCCAGGCCATCCAGGCCATCGGTCAGATTCGTGGCGTTGGTCATACCGGCAATCAGGATGCTGATGATAATCAGATACAGCCAGGGAATGATGATATGGAACCCGCCGATATCGAGCGAAGTCGTCCAAATACCCAGGTCGAGTACGCAAATGAAGGGAATATCAACCGTCGGGGGCACCCCGAGCACGTTCACCGCCACCAGAATGAAGACAACAGCGATGGCGAATTGCCCGATGAGCTTCGCTTTCGGCGTTAAGCCGAGCGAGCGCTTGTTGATAACCTTCGCCGCATCATCGACCAGGCCAAGGGCGCCAGTGAGCAGCGTGGCAACGATAAGCGCGATCAGGGTTGGCGAAACCTTGCAGACAATGAGCATGGCCACCGTTGCGCCGATGAGCATCATGATACCGCCCATGGTCGGCGTGCCCTGCTTCACCAGATGGCTCTGCGGGCCGTCGGCACGGACCTGCTGGCCGATGTGCCGCCGCTTTAGAAGGCGAATGAACAACGGGGTCAACACCATGGTCAATGCAGCAGCAAGCACCATAGCGACGAATACGACGAAGGTCGGGTAGATGGAGAACTTGGACATTACCGAATCAATCCTTTTACCACGGCATCCAAACCGGTTGCATGGGATGCCTTAACCAAGACAGCGTCTCCCGCCGCCAGTGAGCGTACAAGAAGATCCAGCGCTTGGGCGGGGGTTTCAACCTGCTGGATAGCAGCAGGGTCCATACCTGCTGCCTGCGCTGCATCGGCGATATCGGCAGACAGCGAACCGACGCAAATCAAGCGGTCGATACCGCTTGCTGCAGCACGGGCGCCCACCTGGCGGTGCCCTTGTCGGGAATACGAACCGAGCTCGCCCATATCTCCGAGCACAGCTATTCGCGCACCCGAAACGGAAAGGGCGGAGAACATCGCCAACGAAGCCGCCATCGAATCGGGATTGGCGTTGTACGAATCGTCGATCACCGTCACACCCGCTGCCGTATGCAGCATCTCCTGGCGGCCCGTTTCGGCCTGTGCATCGCCCAGCGCTTGCGCAATCGCCTGCGGCGACATGCCAAGCTTCCAGGCAACAGCCGCAGCCGCACAGGCATTATGGACGTTATGCACGCCGCGCAATGACAGGGAAACCGCAACTGTGCCCGTGGGCAGATGCAGCTCGAAGCTCGGACGGCCATCGGCATCCAGCCTGGTCTCGGTGGCGTACACCTGCGCCGTACCGTCTGCATCCCCCGTTCCGCAATAACGAACCACCTCTACGCCCCGCTGTGCGGTTTGTGCCTCGGAGCAGATGAAATCGGTGAAATCGTCGGAAGCATTCAGAAACGCCGTGCCTCCCGACGGGAGCGCCGCTACGGGCTCGCTCTTCGCTCGGGCGATGTTTTCGCGGCTGCCAAGCAGCTCTATATGGCTTGTCCCCACATTCGTGACCACGGCCATATCCGGCTTCACGAACGAGCAGAGCCCCGAAAGCTGATGGAGACCGCGCATACCCATCTCGACAATGACGACCTGCGTATCCGCTTCGGCGTTCAGAAGCGTCCGCGGCACTCCGAGCTCGTTGTTCTGGTTTGCCCGCGTTGCCACCACACGATACACCGAGGAAAGCACATCCCGCGTCAGGTTCTTCGTTGTCGTCTTGCCGCTCGAACCGGTCAGCGCGATTACCGTTGCCCCAAGATGCCCTCGCCATGCGCGCGCCAAGTCGGTAACGGCCTGGTAGGTATCGGCGACATGGATGATCGCTCCGCCCGCCTCCTGGCAGGCGCCGACAGCCTGATCGGGAATAGGATGCGAGACAAGGACCGCTCGGGCCCCTGAGGCGAAGGCGTCGGCGACGAAATCATGTCCGTCGACCCGCTCTCCCGGTAGTGCCACATAGAGGTTTCCGGGAACCACCTCGCGAGAGTCCCAGGTAATGCCCGAAACGAGCTTATCGAGACCCGCATAGGCCATTATCACATGGCCTTGAACGGCCCGACTGATCTGTTCGATGTTCAACTGCATGAGAATATCCTGCGTATGTCTGGTTCGTTTATCTCATTGGCATGGGAACGGACGGCAATTGCCTAGCTGAACGCGCGCTCCAGTTCCTGCGCTGCCACCTCGACATCGTCGAAGTGGATCTTCTCGGTACCCAAGATCTGATAGTCCTCATGGCCCTTGCCGGCGATCAGTATGCTGTCGCCCGGCTCGGCATGGGCGATGGCAACCGCGATGGCCTTTTGGCGATCGGGCTCGACCACATACTTCTCCGAATCGGATGCCGGCATCCCCGCCAGAATGTCTTCGATAATCGCATTGGGATCCTCGGTGCGGGGGTTATCGCTGGTTACCACAGCAAAATCCGATGCGAGCGCAACCCTGCCCATCAGCGGCCGTTTGCCGGCATCCCTATCGCCGCCGCAACCGAAGACGACCAGGGTCCGGCCTTCGGTAAGCTGCTGGACCGCAGACAGGGCTTTTTCAAGAGCATCGGGCGTATGAGCGTAATCGACATAAACCGACACCCCTCCATCGTGCTCGGTATGGACCCGCTGCAGCCGGCCGGGAATCTGAGGTGCATCGTCAAGGGCGCTGACTACCGACTCGGTATCGATTCCCAGCTGGATGCCGATACCCAAAGCCAACATGATATTGGAGACGTTGAAGCGTCCCACCAGCGGATAATCCAAATCGTACTGGGCGCCGCGCACTTCCAAGCGGAGCTTCGTGTGAGTCTGGTAGTACTCGACCGATATCGGATGAATCTGGGCTTGCTCGGTAAAGCCCGTAGTGATGACGCTCTCTTCACGTTGGGAGCAACGGGACAGCAATTCCCGTCCCCATTTGTCATCGATGCAGATAACCCGTTTCGCCGGATAATCAGTCGAGAACAAGCGTGCCTTCGCTTCGAAATAAGCCTCGAAGGTCTTGTGGTAATCCAGGTGGTCCTGGGTCAGATTCGAGAATGCGGTGACGGCAAATTCGGTGCCCCATGTGCGGTTCAGGTCCAACGCGTGAGAAGAAACCTCCATGGCCACCATGTCCACGCCCCGCTTGCGCATTCGGCTGAACAAACGCTGCAAATCCCAAGACTCGGGAGTGGTGTGGCTACTTGCCAGCTTCTCATCGCCTACACGGATTCCCACCGTGCCGATAACGCCGGTCTTCAAACCAGCCAAACGTCCAATATGCTCCACCAAGTAGGTCGTGGTCGTCTTGCCATTCGTGCCCGTAATGCCGACCAGCCGAAACGAACCGGAAGGATGGTCGCAGAAGCGATCGGCGATGCGAGCTAAGGCCTTGCGCGAATCGGAAACGATGACCACCGTCACATCCGTCGCATCCGCCAAGTAGATCTTGCGCTGGGCAACCAGGACCTTCGCACCTCGGTTGATGGCCTCCTGGGCATAGGTATGGCCATCGGTCTTCAGCCCGACGATGCAGAAGAACGCATCGCCCGGTTTCACCTTACGGCTGTCGAAGGCGATGCCGGTTACCATCTCATGTTCATTGCCGATGATGGTGCACGGTATTCCGGAAAAGAGCTCCGCGCAGGTTTTACCGTCAGCCATGGTCACCCCCGCTGTGGACTGATATTGTATCGATTGATTGCATAGGTCATTATATCTTTAAAGATACCCGTCGTTACCGAATCAGCGGGAACCTTAGTGACTCCCACAAAACATACCAAATCGGAGTTTGAATTAGGCAGGTACCCCACGAAGCTTAGGTTGTACGAGCCGTCGACATAGCCGGAGCCGTCGCTTTTCGCATATTCGGCAGTGCCGGTTTTCCCCGCCACATCATAGCCCTCTATCGCAGCCGCCTTACCAGTGCCGTCGGTCACGACCTTGGTGAGCATCTTGTTTAGCTGCTTGATAGCCTTTGAATTCGTGACCACCTTCTCGGAGTCATAGCTTACCTTGCCTTCGCTTTGGGGCTTCTCGATCAGGAAATGGGGCGTGACCGATGTGCCGCCGTTGGCAAGCATGCAATAGAATCGTGTAATCTGGATAGGCGTCACCGAGACACCTTGCCCGAAGGCCACATTGTAAGCTTGCACCGTCGTCCAATCGGAAACATTCGACAAGTAGCCGGAAGCCTCTCCCGGGAAATCGACGCCGGTATACTCCTCATCGAGCTTGAACTTACCGATATAGTCATAAAGCTTCTTGAAGCCCAGCTTCTTGGCGCACAGCGAAATGCCGACATTCGAGGAATACTGCATGATCTGCGTTGCCGTATAGGTGGTATCACCGCGCTCGTGGGCATCGGAGATGGTGTATTCGTCAGCCTTGAGCGAAGCGGGGCAGAAAATCTTGGTCTTCGGAGTAACCACGCCCGCATCCAAACAGGCGAGCATCGTTACCGACTTGAAGATAGAGCCCGGTTCGAATGCTTGGGAAACCACTTTGAGCTCAGTGGCACCGTCTTCAATGTTGTCGGTGTTGGTGGGATCGAGCAGCGGAGTACTGGCCGCTGCAAGTATCTCGCCGGTAGAGCCATCCATGATGACGCACTGGCCCGAATCGCCCCCGAGGTTCTTGGCACCGGTCGAGATAGCATTCTCCACATAGCGTTGGAGGCCGATGTCGATGGAGATAACGATATCCTGGCCGTCCACCGCATCGGTGCGGTCCTCGGTACCGCTGATGATAACGCCGTTGTTGCCCTGCTCGTACGTCACATGGCCCTCGGTACCACCGAGGATGCTGTCATAGTACAGTTCCAATCCGGTCAAACCGTTGCCGTCGATATCGCATAAGCCGATAATCTGGCCGGCGATAGAACCGTTGGGGTATTCACGCTTGGAGTCGGACAGGAAGTAGATGCCCGCAATGTCAAGCTTCTTGACCTTCTCGGCCTTGTCGTTATCAACCTGACGTTTCAGATAGGCAAACGAAGTGTTCTCGCGGGATAGTGCCTCCCGATAGGTTTTCATGCTGCCGCCGAGTATCTTCTTCAGCTTCTTCGCCGTGCCCTCGACATCGGTGATCTCGGTAGGATTGCAATAAATAGTCGTGCAGTCCACGCTCGTTGCCAATACGTTGCCATTACGGTCGTAGATCGTACCGCGCTTCGGAGTTATCGTGATGTCGACCGTACGCGAATCCTCCGCCTGCTGGGAGTATTCGTCAGCCACGATGAATTGCAGGTATATGAGACGGCCAATAAACAATAGGGCAACGCCTGCAAAGATAACGAAAATCCAGGCAATGCGCGATGATTCACTGCCTGCAAGAAACGTAGAGGCTGCATTGGATAAGAAGGACGAACGGGAACGTTCGTCCGTCCGATGCGTGCGCGATCCCTGCCGACCGGACATGCTCTATTCCTTGGCGGCTACCGCAAGACTTTTCGAAAGAGACAGATTCCCCTCGTCATCGGTGGCAACCACATCGGCAGAAAGCTTCAGCGTCTCGGTTGAGACCGGTGTGGTCATACCCATCTTCGCAGCAGCCTTCTTGACGGCTGACGGGTTGGTGAGCTTGCTCTGCTCGACCTCCAAAGCCGTGCCCTCGGCCTTCGCGGTATCGATATTGGACTCGATCTGCGAGGTGGCGATCGAGGAAGAAACGGCAAGCGAGGTAAGGCCGACGCGAACGCAGCCGAGCACCGCAAAGGCGAGAAGAACAGCCAGCCCGATCTTCGCGAAGGCAATCAGGCGGCCGTCGAGCGTTTCAACTTGATGGCGGCGTCCGCGGATTACACGAACGGTTTGCTCATGGCGCGGTTCGGGTGCAGTCGAGCCGTATTGATATGCCCGTGCCGTTTGCGCCATCGTTTCTATCGCTCTCCAATCTGTCGTCTCTGATATCTCAAAGCTTCTCGATAGCCCGAAGCTTCGCGCTCCGGGCCCTTGGGTTCCGTTCGATCTCTTCTTCGGTTGGGACAATCGGCTTGCGATTGACCAGCTTGACTATCGGCTTATTCCCGCACACGCACACCGGCAGTTCCGGCGGGCATGTACATCCCCTCGCCGCTTGGGCGAATGCATCCTTGACGATGCGGTCTTCAATGGAGTGGTAGGTCAGAACCACCATGCGACCTCCCGGCGAAAGCCAGCGGATGCCGGCTTCCAATGCCTTTTCCAATGCGGAAAGCTCGCCGTTCACTTCGATTCGCAACGCCTGGAACGTACGCTTGGCGGGATGCCCGCCACGCCGACGTGCCGAAGCCGGAATTGCGGCTTTGATGATGCCGACAAGCTGGTCGCTGGTCTCAATCGGATGACTGGCGCGTTCGCGGACGATGAAATCCGCAATGCGGCTCGCCCACCGCTCGTCTGAATAGTTACGGATGATCCGAGTGAGATCTGCTGCGGTATAGGTGTTGACGATCTCTGCTGCGGTTAAGGTTTGTTTGCCCGGATCCATCCGCATATCAAGAGGGCCGGTCTCCTTGAAGGAGAAGCCACGGGACGGTGTATCTATCTGGACCGAGGAGACCCCCAGATCGAGAAGCATCGCATCGATCGAGGGAACCGCCGCCTGCACCAACAGGCGATCCAGATTCCGAAAGTTGCCGCGCAGAAGCACAAGTTCGGGGCGCTCGGATTCGGGAAGCGACTCAAGACGCTGCGTTGCAGCCGAGATAGCCGTTTGGTCTTGGTCGATTCCGATGAGCGTCCCGTTTGCACCGATGCGCTTGGCCGCTTCGTAAGAATGTCCTGCACCGCCGAGCGTTCCATCCACGAATGTGTACTGCGGTTTAAGGTTCAAATATTCGAGGCACTCGGCGAGCAGAACCGGGATATGCCGATATTCGCTTGTCATCTCGCTCACGTCAGGGAGACCTTAGTAGAACATCTCGGACAGATCGACCGAGCTCACCATGTCATCCCAACGCTTTGCGTCCCAAATCTCCAAGTGGTCCGTGTTGCCAACCAGCACAACATCCTTCTCGAGACCGGCTGCCTGGCGCTGTTCAGCGGAGACGCTGATACGTCCGGCGGCGTCGATCTGGGCATCCTTTGCCCGCGCATTCAATACGCGGCGGAACATCACATGCTTGCGGTTATTGGGGTTGTACCCCTCTTCGCCGAACAGCGAGTCCACCCACGCGCTGAACCCATCGGGCTCGAACACATACAGGCATTCATCGTCCTGGGGGCTGATGGCCACCTTGAGATCGGTTGGGAGCACCTTGCGAAATGCGGAGGGAAGCGTGATGCGGCCTTTGGCATCAAGCTTATGTCGGTATTCACCGACCAGGTCCGCCATTCCCGTTCCTTCCTACAAGGGTCTCAACGTGAAAGAATTTTATCCCATATTGCCCCACCTCGCAATAATTTTGCCCCACTTTCTCCCCCTAATTGACACCATTCGACAGGAGCCGCCACTGCAGATTCCCCGTTACCCCCCAGATATGGGGTATACGAAAAGAGCACCCACTGAATGAGGGTGCTCTGGAAAATGAAGAAATGTGGGAGATAGTGGGAGAAGGCCCATCCGTGTGGGAGATCACCCCTTGTCTAATAAGGAAATGGCGGCCGCTTGCCAAGCTGATGCGGGAAAGAAGGCTCTGCGCACCCTGAGGTTTTCCTCGCCTGAAAGCAACTAGTGCGCCCGTGGGTGGGCATGCCGGTATTCCTCGATAAGATGCCAACGCTGCACGTGGGTATAGATCTGGGTCGTGGAGATATCCGAATGCCCCAGCATATCCTGGATGGCACGCAAATCCGCTCCCCCTTCAAGCAGATGCGTTGCGAAAGAATGGCGGAGCGTGTGGGGGTGCAGGTCATCGCGTCCGATGAGCCGTCCCGCCTGGCGCACAATGCCGAACACGCTCTGTCTGCTCAACCGACCGCCCCGCGCATTCAGGAAGATCGCGCCAATCGGATCGACACGGTTACGGAATGACGCCCGCCCCTCGGAAAGATAGGCATCGAGCGCCCGTTCAGCTGCTCCGGAAATGGGAACGATGCGCATTTTGCCCCCCTTGCCGAGCACCTCCAGGCAGCCCTCTTCCCGTTGGTAGTCATCGACATCCAAACCGACAAGCTCGCTGACACGCAATCCGCAACCGTAGAGGACTTCGAGGATAGCCGTGTTGCGCAACCCGGTTGCCCCCTCCCACGCCGTCGAGGCCTTATCGAGCATATCGTTCACCTGGTCGATTGACAGGACCTCGGGCAGTTTCTTGGGGCGCTGGGGCAATGTGATGGTGGCCGTGGGGTCCCGCAGGGCCAGGGACTCGCGCACGCAGAACTTGTGAAAGCCTTTGAGCATTGACACGTGGCGCTGCACCGTAGACGCCGCATAGCAATGCCCTTCATCGTCGATGGGACGTGTGACCAGCTCGTTCTCGTAATCGATGACGACCTGCCGCGAGATGTCATCGATTTGCCCGATGCCGATACGCTTCAGAAAAGTAAGGTAATCGGTCAAATCACGCCTATAGGCCTCGACCGTTGCGGGAGATGCTCCTCGCTCGACCGTCAGATACGCCAAGTATTCCTCGGCAGCCTGTTCTGGTGACGCGTTCATCGGCGTGCCGAACCCCCTAACCGAATGCGCAGCAATGAAGAAGGCGAAGGGAGTCGACGCCCCTCCGCCTTGCCGTATGGCTATCTATTCCTGTTCAGCACCATCCTCCGAAGCTTCGTCCTCCGCAGGATCCGCAGACTCGCCAGCGCCTTCCTTTAACGCTTTGGTAGCTTTTACAAATGCGACGAACAGAGGGTGCGGGTTGGTCGGGCGGCTCTTGAACTCAGGGTGGCCCTGGCTGGCAACAAACCACGGATGATCCGGCAGCTCGACCATCTCGACCAGACGGGCATCCGGAGACGTCCCGCAAATAACCATACCGTGCTCGGTCAAGGTTTCACGATAGGCGTTGTTGACTTCGTAACGATGGCGATGACGCTCGTAAATGAGCTCGCTGCCATAGGCGTCGTAGGCATGCGTGTCGCGGGCGACCTTGCATGGATATGCGCCCAGGCGCATCGTGCCGCCCTTGTCTTCGATATCCTCCTGCTCGGGCATCAGGTCGATGACGGTATAGGGGGCATCCTCATCGAACTCTGCAGAGGTTGCACCCTCGAGGCCGCAGACGTCGCGGGCGAACTCGCAAACTGCAGCCTGGAGCCCCAAGCAGATACCCAGATAGGGCACATTATGCGTGCGGGCGTATCGGGCTGCGCAGATTTTTCCTTCGAAGGCACGCACACCGAAACCACCCGGAACCAAGATCGCATCCATGGAGCCAAGCGTCTGCTCGACGTTGCCGTCGTTGAGATCTTCTCCATCGATAAGGTGGGTTTCCACGTGTACGCCGTTGGCGACACCGGCATGCCCCAGCGCCTCGATAATCGATAGATAGGCATCGGGAAGGCTGACATATTTTCCCACTATCGCAACATCCACCTGGCCTTCGCACTTCTTCGAGGCAGTCAGGAAGCGCTTCAACGGACGCAAATCGGCCTCGGTCTCAGGAAGCTTCAGCCGTTCGAGCACCTTGGTATCGAATCCCTGTTCATGCAGCATTAGCGGAACCTCGTAGATGGAAGGCGCATCGATGCACTTGATGACGGAATCGGCATCCACGTCGCAGAACGATGCGATCTTCTTCAGCACCGACTCGTTGATATCATGATCGGAACGGCACACGATGAAATCGGGCTGAACGCCCATCGAGCGCATCTCCTTCACGCTATGCTGCGTCGGCTTGGTTTTGACCTCATGGGCAGCGGCAATGTACGGCACCAGGCTGACATGCACGAACACGACATTGTCCGCGCCCATCTCATGGCGGAACTGGCGCACGGCTTCCACAAACGCCTGCCCCTCGATGTCGCCGATCGTGCCGCCGATCTCGGAGATAACGATATGGGCACCCGTCTGGTCGGCAGCACGGTAAATGCGCTCCTTGATAGCGTCGGTCACATGGGGGATCACCTGAACGGTACCGCCGAGGAAATCGCCGCGCCGCTCGCGAGAGATCAGCGTTTGGTAGATAGAACCCTGAGTGAAGTTCGATTCGCGCGAAAGGTTCTCGTCGATGAAGCGCTCGTAATGGCCCAGGTCCAAATCGCCCTCATGGCCGTCCTCGGTTACGAACACCTCGCCATGCTGGAACGGGCTCATCGTTCCCGGGTCGACATTCAGGTAGGGATCCATCTTCTGCATGGTCACCTTGTAGCCACGGGCTTTCAACAGGTGCCCCAAAGAGGCGGCGGTGATGCCCTTCCCCAGGGAAGAAACCACACCACCGGTAACGAAGATGTGCTTGGCCATGATGCTCCTATCGCGCGCATTGGTGGAAACTTGCAACGGATCCCCACCGCCGACAGAGCAATAAAAAAAGCGCTCGAGACGAGTGATGAAACCGTCATTCAAACGCTTGAATATATTACGATGCCGATACCCCTTCAATCAAGGGGTTACATGCATTAACCACTATTTTCAATCAGCGCGCAATCGCATAATCGAGCCTGTCCATGTGATGGGAAAGTATTCTGGCAAAGGGACGACGCCCCAACGGCAAACACTCCTAGCTTCTCTGCGAAGAGGGATGCGCATACCCAAGGAAATCCGGTGAGGATGCAGGAAGCACCCGTTTGCGTTTCCCTGGTGTTATGCGGGCTTATTTCCCCTCCGAATGGCTTGTCACCAGAGGATCGTACATGAAGTTCTTCGATACGCTCGAATAGAAACTCTCATAGTCGTAGCGAAGCAGGACCGTCGGTCGGTCGCCGTTGCGGATATTGATGCGGCGGATGGTGCCATCGTACTTGATCATGCCGCCGTCGTTGAACAATGTCGATTCGCGCGTCGCCTCATCGTCAGATGCGAAGTCCACCGTGATAGAGTCGCCTGGCGCGGTAACCAGCGCTCGCGCCGCAAGCGAATGGGAGGCAAGCGGAACGATGATCATGCCCCGATGAGAAGGCGCCACCAACGGACCGCCAGCCGATAGCGCATAGGCGGTCGATCCGGTTGCGCTCGAGATGATGACCCCGTCTCCGCGCAACGTCGCATAGTCGTTGCCGTCGATCGATAGGGCTACCTGGATCACACGCCCCAGCGGACCGCGGGTAATAGCTAGCTCGTTCAGGGCGAAATAGGATTCTGTCAGAACCGAGCCCGCATGGGAGGGCATCGCAGGATCCTCTTTGTAGACCGCGATGTCGATATGCAGGTTCGCACGCTCTTCACGATGCACGCGCCCTTCGAGCGCTGCTTCGACGATGGCGATCGGGCCATCCGTCCGCGGATTCGACAGGAAACCGAGATGACCGTAGTTGATGCCGAGAATAGGAACACCCGAGGTTCCAGTCATACGTGCCGCACGGAGCATCGTGCCGTCGCCGCCGAACACAACCACCATGTTGATCGACTTTCCGCGGAATTTCAGATCAAGCGCAGGTTGTTCGGGAATGAGCGGCATCTGCGGAAGCCGTGGAAGCTCCAACGATCCGCACATGAAGTGGTCGACGCCGCGATTGGTAAGGTAATCTGACAGCTCGTCAGAGGCTTTTACCGCCTCCTCGTTGGATTTATTGCGTATGATCAGCAGGCGCATCCTCGGCATTCACCTTCCTTTGCTACACTTTGCCTATTATAACGAACACTGAAAGCCGCTGATGAGTCTGGAACAACCCTCTCGACATCCTGCACCGAAACACGCCTCGACGGCGTCGCGACATCGCAAGTCGGAAATGCACTCCTCTGCCCCGAAGCATGCCGCCGTGCCAGACACGCAGGCAACGCAGGAAAAGAGCCCCGCTCCCATCGAGGAGGACGCAGACAGCCCGACCCTTGACGAGAACGTCTCCTCATCCGCCGCACTGATCAGCATCTGCGTGTTCATATCCCGCGTCACCGGCTTTTTCCGCACGTGGGCTATGGCATTCGCACTGGGCTCGACATTCCTTGCGAGCTCCTACCAGGTGGCGAACAATCTTCCTAACTCGCTCTACGAGCTGGTCGTCGGCGGTATGCTCGTCACGGCATTTCTGCCGGTATACGTCTCAGTGAAGAAGAAGCTCGGGCAGGAAGGCGCCAACCGATATGCCTCCAACCTGCTGAGCATGGTTATCCTGTTCCTGGGCATCACCGCTGTCCTCTGCATCATTTTCGCCGCGCAGCTCATTTACACCCAGAGCTTCATGTCGGATCAGAGCCAGATGTCCACTTCGGTGTTCTTCTTCCGGTTCTTCGCCATTCAGATCCTGTTCTATGGGGTCGGGGCTATCGTATCGGGCCTGCTGAACGCCTCTCGGGACTACCTCTGGTCGTCCATTGCGCCCGCTTTCAACAACATCGTCGTCATCGTAACGTTCCTCGCCTATGCCTTCATCGCTCCTAGCAATCCAGAGCTGGCCCTCTATATCATCGCCATCGGCAACCCCGCTGGCGTTTTCCTGCAGATGGCCATGCAGCTTCCCGCCTTGAAGCGCAACGGCATCACCCTGCATTGGCATCTGGATTGGCATGACCCGTACCTGCGCGAAACCTTGCAAATCGGTATCCCGGCCGTGATTGTCATGGCAACTTCTTTCGCTATCACCTCGGTACAGACTGCAGTGGCGTACCATATCGCTGACAACGGTCCTTCGATTATCTCCTATGCCCGTTTGTGGTTCACACTCCCCTACGCCTTCCTCGCCGTCCCCATCACGACATCGATGTTTACGGAACTTGCCGAAATGAGAGCCGATGGCGATGCGGAGGGTTTCAAGGCCGGCGTCATCAACGGATCGCGCCAGATCGTATTCATGACAATCCCGTTCGCCTTATACCTGATGGTATTCTCCGCTCCTCTTGTAACCCTTTACACGATGGGCGCTTTCACCACCTCGGCCGTTCGGGAAGTCGCCGATTACTTGATTTTCCTCGCGCTCGCCCTTCCCTTCTACAGTGTGAACACCTACCTGCAGAAAATCTTCAGCAGCCTACGTGAGATGAAACGGTTTGCCGCAATCAACCTCATTTGCGCAACCATACAGATCGCCTGCACCGTCATCTTCGGTGCCTACCTCTTCGGAGACAGCGTAACCTGGGGAATGGCGGCCGTCGCATTAAGCGAGGGGCTGTTCTTCTTGATATCCGACATCATCTGCTTCGGATACCTGCGTAAACGCTTCGGTCATCTAGGACTGAAGCGTCTCTTCGTCGAAATGGCACGCGGTTTGGTACTCGGTCTGTTAGGCGCAGCAGCAGGCGGCCTCATCGCCTATATGGTGCTCCCACTGGCAATCGGTTCTTTCCAGGGAAGTTTGGTCATCTCGCTTGTTACCGTGATCATCGCGGGGTTGGTTTCGCTGATCGTCACCTTCGGCATTGCTTTGAAGCTGGATCTTCCCGGCGCTGAATCGATTCGGGTGCTGATGAGGAAAATCACCGGCAGGCTCCATCGCGGATAAGCTCGGTTTTGCCCACGCCGATTCATTCGGACATCGACGGATGGCAATCTCCGGCACCGGCACCGTTTGGCTACGGCAACACTACCCGCTTACAGCTTACCGCGTTCGACTGTCCGACGACGTCGTTTGTGCACTTCTGGCTCTCTGAAATCGAGATTGGGCTGAACGCAATGTTCATCTGCATCTGCCCGCGCACGTTCAACCTTCACAATCTGCCAGGAAACCGCTTCCTTGCCGAATAGATCAAGCATGCGAAACCGGGCATCCTGTCGATTGGACTTGCTGTTCATCGGGTGCGCGCTTTCGAAGACGAATTCGCCAGATTGGGGATGCTCCCCCTTAGGCGACTGATAATGGGCCACATAGCGGGCCATAGCGCACACTCCTTCCCTAGAATCGACGCGGGCGGCAAGCGATGACCGCGTCTCGCCCAATTCTACCCGAAGCCCACGCATGATAGTTATCGGAAAGCATGCCTGATGGAAATGCCGTCAGGAACACAAGAGAGCAAACCTGAAACCTACCCGCGGAAGAAATTCTCCCACCATTCGCGTGAAACCATGCCCGAACTGCTGAGCATAGTCAGCAATTGGTCCTGCTGCTCGGGAGTAAGGGCCCGAAATTCTGCGCGCAAGCGTTCCTGGAACGCTTCGGGATGATCGCGAAGCTCATCCATCACTTCGCGCATCTCATCAAGAGCCTGCTGGGGAACGCCGGACTGCAGCATGCTCTGCATTGCATCGAACATGTTATTCGGATCGAATCCCCCCATTGGAGGAACAGAACTTTGCGTATGCGGTTTTTCGGGCTTGGGGAGTCCCGCCGCATAGAATGCCTGCATCATCCGGTCGAAGCCGGCAGGGAAATCCGAACCGCCGCGCACGGATTGCGTGAACACGCCTTCCTGCAGAACAACGCTCAGGCTCCATTTGGCAGGTTGATGCGCAGGGTCGTCTCCATATTCAGAATCCCAAATGAAAACACCTGCATCGACCAACGCCTTTTGCAAAGATTCCGCCTGCTCAAGGGAAAGGGCGATTGTGTCGGATTGCGAACGGTCAGCAGCACCGACTTCGTAATGCAGATTGTATGAGACTTGCGGCTCATCAGAGGAATCCACCATTTCGCTTGCAGCAACGCCTTCTTCAATGAAGTCGAAATCTTCATCGAATGGGCTGGCAGACGTGGAATCCGTGCGTTCGTTCTTCGTAATCCGCAAGACAATCCGACCGTGCGCGCGGTCATTGAACGAAAACGAGATGCTTTCAAATGGCGCTTTCGGAGCTTCCTGCGAATCCTGATGCAACAAATCCTGAGACATATTAATCCAATCTCAATACCGAAATTTCCTACTTAGCCTACCAACAAGAGACGACGAATGCCATATGAAACACAAGGCGGCGATAAAAAAAGGACGGCCCGGGCATGAGCCCGGGCCGTCCCCTGCGCCTCCGCGCGAGGCGGAAGCGCCCTGCGCGGGCGCGACGCCCTATCCTCCCACGGACTGCACCGCAGTACTTTCGGCGATGGGGGGCTTAACTGCCGGGTTCGGAATGGGACCGGGTGATCCCCCCCTCCATGGTCGCGCCCGCGCGGGGCGCTCCCCGCGCGGCCCTCCGCGCGCCGCCGCGCCATGCGCGGGCCCGGCGCCCTGGAGGCTGCATGGCGTCCCCGATAGCCGCACGCCTCGCCATGGGACGGACGTGGGTGAAGAGCTCGGGCTATTAGTGCCGCTCGCCTGAACGCCTCGCGGCGCTTGCAGCTGCGGCCTATCGACCAGGTGTTCTACCTGGGCCCTTACCGGAAAGAGAACTCATCTCGGGGGCGGCTTCCCGCTTAGATGCCTTCAGCGGTTATCCGTGCCGGACGTGGCTACGCAGCCGTGCCGTTGGTCGACAACTGCCACACCAGAGGTCCGTCCACCCCGGTCCTCTCGTACTAGGGGCGGGTCCCCTCAATTCTCTTGCGCCCGCGGAGGATAGGGACCGAACTGTCTCACGACGTTCTGAACCCAGCTCGCGTACCGCTTTGAATGGCGAACAGCCATACCCTTGGGACCGACTCCAGCCCCAGGATGCGATGAGCCGACATCGAGGTGCCAAACCTTGCCGTCGATGTGGACTCTTGGGCAAGATCAGCCTGTTATCCCCGGAGTACCTTTTATCCGTTGAGCGACGGCCGTTCCACGCCGGGCCGCCGGATCACTAGAACCCGCTTTCGCGCCTGCTCGACCTGTACGTCTCGCAGTCAGGCCCGCTTGTACTCTTGCGCTCTGCGGACGGTTGCCGACCGTCCTGAGCGGACCTTCGCGCGCCTCCGTTACGTTTTGGGAGGCGACCGCCCCAGTCAAACTACCCGCCTGGCACGGTCCGCGCGCCGGGTCACGGCCGCGCGTTAGACCGCCGGAGCGACGAGGGTGGTATTCCAAGGGCGGCTCCCCGCGGGCTGGCGCCCGCGGTTCGAAGCCTCCCACCTATCCTCTACACGCCGAACCAACGGTCAATGCCAAGCTGCAGTAAAGGTTCACGGGGTCTTTCCGTCCTTCCGCGGGTAATTCGCATCTTCACGAATAGTACAATTTCGCCGGGTCCATGGTCGAGACAGCGCCCAAATCGTTACGCCATTCGTGCAGGTCGGAACTTACCCGACAAGGAATTTCGCTACCTTAGGACCGTTATAGTTACGGCCGCCGTTTACCGGGGCTTGGCTTCAGGGCCTCGCCGTGCGGCTAACCCCTCCGCGTAACCTTCCGGCACCGGGCAGGCGTCAGACCCTATACGTCGCCTCGCGGCTTGGCAGAGTCCTGTGTTTTTGGTAAACAGTCGCTTGGGCCGTTTCGCTGCGGCCCCCCTCCGCTCGGGGCGAAAAGCCCGTCACGGCGGGGGGCACTCCTTCTCCCGAAGTTACGGAGCCATTGTGCCGAGTTCCTTGACCATGGTTCTCCCGATCGCCTTGGTATGTCCTACCCGCCCACCTGTGTCGGTTTTGGTACGGGCCCCACCGGGGCTCCCTAGAGGTTTTTCCCGGGAGCATGGAATCGGCGGCTTGGCCTAAGCCGGCGTCGTCTCGCGTCTCGGGCCTCGTGCCGGGCGGATTTGCCTGCCCGGCGCCCTACGCGCTTTCACGGGGACGTCCAGAACCCCGCTCCGCCTATCCTTCTCCGTCACCCCATCGGTAGTGAGCGCCCCAGCGGGGGTACGGGAATGTCGACCCGTTGCGCTTCGGCTACGCCTCCCGGCCTCGCCTTAGCCCCCGACTGACCCTGGGAGGATTAGCCTTGCCCAGGAACCCTTGGGCTTGCGGCGGCGGGGTTTCTCGCCCCGCTCTCGCTACTCATGCCAGCATCCTCGCTTCCGCGCGGTCCACCGGCCCTCGCCGGGCCGGCTTCCCCCCCCCGCGGAACGCTCCCCTACCGGCGGCGCAAGGCGCCGCCCCGCTGCTTCGGCTCCGCGCTTAGCCCCGTGAATTGTCGGCGCATGTCCACTTGACCAGTGAGCTGTTACGCACTCTTTAAATGCATGGCTGCTTCTAAGCCAACATCCTGGTTGTCTAGGCAAACGCACATCCTTTGCCACTCGGCGCGGAATTGGGGGCCTTAGCAGGCGGTCTGGGCTGTTTCCCTCTCGAGCGCGCGGCTTAGCCCACGCGTTCTGACTCCCGGGGTCCGGCCCGCGGCATTCGGAGTTTGGCCCGGTTCGGCAGGCTGTGACGCCCCCTCGCCGATCCAGTGCTCTACCGCCGCGGGCTAGCGCCCGGGGCTAGCCCTAAAGCTATTTCGGGGAGAACGAGATATCTCCGGGTTTGTTTGGCCTTTCACCCCTATCCGCAGGTCATCCCCTCCGTTTTCAACCGAAGTGGGTTCGGCCCTCCACAGGGTCTTACCCCTGCTTCAGCCTGCCCACGGATAGCTCACCCGGCTTCGCGTCTGCGGCGCGCGACTCAAGCGCCATCTTAAAGGCTCGCCTTCGCTGCGGCTCGTTTCCTAACTTAACCTCGCCGCGCACCGCAACTCGCTGGCTCATTCTACAAAAGGCACGCCGTCACCCCCCGAAGGGGGCTCCGACTGCTTGTGGGCGCGCGGTTTCAGGTACTGTTTCACTCCCCTCTCGGGGTGCTTTTCACCTTTCCCTCACGGTACTCGTCCGCTATCGGTCACGGGTTAGTATTCAGCCTTGGAGGGTGGTCCCCCCTGCTTCGCGCCGGGTTTCACGTGCCCGGCGCTACTCGGGTGCCTGGCCGGCGGGGGGCGCGGCTTCGGGTACGGGGCTCTAACCCGCTTCGGCCGGCCGTCCCAGGCCGTTCCCCTGCCGCGCCCCTTTCTGACCGCCGCGGCGCACCGGGGCGCGCCGTGCCAGGACCCACGACCCCCATGCGGCAACCCTCCCCGGGGTGCGCGCTCGCATGGGTTTGGGCTGGTCCGCTTTCGCTCGCCGCTACTCGCGGAATCTCGGTTGATTTCTCCTCCTCCGGGTACTGAGATGTTTCAGTTCCCCGGGTTGCCGCCGCCGGGCCTATGGGTTCGGCCCGGGGCAGGCGGGCACTGCCCCGCCTGGGTTCCCCCATTCGGACATCCGCGGGTCAAGGGCCAAATGCGCCTCACCGCGGCTTATCGCAGCTGGTCACGTCCTTCGTCGGCTTCCCGTGCCAAGGCATCCACCGTGCGCCCTCATCATCTTCTCCGCCCGGGCGGCTCGCCGCCCGGGTCCGTCCCGCCCCGGCGTGCGCCGGGGCGGCCAGATGCATGAGTTGCTAAGTTGCTTCTCACATATCCAATCATTGCGATCGTGTGTCTATCGTCGATGCGAACCACCCTTCCCTTGCTGTCGCAAAGCTCGTATGGGATTCCGCTTGAGAATCGAAAGATGCTTTCCCATCAAAGGTGATGGTTCCATCTGGGAACGCTATGCAGCTTTCAAGGTGCCCGGGCGCGCTCGCGCGCCGGTCGGGGCGCGAGCCCCGGAAGCCGGATGCTGCGGGGGGAGGGACGCTTCTCGTCTCCCTAGAAAGGAGGTGATCCAGCCGCACCTTCCGGTACGGCTACCTTGTTACGACTTCACCCCCCTCACCCTCCACACCTTCGACGCCTCCCCCCCTCGCATGGGTTGGGCCGGCGGCTTCGGGTGCAGACGACTCGGGTGGTGTGACGGGCGGTGTGTACAAGGCCCGGGAACGTATTCACCGCGGCATGCTGATCCGCGATTACTAGCAACTCCGGCTTCATGCAGGCGGGTTTCAGCCTGCAATCCGAACTGGGGCCGGCTTTGTGGGATTCGCTCCGCCTCGCGGCGTGGCGGCCCGCTGTACCGGCCATTGTAGCACGTGTGCAGCCCAGGGCATGAGGGGCATGATGACTTGACGTCGTCCCCACCCTCCTCCGGCTTGACGCCGGCAGTCCCATATGAGTCCCCAACTGAATGCTGGCAACATATGGCAGGGGTTGCGCTCGTTGCGGGACTTAACCCAACATCTCACGACACGAGCTGACGACAGCCATGCACCACCTGTGCAGGCTCCTCTCGGCCACGGCGTCTCCGCCGCTTCACCTGCATGTCAAGCCCTGGTAAGGTTCTTCGCGTAGCTTCGAATTAAGCCACATGCTCCGCTGCTTGTGCGGGCCCCCGTCAATTCCTTTGAGTTTTAGCCTTGCGGCCGTACTCCCCAGGCGGGGCACTTAATGCGTTGGCTGCGGCACGGGGGGCGGAGCCCCCCACACCTAGTGCCCATCGTTTACGGCTGGGACTACCAGGGTATCTAATCCTGTTCGCTCCCCCAGCTTTCGCGCCTCAGCGTCAGTGACGGCCCAGAGGACTGCCTTCGCCATCGGTGTTCTTCCCAATATCTGCGCATTCCACCGCTACACTGGGAATTCCGTCCTCCCCTACCGCACTCGAGCGCGCCAGTTCGGGATCCGGCCGGGGGTTGGGCCCTCGGATTGGAGATCCCGCTTGGCGCGCCGCCTGCGCGCGCTTTACGCCCAATGAATCCGGATAACGCTCGCCCCCTACGTATTACCGCGGCTGCTGGCACGTAGTTAGCCGGGGCTTCTTCTGCAGGTACCGTCACGGTTCTTCCCTGCTGAAAGCGGTTTACGACCCGAAGGCCTCCGTCCCGCACGCGGCGTTGCTGCGTCAGGGTTGCCCCCATTGCGCAAGATTCCCCACTGCTGCCTCCCGTAGGAGTCTGGGCCGTATCTCAGTCCCAATGTGGCCGATCGGTCTCTCAACCCGGCTACCCATCGTCGGCTTGGTGGGCCGTCGCCCCGCCAACTGCCTAATGGGACGCGACCCCATCCTCCCCCGCTTGCCCGCTTTCCCGGGGCCCCCATGCGGGGGCCCCGGGGCATCCGGTATTAGCCCGGCTTTCGCCGGGTTATCCCGGTGGGGAGGGCAGGTTGGTCACGTGTTACTCACCCGTTCGCCACTCTATCACCGCCCGAGGGCGGGTTACTCGTTCGACTTGCATGTGTTAGGCACGCCGCCAGCGTTCATCCTGAGCCAGGATCAAACTCTCCGTCGAAAGGGGCGCCCGGGGGCGCCCCGGCGGGGCCTGATGGCTCCGTTTCGGATCCTCTTGGTGAAAAAAGAATCTCGAGGTATGAAAAAAATGATGCGGCAGGCGGGGCGGTCCGCCCCGCCTGGCGCTACGCTCTAGCTTGACTCGTCTCTTCCTCGCAGTATCCGGTTTTCAAGGTTCGCGCCGGCCCCCGCCGGGGGCCCGCCGCCTCGGGGCCCTGCCCCTCAGCGCGAGGAATCATATTACGCATGCCCGCGGGCGGTGTCAAGGAGATTTTCGAAAATCTCGCCTCCAATCCGAACGCGGAATATCTGGACCTCGGACCAGATATCGAAAATCGGGAGAAAATACCTCCCCTCTTTTCGAGCGCCGATATATATTAGCCCGATTCCCGTGAAATAACTTCCAGGTTTTTCGGCTTCACAATGCCTGCACGAACGATGCGTTTCACGAGATTGCCCACCACTATATAAGGTAGTCCTCGAGCATCTGAGAAACGTCCCGACCAACCAGTCATATCTGCCTATAATCGCAGAGCAGGCAGTTATACCCCTTCTCGCGAGAGGAACATCCGAATGTCCGTGAGACTGATCTACCCGGATTCGCTTGATGATCCGGTTCTCGCCGTTTTCCGAGATCAACCCGATTCTCAGCTGCGCTCCTTCCCGAAAACGCAGCATGGGCTTTTCATTGGTGAATCGCGCAATGTGATTGAACGGGCGCTTGATGCAGGAATAAAGCCATATGCGATTATGCTGGAAAGGCATTGGCTGGAACAGACGATGCCGCTCCTTGTCCGCTTGCAAGAGTCGAACCCCGATTTGCCCATCTACGTGGTCAATCTGCCGCAATTCGAGAAAATTACCGGATATCGGATTGCGCGCGGGGCCATCGCCGCTCTGGAGCGGCCGGCACTTCCCTCGGTCTTATCGCTGCTTTCCGGAGCCCAACGGGTTGCCGTGCTCGAAGACATCACCAATTACACGAATATCGGAGCGATTTTCCGGTCGGCTGCCGCCTTGGGCATCGACGCCGTCTTCGTGACCCCCTCCTGCCACGACCCCCTCTATCGCCGTGCTTCCCGCGTTTCGATGGGAACGGTGTTCCAAGTCCCCTGGACCCGCATCGGCACTGCGCGCGATTGGGCCGCATCCGGCATCCCGCTGCTGCACAAGGCGGGATTCAAGGTTGCAGCCCTCGCGCTTTCGGATGACTCCATCCCACTTGGAGACCCGCAACTCGCGTCCTGCAAGAAACTGGCCTTGGTACTGGGAACCGAGGGCGACGGCCTTTCTCACCAGACGATTGCTGCATGCGACTATACGGTTCGCATCCCGATGGAACACGGGGTCGATTCGCTCAACGTCGCCGCGGCAAGCGCCGTTGCGTTTTGGGAATTGCGCGTGACCCATCGGTCGTAGCCCGCCTACGTAATCTGGGCATTTTCGCCCAATGGCTAGCGTACCGCCAGGCTTCGTGGGAAACTGGAACCAGCCGATCTGAACGGAAGAGAGATTCTCGATGAAAGCACTGACCGTGACGCCCCGCGATGCCATGCTGCTGTTGCTCGACCGCAAATGGGTTGTGTGCCAGCAGACGCGGACGGATTTCCGCGGACCGGTGGTCATCTGCGCGGATGCGCAGCCCCTGCAGGCAGCAACGATTCCCGGGATGGCGCTGTGCGTCGTGAATCTTTCCGACATAGAACCGTTTTCGGAGGACCATCTGGAAGCTGCCGGCATGCGGCATATGCCGAAGAACGGATGGTTCGCCTGGATCTTTGACGACCTGGATTGGATCAAGCCCTTTCCGCTCCCCGCTGATGCGAAAGGCCCCGAAGATGGCTTGTTCGACCTCAACGGCAAGCTGGTCGACCGTCTGCCTCTTGAGATGGACAGCAAGCAGGCACTGCGAACCTACTACGAGCCGCTCATCCGGTGGAGCGATTCGCACCAGAGCGAGGCAGAGACCCGTTCCTGGTGGGAGGGCGAGCTCAATCAGTTCTAGCGGACACAGCCCTAGTCGTTTACGTGGTTGCGGCCATAGCAATCGGCGAATTCCCGCCGATGGAAATGCTGGTCTGATTTGTAGGCCTTCCATCGCTTGAAATTCTGGTCGTAAGGCGGGTCGAACAGCCCTGTGACCTTCTTGCCCTCAAGAAACAGCCGGACCCTGTCCCAGATAGCAAGCTTGCGGGCATATTGGCGAATCGTCGATTCGGGAATCTGGGACAATAGTGCGCTTTCCGCCTGAACGGATTGCGATGCACCGGATATCCGACCCAGCACATCGTCGACCAAGGCGATTGAAAGATTCGCCCCGGCAACCGTAGCAAGAAAGCTCGTATCGCAGGGAGACACGTTGAAATCGAGGAAGACCGCCGCTCCCGTTTGCGCATCGGTCTTCACGTCGATGTTGCAGAACCCATGGTAATCCAACCCTGCAAGCAAAGACTCTATCTGGAGCCTCAAGCCCTCATCGGACCCGGCAACCACCGCACCGAAATGACCGATACCCCAAGGTGAGGCGAGTTCGAGGATGACGTCTCCCTGGCAATAGAGGCTCACCATCCCCTGCGCATTGCGATAGCAGGTCACGGTACGCAAGGCATCATCGGCGCCGGCGCATTCCCGCTGGACGAGCATCGCGCCATCGAATCCGGCTTTCGCCGCGCAGGAAAGCGCATAGTCGAGCTCGGCTTGCGTTCTGATTTCGTAGGCATTCTTCTTGCCGCGGTAAACGCAGCGCGCGAAGGCATCGGGGTCATCGGGCTTGAGGATGACGGGAAAGGAGAGACGGCAATCCTCTGGGTGGGTCGCATGCGCGATGACCTGGTAATCGGGAACCGCCAAACCCTGCCGAGCGCAAAGCCGGTAGAAGCAGTCCTTGGTCGCTACCTGCCTGACGACCTCATCACCGCTTATTGCGAAATGATACCGGTCGGAAAGCTCATGAGCATGGCGTGCCAGAAGACGAGCGTAGATGTTCTCAGTCGGAACAAGGAGCAGCGTGCGCCCCGCCCACTCTGCAGAGTCGGCCAGTTCCTGCAGAACGCGCAAGAAAACCGCATCATCTGTGAGGTTGGCATCGATGGCGGCAAGGGAAACCACCGCCGACTCCTCGCAGATCGGATACGACCGCAACGCCACCGCTTGGGAGATGACGCCGAACGCTTCGAAAAACGAACGCGCAAACCCGTAAGCAGTCGCATTCGCTCCCAGGAGCACCGGTATGAAATCGGGAGTAGTCGTCATAGGCTATTCGTCCTTCAAAGCTCGATTCATCAAACAGGCGGGCGCATCGTCGATCGACATCCGTCCATCAAGCAGGTCGTCTACTGCCTGCATGATAGGCAATTCGATGCCCTTTCCCCGAGCCAAAGAAAGGAGCGGTTTTACCGCATGTGCGCCCTCGACCACCATCGAGCGCTCAGACTCGTAATCTGCCACCGAGATGCCCCGGGTAACGAACGCTTCGCCGAATGCCCCGTTGCGGGAATGCGGCGAGCAGCACGTGGCGTTCAAGTCCCCGATACCCGCCAGGCCGAACACGGTTTCCTGGCGACCACCGGCCGCTTCCACAAGACGGGAGATCTCTGCCGCGCCACGCGTCATCAACAACGCAACGGTGTTATCACCCTGCCCAAGCCCCCGGGCCATGCCGCAGGCTATTGCAATGACGTTCTTCGCCGCAGCGCAAAGGCTGACACCGATCGGGTCGTCGACGGTATACAACCGGAAGGAAGTACTGGACAGCAGCTGCTGGAAATACTGCGCACACGCCTTGCCCGTGCTTGCCACCACAGCGCCGGCATACGAGCCCTTGATCAACTCTTCTGCGTGGTTCGGGCCTGCGAGTACCGCCACCCGTTGCCCATTGCCGAGGACATCCGCCACCGCTTGATAAAGCGTCTGATCGGTCTGGGCATCCAGCCCCTTCGAAAGCACCACGACAGGGATATCCGGTGGAAGGCAATCCGAAAGCGCTATCGCCGCATTGCGCACTCCGAAAGACGGTGTCACGATAATAACCGATTCGCACCCCTGCACGACTTCGGCCATATCGTTGCTTGCCGAAACATTGGGCAGATCATAATCCGTGAAGAATGTCGGGTGATGGTGCGTCTCATTGATGGACTGTGCCTCTTCGGGAAGATAGCACCAGAGATGCGCATCAATTCCCTTCTTTGCGAGCATATGGGTCACCGCGATGCCAAACGAGCCGGCCCCAACAACCGCCACCATCCGTTTGATCCCCTGCTGATTGACGTCCATCTGCAACCTCTCTTATCAATAGATGAATGCCTTGCCCGAAGGCCCCACGCCCTATGGCTACCATTATGACCTATCCCATTGACGATGACGAACATCATGGAGGGCTTGTCCTGACTGAGAACCGGAATCGCCGGGTCCTGGCGACCTATTCTCGACAACATGAGAGCAGCTTGCAAGGAGGGGCGCAGGGCCCCGGTCAGGAATTTTCATCGGATTGTGAATGCGAACTGGCATTTCACGCGACTTTGCTTTTGCGGCAAACACGTGCGCTACAATAGGTCAACATATTTTCCGCCGACCAGCAAGTGAAAGAAACCGTATGCTCAGTGGCAATATCGAAAAAATCTACCCCTCGGCAAAGACGCTGGTGAAAAATCGGGTTGCCAGCCGTCTCCACGCCAAAGACGCGTCGCTGTACAGCTTCTCGAAGGAAGCACAGGAATGTGCCTCGCAATATATGGGCTGGACCGATTTGGCAAGCAACCCCCCGACGCCCCTCTCGGAAATCGAAGCATTCGCCCGCGAAGCTTCCGATGCCGGCCTCGAGAACATCCTGCTCCTGGGTCAAGGGGGATCGACCCAGGCACCCATGACCATTACGAAATACAATAGCGTCGATGCGAAAACCGACGTGAAGTTCCGCACCTTGGATTCCGATTCTCCCGTTCGCTTGCGCTCGATCCTATCGAGCATCGACCCCCATCATCTGATGGTCATCACCTCGTCCAAGAGCGGCAGCACCATCGAACCGATGAGCTATCTGCGCGCGGTCCGCGCCGAGCTGGCGAAGGCCCTCCCGGAAGACGAGCTGGTAAAGCACCTGGTGGCAATAACCGACCCCGGCAGTCCGCTGCAGAAGATGGCGGAGGACGAGCACTGGTTGAAGGTGTTCACCGGAGAACCGACCGTCGGCGGCCGCTACAGCGCCCTGTCCGTATTCGGGCTGGTTCCCGCCGCGTTGGTGGGCATCGACATGGAAAGCTACATGCGCAATGCGGAAATCGCCGAAAAGCGCTGCGCGGAGGACTCGATTGACAATCCCGCTATCATCCTTGCGGCTTTCCTCTATGACAACTACCGGGCAGGGCGCGATAAGTTCAGCTTCTTGACGCAGAAGCGCGGTCGCGTGCTCGGTTTGTGGATCGAGCAGCTGGTTGCCGAAAGCCTCGGCAAGAACGGCAAGGGAATACTTCCCAACATCGAGTCGGACGCCCTGGTCCTTTCCCACGACTCCGGCGATCGCACGGCCATTATGTACAAGACGCGCAATGTCCTTTGGGACGAACGAAAGAACTTCGAGATGGGCCTAGGCTACGTTGCCCCGACCATCCCCCGTTTGGATTTCAAGGTCGAGGACGCATGCGCCCTACCTCACGATTTCCTGATGTGGGAATACGCCACGGCAATGGTCGGTTATCTGATGCAGGTCTGCCCCTTCGACCAGCCAGATGTGGCCTCTGCGAAAGCAGAGACGCTCAAGGTCCTTGCGGAAGGGCAGCCCGATCCCGACTTCGAGGAAGACAGCCTGGGCAACATGCATATGGGCAACGTCGAAGTTCGCCTGGGGAAGGCGGTGAAGGGACCGCAGTCGCTGGAAGAGGCTATCCGCATGCTGATGCGCAGCATCAAGCCCGGCGATTATTTCTCGCTCAATGCATTCTTGCCTTTTACCGGCGAAGGACGCCGCGAGGCGCTCGAACTGATCCGCCACACCTTCGCCCATGATCTGGGCGTGGTCTCCTGCCTGGAAATCGGTCCACGGTACCTTCACTCGACCGGCCAGATGCAAAAAGGAGGACCCGACAACGGCATCTATCTGATAGTCTCGGCAGACGAGATGAAGGATGTGCCCCTCCCCGGCTGGAAGGCTCCGAGCCTGGCCGCACTGGCAAAAGCACAAGCATGCGGTGATCTGCTGGTGCTTTCCGAACGAGGTCGGCGCGTGGTGCATGTGCACCTTCCCGACAACTCGGGCGCAACGCTGCGCGTCCTCGCCGAGCTCGTCCAGGAAGCTGCGCACGAGCTGTAGCGGAAAACGCCCGTCTGCAGGTAGGACATCGTCGATGCCGTCTTCACCTTCCCGGCTGGACCGTTACCTGGAATTCCAGCAGGTGAAAAGCTCCTTTGCGGCACAGCGATAGGATTCTTCTGCGTGAGCCCGGATTTCATCCCACCCCCGCCCATCGGCACCGGTTGAAACGGCGAAGGCGATGCCTGCGTTTTCCAGGTCTTCGTCGGTTACCGCCGCCGAACGGCTGCCGACGATTGCCGCGCAGGCAACGCCCGCTTCCATGCAACGGCGGGCAATGCCGCTTACCGCTTTTCCCGAAAGCGTCTGCTCATCGAGTCGTCCTTCACCGGTGATGCAGAGGTCGACGCCGGTCAGCGCTTCGTCGAAGTGAATGAGATCGAGTACGCATTCGATGCCTGGAACCAATTCGGCCCCCAGCACGGAAGCGCAGGCGGCTCCCAAACCGCCTGCGGCGCCTGCTCCGGGCATATCGGAAACCGGTATGCCCGTGGCCCTCTCGATCACCTGGGCATACTTGCGCATACCCTTCTCGAGCGTTGCCACTCCGGCGGAGTCCGCTCCCTTCTGCGGGCCGAACACCGTTGCCGCACCCCGTGGTCCCAGCAGCGGATTATCCACATCGCACAGGGCTCGAACGCGGCATTCCCGGATGCGAGGGTCAAGACCGGACATATCGATGCGCGACACATCTTCCAGATTGCCTCCACAGGATGGCACTTCCCACATGCCATTGTCCCAGAAGCGCACACCCAGTGCCGCCAGCATGCCCATGCCGCCATCCACTGTGGCCGTTCCGCCCAAACCGATGGCGATATCCCGTGCATCCGCATCCAACGCTGCGCGGATAAGCTGCCCGGTACCATAGGTGCTTGTTTGAAGAGGGTTGCGTTCGGCAGGTGGAACAAGGGGCAACCCGGAGGCAGATGCCGAATCCAAGATGACGCTGCCGTTTTCGAGAAGACCGTACTGCGCTTCCACGGATACAGCCAAAGGTCCTTGCACGCGAACCGGCACCATCTTGCCACCGGCTTGGGAGACAACAGACGCTGCAGTCCCCTCTCCGCCATCCGCTATCTCAAGGATGCGGCATTCCACATGAGGAAACAGCGCCTGCGCCTCCTCGGTGAGCAGCTGTGCGATGCGTTGCGAGCTCAATGTGCCCTTGAACGAGTCGGATGCAAAGAGGAAAACGGGATGCGCCCCGTCGGATGCGCCGCGGTGAGAGCTCCGCGGGAGGTGCGTTGCCTCGTTTGGTTCCCTTGCATCTGCCATCTGGTGTCCTTTCCGCCCTGCTTCCTTTGGAGAAATACTGTAGCATCGATCCGGGCATGATTCCTGCACGGCAACCCCCCTATTGACCCGCTGCGCAGTTACCGCATTCGTGACAATGCGGCTACACCACCAGATCCAGCGCCCCCAAACCGCAGAACTTTATGCACGTGCCGCAACCGATGCAGGCATCGGGATTCTTCAGGTACACGAAACCGTCCTCGTCGAATGCGAATACACCCTGCTCGCATTCACGCACACAGCGACCGCAGTCCGCGCAGAGAAATTCGTCCTGTTTGATCAGCGCGTGCCGCTCTTCTTTCCGATTTTCGCCCATATTTCCATCCATCTGCATCGCTACCTGCATGAACCGTTGCCAATCGAAGTACCGGAAGGCTGCGCAGGAGCCTCCGTTGCTCGGATGGTACCGCCTCCAAGCACGACGTCTCCCCGGTAAATGACCGCCGATTGGCCTGGCGCTACCGCATATTCCGGCTCGGGAAATTCCAAGCGCACACGGCCGTCTGCCAACGGGTGTACCAGACACGGACGAGCTTCCTGGCGATAGCGTAGTTTTGCCTGAGCCGAAAAAGCATCCGAAGAAGCAGCTGCCGAAAGGCATCCGGATGCAGGAACCCGCTCGTCGTGTTGAAAGGCGCGGCAGCGCAGATCTTCCGCCTGTCCCTGCAGCATTGCAGGGTCGACGATCCAGTTCCATTCATCCGCTATCAGCGCACCGCACGCCAACATCGCACGGTCGCCCACCACCACGCGGTTCGTCCGCATGTCCTTACCGCACACGTACACCGGATGTCCGGCCGCCACGCCGAGCCCCTTGCGCTGCCCGATGGTGTAGCGCGCTGCACCCGCATGCCTTCCCAACACGGTGCCGGAGCCATCCACGATATCCCCTTCGGGAAACGGCTTGCCCAGACGACGTTCCAGGAAACCTGCATAGTCTCCGTCTGGCACGAAGCAGATATCCTGGCTCTCGCGTTTGGCGGCCGTTTGAAGGCCCGCTTCGGCAGCAATGCTGCGCACCTCGGCCTTCGTCATGCCGCCCAGTGGCAACAACGTATGCGCCAGCTGATGCTGCGTGAGCGAATACAGCACATAGCTTTGGTCCTTCTTCGCATCCACACCCTTGAGCAGCCCATAGCGATCCGGCACCCGGGCCTCGGCACCGCACTGCCAGCCACCCGTCCATTCTCCCGGAGCGGCAATACGCGCATAATGGCCCGTGGCGATATAGTCGCACCCCAGGTCGAGTGCTCGTTCCAGCAAGAGATCGAACTTCATGTAGCGATTGCAGTCAATGCAGGGATTCGGTGTGATGCCCGCCATATACGCCGCCGTGAACCGATCGATGACCTCGCGTGCAAATTCCCGTTCGTAGTTGAACACGTAGTGGCGCATGCCAAGCTGATGGGCCACTGCAGACGCCTCATGGATGTCATCCATGCTGCAGCAGGTCTTTGCATTAACCCCCGCCGTCGGGTTGTCGTACAGCTTCATGGTGGCACCGATGCATTCGTACCCCTGCTGCTGCAGCAGGTACGCCGTTACACTCGAGTCCACGCCGCCACTCATGGCCACCAGCACGCGGCCTCTTGCGCCCTGCGAATCCATCACTGCATCCTCCGTTCGCGCAGATGGGTCACGATGCCCTCCATCGCCGCAAGCGTCTCCTCTATCTCCTGCGCGGTGTTGTCGGGACCAAGCGAGAAGCGGATTGCCCCGCGCGACCACTCTTGCGGAACGCGCATGGCCTGCAGCACATGGCTGCGCTCCACTGCACCGGCGGAACACGCGGATCCCGCCGACGCGCAGATGCCCGCCTGGTCCAGAAGCACCAGCAACGTTTCCCGATCCAGCCCCTTGAAGCATGCACAGACGATGCCCGGCGCCATGCGGCAGGGATCGTCCGAACCCAGCACGCGCACGTCGCCCAGCGCAGAGAGCCCCTCCGCCAACCGCGTGCGCAACAAGCGCACGTGGGCGGCGTTCCGCTCGCAGGCAGCTTGCGCCTCCTCCAAAGCCGCAGACATGCCCACGACTCCCGGGACATTCACCGTACCCGCACGATGCCCCCGTTCCTGTTCGCCTCCCACCAGCAGCGATACCGGCTCCAGGCCATCGCGGACCACCAAGGCCCCCACCCCTTTCGGACCGTGGAACTTATGGGCGGAGATGCTGATCAGGTCGGCTCCCAGCAAAGCACAATCCAAGGGCAGCATCCCGACCGCCTGCACGGCATCCGTATGGAACAGGATTCCGCGTGCACGGCATTGCGCCGCCACTTGCGCAACGGGCTGCACGCTTCCTATCTCGTTGTTCACCCACATCAAGCTGACCAGGCAGGTATCCGGACGGATGGCCCTCTCGATGGTATCCGCGGAAACGACGCCATCTGCGTCCGGCGCCGCGAGCGTTACTTCGAAGCCATGCTCCTGGAGCCGATCCAGCATGCGCAGCACAGCGGGATGCTCTATCGACGAGCTCACGATATGGCGCTTGCCGGTTTGGACGCCTTTCAGGGCACCGGTGAGCAACGCCTGATTGTCGGACTCTGTGCCGCCGGACGTGAACTCCACCTGGCGCGGATCGCAGTTCAGGACATGGGCCATGCGGGCCCGAGCCTGCATGACGGCCCATTCGGCCCGGCTCCCCGCTCGATGCACGCTGTTCGGATTGCCGAACTCCCGCGAAAAATACGGCATCATGGCATCCAGCACCGTGCGACTTACCGCAGTGGTTGCGGCATTGTCCAGATAGATCACGTATTGCCCGTCCTTTGCGATGATTGTCTTTGAGGGCATCCTCGCCCACCGTGCACCTGCGATCCGAGTTCAGGAAACGCACGCGCAACGTGGGCGTTCTGCCTGCTTGCCTTTCATCCCAGACAGTATAGCGACACGCCGGTGCGGTCCACCGCGCTTCATGCAAAAAGGGAAGGGCTCCGAAGAGCCCTTCCCGTCAGGATGGCGCATTGAAGACAGCCACACTGGATTCCCGATTGCCTGCCCGCCGAGGCCGCAGACAGGATGCAGGAAGATCCTCTCGTTACTGCTTGTTGCGGTTGACATCCCAATCGATGTAGCAGACATGCGTCTCCAAGAATTCCTCGAGACCGTGCTCACCGTCATCGCCGCCCAAACCGGACTGGCGAACGCCCGCATGGAAGCCCTGGAAGGCCTCGAAGTGCTCGCGGTTCACGTAGGTCTCGCCGAACTTGATCTCGTTCATGGCGCGCATGACCGTATCGTAATCGGTGGTATAGATAGAGGAGGTCAGGCCCATGTCGCAATCGTTGGCCTTCTCGATGGCCTCATCGAGCGTCTTGAAGGTGGTGATGGGCAGTACCGGCCCGAAGATCTCCTCGCGCATGATGCGCATATCGTGCGTGCACCCGGTGATGACCGTCGGCTCGTAGTAGAAGCCCTTGCCGTTGACGGTGGCCTTATGGCCGCCGCATTCGATCTTTGCGCCTTCGGCAACAGCGGACTGCACCAGCTCGTCGACGTGATCCTGCTGCTGTTTGTTGACCATCGGGCCCATGTCGAAGTCACCTTCGAGTGCAGGACCATAGGTGACGGCCTTCATCTTGGCAACGATCTTCTCGACAAACTGCTCGTAGACGCCTTCCTGGACATACACGCGCTCTGCACAATTGCATGCCTGGCCGGTGTTGATGATACGGGACGGCAGGACATGTTCGACGGTTTCATCGAGCTTGCAATCGTTCATGATGATGACCGGCGCCTTGCCGCCGAGCTCCAAGGACACCTTGGAGACATTCTGGGCGGCGTTTGCCATAATCTTCTTGCCGACCTCGGTGGAGCCGGTCATGGAGATCATCGCGACCTTCTTGTTCGCGCACAGGGCATCGCCGGTAATCGAGCCGGGACCCGTGATGACATTGATGACGCCCTTCGGCAAGCTGGATTCCGCCACGACCTTGGCGAACTCGTACGCGCCATTCGGGCAATCCGACGATGCCTTCAACACGACGGTATTGCCGGTAACCAACGCGGGGGCAACCTTACGGCCGATGAGGAACAGCGGGAAGTTCCACGGCATGATCCCGGCACAAACACCCAGCGGCATCTTGTACATGAGGATATTCTCGTTCGGACGATCGGACTCGATGATCTCACCCTTGATATGACGCGCCTGGGCGGCAAAGTACTGGATGTACGCCGGCAGCCAGCCTGCCTCGTCCATGGATTGAGCCAGCGGCTTACCCATTTCCTCGGAGTTCGTGCGCGCGAAGAGCTCCTGCTTCTCCTGAATCTTATGCGCGATCTCCATCAGATAGTTCGCACGTTCGATGGCGGGAACCTTCTCCCAGGATTTCTGCGCCTCATAGGCGGCGTCGACGGCGGCATCGACATCTTCCTTGGTAGCCATCGGGAACTCGGAGATGACTTCCTCGGTTGCGGGATTGATGTTCTGCCGCATTTCACGGTTACCGTTATCGAGGAACTCGCCGTTGATGAAGAGTTGGGTTTGCTTCATGGATATCCTCCTAGACTCGGGTCGCGGGACACAGCTGCCGAAAGGCAGGTGATACCCGCTCTCTTAGACGCCGCCCCAGTCTTAGAAGGGCAACGCCCAACCAAACGGTACAGTTACACGATACCAGTTTCCCAAGGAGCCCGATGAGAAAAAACAATCCGCTTGGACGATTTCTCATGAAAGGCGAGGCGTATCATGGGGGCAAGTGCGGTCTACACCGAATACTATGGACGGGTATCGGCGACACCGGAGGAAAACATTGGATGAAAGCAGGCGGCAGATGCGATGATCCTCCTTAACGGACAGTGGCAGGGCGGCGCGGATCTCGAGACGTTTTACGGATCCCGCCAGTTGGGCACCTACCTCTCTTCGCGCCATAGCATTGAATGCATGCCCATCGACCTTGATGCCTCTCTGGAAATCGAGCAGGGCATCTACGGCGGCTCCATACTGCTTCGCCAAATCTGCCGCACGCTGCAGTTTCTGAACACGCGAATGCCCGAACGCCTGATCGCCGTCGGTGGGGGATGCGATGCCGATGTTGCCTCCATCGCCTATTTGAACCGCCGGCTGGACGGCGACTTGACGGTGCTCTGGATGGATGCGCATGGCGATCTGAACGCACCGGGCGAATCGGCAAGCCATCTCTTCTACGGTATGCCGCTGCGGGCACTTGCCGGCGACTGCCCGCCGATATCGGACTCCATCGCCCGACCGCTTGCCCCAAACCAGATTGTCCTCATGGGAAGCCGCGACCTCGACGAGGGCGAGCGCCGATATCTCACCTGCAACCACGTATCCTGCATTCCTGTTCTGGACAGCATCCCGGAGATGATCGCCCATCTCGATTCTGCGCTTGAGGCATCGGGCCGCACCCACGTATATCTGCATCTGGACCTTGACGTGCTCGACCCCAAGGATTTCAGCGCCACTCCGCTGCCCGTGCCGCACGGCTACCACAGCACGCATCTGCTGGCGGCGCTCGAACACCTGAAAACGCGCCACTTGTTGGTAGGGGCCGGGCTGTTCGAATACGTGCCGCAGGATGCATTGCCCGAAATGATTCCGCAGATCTTCAGGCTGTTTGGCCTGTAGCACCGCATCAGACCGCCAACACGAAATAGATTGCCAGAGAATTTTCGACCCCCCTTAGCCAATCGATGCGATTGAGGTATTGGGGGCCATCCAAGATCAATTGGGCATTTCGAAGGAATTCGTATTCCTGCGCGGCTTCGCCGTGGAAACCGAAATCTCCTTCTTCACGCTGACCCGGCCGTTTTTCGGTACCGATTCGATGACGAATGCGCTGCCGCCGATGACCGAGCCCTCGCCGATTACGGTTTCGCCACCGAGCACGCTTGCATTGGAATAAACCGTCACGTTGTCCTCGATGGTGGGATGGCGTTTGACACCACGCAACGCCTGCCCTTTTCGCGTGGAAAGCGCGCCAAGCGTCACGCCCTGGTAGAGTTTCACGTGGTTGCCGATCTCGGTTGTCTCGCCGATAACCACGCCGGTACCGTGGTCGATAAAGAAATACTCGCCGATCTTCGCGCCGGGATTGATATCGATACCCGTTCCGCTGTGGGCATATTCGGACATGATGCGCGGAATCATGGGAACCTCCATGACGTAAAGCTCATGGGCAATACGGTATACCGTCACGGCAAAGAAGCCCGGGTATGAGAAGATGATATCCTCCTTGCTGAGCGCTGCCGGGTCGCCGTCATAGGCCGCTTGGACGTCTTTGAGCAGGAGCTCCTGAATATGCGGCAGCTTCTGCAGGAACGTAACGCAGACCTCGTCCGCGCGTGAGGCGATCTGCTCCGGCGTCTTGGTTCCCCGACTGTGGAAGGTCATGGCCGCTACCACTTGTTGGCGCAACTCGACATCGATGCGGCCAAGCATGTCGCCGATGAAGTATTCGGGACGGCCGCCGGTGGGAACCTCCTGGCCGAAATAGCCGGGGAACATCAGGCGGCGCAGATCCTTGAGGATGCCGATGACCGCCTTACGCGTTGGGAAATTCTGGTTTGGATCGGTGAAGAAGATTTCCTCAGCCTGATAGTTATCCGAAACCTCCGACACGATGCGATCCAGATAGTCTTTCGACATGCAGTCTCCTTACGTCCTGCCGCTGAAGGGCTCATGGTATGATGTTCGGGCGCAATCAGATAGGCGCCGCCATCAAATCGCCGTTCTCGCCGTTCTTGTCGCGGTCCATTGTTTGGATAAATCCTATTAAATTCGTATGTTTTGTCAAGCCGCCGGTTCGGGCGACGCGGAATCGAGTATCCCGTAAATTGACGAAAGGAGCCGAATATGCAGCAGTCTGATTCGAAGCAGAGCCCCTCCCCGCTCGATCCGGGAATTCTGGAAAAATATCATCGCCTGATTGCGGAGCTTACCGCCGCACAAAGCGTTGCGGTAGCCTTTTCGGGCGGCGTCGACTCGACGTTGCTGCTCTATGCCGCACACCAGGCATTGGGAGACGGCGCCGTAGCCATAACGGCAATCTCCGATACCTTTCCCCTGCGAGAACGCAACGAGGCCGCAGCCTTCTGCAACGAGCGGGGCATCCGCCAGATAACCTTCCCGTCAGATGAGATGGAGATCGACGACTTCAGAAAGAATCCGGAGAACCGCTGCTACTTCTGCAAGAAGAACCTGCTTTCGAAGGCTCAGGCCATTGTTATCGAGAACGGGATCGATATCCTTGTAGAAGGCTCGAACCTGGACGATGACGATGACTTCCGCCCCGGCGCCCAGGCGATACATGAGCTCGGGATAGGAAGCCCCCTGCGTGATTGCAAGCTGACCAAAAGCGACATCCGCTCCTTGAGCGCCGCTTTCGGGCTTCCAACTGCTGACAAACCGTCATCCGCCTGCTTGGCGAGTCGCATTCCCTACGGCACGTTGATCGATACATCCCTCCTCGCGCGAATCGATGCAGCTGAGCAATTCCTTATCGATGCGGGCTTCAGACAGGTTCGGGTGCGCGTACATCCACTCGGAGGCAACCATGTGCTTGCCCGCATCGAGATTCCCCCCAACGATTTCGAGCGCTTCTTCTCCGACGGTTTTCCCGCACAGGTAGGGCGGAAACTGCGGGAGGCGGGCTTCACCTACGCAACGTTCGACCTAGGCGGATATCAAACCGGGACGATGAACCGTCTGCTCGGCAACAGGCAATAAGGACTCGTCGGCACGTTAGGCGATGCGTGCAAGGCGGGTTGCCATCTCGCTGACGGTCGCGCGTGGGCAGGCAAGGTTCAGGCGGACAAACCCCTTTCCCTCGCGACCGAACTGGCTGCCGAAATCGACCCAGAGCCGCGCACGTTGTTCGACTGCGTCTCTCAGTTCGTCTTCGCTCATCCCCAGTCCCCGACAATCGACCCACGCAAGATAGGTGCTCTCCGAAGGAATGACCGAAAGCACAGGCGCCTCCTTTTCCAGGATGCCCTCGAACGTGCGATGGTTCTCCTCCAGGTAGTCCTTCAACTGATCCAACCAATCCGCTCCCTGCTCGTAGCAGGCCTGCGCCGCCACCAGGCCAAGGGTATTCGCCTGCGAAAGGCCGAGCGCCTGATATGCGTCCCGATATCGCCGGCGCATCTCCTCATTCGGAATGAAGATATTCGAAACCTGCAGACCCGCCAGATTGAACGTCTTGCTCGGCGCAGTGCAGATGATGCAGCGATCTTCGAAAGACGGCCCCAGCGATGCGTACACGGTATGGGTGAATCCGGGACGTGCGAAATCGGCGTGGATTTCGTCCGAAGCCACCAGTACCTGGTAGCGCAGGCAGATATCGCCGAGGCGACGCAGTTCTTCGCGCGTCCACACGCGACCAACCGGATTATGGGGGTTGCAGAGCAAGAACAGCGCGGGGCGCACGCGCGCCACCGTTTCCTCGAATCGATCGAAGTCGATCGAATATCCCCGTCCATCGAATGACAGCGGTGCTTCGCATACCCGGCGTCCGCCCGCTTCTTCGATAATCGACTTGAATGGATAATAGACGGGCGGCTGGATGAGAATGGCGTCCCCCGGATCGGTAAATACGCGGATTGCCAGGGAAAGCGCGAACACGACACCGGGAGTCGTAACCAGCCATGAGCGATGCGGCTGCCATCCATAGCGCTGCGCAAACCAATCCGATACCGCTTCGAAGTACCCGTCGGGCAACAGGCCATAACCGAAGATGCCCTGGTCTGCCCTTTCCTTAACCGCCTCGATTGCAGCCGGCGGCATGCGGAAATCCATGTCGGCAACCCAAGCGGGAAGCAGATCCTCCGGTTTTCCCATGAGCGCCGCGCCATCGTATTTCATGCTGGCCGTATGGCGGCGATCGATAATCTCATCGAAATCGTAGTGCATATACCCATCCCCCCTATGAGGGTATCCGTACCATCCGTAAGCAGGGGCAGCCTCTTATCGGGCATTTCACCCCGTCGGGCCACCCGCAGGAAATGCGCCTGCCTCAGACGCCCATCTCGTACCGTTCCGCCCCATGCGCCGGCCCGCATTCAGGGCAATAGAGGAACCCGTATCCCCGGTTATCCGTCGACGGTACCCGCGTCATATGCGATCGATGGAACCAGCGGCCGCAATCCGAACACCACCGATACTGGAAATCGCGCATATTCGGCGGGATGAACCAGTTATTGACAAAATCCTCCACGGTCGCCTCGTCGATCAGCTGCGCCCCGTCAGAGCGGCGTACCATCGCCGGATCCAACGGCAGATGCTCTCGCAGCAGGCGCTCGGAAACACAAAGGTCGACTGCGGCCTGGTGGACACTCCGGCGATTCGGGCTGGCCGCCTCTTCGGCACGCAGCGCCTCGAAATCCGGATCGCCCGGCCACATGACCGTCCAATCCTCGAACATGAAGAGCACCTTGCCGTCGCGCTTGTCGGTATGCCAATGACCGCAGTACCACTGCCGATACACCAAGCGGTCCTCAACGGTATCGAGCCAGCGCTCAGTGCTTGTATCGACCGCCGACTGGTCGATGCCCTTCGCCATCATCTCGATCGGACGGTATTTGTACGGGCAAGTATGCGTCAACATGACATCAATATCCCAACCGCGCTCGGCGAGCTGCGCTTCGACCTTTGCCTTTACCTGGTCATCAGGCTGCTCGTCGGGGTACCAAAGCAGATGCTCGCGGCGGCGGCGCGGAGCATCCACGCTGTACGCCCCACCGCAGACCAGCGCTTTGGTGCCATCGAAATCATAGACTTCCCCGTCCTCGGCGAACCGGATATTGGGGTAAGCGTCCTCGATATAGGTGATTCCCCCATGCCAGAGATCCTTACGATAGCAATCCAGCGTGTAGGGACGGGCATCGTGGTTGCCGTGGATGCAGAAAATCGTGCATTCGAGCGGAGCCAGCTGCTCGCGCAGTGCGCGATCGTGCTCTGAGTCCCGGCCCTCGTAATTGATGCTGGCATCGCCGAGAATGACGATGGTATCATCCGCCGTCAGGGCATTGGCATCGGCGAAGCGCACGATACGGCCGAAATGGCCATGCGGATCGCCAGTAAGAAAGGTAGTCATGAAACGGTCCTCTCAAGGTGCTTGAAGCCAGCGAGAAGCGGGGTTGCGAACACCTATTGCCGAAAGCGTTGCAGTGCACACGCCACCCTTTACCGCCCCATTCTAGTTGAACGATTCCCATTCGCCATGGCATATCGTGCCAAGATTTCCTTATTCGATGGGATACTGCACCTTGCCGAGACCGATAGCCTGCGAGAAAATGGGCAGGGCATCTCGCGAAAGGACACACATGGCCGAACCGAAATTCAACCTGGTTATCGATTCGAGCTGCGATCTTCCGTTCGAAGTCGCACACCGACCCGGTATCACGCTGCTGTCGCTGACCTACACCGATGGCACCACCGAGCGTCCCGACGACCTCTTCGAATCGATAACGCCTCACGAGCTGTACGAGTCCATGCGCCAGGGCGTCATGTACTCCACTTCCCAGGTCAACATCCAAACCGCCCAAGCGGCATTCGAGAAACTCGCCGAAGAAGGAACGCCGACCCTTTCGGTCAGCTTCTCAAGCGGCATCTCGGGCACCTATGAATCCTGTTGCGTCGCTCAGCGGGCAGTGCAGGAAAAGTACCCGGATTTCGAGTTGTATACCGTCGATGCCCTGGTCGGCTCCACCCCGCTCGGCGTATTGATCGCCGAGCTCCTACGTAAGCGCGATGAGGGGATGACCGCCAGGCAAGCGTACGAATGGTTCCTGGATGCCCGTTGGCACGTGCAAACGCTGTTCATGGTCGAGGACCTGGACACGCTCCATCATGGCGGGCGTATTCCGGCAAGCGTTGCTGTTGCAGGCACGAAACTCGATGTGAAACCGATGCTCACGTTCAGGCTCGACGGTTCGCTGGCGGTAGTGAAAGTCGTACGCGGACGCAAGAAAGGTTTGCGGCAGCTGGCGGAATTCTATCTCGAGAACCGCGACCCCGCCGATTTGGGCAGCTGGGCGTTCATCGGAAACTCCGATTGCGCTGAAGATGTCGAGCAGGTCATGAAGCTCATCCATGCGGATGAGAAGGGCAAAGATGCAACGCTAACCAAAATGAATATCGGTGCCGTTATCGGATGCCACGTGGGGCCGGGGATGATCTCGATCAGCTTCTTCGGTCCGGACCGCCGCAATACGAAGACGTTCGCGAAGAAGGTCAGCGGGATTCTACGTCGCTAACTTTGCGCTCTTTTCTTTCAGCTTGCGCCCATCGGCTGGCAAATCGGTATCATAGAGCCGAAACGGATGGCGAAGACGCCCTGCACATGCCGAACGGAATGTTGGGATCAGCGTTTTTGCAGCAACGAAGATAAGGATAGCTATGTTTGACGGATTGCCAGTTCCCTCCCGCAACGATGCCTGCTGGTGCGGAAGCGGAAGAAAATACAAGAAATGCCATTGGCACAACGACCAGATCATGGAAGAGATGTACGACCAGGGTCGCGAGGTGCCTATGCGCGATCTTCTGAAGAACGACAAGGACGTCGCCGCCATCAAAGCCAGCGCCGCCATCAATATCGGCGTGCTGGACTATGTTGCCGAGCACATCAAGCCCGGCATCACCACCGCCGAAATCGATAAATGGGTTTACGATTACACCGTCGAGCATGGCGGTACTCCCGCCGACCTGAATTACGAGGGATTCCCGAACAGCGTCTGCACCTCCATCAACGATGTGGTTTGCCATGGCATCCCAAGCGAGGACGAGATCCTGCAGGAAGGCGACATCGTCAACGTCGACTGCTCGACTATCTTGAACGGCTACTTCTCCGACAGCTCGCGGATGTTCTGCATCGGCGAATGCTCGGAAGAACGCAAGCGTCTGGTGAAGGTAACCCGCGAGGCGATGCTTAAAGGGCTCGAACAGGTGAAACCTTGGGGATTGCTGGGCAACGTGGGCGCCGCCATCAAGGCGTATGCCGAAGAGAACGGATACTCGGTCGTCCGCGAGTTCGGCGGGCACGGTTGCGGCTTCGAGTTCCATGAGGACCCATTTGTCAGCCATGTCAGCGAGCCGGATACCGGCATGGTCCTGGTCCCCGGCATGACGTTCACCATCGAGCCGATGATCAATGCCGGAAAGCCCGATATCGACCTGTCAGACCCTAACGGCTGGACCGTGCGCACCAAAGACGGAAGCGATACCGCCCAATGGGAGATCCAAGTACTCGTTACCGACGAGGGGCACGAGCTGTTGAGCTGGTAACCGATCGGCGGAAAGCATCCCATGGCTGCAACACAGGTCCACATCCACGCACTGCTCCCGGAAGAGCTCAGCGAGCGGATCGTCTCTGCCTGCCGGAAGGAGAATGCCCGGATCGGCATGGACGAGGCGCTCCTTCATGCGCCCCTTGCCATCACGCTCAAGCAAGGGTATGAGACTCCGGATATCACCGTATGCCTTGACCAGTTGAAGGCCTACTTCACAGGCCATGGCGGTTTCGCCGCCATGATTGCGCGCATTACCGTCATCAACGGCATGCTCTGGTTGGAATTGAGCAAAGAGCCATCCCTAGCGCGCGTGCACTTGAATCTGGATCGACTGTTGCAATCCCAGTTCGACGTTCCGGAGAAAGCCTTCGACGAGGACTTCCGCCCACACGTCACCCTATTCCAAGGACAAGGCGAAGATAATCTGAATGCAATGGCACAGGCGTTGGAAGGCCGTTTCGAGCAAGAGGTTTTCGGCATCGACTTAATTCGCATCGAGATAAGCGGCCAACCGGACCTTCTGCTGCCGCTTGCCTAGCCGAAGGACGCAAGGTCCGCGGCGGTGATACCGATCTCGAAAACGCCGGGCTGTCGCGCTAGGCGTACTGGCGATAGAGGTTCAGAGCGGTAACCTTCTCGCATTTCTGCAAGCGATAGTAGACGCCGACCTGCTCGGCACTGCTGCAGCTATAAAAATTCAGCAACGCCTTGCCCTTGAGCTTGGATGCCTCCTTCTTGCTCAGCAAGCCATTGGCAACATACCAGCGGCAATCGGCCGATTTTATGGCATTGACCGTTACGCCCTTGCCCACGGACTTCTTGATGGATTTCGCCTTGCTGTACCCGGCGCGGATGCCATAGATCTTGGAGACGAGCTTCTTCTCGCCCTTGCCCGATCGATACGCTTTCGCGATGATCTTGTAAGCACCCCACGAACCATGCTGCACCGCCGTGGAGAAGATGACATTTCGCAGGGCATTGGTATAACGGGACACCTTGAAACCCTTCACATTCGCTTGCAGATATCTCACGGTCGGTGTATAGGAGATGGACTTCACATAAAGGTACTGGTACCGATGGAACGCCTTCGGATGCGCTTTGGCAATCGATTTCCAGGCTTTATCGAAATGCGTTCCGCACTTCTTCTTATCTTTCTTATACGCCGCTAACAGCTTTTTGCTGTAGGCCTTTGCGTTCTTGTCGCGTTTGCCCATCCATCGGCAGAAGGCATAGGTGTTTTTCGGCGTCATCTGATAAGCACCATAGGCGATCCCCGACACGATGCACGCGGGGTCCGAGCCCGATTCATACTGGGCGCTGATCAGACCGTACGGGTTCACCGATTTCGCCTGTGCCTCCATAGGAGCAGATACCAGCAAGGCGAGCAGGCATGCGGCTAGAAAGAGAACCGATGCCGCTAAGCGGATGGAGAGCGGACGGACAGCGCCGGAGAGAACAGGATGGCTTTGCAAGGATTTCATCCTCTCGTTCCGATTGCATAAGGATGGTTATTATACCAAACAACCCTTTGGCATCTCCAATTCTGCAGGTCAAGGCTATGTTACCCGCATGATGCCGGCATTGACGCGAACGATAAGGCAAATGTTAATCGAAGGGGAAAGCGGAGCGGTACAATCTGTGGAAGAGGTACCGATTCCAAGGGAGCCGCCATGAGTCAAGAGCTATCGGGAAATATCCTTGACGACAGCCAGCTGCTGCTGCTCGACGCATTGGCCTATTGCTTCTCGCGCAATGCCGACATCTCTGAGGGAAGCACCCTCGCCCAGATCGTCACCGATATAGATTCGGGCATCAAACGCAACATGCAGCAAGCGAACATGACGATGGGCAGCCTCATGGCAGAACAGATGACGTATGCGCAATGGTTCGTCGTCATAGACGCCATTCGCCGTGACCGCGCCCTATGCCAGCTGACACTTGACTCCTATTCAACAGACGAGCGCGGAGCGCGGCTCGCGTGCTTCAGCGACAGCGGGAACCGGGCCTATGTCATCATTGCCGGCACGGGACCGGGAGAATGGGACGACAACTGCTTGGGCGGCTATCTTGCCGATACCGAGCAGCAGATCCGCACCTTAAAGTGGTTCACCGATGAGGTTATCCCCCGTCATTACGACCGGGTCGTGGCAAGCGGCCATTCGAAGGGAGGCAACAAGGCAATGTACCTTGCCGTCCAAGCAGGAGATAGCATTGACAGCGCTATCAGCTTCGACGGGCAGGGGTTCTCACGTCAATTTCTGGCCGCCTATGCCGATCAGATTGCGGAACACTCCGGAAAAATCATCGCATATGCCCTCGACAACGATATCGTGAACGGCTTGCTGAACCCCATCGCCCCACCCGAGAACCGCATCTATCTCCAAGGCGAATCATACGATTCGGTCTTTGCCTACCACGCCCCCTTTGCGCTGCTGATGCGGCGTGCCGCCGACCCATACCGCCTGGCGCTGCGCAAGCCTGGCGCTCAACGGGAGTTGGGCAAGGTCTCGGTCGCATTCACCGACTATCTGCAAACACAGATGAGCCCGAGCGAGCTTCCCTCCCTCTGCCATTTTCTTGGAAAGTCCATCGAGAGCCGGACCCGCTCGAGTCTCAATGCCGAACAGCGGCGCGCCGAACTCGAATCCCTCGCCTCAAGTGAAAACCTGGAGCCGACGGTGGACCTGTTTACCCGCTTCTTCAAGAGCATCGGCAAAAACGTTTCATCGCGCGACGTGACGCTGCTGCTCTTGGGCTATGACCCCAAGGAGGGACTCGACATCGACACGCTTGCCGTTCTCGCAAAGGTTCGGTTACCCGAAGCTTTCCGCGAGATGATAATGCGAGAATAGCTCCCACGGGAGGCTCCCCCCCCCCCGCCCCGGCCATTCCAAATGCCGTCCACCGCATCGGGAGCGGTTTGCTCCGGGTAGATAGTACGCAACGTCTCACCGACGCGCAGACGAAGGCGAATATGCGCCGTTCGGATGCTTTCCCCTCCGTGGATGATATGGTTCAATTGAGACAGCAAGGCAACGCCTGGTGGCAGCATGTTACCCCGCGTCGCGCCGATGCAAGCAATTGGACACCTTTGCAAAGGAAACCGTCATGACTATCTTGAAAACCCCAGAATGGCTGCGCACCACCTTGGGCCAGCACCGCATGAGCTTTTCCGACCTGTCCGAGAATACAGGTATCGAGCCCTTGACCCTGGCCCGTATCTTCGCGGGAACGATCGTCGGCACGCTCGACCAGCGACAGGCCATCCAAGCCGCACTGGGACTTCCGGCCATCTCATTCCGCTTCGAATCGAAGGAGCTTGCGGAGAAGATCCGGAAAGCTGCCCAGACCTACGGCGGCGATGCCCATTGCTGGCTGGTATATCGCACCGATGGCGACCAGAACATCATCTTCACAAACGCCACGGTCGATGATTCCGTAGCAGGTGAGATCAATACGCAAGACGGTTTGACCTGCATAGAGTCTCATTTGGGCGAAGCAGTGAAGCTGATCGAGAACCAGGATCCGAAAGCCTAGGTCCTTTCTCCCTTTTGTGGATTTTCGCTTGACAGGAACATTTTTGCATTTACAATGCGATTAAACCGTTGAGGTGGAAGTAAAAGCGTTTATGGACTTCCAGCGAGCGAGGGTCGGTGCAAGCCTCGCAGTTCCCAGTTCGCCACAATGGACCACCGAGGGCGCGATGAAAGGCACTATGCCGAGTATCCCGCGACGGCAGGCAACCGTTATCCGCCGGAGGTATGTTGGTACCTCGCTAAGCGCGAAGTGGAAAGGTCAGCCTTCCATTTCGAATCAAGGTGGCACCGCGAGCATTCAGCCCGTCCTTGACCGATACGTCAAGGGCGGGTTTTCTATTCCCTCCCTTGGGAAGGTAAGCGAATCGGAGGTTCCGATTCGAACTATTCGAAGGGAGGCTTAATGTTGTATCCGAGCTTAGAGGAAGCCAAGCAGATTGCCTCAACGGGCAACTTCGGCATCATCCCGGTGGCTACCGAGCTGTTCAGCGATCAGACCACCCCGATCCGCGTGCTCGAGATCCTAAAGGGCGTTTCCGACCACGTGTACCTGTTGGAATCAGTAGAGGACTCCACGCGTTGGGGCCGCTATTCCTTCCTAGGGTACGACCCGACGATGGAGCTCACCTGCCTCGATGGCACGCTGCGCATCACCAGAGACGGCGTTACCGAAACAACCGAGCATGCCGATCCGCGACCAGCCATCAAGCGCACACTCGCTGAAAACAGGAGTCCGCAGCTCTCATGCATGCCCTCCTTCACCGGCGGCTTGGTCGGATATTTCAGCTACGACTATCTGAAATATTCCGAACCCACGCTTACCTTGGACGCTGCCGACGTCGAGCACTTCAATGATGTCGACTTGATGCTGTTCGACAAGGTGATCGCCTTCGACAACCTGCGCCAGAAGATCGTGCTCATCACCAATATTCGCACCGATGACCTGGATGCACGATACCAGGAGGCGAAGACGGTGCTTGCAGAAATGGGGAAGCTGATTTCCGAGGGAACGCCTCAGATGCCCCCCGCCGGACACATGACCGGCCCGGCAACACCCCTTTTCGAGGAACAGGAGTTCTGCTCCCTCGTCAAGCGTGCAAAGGAGCACATCCGCGAAGGGGATATTTTCCAGGTGGTCCTTTCCAACCGTTTGGAGGCGCCCTATGAGGGCAGCTTGCTGAACGCCTACCGGGTGCTGCGCACCATCAATCCATCGCCGTACCTGTTCTACTTCACCTCGAACGACATCGAGCTGACTGGTGCCTCCCCCGAAACCTTGGCGAAACTGGAAAACGGCAAACTGTACTCCTTCCCCCTGGCGGGAACGCGGCCACGCGGCAAGACCGCGGCCGAAGACGATGAGCTCGAAGCGGACCTTCTCAAAGACGAGAAGGAGCTTGCGGAGCACAACATGCTTGTCGACTTGGGCCGCAACGACGTCGGGAAGGTGTGCGAGTTCGGCACGGTAACCGTCGACCGTTTTCACGAAGTGCTGAAGTTCAGCCATGTGATGCATATCGGCTCTCAGGTATCCGGCACGCTTCGCCCCGACCGCGATGCGCTCGATGCTATCGATGCCGTGCTGCCGGCCGGCACGCTTTCCGGCGCACCGAAACTGCGCGCTGCCCAGATCATCAACGAAATGGAAAACGACAAACGCGGCATCTACGGCGGGGCCATCGGCTATCTTTCGTTCACCGGGAACATGGACACGTGCATCGCCATCCGCCTGGCGTTCGCGAAGAACGGCAAGGTCTACGTCCGCAGCGGAGCCGGAATCGTAGCCGATTCCGTCCCCGAAACCGAATTCCACGAGACCATCAACAAAGCGAAGGCGATGGTATCCGCCCTCGAGATCGCCCAGGAGGACCCTGCCCTATGATCATTCTCATCGACAACTACGACAGCTTCTCCTACAACCTGTACCAGATGATCGGCGCACTGTACCCGCACCTGCTGGTCCTGCGCAACGACGCCTGTTCCGCCGCCGAGGTGATGGCCAAGCATCCCGAAGCCATCATCCTCTCCCCCGGACCGGGGCGCCCAAGGGATGCTGGAATCTGCGAGGAACTCGCGAATAGTACCGGCAACGTTCCCACGCTGGGTGTCTGCCTCGGGCATCAGGCAATCTGTGAAGCGGCTGGAGCGAGGATCGTCCACGCAAAGCGCCTGATGCACGGCAAGCAATCGGATATCTCCATCGAACGGGCATGCCCGCTTTTCAGAAATATGCCGGACTCCATTCCCGTCGGACGCTACCACTCCCTGTCCGTAGATGCTGAAACGCTTCCCGACGATTTCCAGGTTGTGGCGCGCTCGGAAGACGACGGAGAGGTGATGGCGGTACAGCATCTGCAGAAACCGCTGTTCGGCGTCCAGTTCCACCCCGAATCGATCCTTACCCCGCAAGGCAGCGCCATCTTGAAGAATTTCCTCGATTACACGCAGATGACCCGCATCGCAATAGATTACTGAACCCATCCATCCCAACCGATACAGCAAAGGAGCAAACATGATTCGCGAAGCAATCTTCAAACTCGTTGACAAGCAGGACCTGACCTATGATGAAGCCTATGCCGTCATAGATGAGATCATGACGGGAAAGACCTCTGAAATCCAAACGGCCGCCTTCCTCGCCGCACTCTCCACTAAGAGCACGAAGGCGGAGACCATCGACGAAATCGCTGGATGCGCCGACTCCATGCGCGCCAAGGCGACGAAAGTCGACTACGATGGCGACTTGCTGGAAATCGTCGGAACCGGCGGCGACAAGGCGGGCAGCTTCAACATCTCCACAACCGCCGCATTCATCATCGCTTCCGGCGGCGTGAAGGTCGCCAAGCACGGGAACCGCGCCGCCTCGAGCCTTTCAGGAACCGCGGACTGCCAGGAAGCGCTCGGAGCGAACATCAATCAGAGCCCTGAGAAGGTAAAACAGCTGCTCGATGAAGTTGGCATGGCGTTCTTCTTCGCGCAGAAATACCACACGGCGATGAAATACGTCGGACCCATCCGCAAGGAGCTCGGCATCCGCACGGTATTCAACATCCTGGGACCGCTGACGAATCCTGCCAGCCCGAACAAATTCATCCTCGGTGTCTACGACGGAGCGCTCGTAGAACCCCTGGCGCAGGTACTGGCCAGGCTCGGCGTCGAAGACGGCATGGTGGTTTTCGGTGAAGCGGTACTCGATGAACTCTCCAGCGCCTGCGTCACCGATGTCTGCGAGCTGCGCGACGGATGGTATCGCAGCTATAAGGTCACGCCCGAGCAGTTCGGTTTTTCCCGATGCACCCGCGACGACCTTCGTGGCGGAACCCCCCAGCAGAACGCGCAGATCACCCGCGATATCCTCTCGGGAGCTTGCATCGATTGCAAGCGGGATACCGTGCTGATGAATGCCGGAGCGGGACTGTATATCGGCGGAAAGGCCGACTCGCTTGCCGAAGGAGTCGAGCGGGCCACGGAACTGGTGGATACGGGAAAGGCGCTCGAGACCCTGCAAGCTTATATCGCCGTCAGCAACCAGGAGTAAGCATGGCGCCGGATATCCTGAAAACCATCGAGGCGGCAAATGCCGAGCGCATCGCACGTCAACTGAGCGTGCATCCGCTGGAATATCTGAAGGAGCTGTGCAGCAATCCCGAATCCGGGCGGGGCTATCTTGCAGAACAGGGGTTCTCCCCCGCCCCGCGCCCGCCCCGTTGCTTCGAAGACGCACTGCGGCGGCCCGGCCTGTCCTTCATCTGCGAGGTGAAGAAAGCCTCGCCCTCGAAGGGGGTTATCGATGCGGGATTCCCCTACCTGGACATTGCACGTTCCTACGAGCGGGCAGGCGCCGACTGCATCTCATGTCTCACCGAGCCGCAATGGTTCATGGGGTCGGATGCCATTTTCATGGACATCCGCCAACAGGTGGGAACCCCGATGATCCGCAAGGATTTCACCGTAGGCGATGGTTACGGCGACTACGGGCTGACACTTGGCGAATACCAGATTTACCAGGCGAAGCTCATGGGGGCCGACGCCGTGCTGCTGATCGCCGCCCTGCTCGACACCGCATCGATCGAGCATTTCCTGGCAATCGCAGCCGATTTGGGACTGTCCGCGTTGGTGGAAGCCCACACGGCTAAGGAAATCAGCAGCGCCGTTGATGCCGGTGCAACCGTCATCGGCGTCAACAACCGCAACCTGCACGACTTCACCGTCGACTTCGAGAACGCAAGGCGCCTGCGCGACTGCATCCCTGACACCTGTCTCTATGTGGCGGAATCGGGAATATCTTCTATAGCAGACGTCGAAACGATAGCGGAGATCGGTGCCGATGCGGTACTGGTTGGGGAGATGCTCATGCGCTCGGAGAATAGGGAAGCGACGCTTGCCCAGATGAGAAAGGCGGGAGCACGATGAGAAGCAGAGACGGCATCACGCGCATCAAATGCTGCGGCATGATGACGCCGGAGGACATCGCGGCAGTCAACGATGCCCGCCCCGACTACTGCGGATTCATCGTGGATTACCCCCGATCGCACCGGAGCCTGGCACCCGCTCAGGCAGCGGCGCTTATCCGAGAGCTCGACCCGGATATCCCCGCTGTTGCCGTCTTTGTCGACGAGCCCGTAGCGCAAGCCGCCCGGATTGCCGAGCGCATCGGTGCAGCCGCAATCCAGCTGCACGGACACGAGGATGCAGGGTATATTGCCGACTTGCGACGCCAGAGCACCCTCCGAATCTGGCAGGCTATCACCATCGGCGATGAAGACGACCTGGCCAGAGCCGCCACGAGCAGCGCCGACATGCTGCTGCTCGACAATGGGGCCGGTACCGGCAAGCGGTTCGATTGGACGCTTGCGCGCCGATTCGAACAGGCATACCGACGGCCCTTCCTGCTTGCCGGCGGGCTGACTCCCGAGAACATCCCTGCCGCCATCGATGCCGTTCATCCATTCGGTATCGATATCAGCAGCGGAATAGAAACCGACCGGCGCAAGGATCCCTTCAAGATCCGCGCTGCCGTGAGGGCGGCACACGGATCTGTCCATCCGGGAGGCTGAGAGGCGGAATCTAACGAGCAATGGATAAGCACCGGCAACCAGAATCATCTGTTCGCCTGCCAACTCTATCGGCAGGCGAACGGTATCGACTAAGGAGATAACATGACGAAAGGACGATTCGGCATCCATGGCGGACAGTACATCCCCGAAACGCTCATGAATGCCGTCACCGAACTTGAAGATGCGTACAACCGCTTCAAGGACGACCCCGCCTTCAATGCGGAACTGACCCAGCTGCTCAACGACTACTGCGGCCGTCCGAGCCGTCTGTACTATGCAGGCCGTATGACCGAGCACCTGGGCGGTGCGAAAATCTACCTGAAGCGCGAAGATCTCAACCACACCGGAGCGCATAAGATCAACAACGCCATCGCCCAATGCCTGCTGGCGAAGAAAATGGGGAAGACCCGCGTCATCGCCGAGACCGGCGCCGGTCAGCATGGTGTGGCAACTGCAACCGCCGCAGCGCTGATGGGCTTGGAGTGCGAAGTCTATATGGGCAAGCTCGACACGGAACGCCAAGCACTCAACGTGTACAAGATGCGCCTGCTTGGCGCAAAGGTCCATCCGGTAGAAACCGGTACCGGAACGCTCAAGGACGCCGTGTCGGAAACCTTTCGAGAATGGGTTTCACGCATCGACGATACGCACTATGTGCTTGGCTCCGTCATGGGCCCCCACCCCTTCCCCACGATGATCCGCGACTTCCAATCCGTCATCGGCAAGGAAATCAGGCAGCAGATGCTGGAAGCTGAAGGCAAGCTGCCCGATGTGGTGATGGCCTGCGTGGGCGGCGGATCAAATGCAATCGGCACGTTCTACGATTTCATCCCCGATGAAAGCGTCCGCCTGATCGGTTGCGAGGCAGCAGGCCGCGGCGTGAACACCGCCGAGACCGCAGCGACGATCGCCACCGGGCGGCTGGGCATTTTCCATGGCATGAAGAGCTATTTCTGCCAGGATAAACACGGCCAGATCGCACCGGTCTATTCCATCTCGGCCGGACTGGATTATCCGGGCATCGGACCCGAACATGCGATGCTTTATGACTCCGGCCGTGCCGAATATGTGCCCGTCACCGATGACGAGGCGGTAGATGCGTTCGAATACCTCAGCCGGATGGAGGGGATCATCCCCGCCATCGAGAGCGCCCATGCCATTGCCCATGCCATGAAAATCGCACCGGCGATGAATCCAGACCAGACAATCGTTATCACCCTTTCGGGCCGCGGCGACAAGGATTGCGCGGCCATTGCCCGTTACCGTGGGGAGGACATCCATGACTAACAGCACCCAAACCGCCGCCGAAGCGGCGATCCGCAGCGCCTTCGCGAACGGCAAGGCGTTCATTCCCTTCGTCACTTGCGGAGACCCCGACCTAGAGACCACCGAGAACATCGTCCGCGCCATGGCCGCAGCGGGCGCCGACCTTATCGAGCTCGGGATTCCGTTTTCCGACCCGATTGCCGAGGGCTCGGTCATCCAAGAAGCCGATTTGCGGGCGCTTAACGCCGGCACCACGACCGACAAGGTATTTGCCCTGACCGAGCGCCTGCGATCCCAGCTGGACACGCCTTTTGTCTACATGACCTACGCCAACGTTATCTTCAGCTACGGCTCGGAACGCTTCTGCCAGCGGGCGGCCGAAGTCGGCGTATCGGGCATCATCGTCCCCGATTGCCCCTTCGAGGAACGCGCCGAATTCGCCGAGGCCTGCGAGAAAGCCGGCATCGTGCAGATATTCATGATCGCCCCGACTTCGCATGACCGCATCCGAGCCATCGCCTCAGAAGCAAAGGGATTCCTGTACTGCATCAGCTCGCTCGGAGTAACAGGTACACGGGCGAAGATCACGACCGACATCCAGGCGATGGTCGACATCGTTCGTCAGGTATCGGATATCCCCTGCGCTGTCGGTTTCGGCATCTCCACCCCTGCACAGGCGCGCGAAATGGCTGCGCAGTCCGACGGTGCGATCGTGGGCTCGGCGATTGTGAAGCTCATCGCCCGACATGGCACCGAGAGCGCCCCGGCCGTCGGTGCCTTCGTAAAGGAGATGAAAGGCGCCCTGCGCTGACATCCGGACCTTTCTTCGGGCAAGTCGTATCAATGCAGGCTGATACGACTTGCCCCAGGCGTTACACTGAGCGGTGAAATCGAAAGGGAAAGGAGCGTCCCATGATCGATCGGACAGCATTCCGTTCGCTAAGCTACGGACTCTATATCGTGACCGCGAAAAGCGAAAGCACGCGAGCTGGTTGCGTTGTGAACACGTTCGCCCAAGTAACGTCCCAACCCGCCCAGGTAGGCGTTGCCATCAATAAGGAGAACGTCACCGCCCAGGTTATCGAAGAGGCCGGCGTCTTCGAGGTTTCGGTCCTGGCGCAAGACGCCCCGATGGTGCTCATCGGGCGCTTCGGGTTCCGCTCGAGCGCCGACTACGATAAATTCGCCGAAACCGAAACCGCCGTTGACGAGCGGGGCATCCCCTATGTCACCGAGCACACCGTTGCCCATTTCCTGGTAGAGGTGGCGCAAACCTTGGACCTGGGTTCCCATCGCTACTTCGTCGGCCAGGTAGTCGATGCATCCGTGCTTGATCAGGCCGAACCGCTCACCTACTCCTACTACCAGAAGGTAAAGGGCGGGAAGACGCCGCCAAAGGCCTCGGGCTACGAGGGTCCCTCAGCCTAGAGTGCGCCTGCCCGTGTGCGAATGCGAGCAGGAATCGATTGTTCTCGTCTCGGTCATGCCCGAGGTGAACTACCATGGACGATGACATCATCCGCTATATGGAGCTGCGGGGCACCTTGAGCGTATCCCATCGGAACTTCCGCTTCGCAGCTTCCGGCAAAGGAGCAACCTGATGGAACCATATTCGCTGACCCATGCGGCCTGCGTCCCCATAGCATTCGTAGGCACCGTGCTCGGCCCGTTCTACACGCACGACCCTAAACGGGACGCCGATACCATCGGGCCGTCGTTCCAAGCCATCGCCGATTTGGATGTCGAGCAAGCTGCCAAGGACTGGCCATTCGTCAAGGCCCCGGTCGCCCAAGAGGCACTCGGAGAGATGCAGGAAGGCCTCGACGATGAGCATTCTGGGGCCCCGCTTGCCAAGGAATATCGGCGACTGTTCATCGGCCCTGAGCACAAGCCCGTTCCTCCCTGGGGATCGGTCTATACGGACAGCGATCAGGTGATGTTCGGAAAGACGGCACTCGACCTGCATGATTGGCTGCGTCGAAACGGAATCGCAGTGAAAAAAGGAGATGCCGACCTCCCCGATGACCATATCGGCACCATGCTGGAAATCATGGCTTGGATCGCTCAGAACAAGCCCGAGCTGCTTGAAGAATACCTCTGCGATCATTTCCTGACTTGGGCTCCCCATTATCTCGAGGAGTTCGAGCAAGAGGCAAAGCACCCCTTCTACCATGGGCTTGCGTTGCTTACGTTGGAAAGCCTCCAGGGCATACAGCGCATGTTCGGGCTGACGGTAATAACCCCGCGCTTCTATCGGTGACATCATCGTTCATATCATTCGATTTGCACTCGAGACGGTAGACCCCTGACGGAAGGCACCGTTTTCCGCGCGGGCCGCAGCGACAGACCAGCCCGTTTCACCGCGCTCTCATCTCATGGGAAATCAACGAATCGACCGCTCAACGCCTTGGAATTCCGCGCCCTATTATTCGCGAAATAGATAGTCGAATGCGCCTATTGTCCCTGAAGAGGGGCCGATTATCCCTTAATATTATTGGTGTGCATAGATGAGTGCATGTTCTATAGGTCTTGCTTATGCATCTTTGGGGAACAGGCTGCCAGTTTTTCCGCAGCAACACTATCTGTAAGGGGGGACCTCTATGCCCGACAATCCACCGTCGTTATCCCGCCGCTCATTCTTAAAAGCCACCGGGGCGCTCGGAGCGCTCGCTGCAGCTGGAGGTGCGCTGACAGCTTCCGAGAACGTGGTTACTCACACAGAACCCGCCTACGCAGACGAGCCTGACAAAATTGCATGGAGCCAATGCAACGTGAACTGCGGTGGCAACTGCATCTTCCAGTGGCATGTCCGTGACGGCAAAGTTGCCTATATGGAAACCGACAACATCGGAAGCGATGATTTCCAATCACGCGCCTGCCTGCGCGGCCGTACCATGCGTCGTTGGCTGAACCATCCAGATCGCCTGCTCTATCCCATGAAACGCATCGGCGAACGTGGTTCCGGCGAATATGAGCGAATCAGCTGGGATGAAGCCATCGATACCATTGCTGAAAAACTGAAGTACACAATCGACAAGTACGGTAATGATGCCATTTACATGATCTACGCCACGGGCATGTACTCCACAACCGGCAACCCATCGCAACGTTTGATGAATGCCCTTGGCGGTTGTCTGACCCGTCATTATGATTACTCGGCAAATCAGATCCTCGCTGCCGGGCCATATATGTTCGGCGATCAGTTCAGCCCATACGATGCCGTACATGCCTCCTCGTTCGATGAGGCTGCCAAGCATTCAGACCTGGTTATCCTCTGGGGCAACTCCCCTGCTGAAACCCGTATGGGCGGTTTGAATATGACCTGGTACTTCGCAAAACTCCGTGAAGCGGTAACTGCCCGCGGCGGCAAGATCATCTCCATCGATTACCGCATGAACGAAACCGTCTCGGGACATCCGGATGAATGGCTGCCTATCCGTCCCGGCACGGATGCTGCACTGGCCGCCGCGCTGATTCACGAATTCGTGAAAGACGGCAAGACCGACGAGGCATTCCTGAAGAAGTACTGCGTCGGGTGGAACGAAGAAACCATGCCTAAGAGCGCCAGGGGCAAGCATCTGTCCTACAAGGATTACGTTATGGGTACTGGCTACGATCACGTGGAGAAGACCCCGGAATGGGCCGCTGGGATAACTCAAATCCCCGCCGATACTATCCGCGTCTTGGCGAGGGATCTTGAAAATGCAAAAGCCCCATTTGTCGCCCAAGGCTGGGGCCCGCAGCGCCATTCAAACGGAGAGAACGCGACTCGCGCCATCTGCATGGTTCCGATTGCACTCGGAAAGATCGGCCTCCCGGGCACGAACACCGGCCAGCGCGAAGCCGAACCGCCCATCTACCTGGTCAGCAGCATCCCCGCAACGGACGCCGATGAAAACGGCAAGACCCCGTCACCCGGCGTAAAGCCGAATGGCGTAACCTGGAGCATCCCCTGCTATGAATGGTTGAATGCCGTCGACCACGGAACCGAGATGTCTGTAACGAATGCCGGTATCTGGGATGAGGAAGGCGCCCTGAAGGACGGGAAGCTGAAGAACAACATACACTTTGTATGGAATTACGCAGGCAACTGCATTACGAACCAGCATAGCGATATCAACAAGGTATACGAGGTCTTGAATGACGACAGCAAGGATCTGTTCATCTTAGTATGGGATACCGTGATGACAGACTCCGCCCGCTATGCTGACATCATCCTCCCTGATGCCATGCGCTCCGAACAGCTGAACATGCAGGTACAAGGCTATGCGGAATGGTACACCGGCGTCACTGTGGGCGGGCCGGCGCAGACTCCTCCCGGCGAATGCCGCTGCAGTTACGACGTAATGACCGAGATTGCCGATAAGCTGGGAGTTAAGGAAGATTTCACCAAGGGCGGAATGACCCATGACGACTGGGTTGAATACCTGTACAAGACAGGTGCTGCCGCAGACCATGAGATGCCCTCCTGGGAGCAGATCAAGAAACAGGGCGTGTACAAACGAGAGCTGGACCCAGTCGTGGGCTTGAAAGACTTCCGCGATGATCCTAAGAAGAACGCGCTCGGCACCCCGTCAGGCAAGATTGAAATCTACTCCGAGCAACTGGAAAAACTGAACGAGACTTGGGATTTGGAAGACGGCGAGAAGATTTGCGCCATTCCCGAGTTCTATCCGGGCTTCCAAGGCTACGGCAGCACCACTCCAGAGTACCCACTGTATTGCGCTGGCTTCCATCATAAGAGCCGTACACATTCTAGCTTTGGATTCATTGACGACCTGGAACACATTGCCCGCCAGCAGATGTGGATCAACCCCGTTGACGCGCAGCCGCGCGGCATCTCGAACGGCGATACCGTCCGCGCAACAAGCCCAGCCGGCACCATCGAAATCGAAGCATGCGTCACGCAGCGCGTGATTCCCGGAACCGTATCGGTTCCGCAGGGTGCATGGCACAATGCTGCGATGTCTGGCGACCAGGTCGACAAGGGCGGCTGTGTGAATACGCTCACCACCTATCGGCCGAATCCCCTCTCACGCGGAAACGGGCCGGCAAACTCCATCATCGTCGAAGTTACGAAAGCCTAGGAAGGGAGGTAGACCATGACTCAATACGGATTCTATTTCGATGATACCCGCTGCACCGGATGCAGAACCTGCACGATGGCCTGCAAGGACTATCACGACAACCCCGATGGTGTTGCATACCGAAAGGTATACGATGTCGAAGGCGGCACGTGGACGGAGAGGGGAGATGGTATCTACACCACGGATTGCTTCATGTACCATATCTCCCTGGGATGCCAGCACTGCTCCGACCCCGCCTGCACGAAAGCCTGCCCTACGCAGGCCATGCATAAGGACCTGGAAACAGGCATCGTCTCCGTGGATGCCTCTAAGTGCATCGGCTGCGGATACTGCGTGATGGCATGCCCGTACAACGTTCCAACAGTGGACCGCACGGTTGGACATTCTGTGAAATGCGACGGCTGTATCGACCGGGTCAAACAGGGCTTGAATCCCATCTGCGTGGATGCCTGCCCTCTGCGTGCGCTGGATTTCGGTCCGGTTACCGAGATGGCTAATAAGCACCTGGATGCGTTGAGCCGCCAACTGCAACCCATGCCGGACCCGTCGATAACCATGCCCAATACCCTGATAAAGTCCTCGGAAGCATCCGAGAAGGCCACCGCCGACAACTGCTCGGTCATCAACTACAAGGAGGTGGAGTAATCCATGGAAGCCGCATTGCAAGACTTGCCTTTGGCGATATTCTCCACTTTGGCGCCCATCGGTGCCGGCGCATTCATCGCCCTCTTCATCGCTTTTCTGAAGCGCGACTACACATCTGCAGAACTGAAGAAGGTCGATACTTTCACCATTATCCCCATACTGGTAGCAGTCATAGGGTTGTGCGCTTCTTTCGCGCACTTGACCAATCCCGGCAACGCAATGAATGTTGCCAGCACCGTGGGATCGACTCCTTTGGCTAACGAAATCGCCGTCTTCGGCGTATTTATGATTCTTGCCGTGGTTTATTGGATATGCGGTATGGCCGGCTGCCTGAGCGGTAAAGGTCACAAAGTCTTTACCGGCATCCTTGCAGTAGGTGCAGTGTGCGTCGCCTGCGCTATCGGGGGCGCCTATCTCCTGCCGACTATCCCGGTGTGGAATACCATCTTCACCCCTATCTCCATCTTGGGATTTGCGCTGTCAGGCGGTGCGCTGCTGGGCATGCTGGTGCTGGCTTTTGCGGGTGTGGCAGATAAGACAACTGAATCAGGTGCAGCAAAACCCATGATGGGCATGTTCTGCTTTGGAGTGCTGCTTTCCTTGGTCGGCGTTATCGCCATCTGGGTTATCGGTGCGAACACAACTTCTGCCGTTCTGCAAATCAGCGCTGCGACCTCCAGCTTGATTTGGGCCTTCGTGCTCTTCATCATTCTGATGATCGTTTCCTGCATCCCCGCCCTCGATTCGATAATGCTGTCGGCATCCAGGGTGAACACTGCCGTTGGTGTGACTTTGGTCATCGTAGCCGTCTTCCTAGCACGCTTGTGCTTCTACGGCATGCAGTTCGGCATCGGCCTATAAGTCCACCCCCCTATAGATACCGCTCCTTCGATCATTCTTTTCTTGCCTCCATTCGAATACGCAAGCGGGGCGTGCGCCATACGGCGCACGCCCCGTTCTTCATTGCCCAGCAGCTCGGAAAACGCGCAAACCCTGAAGTATCGATTCACAATGGAAAGTTTACTCTTCTCCTGCTTTGCCCGATTCAGTCTGTTCGCGTTCGTCGAGCATTGTCAGGGCCGTCCGCCACCCGAGCTCAGCGCATTTCACGCGGGCAGGCATACGCGAGATGCTTTTCAGTTCAGCTGCCTCGCCCAAATCGGCAAGCTCATCATCATCGGTAACCTCGCCGCGGATCATCGCCAAGAACAGGTTACAAAGCCGACGGGCCTCGTCCACCGACTCCTCGGTGATCAAGTCGGACAGGATATCGGCCGAAGCCTGGCTGACGGCACACCCGGAACCGGTAAACGACACTTCGTCGATCGTGTCGCCATCGAGCTTCATCTCCAGCGTTATCTCGTCTCCACAGCTGGGATTCACGCCCTCATGGCTCAGCGACGGATCATCCATCTCGTACTTGTAATCCGGATGGGCGTTGTGCTCCATCAGCGCTGCCGTGTAAATGCTATTAGAAGCCATTGAACATCTCCTGAACCTTCTTGAGCGCCTCAATCAGACGATCGATATCGTTTCGGTCATTGTACAGCGCCACGGACGCGCGGCAACAGCTGCGGATGCCCAACCAGGAAAGCAACGGCTGGGCACAATGGTGTCCAGCTCGGATGCAGACATCATAGGTATCCAAGATGCTCGCCACATCATGCGGATGCACCGCGCACACATTGAATGAGACAACGCCGACATGCTTATCGGGGTCCTCGGGGCCGATAAGGCGGATGAACGGCAGCTCGCCCAAACGCTGCGTCAATTCGGCGACAAGGGCGCGCTCTCGTGCGGCCAACGTTTCGTGGCCGATACCCTCGATATAGTCGATAGCCGCACCGAAAGCGGCAATGCCCGCCGCATCCTGCGTGCCGGCCTCGAACTTCTGCGGGATAGGCGCCCAGCCGGCTTCATCCTCGGTAACCCAATCGATCATCTCGCCGCCTGTAAGCATCGGCGGCATCTGCTCCAGCAGCTCGCGCTTGGCCCAGAGCATGCCGATTCCCATCGGGCCGAACATCTTGTGCGCCGACAGAACGAACGCATCGCAGCCGAGCTCCTTTACATCAACCGGCATATGAGGGGCTGATTGCGCGCCATCCACGATGCATATCGCGCCTTCCTCATGGGCGCGATCGGCGAACTTCCGTACAGGATTCTCTACACCGAGCACGTTCGATACCTGGGTAACCGAAACAATCTTGGTCTTCGGCCCTATCTTCGATTCGATCTCCTCATCCGAGATGAATCCCTGCTCGTCACAGCGAATATAGACGAGCTTCGCCCCATGGCGCTTGCATACCTGCTGCCAGGGAATCAGATTCGAATGATGTTCCATGATGGTGATGGCAACCTCGTCGCCCCGTTTCAGGAAAGCGTCTCCCCACGAACGTGCCATAAGGTTCAACGACTCGCTTGCGTTGCGCGTGAACACGATTTCATGCAGATCATCAGCGCCGATGAAGCGTGCCGCCTTCTTGCGCACCTTGTCGATTTCCGCAGTAGCTTCGACGGAAAGGCTGTACAGCCCCCGCAGCGGATTGCTGTTCAGGGTCTCGTAGAATTCCCTTTGGGCATCGAGTGCCGGCTGCACGCGCTGGGATGTGGCAGCGCTGTCCAGAAAAACGATCTCCGGGTGGCGTGCGAACAGCGGGAAATCCTTCTTGAACGGATTAGCGTCCAAATCCAGCGCCACCGTATCGATCTCGGTCATCATCGGCCTCCTTCTTCAGACCACTCGCCGGTCGGATGCCCGAGCACCGTAACCGCCAACCGGTCGATCGCCCGAACGGCATCTTCGTCGGCTGCCTCATCGGCAGCATGGTCGAACAGCGCTTGGGCAAACAGAGCCTGCGCCTGTTCCTCATCTAAGCCACGACTTTCCAGGTAGTGCAGGTGATCCTCGTTCACATGACCGATAGTGGCTCCATGATTGCCCTGCACATCGTCCTCATCGCACAGGATAATCGGGACCGTCTTGTTGCGTACGCGATCGTCGGACAGCAGCACCGTCTCACGTTCGTCGCCTACCGACCCCTTGCACCCATGGATAAGGTCGATGGTACCGCGCAGGGTCTTCTGGGACTCGTCGGTGAGCACACCGTTGGCGATGAACTCGCTGGTGGTGCTCAACCCGCGCTGGCGAATGACGTGGTTGAAATCCAATGTACGCCGTCCGTTCCCAAGATAGCGGGTATCGATATCGACATCGCTGCGGTCGCCAGCCAGGTTGACCGCAGCCCCCACGTAGGACTCGGCAGCGCCGAGTTCGATCTGGGTCAGTTTCACCCGTGCATCCGCTGCTTCGTAGAAGGAAAGGTTCTCAAGATATTGCCAGGTGGCATCAAGGGTCTGCTGAACCCGCACCTGCACCCGCGCATTCTCCTCGGCAAGCACACGTAGGAACACACCGACCACCCCGGTCCCGGGATTCGGCGAATCGACCGTCACATTGACCGTAGCACGGGCATTCTCATGCGCAATGACGTCGACTTGCGCAACAGTCGCGCATCCACCCGCCGCATCGAGTCGCACGGTCAGATCCTCGGCAATCGCTCCCTTCGGAACTTCGAGCACAACCTGGCGGGTGCATGCCTGCGTCAACCATGCGGCTGCCTCGGGGCCATTGGCTGTCTCCCACTGTTCAACCGCTTTGTCGTAGCCGGCCAGTGCCGCATCGAACGCACCGTTATCAGCCTGGGCGGTAATCACGGTAACCGCACCGTTTTGGGCAGCGTCCACGTCGATGGCGCCTGCGGGAGCCCGCTGCACTTCGGGCAACTGGGCCTCGGTGTGATTCATCCTCAGGAAATGCCACGTGATATCGGGCATCAGATTCAGTTTTGCAAGGGTCGTCGCTTCCATTACCCGATCGCCCCTTCCATCTCCAATTTGATGAGATTGTTCATCTCGACCGCATATTCGAGCGGGAGTTCCTTGCTGACCGGATCAGCGAAACCGTTCACGACCATCGTTGAGGCCTCTTGTTCGCTGATGCCTCGGCTCATCAGGTAGAACATCATGTCATCGCCGATACGGCCGATGCTCGCCTCATGGCCGACGTTGACGTTCTTGCCGCGGATATCCATCGCCGGAACCGTGTCTGAACGGCTCTCATCGTCGAGCATCAACGACTGGCAAGATACCGATACGTTCGCATTTTCAGCGGACGGGGCCACCACCACGCTGCTGCGGAAGGTATTCACTCCGCCCGATTTCGAAATGGACTTCGTATCGATGTGCGCCGAGGTATTCTTGCCGGTCATCAACACCTTGCATCCGGTATCCAAATCCTGGGTCGCCCCCGCGAAGGTGATGCCGGTGAATTCGCTGGTGGAGTTATCCCCCTTCAGGACGCTCATCGGATACAGATAGCCGACGTGGCTACCGAACGATCCTGAAATCCATTCGATCTTGCCGTCTTGATCGACGAGGGCCCGCTTGGTGTTCAGGTTGTACATATTCTTCGACCAATTCTCGATGGTCGAGTAGCGCAGCTTCGCACGCTTGCCGACAAACAGTTCGACCGCACCGGCGTGCAGGTTCGCCACGTTGTATTTCGGCGCCGAGCACCCCTCGATGAAATGCAGGTCCGCATCGTCCTCGACGATGATCAGCGTGTGCTCGAATTGGCCGGCACCCTTTGCGTTCAAGCGGAAATAACTCTGCAACGGGAAGTCCATCTTGACGCCTTTCGGCACATAGACGAACGACCCGCCCGACCAAACGGCACCATGGAGGGCGGCGAACTTGTGGTCGCGCGGGGTAATGAGCTTCATGAAGTGATCATGGATAAGCTCGGCATAGGGACCGTGCAGGGCCTCCTCGATGCCCGAGTAGACCACACCGAGGTCGGAAACGGAATTCTGGATGTTGTGGTACACCAGCTCGGAATCGTACTGCGCCCCGACACCGGCCAGATAGGCGCGTTCAGCCTGCGGGATGCCCAGACGTTCGAACGTATCCTTGATGTCTTCGGGAACGCTGTCCCAATTGCTCTCCTGATCGGTGTTGGGCTTCACATAGGTGACGATATGGTCCATATCCAAACCGTCAAGCGCCGGTCCCCAATCGGGTGTCGGCATGGATTGATAGATCTCCAGGGATTTCAAGCGGAAATCGAGCATCCATTGGGGCTCGTCCTTGCGTTCCGAGATCTCCCGGACAATATCAGGGGTCAAACCGGCATCGACGCGCTCGTACCCTTCTTCGCTCTTGACGAAGTCGTACATGCTGCGATCGACATCGGCGACCTGAGTGCGCTCTGCCATGCTACTCACCTGCTTGCACCGCTGCGGCCTCGGCTATGGCACGCTTGCCCGCCTCGGAGGTCTCGAACTGCTCGAAACCCTTCGCATTGATCTCGTCGACCAGTTCGGCAGGACCGTCGGCCACCATATGCCCTTTGACCATGACGTGGGTACGGTCGACATCAAGACTTTCCAGCAACCGCGTATTATGCGTGATGACAATCAAGGCACCGTCGCATTCTTTGCGGTAACGGGCAATGGCATGCGATACGACCGTCAGGGCATCGACATCGAGGCCGGAATCGGTTTCGTCAAGGATGGCAACCTTCGGCTGAAGCAACAGCAGCTGAAGCATCTCGATCTTCTTCTTCTCGCCGCCCGAGAAACCGACATTCAACTCACGCTCCAGATATGCCGGATCCATTTCCAGGAGCTCCATTATCTCGGCAACGCGCTTCTTGAAACGTTTTCCCTTCAGATTCAAATCGGGTCGCTGGGCAACAATCGCACGCAGAAAACTCGCAAGCGGAACACCGGGCACCTCGACCGGCGCCTGAAAGCTGATGAACAATCCAAGGCGCGCCCGCTTATCTACTGAAAGTTCGGTGATATCTTTGCCCTCGAGCTTGATTGCACCCCCGTTCACCGTGTATTCTGGGTCACCGACGATAGCCTGTCCCAGCGTCGACTTACCGGCACCATTCGGGCCCATCAGAACATGGACCTCGCCTTTGGCAAGCTGAAAGCTCACGTTGAACAGAATGGGCTTTTCATCTGCCGAGACAGAAAGGTTATCGACGGAAAGCAGCGCTTCTCCCATGGGAAGCCCTCCTTGCTCTTCTTTCGGGCAGCTTTCGGCTGCCCTGTCTCCTAAATTCTCAGTGAGTAATCCTATCACGCAAGTAGGATTTATGGAAGAACCGTTGGAAAATGACACTGCGATGCACACATTTCAATGAAGCACCCTTCCGCGACCGAACTCCCACAGCCCAATCAGGTAAGCTGCCGTGCGATTTTAGGCTGCGAACCGCGTCCTGAAAAATTCACGCGACTGCCTCGGAAGGCAGCCGCATTTCGTCGTGGTTAAATCTCGTAGGGGCTGAAGAGCAGTTCGTCGTCAGGGTCATCGCCCTCGAAAAGCCAGCTATCACGCCATCCACCGCGCTTCTTCGGCTTCTCATCTCCCTCGGAACCGCCATCCTCTCGCTGCTTTTGGTTCGGCGACGTCTCCGTTGTATTCTCCTGCGGTACCGCCTCTTCCTTGCGCTTCGCAGCCGCCTCGTCGAACGCACGGTCCATTTCAGCCTGCCTTTTTTCGCGGCGTTGCCGATCGCGCTCGACCGCTTCTTTCGCCTCTTCTTCTTTCTCTGCTTCTTCCTGCGCCTCCAGCATCCGTTCGAGCAACTCGTCTTCAGAGGGAATGGAATTCACAGAGGGATAGACGATGTCGGGCGTGGGCTTCTTCACAGCAACCGGCGTCTCGGATTCATTGGATCCTGTCGGTACAGATGGCGTCATCACCGCCTCAGCTGTCGGCGCCGCCCCTGTCGGCGCATCAACGCTTTCCAGTGAGGCGGCATTCGCCCCCATCAGCGCCTCGCCGAATGAAGCCGCACGAGATGATTCTTGGGCAGAATGCGGTTCAGAAAGGGAAAGATCAAGCGGAATGCGCCGTTCGCGCGCAATCTGGCGGAAAAACGCCTTCGTCACCGCATTGAGGTCGAGGCCCAGAAGATCGGCCACATCCTCGGCCGCCCTGAGGGTCTTACCGTCGATTTCCATCTTGAACTTTGCCATAGGATGCCTCTTTCTCTCCACTGTCGGTTTCATGGCATATGGTAACGCAAACCCTTCTCCGGCAAAGCCCTTCCCTTCATCTGTCGTCGCCAATCCGAATCTGCCCTTCATCGAATAAGCGATGCCAGCAGGCGTTATCATAGGAAGCGATGTACGAACCGGAACGAAGAAGCAACCGAACTGGAGGAACCATGAAACGCGAGATCGACGTCTATGCATACGGAACGCAAATCCTCGAGGCAGTCAACAAGGGGGTCCTGTTGAACTCCCAGGCAGAGGGCAAGCTGAATACCATGACCATCTCGTGGGGCTCGCTCGGAACCTGCTGGAGCGCTCCGACTTTCGTCACATATGTGCGCACTGGCCGCTTTACCCACGAGCTGCTTGAAAAGAACCCCTACTTCACGGTCAGCATCCCCTTGGAGGGATTCGATCGCACGATTCTCGGCAAGGCAGGAAGCACAACCGGGCGCAACTGCGATAAAATCGCCGAACTCGGGCTGACGCCCTTCCAGGCTCAAGTCAACGGTGTACCCGGGTTCAAGGAGGCGCCCCTGACCCTGGAATGCAAGGTGGTCTACAAACAGACCTTCGACAGCGCCGCCCTGACTGATGGGAACCGCGCACAATTCTACCCCGCAGACCAGGATAGCTCGTGCTGCGGTGCCAACCGTGACATGCATACCGCTTACTATGGGCAGGTTGTCGCCGCCTATATCGAAGAATAGCGATACCCCGAAACCGGAACAGCCGGCCCGTACCCAGCGCCCGCGGAGACAAGGACGGGCATGGGAAGGAACCGGCTGCACCTAAAGGGGTGTTTGGGACGATATATAAGTTAGACTTATCTAATAATTCTTGCAAGGGGATTTCCGAAAAAGTTTAGAATAAGAAACTTTCTCCATTTTCCATCCATATTTCCGCCGGTTCCATCATCAACCACCACGCAGGACGGATTCGGAACAATCCGACGAGTCAAAAACGATTACGGGACGCCCACCATCCTGAGCGCCCCGTAATACGTTATCTACCTCCACCCTCGTTGTGCGGATGTGTGCCGCCTTCATTGTCTGGCGGCTGAAGCTCGCTTGCATCGCGATCGTATTCGCTCTCGTCCCATGGATCGTCAGCTGCATCCGATGGGTGCCGCCGCTCCACCGTCGGCAAATCGAGCGCTCGCTGCGGCCTCTGCGCTTGACGCGGCTCCCCCGTTACCGACGGACGGACCGACGAAGCCTCCTTCTCCCCATTGCCGTCGAACTGCTGCGACCGCGCTGCGCGAGTGGGTTCGGAAGCCGGGCGTCGGGACTCGGATACTGTCGGCGAAGCGGCGCCCTCATCCTCGAATGCCACCCATTCCTGTCCTTGCGGCCCGTGTTGGCCTGTCGAAGGCGGTTGCGAAGATGCACCGCTGCCTTGGTGCGCAACAGCCGAGCGCGCTTCCTGGCCCTTACGGACCTTGTGCGTCGATTTCGACTCCAACGGGCTACCCTCGAGGTAATCGGGATCCTTCTCCGGATGCCTCGAATAGCTGATGCGGACGGTGATGTACTCCATCAGCAACAGAGCGGCCAAGAACGACATCATGATCAGGTAACCATCGACCGCGCCGTTCAGCCCGGCGGTAGACACCATCAAATATGGCACGAACAGCGAGAAGGCAAAGGTCATCAGATACAGTTTCATCACGTCGCGCTGATGGCGCATGACAGTGATGACCTGGTACAGGAAGTCGATGACTCCCGTGACGCCGCCCGCCACGAGCATGATGTAGGACATCGTGCGGAACTGTTCGAAATCGATGCCGTAGAGGAAGCTGAGGATGGGAATGCCGATCCACCACATGATGAAGATATTGATGGCCGTGATAACCGCGATGACGAGGATCATCAGGACGACGAACAGGTCGAACCGACGCCGTCTGGATGGATCAGCCCAAGCATTGGCAATACGCACCAACATGGGCTTGTAGATGAATCCCACGATCATCAGAATAGCCTGGGCCGGGAAATACAGTGCATTGAAGTACAGCTGGTTGTCGTAGGTCAGCACACCTTCCATCACGAACTTCGGCATATTGTCGATGAAGGCATACAGGAACAGCGCCAAGAATACCGGGAAGCCGTCTTTGAACAGCCGGGCAACGCCGCCGAACGTCATCCTGCGCGACTTCGGTGTTTCCAGCAGGGCGAGCGGATACGTGAATATCACAAACGACGCGATTGCGGCGATTCCCATTGCGATGCTCGCAATACCGAGGTCCTTTGTAATCAGCAGGACGATAGTGCAGGCAAGGAAGGCGAGCACCGAACGTACCGCCTGCGAGATGCCGGCTAGGTACAGCTTATCCATCTGCTGCAGACGGCCTTCGTAGACATCGGCGAGTCCGTCGATCATACGGTAGACGAATACCCAGATGAACATCGTGAACATCTCGCCGGTATACCCGCGGATACAGCAGTACAGGTAACCGATAAGCAGCATGCCGATGCAGGTCAGCCATCGGTTCACCTGGTACTCGGAAAACGATCGGACCTCTTTGACATCGGATACCTGATAGGTACGGATACCGTAGTTGGCAACGATAACAAGCAGCTGGCCGGCGACGAATGCCAGAGAAAAGCGGCCGGCTTGGTCGGCGCCGCATAGCTGGGTGACCACAATGGTCAACAGGGGGAACACGACGCCATACGATGCCAATCCCGCCGTATTCCAAATGTAGTCGGCAGTGGTCCTGTGACTGGCATATTCCGCTTCCTGCTTGCCGAGCCCCCCGCCTTTGGCCGCACCGAGGACGCGGTCGGTCCAACCGTTGATGGCCTTTCTGACCGCACCGGGTTCGCCATTGTCCTTCGCTCGGCGCTTCGCCTCCTTGGCCGCCATCTTCTTCTCGCGGCGCGCGGCACGCTTGGAAACCTTCTCGCGAACCTCGCGCTCGGTATCGGACATGGGCACCGATTCGCTTTGGGCCGAAGAAGCCTCGGAGGAAGGCGTATCAGCCGCATGCGCGGCGGCACCGTGCGCCTTCCGATACTCCCGCCCTGCGTTCACCTGTGGCCTGTGTTGGGCCGAAGAATCCGCCCGCTTGGAACCGTTATGCCTTGTTTTGCTTCGCGTCCTTCTGTCAGCCATAGTCTGCACCCCTGATTTCCGCATTAGACGCGGTAGGAAATTTGAACAGGATGCCAGGCGACAGCGATAACCGGCCTCCCGAATCATGCTTGTTTGAGTGTCTGATTATAGACCACCATGTTTCCCACAGCGGGCTTCTCCATCATCACTCAATTTGAACCGGCACCGGAGATACTGACTTGAAGAGTTCATTGGCTCGGGAAAATCCGACGATACCGAGATATGTCACCGTCCCGAGCGGATCGCCACCCCAGACTAATTGAACATAAAATAGGGAACCACGAATAATCCGACAAGGATTGTCGCAAGAAGCAGGAAGGAGGCAATCGAGCCGACTTTCGCGCGCGTTGGCTGACGTGACCACCATTCTTGGAAATCGCTTTTTCCCGACGGAGTATAGTCGATTTCCTTGCGGGCCGCTGCGGCTTCTTTCGGCGTCATGCCATGGACTTTTTTCTTCTTCTTGCTCATAGATGGCTCATTTCTCAAATCAAACGATAGGGATTCTTGCTGAATCGCTATTTTCTCCGCTTGGCAATATCGTGAAAGCGGCGCTCTCGCGCATGGCGCTTCAAGGTGCGCGCGCAAATAATGTCGACGATGAGCATGATGGCGAACAGCCCCAAGCAGCTTCCGAAAAACAGGGCCAGCGTGGTATTCGACTCAGAAGCCGCATAGCCCGTGAAAATCAGCGAGATACCGATACCGACATAGCTCAACCAGCGCAACACCAGGAGCAGAACCTCTTTTGCCCGTTGGCCGCCGCGCGTATTCCAAACAACGGCGTAAACGATGATCAGAACGGCAACAACGCCGACGATTATCGGAATCAAGCGATACAGCTGTGCAACGAAAAGCGGCACGAAGCGCTCCTTTCATCCGATTCTCCGACGTCTTCGACAATTAGTTGTAAATATCTTACCAAAGCCAGCAAGCCTGCCTGTCAGAAAGCCATCCGTTATCGGGGCAACGGGCCCGATGGGCACTGCAAGCTATCGTGCCCGATGCCCCGCACGCTCCAGAAATTCCCCGATAAGCGCTTTCAAGTCGTCAATGCCCGATCCCGACAGGGCCGAGCAGAGCACGACATAGGTGTCACCCGCAATGGAAAGCTGCTTGCAAAGGGCTTTCATCTGGGGCTTCTGCTTGGTTTTTCCAATCTTGTCCGCCTTGGTGAACGCGATGACGAAGGGGATTCCCTGAGCCTGCAGGAACTCGATCATCTGGATATCGAGCCTGCTCACATCATGGCGAATATCCACAAGCACCACGCATAGCGCATGATTGCGCTCTTGGATGAAGTACCCGTCGATCAGATCCTGCCAACGTTTCTTCTCTTCTTTCGATACTTGGGCAAATCCGTATCCTGGAAGATCGACGAAGTCCACGTTATCGCAAGTAAAGAAGTTTACCGTGGAGGTTTTTCCCGGCTTCGATGAAACCTTCACCAGGTTTTTTCGGTTGAACAGTTTGTTCATTAAGGACGACTTCCCCACATTGGAGCGCCCGACAAAGGAAACCTCCCGATGAGTCGATGGCGGCAACTGGGCAGATGTCCCGTACGAAGCGGTGAATCGGACGTTCTGGTAGTTCATGGTTCGGCTCCTATCGCAACAGGCGGCAACGGTTCGCTCCCCTTCGCGGACGAGCACGGGAACGGGTTCCGATTGCTTATAATGGCAGTATATAGAAACATTGAGTTTATCAGGCTACGCGGGAAAGGAAGAACGATGAGCATCGAGCAATCGAACTGCATCCGCCGTTTCACCCGTCTCTGCACCGATGGATACGAGCAGGGCTGGCATGAAGGCAATGGCGGCAATCTGAGCTATCGGATGACCCCCGAAGATGTCGAGGTATGCATGCCGTATCTGGATGCTGCCGGCAGCCCTTGGATCGAGAACGGCGTCTCGGTGCCGAACCTCGGCGGCGAGTTCATCATCGTCACCGGTGCGGGCAAGTATATGCGCAAGGTTGCACTCGACCTGCATACCGACGTCGGAATCATCGAGATCAATCCGGAAGGCGACGGATACCGGGTGGTCTGGGGGTTCACCGATGGAGCACAACCGACCAGCGAATGGCCGTCTCACCTGCTAACCCATAGCACAAATGTTGCCTGCGGGCGTCCCGACGATCGCGTCGTCTACCATGCCCACGTCTCGAACAGCGTTGCCCTGACCAATGTCGTGCCCGCCGACTCGAAAACCATCACCCACCTGCTCTGGCGGTCCATGTGCGAAGCAATCCTGATGTTCCCCGAAGGCATCGGGGCGATGGGATTCAAGGCTCCCGGCTCGACCGATGTGGCATACTCGAATGCTGATCTGATGAAGTCCCACCGATGCGCCATCTGGGCGCACCATGGCGCCATTGTCACCGCAAAAACCTTCGACGAGGCCTTCGGCATGATGCAGACGTTGGAGAAAGCTGCGAGCATATACAAGATGAACCGCGCGATGTGCGGCGGCAGCGAGCCCCAGGGTCTGTTGACCGACGACCAACTGCGGGAGATCTGTGCATCCTATGAGGTAACCCCGAACCCGGAATATCTGTAGAACACAGCTGACGGTTCCGTTTGCAACCGCATGCCCACGGCTCTCGTAAGCGCAGAATGTCAGGATGTCTCATGCGGCGCAACCGGTTTTTCGACCCCATGCTTCTCAAAGGGCATGGGGTCATCTTGTCCCTGCCAGTGCGGTACGTCGAATTGTGCCGTCCAGTATCCCATAGCGCGGCTGATGACCATATGGGCAAACACGGTAAGCACCGACAGCGCATAAGCGACTAACGGGATGAATGCTATCGCCATCGGCATCAGACTTGCACCCAAACCTGCCCAATCCACCTGGCCGCCAAAGATGGAGACCCCGAACGAATAGGCCAGGCCGAGCAGGCCAACCGCCAACGCAAGCACCAATGCGAACAGCACGATAGCGGCGACCAGAAGCAGTAAGATACCCGCAATGCGCAGAAGCCCGCTCATGCGGTACCTGATCATGCGCCAAATGCGGGCGATTTGGAAACCAGCGGAGAGGCGTCCGTAAATCGAAATGCGCATCCACCCCACCAAGATGCAAGGCACGATGATAACCGCCAACACATAGCACAGGGAATATGCGGCGGTAGCGATATAGAAATCAATATCGATTGAGAAATAAGGCTTTATCAGATACAACCAGTTCACGGAAAAGGTCGTCATCAATTTTGCAGTCAGATAGGCAAACAGCACCGGAACCGCCATGAAGATGACCTCCAGCACAAATAAATGCAGACCACGCAGCAGCATATGGTCGCCCTTTCGCGCTTGAATATGCGCAGGCATCGGCGTTCGGATCCCCCATGCGATATCGCGAGCCCATCCATACAAATAACCCAACACGACGATTTGCCCGAAAACAGGAATCAGATTGATAAGGGAAAGCAACAGCAGGTTGCGCAACCATCCTTTCGACTGGCGAATATCACGCCAGGCGGTGAGGAAATACCCCTGCTTCATGCTCGCCCCTTTCTGGAAACCGGCAATTTGCCATATCGCTTACTAGAAGATAGAAGAAAAGGCCCGATGCCGCAAAGGCATCGGGCCTCGAACCGTCAGGCAGCAATTGCTACTTCAGGGTAACGGTAGCACCAGCCTCTTCCAGAGCGGCCTTGGCCTCGTCGGCCTTGTCCTTCGGGGCAGCCTCCAGAACAGGAGCAGGAGCGCTCTCGACCAGAGCCTTGGCCTCCTTCAGGCCCAGGTCGGTCAGGCCGCGGACTGCCTTGATGACAGCGATCTTGTTGTCGCCGAATCCCTCGAGAACAACATCGAACTCGGTCTTCTCCTCAGCAGGAGCGGCACCTTCGCCAGCAGCCGGAGCGGCAGCAACGGCAACCGGGGCAGCAGCGGACACGCCGAAGGTGTCCTCGATCATGGTAACGAGCTCGGATGCCTCCAGCAGGGACATCTCCTTCAGTGCTTCGATAATCTCTTCCTTGGTCACAGCCATGGTATTGTTCCTTTCACATGCGGTTGGCCTAATCCAACCTTGTCTCTTATCGGTCACGCAGCTTCCTCATGCTGCGAGTACTGCATGGTTATGCAGCGGGCTTCTGCTCGGCAACCTGTTTGATTGCCTGGGCAAGGCCGGACGGGACACCGTTGATGGTGGTAGCCAGGCCGCGGGCGACGCCGGCGATAGCGGCGGCGATTTGAGCCATAAGCTCGTCGCGCGAAGGCAGGGCAGCGATAGCTTCGATCTCGGCAACACCGACCTGCTCGCCCTCCATCAAGCCGCCCTTGATTACCAGGTTCTCGTTGTCCTTGGCGAAGTTCTTCACCGCCTTGGCAGCGGCGGCGGGATCCTCATCGGCGAACACGAATGCGCTCGGCCCATCGAGCAGGTCATCCAGGGTAGGAAGGCCGGAATCCTCTAGAGCGATGTGCATCAACGTGTTCTTGTACACCTTCATACGGGCACCGGCTTCACGGATGTTGCGACGGAGCTGTTCGGCATCCTTCACAGACAGGCCGCGGAAGTCGACCACCCAAACGGAGGTCACGTTCTCCAGGTCCGCCTTGATCTTCTCGACTTGATCTTTGTTGTGCGCGTTGGGCATGCGATTGCACCTCCTTTTCCATTCACTCGGTTCCGCCCCGTGGGGTGAATCGGGCTCCGGAAAAGCTCGACCCCCTGCGTCCATGACAGCAGGGGGTCGAGAATGCATTCTGAATCCTTGACCACCTCGGCAGGCCGCTTTGCGCGTTTGAACCATCCGGTACCGGCTGTCTTGGGCAGCGGAACAATTGCTTGTTCACTGGTAAGAACCAGCTGAACTAGTATGTAACAGTTCACGACTCAAATCAAGCATTCCATAGAGTCTGCATGCTCTGGGTCAACCGTTTGGAGCAAGGGCGGCATCTTCTATGCAGATGATTCGCACAGAAGATGCCCTCCGCTACTTGATTTCCTGCACCAAGCAGGTCGTATCCTCCTTGTAGTAGGTGAACTTGATCGTATCGCCTTCCTTGTAGCGGACGATATCGAGCATGCTCGGCAACGGGAAGTCATAGATGTTGTCGTCGCCCTTCAAAGTGACGTAGTAGTGCGAATTGCTGTCGACGACAGCGGTGGCCATGCGGCTGATAACGCCGCTGGCGGTCTTCGTCCCATCTGACGAACCGTTGTTGTCGATCTTCACGCCATTGCTTGCCAGCAGTGCTTTGTATGACTTCTGGCATTCGCTGACCGTATCGCCGATTGCGACGTTCTGATAGCGCTGGATATCGATCATCGCATACTTCTTCACCAAGCCCGCGCTATCCTTAAGCGACATGAAATAGGTCGGCTGTCCGCCGATGTTGATCAGCAACGGGAACGTCGATGTGTACCGTAGGTTCTGAACCTGGCCCTCGGCAGAGCTCATGGCCGATTCCTCGGTGGCACCTGAAACCGAATAGAAATGCGACTCCGCCGTACGTTGGTTGATCAGCACGAAGCCGATAATCGAATTGTCATCGGTAGCCGAAGTGACACCGGTGTACAGCCATACGTCGTCGTCCTTCGCAATGTAGTTGTAACCCGCATCGCCATTGGCGCCCGGCGTCGTCTGCTTCACGCCCGTCTGTCCAAGCCAGCTGTTCAGCCAGCCGTTAGCATAGGCGCCGCTCCAGTTGTACTGCTTGATCAGCAAATCGGACGGATAGGCACGGTCAACCCATTCGGGGCAATCGCCGATTGCATACTGGGTGCATTCTCCGGTCTGGGCATTCACCAGGATGACTTCGGAGATCGTTTCGCCTCCGAACAGCCCGATGGTGTAATCGAGCACCGGACATACCCAGTACGGCGTGCCCTGCTCGTCGATTTCAAAGGATTTCTCCCCGAACATCTTGGTCGGATATTTCAGCTGTACGTAACGGTCGATGTTTCGGTCGAACGGCTCGGACTGGCTGAACATGATGTGCTTGTCCAGTTTGACGACCTTGGCGTTCTGCGTCGTCATGTCCACGATGACATACGCAGGCAAGCCGGAATCCATATTGTTCAGCCATTTGAAGAAGTCGGCATACCCCAGCGGACTGACGCGAACCGGTTTTCCCTGATAGTTGATCTGCGAGTACAGATCGCTAATCTCGAATTGGCTCACGTACTCAGGGATATCGCCCAACGTGCGGTTGCCCAGCAATGCTGCCGATTCTTTATCGATGACGGGGATGTTGTTGTAGTTGACTTCTTCGATATCGGTTGCGAAGTCCTCGTCCGTCGTCTGCAGGATATTGGCATAGCGCTCGGCATTGCCTGGAATCAACGACCACGACGAGATTCCACCGATGATCACCAGCAGGAAAATTCCCAGTGGAATCCAGCTGAGCTTCTTGAACCGATCGGCACGTTTCTCATCGGGAGGCTCTTCCAGTGATCCCGCATAGGCCTGATGGGATTTGTTGCGGAAGATCAAAAATGCCGGAAGCAGGATCACGATGGTGATGAACAGCCACATGTCGGCACTGTGGATGTTCAATGCCGGATGGAACCACCAGTAGCAGAAGGCGATTACCAAGATGATGACCACGGCCCAGATGATTTTCTGGGCACGAGACATACCGCCGAAATCGATGTGCGGGGCAGAAGGACGGGGGCGCTTGTCATCCCCACCGGAATCCTGCGAGGGGCGCTCCTGGCCCATAGGGCCTGCCGAATTGTTGATGCCCCTCAGCAAATCTTCCCAAGAAAACTGTCCTGGCACTTGATCTCCTCCCTCATCTTATAGCGAATGCCGCAAAGCCTTTCCCGTGCGGACTATCGCCAAACATCACTGTCCCTTATTGTCGTGCAAGGTTTCGCACGACATACTGCAAGATGCCCCCATTGGAAAAATAGGCACCCTCGGTTGCCGTATCTATGCGCACTACCGTTTCAAAGGAGATATCCGTTCCATCGGCCGTATGCGCTGTCACCGTGACCCGAGCAGGTTCGGGCAAGCCGTTGGAAAAATCAATCGGCTGGATATCGAAGGTCTCCGTACCGTCCAAGCCGATCGATGCGGCATTCTGCCCTTCCTTGAATTGCAGCGGAAGCACGCCCATACCGATCAGGTTCGACCGATGGATACGTTCGAAGCTCTCCGCGATAACCGCTCGGACACCCAGGAGCATCGGGCCCTTCGCCGCCCAGTCGCGCGATGAGCCGCTTCCATACATCTTGCCCGCAAGCACGATCAGCGGGATATTCTCCCGGCGCGCCTGTTGGGCGACATCGAAAATCAGCTTCACTTGGCCGTCGTTGAAATCGCGGGTCCAACCGCCCTTCTTCCCTCCGGCAAGCTGGTTGACCAGCTTCACATTTGCAAACGTACCGCGCATCATTACCTCATGATTGCCGCGGCGGCTCCCATATGTGTTGAAATCTGCTTGGGCAACCCCTTGTTCACGCAGGTATGCGGCGGCGGCGGAATCGGGGGCAATCGAGCCGGCCGGCGAGATGTGGTCTGTGGTGATGAAGTCTCCGAGCACGGCGATTGCCCGCGCCCCTGTAATCGGGGCGAGAGCCTGCGCTTCAGGTTGCATCCCGTCGAAGTACGGTGCCCTGCGCACATAAGTCGAATGCACATCCCAATCGAAGGTCTCGCTCGCTGAGCTATCGAGCGCTTGCCAGCGGCTGTCCCCTTCGAACAGCCCCTTGCCTCCCTCGTCGAACAGCTCCCTGGTTACCGTCGTGCGCAGCAGGGTTTGCACCTCCCCATCCTCCGGCCAAATATCGGCCAGGAAGACATCGTTGCCGAAATCATCGGTTCCCAGCGGCTGGCTGTCGAAATCGAAATCCATCGTCCCAACGAGCGAGTAGGCGATAACGGTAGCTGGTGAGGCGAGGTAGTTCTGGGAAACATCCGGCGAGATGCGTCCTTCGAAGTTTCGGTTGCCTGAAAGGACGCTCGCCAGCTCCACTTGGTCGGCGATATCATGCATCGGACCTGCAAGCGGGCCGGAATTGCCGATACAGCTCATGCAGCCGAATCCGCAGGTATAGAAGCCCAGACGCTCAAGGCTCTCCATCAACCCTGCACGGCGCATCATCAACTCGGTGGTATGGCTGCCAGGCGCGAAGATGGTTTTCACCCACGGTTTCGGGGTAAGGCCCGCCGAAACCGCATTCTTCGCCAGAATACCCGCCATCAGCATCATCGCCGGATCGGTGGCTGTCGTGCAGCTGGTAACCGCTGCAATGGCAATGGCACCGTGTCCGAGCTTGCGCTTCGCACCTCCAACCGACACCTCGACAGTGCGATCCAAATCCAACTTGCGGTCAGAGCAAACCTTGCGGAAAGCGTCTCGTGCGCCAGACAGGGGAATCCGATCATGCGGGCGGGATGGACCGGCGATATTATGCTCGACCGTGCCCAAATCCAACTTCAGCACTTTCGCATAGACACGTCCGCCTTGGTCGGCTCCGCCCCAAAGCCCTTGCTTCTTGGCATACGCCTCCACCAATGCGACTTGATCGTCCTCGCGCCCCGTTAACTTCAAATACTCGATCGTACGCTCATCAACCGGGAAAAGCGTGCAGGTGCTGCCATACTCGGGCGTCATATTCGAAACGCACGTACGCTGCGTTGCGGACAGATTTGCGACGCCTGGACCGAAGCATTCGACGAAAGACCCGACCACACCTTCACGGCGCAGCATCTGCGCGAACGTCAGGCTCAAATCCATAGCAGTGACACCTTCAGGCAATTCGCCCGTCAGCTCGACGCCGATTACGCGCGGAACCACCAAGGTGATGGGCTGGCCAAGAGCAGCCGCCTCCGCCTCTATGCCGCCGACGCCCCAACCGAGAACGCCGATGCCATTCGCCGTCGGTGTATGGCTATCCGAACCGACAAGCGAATCGAAATACGCGAGCGTCTCACCCGCTTCGTCCTTGGTCATGACGACCTTCGCAAATCGTTCGATATTCAGCTGATGGCAGATGCCTGCTCCGGGGGGAACGATATGCACGTTGTCGAATGAGTTCTGGGCCCATTTCAGGAAGGCATACCGCTCTTGGTTGCGTGCGAATTCAAGCGCCATGTTCTTATCAAGGGCCGAATCGGACCCGGAATAATCGGCGATGACCGAATGGTCGATAACCAAATTGCAGGGAATATTCGGGTTGACCTTCGAAGGGTCGCCGCCAAGTTCCTGGCAGGCTTCACGCATAACGGCAAAGTCAACGAAAATCGGCACTCCGGTGAAATCCTGGAACAGCACACGTGAAGGCATGAACTCGATTTCGTCGCCTGCTTCACCGGATAAACCCGCCTCGATCAAGCGCTTGCTGAGCTTCTGCGCCTGCTCTTCGTTCGGAGCCAACCGCAGGATGTTCTCCAATAGAACGGTCAGAGAATAGGGAAGCTTCTCGGAACCGGGAACATTGTCGACGGGATAATACGTGTATCGCTTCTGCCCAACCGCGAGCGTGGATTTCAGGCTGGATTTGGTATCCATGACATTGCACCCTTCGAACTAAGATAGATTGGCAAGGATTTGAGCGGCACGCGTTTTCATCGAGCCTTTTCCGTTCTCGGCATCGAATGACAAACGCAGACGCAACTGCTCTTTTACCGATTGAGAAAGCTTGCCTTGTGAGAACTCATTGATAGCATTGAGCATCTCGTTGAACTCCGGATCACCGTGATAGCACTGGATGGTTTCATCGATGAGCGGCCAAACTTTCTCCGAACGCTTCTCAGTCGTGCTTCCCCACTTACACAGGAAACGGACTGCGGCAAGGCGCAGCAACCCATTATCCTCATCGAAGAGCGCCGTCTCCGCGCCGTCGAATGCACGATCACAGGAACGGGAATCCACGTCGACCATCACCGCAAGCGCCTCAAGGCACTCCCAACGCGTCTGGGCCTCGGGACGATCAAGGGCATCGACCAAATCGCCGATGTAGGGCTGCATTTTGGGCGCATCGGTATGAGCCGCAAAGTCCAATACGGAAGCAGCGTGTTGACGTTTTCGCCGTGACGGACCCTCCAGGTCCTCGAGCAGCTGATCCATCGCTTCCTTGTTCGCCAACGCCTTAGAAGCTTCGTCTCGAAGCTGATCCATCTTTTCACTCAAAATACGCTCCTCCATCAGATGAGATTGATCGCGAGACTTCATCGAATGAAACAAGAAGCTACACAATCAGGCAAGAAAATTCCAATGTCTGATTATACACGAGACCAAACACCGCGCGCCCCAATGCACTTGCGAGATAGCGAACCGACGCCCTGTTCGGAAAACGCACAGAAATGAATGCTGACAAGGAAAAATGAGAATACGAAAATCATCAATCGATGAGCAGGAAGATTCACAGATACCATCTCGCCCTGTGAAAAGCAATGAAAAGCGATAAAAAAAGGACGGCCCGGGCATGAGCCCGGGCCGTCCCCTGCGCCTCCGCGCGAGGCGGAAGCGCCCTGCGCGGGCGCGACGCCCTATCCTCCCACGGACTGCACCGCAGTACTTTCGGCGATGGGGGGCTTAACTGCCGGGTTCGGAATGGGACCGGGTGATCCCCCCCTCCATGGTCGCGCCCGCGCGGGGCGCTCCCCGCGCGGCCCTCCGCGCGCCGCCGCGCCATGCGCGGGCCCGGCGCCCTGGAGGCTGCATGGCGTCCCCGATAGCCGCACGCCTCGCCATGGGACGGACGTGGGTGAAGAGCTCGGGCTATTAGTGCCGCTCGCCTGAACGCCTCGCGGCGCTTGCAGCTGCGGCCTATCGACCAGGTGTTCTACCTGGGCCCTTACCGGAAAGAGAACTCATCTCGGGGGCGGCTTCCCGCTTAGATGCCTTCAGCGGTTATCCGTGCCGGACGTGGCTACGCAGCCGTGCCGTTGGTCGACAACTGCCACACCAGAGGTCCGTCCACCCCGGTCCTCTCGTACTAGGGGCGGGTCCCCTCAATTCTCTTGCGCCCGCGGAGGATAGGGACCGAACTGTCTCACGACGTTCTGAACCCAGCTCGCGTACCGCTTTGAATGGCGAACAGCCATACCCTTGGGACCGACTCCAGCCCCAGGATGCGATGAGCCGACATCGAGGTGCCAAACCTTGCCGTCGATGTGGACTCTTGGGCAAGATCAGCCTGTTATCCCCGGAGTACCTTTTATCCGTTGAGCGACGGCCGTTCCACGCCGGGCCGCCGGATCACTAGAACCCGCTTTCGCGCCTGCTCGACCTGTACGTCTCGCAGTCAGGCCCGCTTGTACTCTTGCGCTCTGCGGACGGTTGCCGACCGTCCTGAGCGGACCTTCGCGCGCCTCCGTTACGTTTTGGGAGGCGACCGCCCCAGTCAAACTACCCGCCTGGCACGGTCCGCGCGCCGGGTCACGGCCGCGCGTTAGACCGCCGGAGCGACGAGGGTGGTATTCCAAGGGCGGCTCCCCGCGGGCTGGCGCCCGCGGTTCGAAGCCTCCCACCTATCCTCTACACGCCGAACCAACGGTCAATGCCAAGCTGCAGTAAAGGTTCACGGGGTCTTTCCGTCCTTCCGCGGGTAATTCGCATCTTCACGAATAGTACAATTTCGCCGGGTCCATGGTCGAGACAGCGCCCAAATCGTTACGCCATTCGTGCAGGTCGGAACTTACCCGACAAGGAATTTCGCTACCTTAGGACCGTTATAGTTACGGCCGCCGTTTACCGGGGCTTGGCTTCAGGGCCTCGCCGTGCGGCTAACCCCTCCGCGTAACCTTCCGGCACCGGGCAGGCGTCAGACCCTATACGTCGCCTCGCGGCTTGGCAGAGTCCTGTGTTTTTGGTAAACAGTCGCTTGGGCCGTTTCGCTGCGGCCCCCCTCCGCTCGGGGCGAAAAGCCCGTCACGGCGGGGGGCACTCCTTCTCCCGAAGTTACGGAGCCATTGTGCCGAGTTCCTTGACCATGGTTCTCCCGATCGCCTTGGTATGTCCTACCCGCCCACCTGTGTCGGTTTTGGTACGGGCCCCACCGGGGCTCCCTAGAGGTTTTTCCCGGGAGCATGGAATCGGCGGCTTGGCCTAAGCCGGCGTCGTCTCGCGTCTCGGGCCTCGTGCCGGGCGGATTTGCCTGCCCGGCGCCCTACGCGCTTTCACGGGGACGTCCAGAACCCCGCTCCGCCTATCCTTCTCCGTCACCCCATCGGTAGTGAGCGCCCCAGCGGGGGTACGGGAATGTCGACCCGTTGCGCTTCGGCTACGCCTCCCGGCCTCGCCTTAGCCCCCGACTGACCCTGGGAGGATTAGCCTTGCCCAGGAACCCTTAGGCTTGCGGCGGCGGGGTTTCTCGCCCCGCTCTCGCTACTCATGCCAGCATCCTCGCTTCCGCGCGGTCCACCGGCCCTCGCCGGGCCGGCTTCCCCCCCCGCGGAACGCTCCCCTACCGGCGGCGCAAGGCGCCGCCCCGCTGCTTCGGCTCCGCGCTTAGCCCCGTGAATTGTCGGCGCATGTCCACTTGACCAGTGAGCTGTTACGCACTCTTTAAATGCATGGCTGCTTCTAAGCCAACATCCTGGTTGTCTAGGCAAACGCACATCCTTTGCCACTCGGCGCGGAATTGGGGGCCTTAGCAGGCGGTCTGGGCTGTTTCCCTCTCGAGCGCGCGGCTTAGCCCACGCGTTCTGACTCCCGGGGTCCGGCCCGCGGCATTCGGAGTTTGGCCCGGTTCGGCAGGCTGTGACGCCCCCTCGCCGATCCAGTGCTCTACCGCCGCGGGCTAGCGCCCGGGGCTAGCCCTAAAGCTATTTCGGGGAGAACGAGATATCTCCGGGTTTGTTTGGCCTTTCACCCCTATCCGCAGGTCATCCCCTCCGTTTTCAACCGAAGTGGGTTCGGCCCTCCACAGGGTCTTACCCCTGCTTCAGCCTGCCCACGGATAGCTCACCCGGCTTCGCGTCTGCGGCGCGCGACTCAAGCGCCATCTTAAAGGCTCGCCTTCGCTGCGGCTCGTTTCCTAACTTAACCTCGCCGCGCACCGCAACTCGCTGGCTCATTCTACAAAAGGCACGCCGTCACCCCCCGAAGGGGGCTCCGACTGCTTGTGGGCGCGCGGTTTCAGGTACTGTTTCACTCCCCTCTCGGGGTGCTTTTCACCTTTCCCTCACGGTACTCGTCCGCTATCGGTCACGGGTTAGTATTCAGCCTTGGAGGGTGGTCCCCCCTGCTTCGCGCCGGGTTTCACGTGCCCGGCGCTACTCGGGTGCCTGGCCGGCGGGGGGCGCGGCTTCGGGTACGGGGCTCTAACCCGCTTCGGCCGGCCGTCCCAGGCCGTTCCCCTGCCGCGCCCCTTTCTGACCGCCGCGGCGCACCGGGGCGCGCCGTGCCAGGACCCACGACCCCCATGCGGCAACCCTCCCCGGGGTGCGCGCTCGCATGGGTTTGGGCTGGTCCGCTTTCGCTCGCCGCTACTCGCGGAATCTCGGTTGATTTCTCCTCCTCCGGGTACTGAGATGTTTCAGTTCCCCGGGTTGCCGCCGCCGGGCCTATGGGTTCGGCCCGGGGCAGGCGGGCACTGCCCCGCCTGGGTTCCCCCATTCGGACATCCGCGGGTCAAGGGCCAAATGCGCCTCACCGCGGCTTATCGCAGCTGGTCACGTCCTTCGTCGGCTTCCCGTGCCAAGGCATCCACCGTGCGCCCTCATCATCTTCTCCGCCCGGGCGGCTCGCCGCCCGGGTCCGTCCCGCCCCGGCGTGCGCCGGGGCGGCCAGATGCATGAGTTGCTAAGTTGCTTCTCACATATCCAATCATTGCGATCGTGTGTCTATCGTCGATGCGAACCACCCTTCCCTTGCTGTCGCAAAGCTCGTATGGGATTCCGCTTGAGAATCGAAAGATGCTTTCCCATCAAAGGTGATGGTTCCATCTGGGAACGCTATGCAGCTTTCAAGGTGCCCGGGCGCGCTCGCGCGCCGGTCGGGGCGCGAGCCCCGGAAGCCGGATGCTGCGGGGGGAGGGACGCTTCTCGTCTCCCTAGAAAGGAGGTGATCCAGCCGCACCTTCCGGTACGGCTACCTTGTTACGACTTCACCCCCCTCACCCTCCACACCTTCGACGCCTCCCCCCCCGCATGGGTTGGGCCGGCGGCTTCGGGTGCAGACGACTCGGGTGGTGTGACGGGCGGTGTGTACAAGGCCCGGGAACGTATTCACCGCGGCATGCTGATCCGCGATTACTAGCAACTCCGGCTTCATGCAGGCGGGTTTCAGCCTGCAATCCGAACTGGGGCCGGCTTTGTGGGATTCGCTCCGCCTCGCGGCGTGGCGGCCCGCTGTACCGGCCATTGTAGCACGTGTGCAGCCCAGGGCATGAGGGGCATGATGACTTGACGTCGTCCCCACCCTCCTCCGGCTTGACGCCGGCAGTCCCATATGAGTCCCCAACTGAATGCTGGCAACATATGGCAGGGGTTGCGCTCGTTGCGGGACTTAACCCAACATCTCACGACACGAGCTGACGACAGCCATGCACCACCTGTGCAGGCTCCTCTCGGCCACGGCGTCTCCGCCGCTTCACCTGCATGTCAAGCCCTGGTAAGGTTCTTCGCGTAGCTTCGAATTAAGCCACATGCTCCGCTGCTTGTGCGGGCCCCCGTCAATTCCTTTGAGTTTTAGCCTTGCGGCCGTACTCCCCAGGCGGGGCACTTAATGCGTTGGCTGCGGCACGGGGGGCGGAGCCCCCCACACCTAGTGCCCATCGTTTACGGCTGGGACTACCAGGGTATCTAATCCTGTTCGCTCCCCCAGCTTTCGCGCCTCAGCGTCAGTGACGGCCCAGAGGACTGCCTTCGCCATCGGTGTTCTTCCCAATATCTGCGCATTCCACCGCTACACTGGGAATTCCGTCCTCCCCTACCGCACTCGAGCGCGCCAGTTCGGGATCCGGCCGGGGGTTGGGCCCTCGGATTGGAGATCCCGCTTGGCGCGCCGCCTGCGCGCGCTTTACGCCCAATGAATCCGGATAACGCTCGCCCCCTACGTATTACCGCGGCTGCTGGCACGTAGTTAGCCGGGGCTTCTTCTGCAGGTACCGTCACGGTTCTTCCCTGCTGAAAGCGGTTTACGACCCGAAGGCCTCCGTCCCGCACGCGGCGTTGCTGCGTCAGGGTTGCCCCCATTGCGCAAGATTCCCCACTGCTGCCTCCCGTAGGAGTCTGGGCCGTATCTCAGTCCCAATGTGGCCGATCGGTCTCTCAACCCGGCTACCCATCGTCGGCTTGGTGGGCCGTCGCCCCGCCAACTGCCTAATGGGACGCGACCCCATCCTCCCCCGCTTGCCCGCTTTCCCGGGGCCCCCATGCGGGGGCCCCGGGGCATCCGGTATTAGCCCGGCTTTCGCCGGGTTATCCCGGTGGGGAGGGCAGGTTGGTCACGTGTTACTCACCCGTTCGCCACTCTATCACCGCCCGAGGGCGGGTTACTCGTTCGACTTGCATGTGTTAGGCACGCCGCCAGCGTTCATCCTGAGCCAGGATCAAACTCTCCGTCGAAAGGGGCGCCCGGGGGCGCCCCGGCGGGGCCTGATGGCTCCGTTTCGGATCCTCTTGGTGAAAAAAGAATCTCGAGGTATGAAAAAATGATGCGGCAGGCGGGGCGGTCCGCCCCGCCTGGCGCTACGCTCTAGCTTGACTCGTCTCTTCCTCGCAGTATCCGGTTTTCAAGGTTCGCGCCGGCCCCCGCCGGGGGCCCGCCGCCTCGGGAATTTCCCTTGGCGCAAGAATAAAGATTACGCTGGAAACCGTTCGAAGTCAAGTTATTGGACAGGAAATAGTGAAATCCATTTCCCAAACACAATCTTGCGTCGAATCGAATCTGCGTGCCCCATGGGGCCGCTTACTCCTGATACGCTATCGCTTCCCGCGACGCGAGATAGTGTTATACGCTCGAAAGGAACGGCATTCAAGTGCAATCGGTGATAACCATAGACCCTGCAAATGTTCCTGAAACGGTGACGGCCTGCGCGCGCATGCAGCAGGCCCTCACCGTCAGTTTATGGTCAAACGTTATGCCAATCGCACAAATTTGCGTTTCCCCACTTGCAGTACGGCGTGCGACAGCGCTTCGGGGTCGACGTTGTATTCTTTCGCGGGAACCGTTTCCCCGTTGATCTTTACGCCGCCGCCGTCAATCAGACGGCGCGCTTCTCCCGCACTTTGCGCGAGACCCGTTTCATGGAGTATGCGGGCCAGATATACCTTGCCCTCATCGTTGGTGGAAAGATCGACGGCGCGTTCGGGAATATCGTCAGGAATCTCATGTTTCTTGAATTGGCGATCGAAAGCGGCCTCGGCCTCCCGCGCCTGATCCTCGTCGTAATATGCTGCCACTATATTGCGGGCCAAAGCGCGCTTCGTCTTATTCGGGTCGGCGGTACCGTCGGCAAGATCCCGCTCGATCTTATCGACCTGGGAAACCGGAACGGTCGAGGCCAACCGGTAATACTTGACCATCAGGTCATCGGGGATGCTCATGATCTTGCCGAACATATCCTGCGGCTCGTCCGTAAGTCCGATGTAGTTGCCGTAGCTTTTCGACATTTTCTTTACACCGTCAGTGCCCTCGAGCAGCGGCAGCGTCAGGCATACCTGAGGCTCCATGCCGAGTTTCTCCATGAGCTCGCGCCCCGCCAGCAGATTGAACAGCTGATCAGTGCCGCCAAGTTCGACATCGGCTTCGATGACGACCGAATCGTAGGCTTGCATCACCGGATAGAGGAATTCATGCAGGCTGATCGGGAGATTGGCCTTATAGCGCTTCGTGAAATCATCGCGCTCCAGGATACGCGCAACTGTGAAATGGGACATAAGCTTGAGAAGCTTTTCCATATCCAGGTCGAGAATCCATTCGGAGTTGTATCGCAGCGTGGTCTTATCGCGATCGAGGATCTTGAATGCCTGGTCGACATAGGTTTGGGCATTGGCCATCACCTGTTCGCGGGAAAGCTGAGGGCGTGTGGCGTTTCTACCGCTCGGATCGCCGATCAACGCCGTTCCATCGCCGATAATGAGCGTGACGTGATGGCCGAGGTCCTGGAATTGACGGAGTTTGCGAAGCGGCACGGCATGGCCGATATGGATATCGGGGGCCGTCGGGTCGACACCCAGTTTGATATTGAGCGATTCGCCGCGCGCGAGCTTCTTCTTCAGCAGATCTTCGGGAATGATCTCGGCGGCGCCTGATTGCAGGATATGGAATTGTTCTTCAGCTGAAAGCATCATTTGCCTTTCGTTATCTCATATGGCGGGCATTGTAGCATATCGCTTCAAAGCCAAAGGATGGCCGCATGCACCGCGAACCGTTATTGGACCCCGCGGAAGATAAGGCCGGTTGTCGTGCTCCCGCCCTTGGGTTTGCTCAATGCGACGCCATCGGATACCGCATGATCGCGGGCGCGCACCGCACGACGAACCGCTTCGGTGGTCTGCTCGCCATTCATCAGCGTCGCGTCGACCATCACCGCGTCGATGCCGGCTTGCACAAGATCGGGAAGGAGATGTGTGATATCAAGCGGCACGGCGTTGTACAGATGGCTGCGCCCGCAGCAATCGGTGACAACCGGCATCTCGTATCCACGCCGATCCTTGAGGTAATGGGGGCTCTTGCGCCGAGCGCACGAAGTACAATCCTGATTACAGGGCCCCTGGCTCATGAGAAGGCAATGCTCGGTTACCATCAGCTCGTTTGCACCGACTATGGTCAAACCCAGTTCCACCGGGCGATCGGTACCCAGATCCTGGATCTGCCCCAATGACAATTCGGGAGAGAGCCAAACCCGATGCGCTCCCAGACGCGATGCAGCATCGAGCGCCTCGCTGTTCATGATGGGGATATGCGGTCCGATTTCTATCCGACATCCTTGATCCACGGCATCGGCAAGTTGCCCGTAATTCTCCACATATATGGATTTACCCGGCTTCATGAACGTCCGGGCATCGAATCCGAAGCGCTCCTCACGCGTACCGGCAATGCCGTCGTGGGAAATGGCGGGAAGGGCGATGATTGCACGGTTCGGGTATCCCGCCTGCTCCACTGTACCAGACAGCTGGCCGGCGACCTGGGCGGTACCCCGACGATAGTTGAGGGCAGACACGTATATGAGGTCTGCGCCAGCGCGCTTCGCTGCACGGGCGCAGGTAGGATTCGCTGCAAGGACGGCCACCTGGCAACCTGACGGATGAATGGGTGCAGGGCGTGGGAGGCGGATTGCACGTGAGAGGGTGCGATCGCCTTGTGCGTCGGCAACGATTGCCTGCTCGAGCGCATCGAGAGCAGCAGAACGGACCTTATGGAGCTGGGAGAAACCTATGCCCACCCCCTCGTCGAGCTCGACCGTCAGGTCCTCGGAGCGCTTGAGCACGAACGGAGTCTGCCCCAAGCGATCGATATGGGCCCGCACGTCATGAGCGGTAACCGCCTTCGTACGAGCTGCTTCTACCACGGGCCCCTCCGCTTTGGCCTTGAGGCCCGCGGCTGTTTGAAACGATGCCGTGAGGGGCTTGCCGATGCGCAGGGTAACGGTGCCCGTAATGGGGACGCGAGGTTTGCGGCTATCGTCCACGAATTGGGCTGCTGCTTCCCGTACACGGAACACCCGATCGCCCTTAGCCACTCCGTGGTTTACCGTCACGAGCACATCGGAGCCGGTTCGATCATCCTCGGATACCGTATGGGCGAAACGGCCCCTACCCGTCCAGAATTCCAGCACGTCACCGGGATATACCGCAGGTTTTGCCTTGAACGACACCCTGTTGCCGCGCACTGCGGCGACACGCCCCACCGGAACGCCCCGATTGTTCGGCCGCTGGTAGCTCATGATATCGTTTCCGGTATCGCCGACCAGATATGCCTGCGTGAACCCGCGCGAGAACGCCTCGGAGAGGATGCGCTCCTCTTCTTTCGTTGCCCGAGCGGGATCGGCGCCCGCCTCAACACGGTCGAGCACCGCGCGGTACACCCCCACCACCGCGTGCACGTATTCAGGCGATTTCATGCGCCCTTCTATTTTCAGCGAACCGACTCCCGTTTCCATGATGCGGGGAATGAGATCGATAGTGGAAAGGTCCTTTGGAGACAGGAGGTGCTCACCCGGAGCGGGCAGGTCTTTGCTCACCGCGCGATTATGCAAGGTGTAGGGCAATCGACATGCCTGCGCGCACAGCCCGCGATTTGCCGAGCGCCCCCCGATCAACGATGACATCAGGCACTGGCCCGAATAGCAGATGCATAACGCGCCATGGCCGAAGATCTCGGTGTCCATTCCCAGACGCTTTGCCTCAGCGGTGAGATCGGCGATTTCAGCCAGGTTCAGTTCACGGGAAAAGGTAATACGGGCGGCGCCGAGCGCAGCAGCAAAACGAACGCCTGCCTTGTTATGGATATTCATCTGAGTCGATGCATGCCAGACACAATCCGGAAGCGTCCGATGAATAGCCGACGCAAGTCCCAGGTCCTGCACAATGAAGGCATCAACTCCTGCACGATACCCTTGGCGTATCAGTTCCAAGGCAGCAGCGAGCTCACGGGGCAGCACAACGGTGTTGACCGTCAAGTAGATTTTCACCCCGCGAAGATGCGCATACCTGCAGGCTTCGGGCATTTCCTCGAGGGTGAAGTTGCCGGCATTGCGTCGGGCATTGAAATCCCCCGCACCCAGATAGACCGCATCGGCGCCTGCGGAAACCGCTGCATGCAGACAGGTCATGTTCCCGGCCGGTGCCAGCAATTCGATATGCCCAGATGCCGTTGACGCCTGCACCACTATTCTTCACTCCCATCCAGCCTGCCGGACAATGCATCCTTATTTGCACCGCAGTGTTTAGAAATCCCTAAAATGGCTGCCTGACTGCGGATTTTCCCATCTGCATTGACATAACGGCCCGTTCCGTTGTCGTCTCACTTTATAATATTCTCACCATGAAGCATGCAGAACACACAAGACCCAAAGACAAGGGGCGCAACCACCATCGGGGCAGACGAGTGCTTGTTGGCATTCTCGGAGTATTTGCCCTGATGGTCGTCGTGTGCGTCGCGTTGTTCAACTACTGGTGCCAGGACCTGCCTTCCACCGACAACATCATGGATTATCAGAATTCAAATACGACGACGGTCTATGCCGCAGACAAGACAACCGTTCTCGCAAAATTCTTTCTCCAGGATCGGCAGCCCATCGACCTTGATGAGATGGGCGATACCGTTATCGGGACCACGCTTGCAACCGAGGACAATCGCTTCTACAACCACGGGGCAATCGACCCGATAGGCGTAGCCCGTGCGTTAGTGAACAATCTGACCGGCAGCAGCCGCCAAGGCGCCTCCACCATCACGCAGCAGCTTGTGCGCAACACCGTTCTCGCCGACGAGGCAAGCGAAGCCACCCTGAAGCGAAAGGTGCGCGAGGCGGCCCTGGCCATCGAGTTGGAAAACCAGCTGAGCAAGGATGACATCCTCATGCTGTATCTGAACACCATCAACTATGGTGATAACTGCTACGGCATCGAGGCCGCCGCAAAACACTACTTCTCCAAGCATGCGAAGAACCTTACGGTGCTGGAGGCCGCGACGCTGGTCGGCATTCCCCAATCCCCCACATCCCTGACGCCGACGACACACCCGAAAGCCTGTAAGAATCGTCGCAATGTGGTTCTGCAGCGCTTGGCCGATACCGGGCGGATAAGCCAAGAGGAAGCCGACTCCCTGAAAGAAGAACCCCTGAATCTGGATGTCGATTCCTCTGGCAACGATATCGACGGCATTTACAAATATCCCTATTTCACCAGCTATGTACGGGACACCCTGCTAGAGAACCTGGGCACCGAAGACGTCTACGAAGGCGGCCTGACTGTCTACACCACCCTGGATACCTCTTTGCAGGAGGATGCCGAGAAGGCATGTCAGGCCCAATACGATGCCTGGGGATATGACAACGGCGCCGAGATTGCGCTTGTCTCGATAGACCCGAGCAACGGATACATCAAAGCACTTGTCGGCGGGAAGAACTATCGCAATGATCAATTCAACTTGGTAACCCAGGCTTCGCGGCAGGCGGGATCTTCGTTCAAGGCATTCACGCTCACCACCGCCATTGAAGAGGGCATCAACCCGGCAACGATGCTCAACTGCACATCCCCCGCTCAGCTCGGCAACTGGCGCGTCGAGAATATCAACAACGTCAATTACGGCATACGCAGCATCCAAAGCGCCTTCGCGGTGTCGTCAAACACCGGCTTTGCACGGCTAATCCAGGCAGTCGGAGCCGACAAGGTCGCCGCGTTGGCCAAACGGTGCGGCATCAGCTCGACGCTCGATGAGGTCGACTCGCTGACCCTCGGCACTTCAGGCGTCACGCCGTTGGAGATGTGCGGTGCGTTCGCAACCTTCGCGAACGGCGGTACTCAGCGCACGCCCACAGCCGTGACGCAAGTACTCGACCGTGATGGCAATACCGTGTACGAATGGAAGGACACCGGTACGAAAGCTCTATCCGATGAGGTTTGCAGCGCAGCAGTGAAGGTGATGCGCACCGTATTCACGCAGGGAACAGCGGTTGCCGCCCAGTTGACCAACGGACAGGAAGCGGCTGGAAAAACGGGAACCTCCGAGAGTTATCGCGATCATTGGCTTTGCGGTTATACCCCACAGCTCAGCACGACCGTCTGGATGGGCTCGCGGCAGGAGAAGAGTCTTCCCGGTTTGGATTGCTGCTATGTGTGGCGCACATATATGGAAAAGGCCCTTACGAACTCCCCCCATCAGAGCTTTGCCACCGCGGCTGATCCCAGCTACAACAGCGAGTACAACAGCAACGGCCAGCTGAGCGGATCGAATACGGGTTCCGGCTCGTCGTCATCGTCTTCATCCGCCTCAACGAACCAGCAGTGGGAGTCAAGCTCGTCGGGGCAAAATGCAACTTCCTCGTCAACGGCAACGAGCAGTTCCTCTAACCATTATTACGTCGACAACTATGGCAGGAAGTATGTCTACGACGATTCGACGGGGAATTATACCTACACCGACAGCAACGGCGATACCTACGAATACGATGAGAGCGCCGGAACGATAACCCACAAGCACAACAGCTGATACAAATTACTATCCCGCGGGACTTAATCGAACGATAGCGACCAGGACGGCAGGTATCGTGCCATGTCCCTTTCGCAGGTTGCATCACCGGCTCTCGATGAAAGCCACACCATATATTGACGGCACGCATGCAGCACCGTTTTCCGCTGTTACCGCCGAAAAATGCGGTCCTGTTACCGGGCAGCAGGACCGCATTCGCAAGCGGATAACTTCTTCGCAGGGATTTCCTACAGCGAAGTGACCTTCTCGTCACCTGCCTTCAGGTGCTTTATGCCGCTGTTGTACTTCTTCTGGATGGACTTCAAACGCTTGCCGTACTCGCTGTCGGAAAGCTTCGATTTCTGCTGGTCGCTATATAAATCGACGTATTCCGAAAGCGCTTCCTTCAGTTCGTCACAGCCCTTGGTGTACTCCTCGTGCACGGACTTGAGATCGTCGGGCGGCTGGAGCTTTTCGAACTTGGCGATGCTCTTGTCGGCCTTTTTCATCGCCGCCTTCATCGATACCAGGTCATCCTCGGCTACCGCATCGGAGAAATCGTTCAGATTATCCTGGAGCTCTTCGATGATCGTGTTCGCACTGGACATGTAACTGCGGTTCGCCGAGGCCGAATCGGAGCTGGACGAGGAGGAATCGGACACCGTTTCCGACCCGCATCCGGCCAGCGCTCCAGCAATCGCAAAACACAGCGCAGCGACAATGACGATGAGAACTTTCTTCGATTTCATGAGCCTACCTTCTGCAGTGGCACCCTACGCCACCGACTTATCACTCGATTTGGGATAATAGCGCAACGCACCACGGGTTGAAGAGGCAAACAGCTCGTTCTCATTAAGAACATCATCACCCTCCGTAAGGTCGGAGCCCTCGGTTCGATAGGCGGCCGCCGTCGCAGTGGTGGATTTCGTCGTGCTATCGGAGCCTGAACTATTCTGGGCGCCGGTTGAACTCGAGGCACTGGAACTCGAAGCAGTGCTCCCCGTGGAGGTAGTGGTTGAAGATACGGAACCGCTCGAAGACCCAGAGGAGCTCGAGGAGCTGGATGACCGCGAATAAATCCCAAGGCTCGAATCGTTGACCTCCTTGTATGACGGAGTATCTGCCTCAGGGAACTCCTCCGTTTCCTGCCCTTCCAACGCAGTCGTCATGAAATCGGAGAAGACATCGGAGACTTCGGCGCTCGAATCCATGGAGCGCTCTTGGCGAGCACCCATCCAGATAGCCACCGAATACTGGGGCGTGAATCCGCAGAACCAGCTGTCACGGTAATTCTCCGAGGTGCCCGTCTTACCTGCAGCCGCTTGACCGTTGCTGAGTTTCGCGGCCGTGCCGGTACCGCCGGTTTCAAGCACTTTCTCCATGGATTTCTCAGCCGCCATCGCCACATCGGTATCGATTACCTTGGTACCGGTGGTGTCGGCGGTGTAGATGGTATTGCCGTTTGAGTCCTTTACCTCGGAGATACACCGTGCATCATGGTGCGTACCGCCGTTCGCGATGGTTGCATACGCAACCGACATCTCAAGCGGAGTGACCCCGTATGAACCGAGGGTAATCGATGGAACCGCATACAGTTTCGAGGTGATGCCGCACCGTTTGGCCATGTCGACCACTTTGGAAGGACCGACCCATTTGCACAGGCGTGCGAAGCCCGTGTTCGACGAGACGGCAAAAGCCGAGGTTACCGTACGCGTACCGTAATCGTTGTTGTCGATATTGGACACCGTCCAGTTTCCCAGCGTGGCAGTCGAACCGCAGTTCACGTATGTGGTATTCGGATTCATGTGGTTTTCTATGCACGCGAGCAACGTGAATGTCTTGAACGATGATCCCGGCTGCCGCTGTGCTTGCGTAGCCAGGTTGTATTGGTTCTTCGAATAATCCCGTCCGCCGACAATAGCCTTTACATAGCCGTTAGAAGGATCGACGACCGACATAGCTACCTCGAGGTCGCTTGCAATCGAGGCCTCCTTCTTTCGGCATGCCTGATTCGCCGCATTCTGCACCTTTTTATCGAGTGTGGTGTAGACAGTCAGGCCGCCCTTGTAGACCGCATCCGAAGAATACATATCAAGCAAGGTATCCCGTACGTAGCTGGTGAAATAAGGGTATTTGTAGATGCCGTTTTCGGACTTCTTATCCTGCACCTTCAGGTTCAGCTTCTGCTTGACCGCCTTGTCGTATTGCTCCTGGGTGATCGTGCCATGCGTCAGCATACGCTGGAGCACGAGGTTTCGACGTTTCTTGCAGGTGGAAGGATGGTCGATGGGGTTGTTCTCAGACGGAGACTGGGGAATACCGATGAGCGTTGCCGCCTGGGCGACAGTCAGCTTGTCGGCATCCGTGGAATAGTATTTCTGTGCTGCCGCCTGGATTCCATAGGTGCCCGAGCCATAGTTGATGGTATTCAGGTACATGAGGAGAATTTCATCCTTCGAGTACATCTGCTCGAGCTTCACCGCAATATAAGCTTCGCGGACCTTGCGTTTCAGGGTGTTCTCGCTTGCCTCGTCGGCAAGCACCGTATTGCGCACCAGCTGCTGCGTGATGGTGGAAGCACCCTCGGAACCGGTGCCCGAAAGGTTCACCACGAGGGCACGGAGGATACCCTGCAAATCGACGCCGTGGTGTTCGTAGAAGCGCTCGTCTTCGGTATCGACGGTGCCTTCCCATACCAGATTGGAGATCTGGTCCTTCGTCACCGGATCCCGGTCTTCGGTATAGAACTCGGCAAGCAGCGTCTTGTGATCCGACGCGTATACTCGCGTCTTCTGGGAAAGCTGGTAGTTGGACGGATCGGAATAATCCGGCAGGTCCTCGAGCCATGACTGGCACAGCGCCAAGAAGCCGATGCCGCAAATAATCAGCAGTAAGCTGATGGCGCCGAGCACGTAGAGCACGCCTACGATGGGGTGCTTGCGTTTCGTGCCGCGCCTGTTCTTGATTACCCGAGAGCCCAAGATACCTCCAAATGCGATGCAATTAGCCTATTGTATCATCGCACGGTGCTGCTCGAGAACGGCCTGCGCTTTCTCCATCTGTGCACGCACGGCTGAATTTCCCGTGCCGCCTTCTGTGGTGCGGGCTTGCACAATCGCCGGCAAGTCCAGCGCCCCAGCGATATCCGCTTCGAACAGATCGCTTTCGCGCTTGAAATCGTCAAGCGTCAGATCGGAAAGGTCACAGCCGCGTTTCTCGCATTCAAGCACCAGATGGCCGACGACCTCATGCGCCTTGCGGAACGGCATGCCCTTTTTCGCCAGGTAATCAGCCACATCGGTCGCCGCGAGAAAGCCTTTCTGGGCCTGCTCGTACATGGCCTCGGGATGAACGGTCATGGTCGACAGCATGCCATCAACGCAGCGCAGGGCATCATGCAGCGTCTCCGTGGCGTCGATGACCCCCTCTTTGTCCTCCTGCAGATCCTTGTTATAGGCAAGCGGTAAGGATTTCATGGTTACGAGCAATGCAACCAGATCACCGACCACACGCCCCATCTTGCCACGGGTCAGCTCGGCGAAATCGGGGTTCTTCTTCTGGGGCATGATCGAACTGCCCGTAGAGAAAGAGTCGGAAAGCGTGATGAACCCGAATTCGGACGTGGACCAAAGCACGATCTCCTCGCACAGCCGCGAAAGATGCATCATGGCCACGGCACACGCATAATCCAGGTCCAACAGGAAATCACGATCTGAAACCGCATCGAGCGAATTGGGCGTGACCTCGGAAAACCCGAGAAAGTCGGCGGTCATATGCCGATCGAGCGGATAGGTGGTTCCCGCCAGCGCTGCCGAGCCGAGCGGATTCGCATCAGCCGACTGCTTCGCGGCATGCACCCGTCTGAAATCACGGGAGAACATCCAGAAATAGGCCAGCAGATGGTGTGAGAGCAGGACCGGCTGGGCATGCTGCATATGGGTATATCCGGGAAGGATGACATCGAAATGACGTTCCGCCTGATTGAGCAGCGTCTGCCGGATCTCCACCAGGTCCTCAAGCAGCTCATCGCACAGCGATTTGGCGAAGAGCCGATCATCGGTGGCAACCTGGTCGTTGCGGCTCCGACCGGTATGCAGCCGGGCGCCAGGTGCGCCGATGCGCTCGGTCAGCGCCCTCTCGACCGCCATATGGATATCCTCGTCGTTGATATCGAAGGTGAAATTCCCATCCTCGATATCCTGCTCGATGCCGTTCAGGCCTTCAACGATGGCATCGGCATCTGCTTCGGAGATGATACCCTGTGCTGCCAGCATGCGGGCATGGGCGCGGGAGCCGGCGATATCCTGACGATACATTGCCTTATCGACCGGCAGCGATGCGCCATACCGCTGGGTGAATTCGCTGACGCCCTGTTCGAAGCGACCCGACCAAAGTGCCATGTTCCAGCCTCCTTCATGAAAGATGCCGGTCTCGCGAAGACCGGCATCCTGATGCTTGTCTGCTACGTGAATCTTCCGCGTCAATCTACCCCGCCCGCAAGCAGAGCGCAACGCCCAATCGCCATTCTATATTACTCGGACACACCGTTCTCGCGGCGATTGGCAGCCCAGACCTTCACCGGCAGCTGGTATAGCTGGATGAAGCCTTTTGACAGCGTGCGGTCAAAGGTGTCGCCCTCGCCGTAGGTAGCCAGGCTGTGGTCGTAAAGGGAATACTCGCTCTTACGCCCGATAACGGTGCAGCTGCCCTTGTAGAATTTCAGTCGGATGGTGCCGGTGACGCATTGCTGGCTGTAGGCCATGAATGCATCGATAGCGTTCTTCAAAGGGCTGAACCACTGGCCGTTGTACACCAGGATGGCCCATTCGGCCTCCAGCTGCGGCTTATAGTGCATCAGCTCGAGCTCCAAGCAGCAGTCCTCAAGCGCTTTATGCGCGGTGATCAGAGCGAGGGCACCCGGCTGCTCATAGCATTCGCGGCTCTTCAGACCGACGAGGCGGTTCTCCACCATATCCAAGCGGCCATACCCGTTGCGGCCGGCGATCTCGTTCATGCGATAGATGATGTCGAGATAGCTCATCTTCTCGCCGTTGACGGCCACCGGCAAACCGGCCTTGAACTCGAGATCGACAACTTCAGGGGTATCGGGCGCCTGCTCGGGATCGACTGTCGTGGTCCAAATATCATCCGGAGGTTCGTTCCAGGGATCTTCGAGCACGCCACACTCGATGGCACGGCCCCAAAGATTGTCATCGATGGAGTACGGGGACTTCTTCGTAACATCGATCTTCACACCATGTTGCGCCGCGTATTCCATCTCCGATTCACGGGTTGTCAGATCCCATTCACGCACCGGGGCGATAATCTCGATGGACGGGTCAAGCGTGGCAATCGAAGTCTCGAAGCGCACCTGATCATTGCCCTTGCCTGTGCAGCCATGGGCAATGTACTTCGCCCCGACCTCATGGGCGATATCCACCAAATGCTTGGAGATCAGCGGACGGGTTAATGCGGAAAGCAGCGGGTACTTCCCTTCGTAGAGCGCATTTGCGGCAAGAGCTTTATCCAGATATTCGTCGGCAAGTTCCTGGCGCATATCGACGATGCGGCACTCCTTCGCGCCAACTTCCAGGGCGCGGTCGCGCACTTTCTCCAAGCCGTCATGCTCTTGGCCGACTTCGCCGACCACGCAATAGACATCGAGATCCTTCTCGTCCATCAGCCACTTCACGCAGACCGACGTATCCAGTCCGCCCGAATAGGCCAGAACCACCTTTTCCTTAGCCATTGCCGTTTCCTTTCCTTCAAGCAGATGCTCGGTGATCCGCTGCTGCCTGTATATGCTACTTCAAGTTCATATATCTGTATAGAGTATTAACGTTATACATTATTTACGCATATTTTTAAACATATTCCCAATCTTTTTTGCATATTCTGGCGTTTTTGCGACGATCAGGATGGTGTTGTCGCCAGCAACCGAGCCCACCAGCCCTTCAATATCGGTGTTGTCGATCGCCTCTCCGAGGACCGCCGCGCCGCCAGAAGATGTCTTCACCACCAGAAGGTTCCCCGCATCCTCGATAGTCAACACCATGTCGTTCAGCACGCGTTCGAGGATCATATCTTCCGGCAGTGCATAATAGCCCTGCCCCGACTTCAGCAAACCCATCTCGGTGATGTCCCGCGAGACCGTTGCCTGCGTGCATTCGTATTGAAGCTCCTTCAACCGCTCGGCTAGATCGCGCTGCGTGCGAATACGCTCGCGACGCACCAGGTTCCTGATAGTACGCTGCCGCTCTTCTCGCTTACCCATGACATTGCCTCATCTCTGGTCGGTACCGTTGGATGCGCGCTATGCGCCGATCAGCGCCGGAAGCTTTGATGCAAGCACATCGACGTCGTCTGCCGTGCAGATAAGCGGCGGGAGGAAACGCAGGGTGTGATTGCCCGTTGCATTCAGCAGCAGGCCCGCATCGAGCGCTTTGAGCACCACCTCGAATGCATTCACATCCTGTGGAAGATCGCAGGCAACCATCAAGCCGCTGCCGCGTACGCCGTGAACTCCCGGGATGGCAGCCAATTTCTGCTGGAGGTAGGCCCCGACTTCGGTAACATGCTCGGGAATCCCTTCTGCCTGCAAGGTGGTAAGGGTAGCATACGAGGCAGCTATGGCGAGGTTACTGCCCCCGAATGTCGAGCCATGCAGACCCGGCTCGAAGACCTCTGCAACTTCGGAGCGGGCAGAGCAGGCACCCATCGGGAATCCTCCCGCAATACCCTTGGCCATGCTCACGATATCGGGCAGGATTGCGGCATGTTGGAACGCATAAGGATAGGTGCCGGCTCGGTAGATACCGCACTGAACCTCATCGCAGATGAGCAGTGCCCCGTTCTCATGAGCGAGCTCGAGGGCCGCCTGCAGGTACTCTTCTGACAATGGATGGACTCCGCTTTCACCCTGAATGGGCTCGAGCAGAATGGCCGCCACGCCTTTCGGATGTGCGGCAAACGTTTCCCGCAGCGCCTGCACATCATTCGGGGCAACGGCAAGGAAGCCGCCTGGGAGCGGCTGGAATGCCTGCTGCTTGACCGGCTGCTGCGTAGCCGCAAGCGTCACCAACGTACGGCCATGGAAGCTGTGCTCGAGCGAGATGATGTTCTGTCCGCCATGCCCTTTTTCCTTCGAGTAGAGACGGGCGAGCTTGATGGCGCATTCGTTCGCCTCGGCACCCGAGTTGGCGAAGAACGTCTTCCACGGCTGAGCCGCATCGTCAGGTACGCGTGCGTTCAGCATATCCGAGAGCAGATGGGCCACTTGGCCGCGCTTCTCGATGTAATAGTAGTTGCTGACGTGGATCAGCTTCCCGGCCTGGTCGGTGATGGCCTTGACCACTGCAGGATGGCAATGGCCCAGGCAGCACACGCCGATGCCGCCGATGAAATCCAGGTAGTCGTTGCCCTGGTCGTCAGTGGCCACCATGCCGTGGCCTGATACCAGCTCCACCGGCTTGCGGGCGAACGTATGCATCAGGTACTGCTCTTCGAGCTGCTCCTGTTCTTTCAAAGACATATCCGCAATCTCCTTTCGGGATCATTCATCCAGATTCTCAACCAGCTTGGAGGCAACAACCCCCAAGGGATGCGTGTCGAACATCTCATCCTTACTGGTACGTCGGACCATGGTGCCGGCACCTTCGTCAGTCAACAGCTCCAGCAGAATCGAATGGGGAATCGTGCCATTGACGATATGCGCACGGAACACCCCGGCATCGAGCGCATTCGTGCAGGCGTTGATCTTCGGAATCATGCCCGATGCCATCTGACCGCCGTCAACAAGACCCCTCGCCTCTTCGAGCGTCATATTCGAAATCAGGGAATCCTTGTCGTCGAAATCGAGGTAAACGCCATCGACATCGGTGAGGAAGATGATCTTCTGCGCACCGATGGCACCGGCTATCGCACCAGCGACCAAATCGGCATTCACATTGAAGTACCCGCCGTCATCTCCGAGTGCCACCGACGCGATGACAGGGATGTACCCGTCTTCGACCAGCGCATTGATGTAATCGGCGTTGATGCGCGTCACCGTGCCGACTCGTCCGAGCGCCGGATCGGTCTGCTCGGCCACCACGGTACCGGCATCGCTGCCCGAAACCCCGACCGCCAGGTTGCCATGTGAGTTCATGTCGCGCACCAGCTCCTGGTTCACCTTGCCCACAAGCACCATCTTCACAACATCCATGCCTTCTTCGGTGGTTACGCGCAAGCCGTTGCGGAATTCAACAGGCAATCCGAAGCGTTCCATGGCTGCATTGATATCCGAACCGCCACCGTGGACGATCACCGGGTTGACCCCCATGATTTTGAGCAGCACGATATCGCTCATGACCTGCTTGCGCAATTCGGGATTCACCATCGCACTGCCACCGTACTTGATAACAACCGTCTTGCCCGTGATAGCCTTTATCCAGGGAAGGGCGCGCGAAATGACACGGGCAGTCTCGCTCTGGTTGATCTGCGGGATTCGGGTATCCTTGGCGAATTGCATTCTTTATCGCTCCTAGCTGCGGTAATCCGCATTGATACTGATGTAATCGTGAGTCAGATCGCAGGTCCAGACCGTGGTTTGGGCATCGCCTGCATGCAAATCGCACGCCAGGACGATCTCCGGATTCTCGAAACGCTTCAGCGCCTCGTCTTCATCGAAGCCCACTGCCAAACCGCCGCGACAAACGGGTATGCCCATGATGTCGATATCCACGGCCCGTTGCTCGAAGGATGCGCCCGACTTGCCCAACGCCGCTGCGATGCGGCCCCAATTGGCATCGTGTCCGGCCACCGCCGTTTTCACAAGTGGGGAATTCGCGACCGAGCGGGCCGCCAGATCGGCATCGGCATCGCTTGCGGCACCCTTGACCTGTACGGTAATGAGCTTGCTGGAGCCTTCCCCATCGCTTGCGATCATGCGCGCAAGCGTCTGGCATACCTGGTTGAGGGCTTCGCAGAATTCTTCGAAGGCGTCAACATCCGGGGTTATCGCGGCGTTGGCAGCAAAACCGGTGGAGCCGGCACCCTTACCGCTTGCAAACAGCACGCAGGTATCGTTGGTGGAGGTGTCGGAATCGACCGTCACCCGGTTGAAGCTGCAGTCAGCCGCTTGCCGGAGCGCCTGGCCGAGCGCACGGGACGGAACCGGTGCGTCAGTGGTCAATACGGCGATCATCGTTGCCATGTTCGGCATGATCATGCCAGAGCCTTTCACCATACCGCCGATGGTGAACGCCTTTCCCACGAAGGGAGCACATGAGCTTACATAGGTGATGGCGTACTCCTTCGGATGCGTATCGGTTGTCATGATGGCGCGAGCTGCATCGTGGCCTCCCGCCAACGACTGAGCCGCATGGAGCTTCGGGATACCCGTTTCGAAGGGCTTCAAATCAAGATACTCGCCGATGACTCCGGTGGAAGCGACCAGAACATCGTCGCTGTCGCATCCTACGGTATCGGCAACCAACGTCGCTTCCTGCTCGGCCGCCTTCAAGCCCCTCTCGCCGGTGGCAGCATTCGCGATGCCCGAGTTGATGATCATCGCACGCGCCAGGCCGGACGAGTCGGAGCCCAGATGGTTTCGGGATATCTGGACGGGAGCAGCGCAGAACACGTTCTGGGTAAACACGCCGGCTGCCGGGCAAAGCTCGTCGGCCTCGAGGAGAGCGGCGTCCAGACGGTCGGGATCATCGCGGAATCCAGCATGGATGCCCGCCGCGGTGAACCCTTGGGCGCTTGTGACCCCGCCCCCTTCGATTTCCTGGTATTCAATCGTCATTTCCAGCACTCCTTACACCGGCATCCCGACACCGGGTAGTCCGCAGGTCTCTTCGAATCCGCATACGATATTCGCGCATTGGAGCGCCTGACCGGCAGCGCCCTTGCACAGATTGTCGATAGCAGCGGTGGCAACGATCGCCCCGACGCGGGGAACGAAAGTCACTGCGATATGGGCCCGTGCCGTGCCGACGACCGATGAGGTTTTCGGCTGCATGCCCGCCGGGAGAACGCTTACCAACGACGATGGCTGGTAGAACCGCTCATAGAGGTGCTGCAAGCGATCAGCCGAAATCTCGGCATCTGCCGCGATGCACAAGGTGACCGTGGAAAGAAGCCCCCGTCCCAGAGGCGCGAGATGCGGAGTGAACAGGACCCTTCCCGGGCATCCGAGAATCTGCTCTATCTCCGGCGTATGGCGGTGGGAACCTACTCCGTACGCTTCGAGGTTCTCGTTTGCCGAGCAGAAATGCGTGCGGCCCGTCGGCTTCTTGCCCGCCCCCGTTACGCCGGAAACGGCATCGACAACCACCAGACCCTCGGTTAGCCCAGCTCGAATGGCAGGAGCAGCCGCAAGGGAGGTTGCGGTAGGATAGCAGCCGGCACAGCCGACAAGGACGGGCTTACCCGCGGCATGACGGCTGGCCGCTTGATCCAGCTCGGGGCCGAAGAGCTCGGGAAGACCGAAAGCCCGTTCCCGCAACAGTTCCGGAGAGGTATGAGGAGTGTTGTACCACTCCTCATATACCGCTGGGTCATCCAAGCGGTAATCGGCGGATAGGTCGATGACGGTAACGCCTGCAGCAAGCAGTTTCGGAACATACTTCATTGCAGCGGTATGCGGGACCGCCAAGAAGACGACATCGCAGTTGAGAAGCGCTGGATCGGTGTGCTTCGTGAATGGGGGGACATCCACGCCGTAGAACGCCGGGTAGGTGTCGGCAAGCTGCGTTCCCGCTTCTGCATCCGAAGTAATCACCTTCAGCTTGAACCGGGGATGCGCCGTCAGAAGGCGCACCAACTCGACTCCCGCATATCCAGCCGCACCCATGACGCCGACTGATAAGGCCATGTGCATCGCTTCCCTTCACTCATGGTTTTCGTGAAGCTAATTGTATAGTGATGAGCTAAATATGCAACTATTTTTTATAATTCATCAACTTATCACAGCAATTTTGCATACTCATTGGATTTATTTCGTACACGAGCGAGAGACGGCTCGCCGAGCACCTCAATGCTCCGATCCGACACGCTAGGAAGCATTCGTCGTGTGATGATAGGTGGGAACGACATCCTCTATCATTTTGATGCAATCCTCATCGGTCCCGCTCAAAGACTCGGTCAGTCGTTCGAGCTTCTCCGTAACCTCCTCATAGCAGACTTCCTCGCCCGCCGAGACCATAATGCGTTCGTCGGCAGTGGGAATCGTGGTCTCCTTGTCCATCAACAGCTCTTCGTACATCTTCTCGCCCGGACGCAGCCCGGTGAAAACGATCTTGATATCGGCATCGGGAACATGGCCGGAAAGCTGAATCAGGCTGCGGGCAAGATCGACGATGCGAACTGGCTCGCCCATATCCAGGATGAAGATCTCCCCACCCTTGCCCATGCCGGATGCTTGGATGACAAGGCGGGCGGCCTCTGGAATCGTCATGAAGTAGCGCACGACGTTCGGATCGGTCACGGTAACCGGTCCGCCGGCAGCGATCTGCTTCTGGAAGATGGGGATCACACTGCCATGCGAGCCGAGCACATTGCCGAAGCGCACCGCTGAGAAAATGGTCTTGGAAGCTTGGGAATAATACTGGATGATCATCTCGCCAAGGCGTTTGGTGGCGCCCATGACTGAGGTAGGATTGACCGCCTTATCGGTAGAGATGAAAGTGAATCGCTCAACCCCGGTACGATCCGCTGCGCGAACGGTGTTGAGCGTGCCGAAGACGTTGTTGAGCACCGCTTCGCGCGGGCATGCTTCCATGAGGGGCACATGCTTGTGGGCGGCAGCATGGAAAACCGCATTCGGACGATACTTGTCAAAGACCTCGTTGATGCGGTCGACATCCACGACGCTGCCTATTTCTATGACGATGTCGATATCGTCATACAGCGACAGCAGCTCGTTGCGCAGCAGATAGGCATCGTTCTCGTACATGTCGAAAATCACGATGCGCTTCGGGGCGACATGGCACAGCTGCCGGCAGAGCTCACTGCCGATTGAACCGCCGCCGCCCGTGACCAGCACGGTCTTGCCGGCGATATAGCCGCTGACCGCACGCGTATTCATGATGACCTCGTCGCGACCCAGCAGGTCGGCTACATCGACATCGCGCAGGGCCACATCATCCAGCTCGTCGGTACGCAGCTCACGCACGTTCGGAAGCGTTTTCAACACGCAATCCGTGCGCATGCATATATCGTAGATGTGCTTGCGCTGCTCCAGTGTCGCCGATGGAATAGCGAGGACGATCTGCTCGATCTCATATTCGTCGACGAGCCGAAGGATGTCGCTGCTGTCGCCTTCCACGCGCACCCCATGGATACGGGCATTGCGCTTGCGGGGATCGTCGTCGGTGGCAACCACCGGAATGCCGGGCATAAGCGGATCGTTCGCCGACATGCGGTTGATGGTCAGCGAGCCGGTTTCCCCTGCACCGACGATCAACGTGCGCAGACGCGACGGCCGCGATACGCGCGCAGAGAATCTGCTGAACCGATGCTTGTGGGAATGGTAGATCCGGAAGATCATACGCGATGAGCCAACCAGCAACACCATCAGCACGAACGCAGTGAAATAAACCCGGATCGGCAATCGTTCAATGCCGATGGCATACTGCACCACCCCGCCGAGGAAGGTCGCAATGCCCACGGCGATGATGATTTGTATGGCCTCGTTCACCGAGGCGTACTCCCACAGGCTGTTATACAGATGGAATGTCGCGAAAACCGCAACGTTGATGAGTGCAAGCACCCCGATTGCGAAGAGCACATCGGTACTGGTGAACACCTCGTCATAGACATTGGTCATCCAGGAGGCAAGGAAGTAGGCAAGATAGGTCTCTGCGACATCCAAGCAAAAAAGCAGCGCTGTTCTCTGCGTGATGCGAATGGCTCATTCCCTCCCTTGTGGCACTCTTGCGCACGAGCCGGACGGCGATAACACGCCTTCCGCTCGATTCGATAGCGAAATATTGTCGATATTATACGACCGCGCAATCTACAGGTGCATCCGCTAGAATCAACCAAATACAATAAACCCTATTTCGGTTGCCAGAACAGAGCTTCACGACAAAACAGAGCTTCGCGACAACAGGGAGTGAATCAATTGAGCAACGGAGAGAATGCGGCGCAACCATGCCGTGAGAAGAATATCGAGATCCTCGTCGGCCGTCTGCTGGGAAACGCTTCGGCGCAGACCGACGGATTCGGCGTCGAAGCGAACTACACGCTTGCCAACGAAGACGGCACACCCGTGCGCTTCATGGACCAGGAAGGCATCGGCGCGCTGCTCGACCGGCTGAGCGGTACCTATCCCGACCAGGTCTTCAATGAAGACGGCATGCTGACCGCCGTCCAGCGGATGGAGGGCGGTGTGTTGGAAGTGGTCTCCTATGAGGGTGATGGGGCGCTGAAATTGTCCGCGGGCCCCTTTGCCGACCTTATGCGGTCGAATACGGTCTTCGCCGACTTCAAAAACCTGGTCGAAGGGCTGATCAGCGAGTCCCATCAGACCATTACGCAGCAGAATCTGATGCCCACGGGTATCGATGCGCTGCTTGAGCAACGTCAAAAGAGCACCGACCAACTGGGTATCGAGCTTGAACAGTTCATCCTGCATGGCGACCTTTCCCGCGTCAGCTATTCAGAAGAGAACGGCATACGGTCGTTGCTGGAAGAGCTTTCCGCCTCTTGGGATGGCACCATCGAATCCGAAACGGGAGACCTGATCGGCCTGTCCCGCACGGTGGACGGCATCCTTCAGACAATCACCTTGGAGCCCGCAGGCCAGCTGGAGCTCTCGGCAGGACCGTACCGCGACCTCAACGAGGCAAAGGGGCAGTTCCAGGACTTCGAGGATGAACTGACCAAAGTCCTGCAGGCCCGAAACCAGATGATCATCCCATTGGGCTATATGCCCGTCGGGAAAGCGGAGGAGCTCGAGATGATCCCGAAGTCGCGCTACACCTGCATGGACCGCCACTTCCGCCAATTCGGCCCCTATGGCACCTGCATGATGCGCGGGAGCGCGAGCACGCAGGTTTCCATCGACTTCAAGGATGCGCAAGACTGCAAGCGCAAATTCCGCCTGGCAAACGCCCTTGGCCCCATCTTGGCTCTGATGTGCTGCAACACAATGATGTTCGAGGGGGAACCGTGCGAGCATATTATGATGCGCACGATGATGTGGAACGGCGTCGACCGTGCCCGCTGCAATGTGGCACCCGGCGCCTTCGACGAGGACTGGACGGTTCGCACTTATGCGGAATGGCTTCTTGACATCCCCGCTGTCTGCGTTCCCGACGGCAACGGCGGCTTCACCTATGACGAGCGAACATTCGGCGAGATCTACGCGAACAAGGTCATAACCCCCGAGGAAGCCGACCATATCATCTCGATGGTATTTCCGGATGTCCGCTTGAAGGGCTACATTGAGATCCGCGTGGCCGACTCCATGCCCGTCGACTACACTGCCGCCTATGCCGCACTGATAAAGGGCTTGTTCAGCACAGAAGAAGGCCTGTCCCAGGCAGAAAGCGTCATCGGCATCGACCACATCCGCTCGAAGGACATCACACTGGCGAAACTGGCCATGATGGAAAAGGGCTATGACGCCGAAATCTACGGCGACAAGAATGTCCAGACCATGGCCCAGCGCTTGCATATGATTGCCAAACTGCACCTGAACAGCGATGAGCGCCAGGTAATCGAGCCGCTGACGACCCTCACGATGAACGGTTACACCCTGGCCGAGCTCACTGACCTGATGCTGTGACATCCAGTGCGAGCTGGGCTCGCCCGTCGGCACGCCGCAAGGAAATAACGGAGATACGCCGCCCGAAGGCGGCAATAGGAAGAAGGACAAGAGGCACGCATGAGCAATGCAGGAAAGACGGTAAGCGTCCACTACACCGGTACCTTGGACGATGGTACGAAATTCGACTCCTCCTATGATCGGAACAAGCCGCTGACATTCGTTTGCATGTCCGGTCAGATGATTCCCGGATTCGATAAGGCGGTTGATGGCATGGAGGTCGGCGAAACCGTCAACGTCCATATCCCCTGCGCCGAGGCGTACGGAGAACATCGCGATGATCTGGTTCAGAAGGTGCCGTTGGAGAATATCCCCAACTCCGACCAGCTCCCCCTCGGGGAACGCGTGTTCCTACAGACTACCGATGGACAGCCGCTCTCCGCATTGGTAGCTGCAATGGACGACACATATGTGACGTTCGACTTCAACAGCGAGATGGCCGGCAAGGACTTGAATTTCGAGATTACGCTCGTCGAGGTCCAGTAGCGCGCAGAGGAAGGCGAAGATGACGGAGAAGACCCCGATAGAGCACGGCTCACTTGAAGAATCCATGATGATGCCCCTGTACGCCCAGGCGCTCTGCGCACAGCGTTTCGGCGACCTCTTCCCCGATCCGGGCGCCATTGAGGCGATTGCACGTGCCGACTACGATTTCGGACGGTTCAAGTTGAAAGATGCGGCCATCCTGCCCCAGGGGCTGCGTAACCGGATCTTCGCCGACCAGATCAGGGAATTCCTGTCCCATCATCCCAATGGCACCGTTGTCGATCTCGGTGCCGGATGCGACACGTTCTTTCCCCAGGTGGATAATGGAACGTGCCGGTGGGTGAATATCGACAGCGCCGAGAGCATCGACGCCCGAAACCGCCTGATGCCCAAGCGCGCCCGACAGGCTGACTTGGCTTTCAGCATCTTCGATCCCGACTGGTTCTCCCAAGTTTCAGCCGATTCCGACAAAGGAGTCCTGTTCATCGCAAACGGAGAGTTGGGATACTACCAGCCTTCGGCGGTACAGCTGCTGGTGGTGTCGATTGCCGAGGAGTTTCCCGGTTGCCAGATCGTCTTCGACACCGTAAGCACCGGGAATATGAAGCGGGCGAACAAGGCGGCGCAGAAGGCTGGTACCAGCCCGATACGCTTTGCCGTCGACGACGTCCAGGAGCTTCGCTCATGGGATGCCAGCATCACCGACGCCCAAGATGTGGGACAGGTTCCCAGCGACGTCATGGGATCGAAGAAGCTTCCGCTATCCGTGCGCATTGCGCTGTTCTCCGGCGGCTCAGCAGGCATGACCAAGGTGGTGCGCCTGCAATCCCGCCTTGCCGGGTAAGGAGCCCCCACAGCCCGCACGCATCAATGCGGACGCTATTCGACGGGAACTTCCTCTCCCCTGCATCCACGGAAACGCGCTTCTGGGCCGATGCGCCCCGGGCAATTCGATGAGATCCCAGCTCCTACTTATCATCCTGTAGGATAAGATCTTTGAAATAAGGAAGATTCTCGCGCTCCCATGCCGTGAATGTGCGCCATTCGGCCAACTTGTGGTCGCGACGGGCGAAATACATGTTTGCAAGATTCTCGTAATTCATCGTAACGGTACGCGTTTGGTTGTAGCTGGACGGCAGCAGCTGGATCATGCTATACCATACATCTTTATCCTTCGTCTCCAAGTACGCCTCGCGCAGCTGCTCGAGCTCGGCAATGACGGTATCCAGGCACTGAAGGGTCGTCGGAAGCATATGGTCGCAACTGAAATCATCGCGTGAGAAACGTTTCGCGTGGATCTTGTGCATCGTGCTTGTGGAATTCGCAACGGTTCCGACCTTGTAGGTATCGAACTCCTTCCACCAGTACATAGGTGCGGTAATATCGACGCTCACGAAGATCTGGCGGATGAACTTTCGATGATCGGTGCCTGCTTTGCAGAGACGCTTTGCCAGGTCGAGGTCCTTTTCTCCGAATACGAAGGTGCCATCGGGCTCGATGTGGCTGTCTTGTTTATCCCAGCTACTCAGGGGATTGCGCATACCGCGGGTGGCGTTATCGAAATTCATGACGCTGAGATGGTCGATGCTGATCATGGAATGCTCCTCCGGGTTTCGGCACCCGTCGCATCATATCTGCGGGTGCTCCGTTCTTTCACCAGGTATGCTACCCCAAACATCGAATCGGAGACGTGAGAACGCCGTGACACATGAAAACGTCTAAGTGAGCGGTCGGGTCTATGGAGCGGAGCTCAACGGACGCGCAGCACCACGTACGCGTTCAGGCTGCCCGTCCGTCCATCAGCGCAGTACCGGTCTACGGGAAAGGCGGCATCTGACACCTCGTCAACGAGCGCCTGGATCTCCGCAGCTTCGAAATGATGGCAGTAGCGATACGCCCCTTGGCGCCCCTGCCAGCCCAGGAGATAATCGCCGCGGTCAAGGTCTTCGGAAGAAAGCCCAACGTCGGCAAGCGCATGCGCCTGCAATGCCCGCGCTTTTTCGGCAAGCACATCAGAGGACATGAAACGCCAAAATGAAATCGCGACAAGACCGCCCGAGCGCGTCTGAGACACCAAACCGCGTATCAGGGCGCGACGTCGATCGAAGCCCGGAATATGGTGCATAACCCCGAAGCACACAGCCAAATCGCAAACGGGCGCTTCGAGGCGCTCCGCAAGCGCCTCTTCCCCTCCCGAGAGGACGGAAGCGATATCGAGCTCCTGGAAATGCGGCATCCAATCTTCCGATTCGCCTCCCTTCATCAGAAGCGGGCAGTTATCGACAGCATAGACGTCTATGTCGGTATGGGGGAACCGTCGTCGGAGGAACCGCTCGAAGCGCAGGTTGCCGCACCCGAGATCGAGAAGCGAGGCAGGACGCTCCGAATCACACGTCGAAGAGCCGGAAGGGCTGTCCGCGCCGGCAAGCAGAGCACCCGCATGTGATTCCAGGAAATCAGCCAGGCGCTCCCACCCCGGCCAAGGGTTCTTACGAGTGGCCGAGAACGAAGAAGCCTGCTGCCGATAGAAGCGATTCGTCAGACGGATAAGGGTATCAGCTGTCAGGGCATTCATAGTCCTTAGTATAATGGCGCTTGCCATGGAACGCATTCTGCTCGAAATACTGGAACGCCTGCGCACGCAAGAAACGATCGATGCCCGGGAGCTCGACCGCATACTGAATGCTGAGAACAAACGCCGTGGCAGCAAAACCCGCCGTTTTGCAAAGAAGCGTATCGTACCCTACTACCTTGCCGTGAAAGAGCAGGACCCCGCACGCTGGGAAAGCTGGCGGGTAACGCCCGAGCTGGAGCGCCGCCTGCTGGCCGTGGCGCGCATGAAGCCGCGCCGTACGGCCTCGGGCGTTGCCACCATCACGGTAATCACCAAGCCTTGGCGCTGTGCCAGCGACTGCCTCTACTGCCCCGCCGACATCCGGATGCCGAAAAGCTACTTGGCAGACGAGCCGGCTTGCCAACGGGCAGAGCGCAATTGGTTCGACCCGTACCTGCAGGTGTCGTCCCGCCTGAAGGCCCTGATTCAGATGGGGCATATCACCGACAAGATAGAGCTCATCGTACTCGGAGGCACTTGGTGCGACTATCCAGCCGCCTATCAGATATGGTTCTCCCGCGAACTTTTCCGCGCACTGAACGAGGCAGGCACACCGGCGGCTGAGAGAAGCATCCGAGAGCGCCGAAACAGCTATCGCGCCCTCGGACTGCCGAATGACCCGGAAGAGCTTGCCGCTTCCGCCGCGGACCTGCAAGCCCAGGTCGTCGAAGGCTCCCTGACATACAACCAGGCAATCTGCCAGCGTTATGGCGACTCGGATGCCTGGCAGACTGTCGCCGCCAAGCAGGAGGCAGCCTTCGAAGACCTCGAGGCCGAACAGCAACGCAACGAACAGGCTGTCCATCGCATGGTCGGTCTGGTTATCGAGACGCGGCCGGACACGGTAACCGCTGAGAGACTCACGCTTATCCGTCGCTTGGGATGCACGAAGGTCCAGATGGGCGTGCAAAGTCTGGATTCCGCGGTACTTAAGGAGAATCATCGGCGTATCAGCCCCGACCAGATCGCTCACGCCTTTAACCTCGCGCATCTGTTCGGGTTCAAAATCCATGCCCATTTCATGGTGAACCTGAAAGGAAGCACCCCCGAAGCCGATAAAGCCGATTACCGCCGCTTCGTCGGCGAAGCCGCCTTCCAGCCAGACGAGATCAAACTCTACCCCTGTGCGCTCATCGCCGGATCGAAGCTCGTCGCCTGCTACCGACAAGGCACTTGGCAGCCCTACCCCGAGGTAGACTTGATCGATGTGCTCGCCGAAGATACGCTCGCCACCCCGCCGTTCATCCGCATCTCGCGCATGATACGTGACTTTTCCGCCGGTGACATCGTGGCAGGGAACAAGAAAGGCAACCTTCGGCAGCTTGTGGACCGGCAAATCGAGGCACGTTGCCTCGAAACGGGCCGGAAGGTTCAGGAAATCCGCAGCCGTGAGATAGGACTCGGCACCATCGACCGCAACACGCTTACCTTGGATTGCCGCACCTACGATACCGCGGTAACCCGCGAGCACTTCCTGCAATGGATCACCCCCGACAACCGCATTGCCGGATTCCTGCGCCTGTCGTTTCCCGATCAGCGCATTGTGCACGATCATGCCGACGAGCTCCCGATCGGACCGGGCGAGGCGATGATACGCGAAGTACACGTGTACGGAAAAGTTGCCGGTATCGGCCATGAAGGGACCTCAGCCCAGCATACTGGGCTGGGGCGGGCGCTCGTGGAGCATGCCTGCACCATGGCCCGGAATGCGGGTTTCACTCGCATCAATGTCATCAGCAGCGTCGGGACCCGCAGCTATTACCGCCATCTCGGATTCACCGACCGAGGGCTTTACCAGCAGCGGATACTTACCTAGTCACCCGACGAGAGCAAGACAGGGCTGCGCACCAAACTCGTCCTTCCCGCCTCCAAGCAGCATGCCTCCCCCGGTTTCGAGGGCAATAGAATCAGTCGCCGAGCAAACCTGCAAGCTTCTGGATGATATTTCGGCGACTGAGCGTACCAACCAGACGATTGTCCTCATCGACCACCGGCACCTTCTTGATACGGCGATCCGCCAAAACGCGTGTCGCCTTGTCGAGGGCCATATCCTGATTGACCGAGATGACCTTCTTGGTTGCAAGCTGCATGACGTTCATCTTGAGCAGGTCCTTGAAACGCCGCTGATAATCCTCGTCGTCAACCAGGTAGAATGCGTTCATCGTGGCATCGGCCACCCTTCCGGACTGACGCCCAAGATAATCCATCACGTCGCCGTCTGACACGAATCCGACCACGGTTCCGTTCTTCTCAGACACCACCGGAACACCGCTCGTTTCCGATCGTGCAAGTTCCTTTGTGACCTCGCGAATGGTAGAAGTATCCAGCACATAGCGCGGCTGCGGGTTCATAGCCTCATGTACGAGCGTGAACACGCCCGTCTGGGCATCGGCATGCTCGACAGTAGCACGGGCAGCCGCCGCCTGTGCGCGTTCCGCCGCCGTACGCTTGGCCGTCTTCCGATCACGCAACCCGAAGAGCACGATGAGAAAAACGCAGGCGAGCAGAATTCCCGTCGCAAAGAAAGCAAGGTGGATACCGCTATAGGTGGGATTCGCCGCCTGCTGGCTTGCTGCCATCGAGGCGCCGAGAGCCGACAGGGACACGAGCACCGCCGTGCCGAGCGAGCCGCCAACTTGGTTGAGCGTGTTGATAACCGCGTTGCCATGGTGGATGATGCGATTGTCAAGCGAGTTGATTCCCCAGGTGTTTGTCGGGGTGATGGTCAGCTGCAGACCAAATTCAAGGATGCAGAATATCACTGCAACAACCCCCATGGTGGTGTCGAGGGAGAAGGCGATGAAACCCGCACCGCCAATCACCATGAAGATGCTGCCGACCAATGCGACCGGGCGGGCACCGAACCGGTCGAACAGTTTTCCGCCGAAGAAGCCCATGACTGCTCCAAGAAGCGATCCGGGAAGCATGACCAAGCCGGTGACGAGCGCGGATTGGCCCATGACATTCTGGATATAGAGCGGCAGCAGCACCCCGACTCCCACCAGTGCCGCCTGGATGCAGAACATCACAAGCACGGCGATGCGGAAGTTGCGGGTCCGCAGCACATCCACCCGCAGCATCGGCACTTCCAGCCGGTTCTGCCTCCGCACAAAAAATGCTATGACGACTGCGCCGGCAATCACCATCACGAGGGAAACAAGCGGGTGCCCCGACGAGGCGAACGAGGACAACCCGTAGAGCACGCACAACAGGCCGATGCAGCTCATGATGACCGACGGCATATCGAATCCGATGCGCTCGAATCCCTCTTGGTTCTTCAAGGTTATCGAGGCCAGCACAATCACTGCCAAGGCCAAGATGAATACCACTATGAACATCATGCGCCAGCCGACGCTGTCTACCAGCAGGCCGGAGAGCGAAGGGCCGATGGACGGCGCGAATCCGATGACCAACGAGACCAATCCCATGCCGGCACCGCGCTTCTCGCGTGGGAACGTCAGCAGGATGAGCGACATGACCATCGGCATCACCATGCCTGTGCAGGTCGCCTGGATGATGCGGCCGAGCAGCAGGAGTCCGAACGAGGGCGCCAATCCCGAAAGGAGGCTTCCCAGGGCGAACAGCACCATGCCGCCGATATAGACCTGGCGAGTCGAAAAACGACCCATGATATAGGCTGAAAGCGGGATGATAATCGCTTCGGTAAGCGAATAGCCCGAAGTCAGCCATTGCACCGTCGTGGCATCGACCCCCATATCCGCCATGATGGCCGGCAATGCCGGCGAAAGCAGCGTCACATTCAATACTGCGATGAAGGTGCCGGTGAGAAGAACGGCTACCATGATAATCTGCTGTCGTGTGAGTCCCATGCCTGTGATCCCCTCTGATATGCTTTTCTTACCCTCGTGCCACGCTGTCGCGAATCCGCATACGCTGCGGACATGCTTGCCAATAGCAAAGTGTGACTGTAATCGTCAAAGGGAATCCAGGCTACGCTATTCGGAAAAGGAGCAACAAAGCTTCACGCTTCATACAATCGAACTTCATGTTGCGCTGAGCCAGAGCATCTTCGCGAGAACATAACGAAAAGAGGCGCCGCCGCAGCAGTGCCTCTTTTCCTCGTCCGACCTTCACGTCAGGACGTCACGCCATCAATTCGGGGCTTCTACCCTGCCAGATAGGTCTCCTTGAAGAGCGTATAGTAGTCGGAATATTCCTGTGTTCCCTTGAACCATCCCGTAACGCCCTTCTTCGTCTTCACCTTGAAGGTGACGTTATGGCCCTTCGGACCGCCCTTCAGGCAAGCCTTCGTTATGGACAGTGACGTCCCCGCTTTCACCGTGGTTTTCTTCTTGTTCGCCTTCGCAGACGTATACAGTTTCAGCTTCCCACGCGGATGGAGCGTCTTTACGTAAGGTTTGGAATAGCCCACGGCAACCCGTTTCGTGGTATTCGCGGTACGTACCACATGGCCCGCCTTCTTGCTGTACTTGAAGTCATAGGTAAGGTGCACCTGACCGGTCGCAAGAATCATCGGCAGATAGCGCACCTTGAGCGTGTTGCCCTTGACCCAAGCGGTATCCAGGTAGTTGTGCCCAGCCAGGCAGGCACGCGGGATATCGGATGGGGAGGCCACCTTCACCAGCTTGCCGTTCTTCTTGCCTTCATACACCGCATAGAGTCCATCGGCATTGTCGCCGGTGCACGTGACATACAGGAACGTACGGCCGTTCTTCATCTTCATATACTTCATGCTCGCCGTCAGATCAGGGCCGCAGTTCGCGTTGAATCTCACCTTGCGTTTTCCGTTAACGGAAATCGAGAACATGCCCTTCGGACCAACATGCAGTTTGATGGTGTCGGCCTTCTTGCTGCCAACGATGTTGTAGTCCTTGGTGGTAAGCGTCTTGGAGGAGAAAGCCCTCGTGGAGCTCTGCCACTGGGCGATGGACGTTGAATTCCATACGGTCTTGTTGACCACCTTCGCCTGTGCTGTCTCCGGAGCGCAAATCATTCCCACGGCAACCAGGGCAGCCGCAATGAAGGCGAAGCCGATCCAACGCCCGGGCTGCACAATGGTCTGTTCCCTCATATCCTCTCCTCTCATCCCAACTGTTCCATAGCCTTGATTCTATCATGTGGAGAATTGTTGAAGACAATGATGGGAGCCGGGGATCCGATGCAAGTGGATTCAGTTCGCGGTTCCCTTCGCGGAAGGTGTCCCGACATTGGGACACCTTACGACACGCTGCCGTTCATACTGGGAGTTGTCCGACGGGTTGGCGGAGAATCGCAGTTTCGTCGATTGATTTGCATGTTCCTTTGTTCACCCTATTGCAAACCGGCGGTTCTCCCACACCCGGTATCGGGAGTTCCAATGGCACCTTATGCAATCCCGCTATCGCCGACCCCCATCAGCCGGCAAGCGTTCTCGACCGTAGCAGCTGCCACCGCATCGCCTTTGATTTCGGCAACCTGCCGGTAGGCACGCTCCAGTGAATCGGACAGCTCCCGAAACGATAGATGATCGCCCGGCTGTGCCGGCAAATCGGTTTCCAGTAGCAAGCGGTCGGAAGGCATGGCCCGAACATATGCGCGGCCCCGCTTGCCAGAGAGCATTCGCTCTCCCACCGAAAACCAGCAGCCCAGCTTGCGGGCTCGGGTCAATTCGTCGGAAGTGCCCGAGAACCAATGCAGCACGCAGGCACAGCGACCGCATACATCGAAGCGCTCGAGAACGTCGAGCACCGCTTCCGCAGATCGGACCGCATGGATGAACAGCACAGCGCCCTTTTCGGCGCTCGCGCGCACCACGCGCTCGAAAGCCCGCTGCTGTGCCGCTGCCGATTGCGCGAATCGCGGCGAGAAGTCGAGGCCGACTTCCCCGACAAAATCCGCTTCGGGCAGTTCCGCGATAAGCGCATCTGCCTGGAATTCGGCCTGGGCCACATCGTCCACCACCCAACGAGGATGCAGACCCACTCCCAACAGCAAACCCGACGACGCGCAACCGCCCAGCTCGGCTTGAGCACGAAGATATCCTTCGGGTGTCACCGTAGACGAGAGTAACAGGTATCCGCAGTCAATCGCCGCCGACACAAGATCACGGGGCGCTGCCGAAAAATCAATGTGGCAATGCGCATCGCAACGCACGAATGATGCGGACATCGCGACAACGCCTACCCGAGTCCGGTGATGCGAAAATCGGCGGTTTCCTTACCGATTTGGCAGAGAAGCTGCCGAATGCCCGTATCGTGCAGGTTCCCGATAAGGGTCATGGAAACCAGCCGATTCTCCCCGTCAGCTTCCGAATGCAGGTAGCCGATCGAGATGCCGCCGGCATCTGCCAAGGCGATAAGCAAGGCGAAAATGCTTGAGTCCCGTTCGCAGGTAAACGAGGTTTGGATGCGGGTATGCGGCACCTCGTCCGAAAGACCGGCCTGCGAAAGCGCTTCACCGATAACCTGGTCTTGCATTTCAGTTAGGAAGCCGTATTGATGGCGGCGGCTGGCTCCCGTCAGATACTTCAGAAAGGCGAGATATTCGCTCTGAAGAGAAGGGGGCACATCGGCGCTTTCCGCCTGCATCATGGCACGCTCCCGTTCAGGGACGAATACATCGCCTCCCGTGACCTTCTTCTCGGCAGCAACCCGTTCAGCCAAGCCCATGCGCTTCAGAAACAAAGCCTTGATCTGGGCATCGACGGCATCGATCTGGGCACGTGTCTGTTCCAAACTCATGGAATCCTCCTTGTTGTGTACTCAGGATACCTGTAATGCGGCGATTTCGCACGGCCGATCGAATGGATTATGCTTGCAGTTGACAGGGAAAGGACGCCCATGGAGCCACGACGCTTGTTTATTGCAATATTGCCTGATGAGACGACAAGGGATGCTCTGCTGCAAAGCCAGGTGCTGATAGAGTCGAATACCGACAAGGCACGGCTGACCGCCCGCGAGAACCTGCATCTGACCTTGGCCTTTCTTGGCAATCAAGACGAAACCCATGCCCGCGCGGTCTCAGAGGCCATGCGGCAATGCGTCGCAGAGATGGCAGGCGAACCTGCGCTTCACCTAGCACTCGGGGATATCGGAATCTTCGACCGACGCAAGGGAGGCTGCATCTTCTGGCGCGGCGTGGCGGGAGGCTCCGACCGCAGCGCCCTCGAGCAGTTGCGCGGACGGCTCTGCCGGCGCCTGCGAGAAACCGGCTTCGATCTGCCCGAAACCTTCAAACCGCATTTCACCCTGGCACGCAGCGTCCGCGTTGCCACAGTGCCTCGTGGCGAGAAGCGCGATAGGGGCGAAGAGGCCCGAAAAATCAAAGAACTGTGCGCGAAAATCGCTGCCCAGGCACCCGATGCGGCCTTCCAAACAACACGGCTGAGCTTGATGTGGAGTCATCGCGCTCAGCCTGATAACGTGCTTCAGTATACGGAGATCGACTCAGTCTGCTGGTAGCGGCAGAACCTCTTTAGGCACATCGGTTTGACCGCTGTTGAACATGCGATACCGCAGAACCATCTGGATACTGATGCGCAATTCGCCGATGATCATATCCGGCATCAGATCGAGCAGATCCTTCTCCTGGTCGTCGGCATCCAATTCGGAATAGTACGACTTGCTCCGGAAGCTGGCACTGACCGCCTCCAAGAACGAGTCGGTGATCACATGCGCCAGCCAAACAGTGGTGGTCTCACCACCAGCCCCCCGTGCGTTGGGATAGTATCGGGAAATGGTCTCTTCCAAACCGATCAGATAGGCGATAAGCTGGTCGACAGCCTTGTCCAAGAATGCCACCACAGCCTCATGCTCCTGGTTCTGCAAGAGCACGGTAACCGCCGGCCGATGGGCCTTGATGATTTCGATGAGCTCATGCGCCATGGCAATGTCCTCATCCTTCGTGGCATAAAGGCCGGCATGGTTTTCCTTCGCGTGGGCGCCATAATGCTTGTCGATGAACTCGAGGAACTCCTTGCAGACCGGATCGATGATATGGACCAGCAGATCATCCTTGCCCTCGAAGAAGAAATATACCGCGCCAGTGGTTACTCCGGCATGGGCACATATGGTACGGAGGGAGGTCTTTTGGAATCCGACCTGACAGAACTCTTCCGTAGCAGCCTCCAGCAAACGAGCCCGCGTCTCTTCGGGGACCCTGCCCGCTTTTCTTGTCATTGGTCACCCTGCTTGAAATCCTGCAACCGATATCCATAGCTTGCGAGAAACCGGTGCGCTGCCGGCGCCTTTGCGACATCCGCAGAGGCGTGCTCACGCACGGTACCCGCTTATTCATGCGCATCTATAATAACACGGTTATTTCCGAGATTATTAAAAATGTTATTAATTGGAGAAGATATTTTCCCCGCCATCAGAGCATCAACAGGTAGAATCAATCACGGCGAGAAAGGCAGCGGGCATGATCGAGTGCTACAAGACAGACGAAACGGGCACGACTTCCCTGATTTCCGAGCCGGAAACGGGTTGCTGGGTCAACGTCGTCTCGCCCACTCCGCAGGAGAAGGAATGGGTGCAATCCTCTCTGGGCGTGGTGCCCGAATTCATCCGCTCGGCCCTTGACGAGGAGGAGAGCCCGCACACCGACTATGATGACGACACCGGTCAAACCATGATCATCCTCGATTGCGCCTCGATAGAAGATGCGCGCGAGGTTGTAGACACGAGCATCGTCCAATACGATACGCAGCCGTTGTCTTTCGTCATCATCCCCCAACGCAAGATCATCGTAACGATGAGCCTCCATCCCAACGACACGGTTACCTACTTGACCACGAAACGTCTTGCAACCATCGACACACGCCAGCGGACACGCCTTGTGCTGGTAGCCCTGCTGCATATCTCTCAGCAATTCCTGAAATACCTGCGCAGCATCCATCGCCAATTCACGAAGAACGAACGCGAGCTGCAACGTACTATGCGAAACCGCGAACTGATCAAGATGCTTGGATTCGAGAAGTCCCTCGTCTACTTCTCCACTTCGCTGAATGCCGATGAGACCGTTCTCACCCGCATCGAGACGGGACGCGTCCTGAAACTGTACGAAGAAGACCAGGACCTGCTTGACGACGTGCTCATCGAGATGCGCCAAGCAGCCGAGATGTGCTCGATTTACACCGACATCATCAACGGCATCACCGAAACCTTCAGCAGCGTGATCAGCAACAACCTGAACCTGACCATGCGAACGCTGACAATGCTGGCCCTGATATTGGCGATCCCCACCATCATCTTCAGCTTCTATGGCATGAACGTCGAGAACCTGCCGTTCATCGAGTCGTGGATCGTGCCGCTTATCATCGCCATCGCCGGATGCGGGATCGCCTTGCTTGTCATGTGGCGTACGCACTTCTTTAGATAGGAACTGATAGGAACTGCTTTTGCCGGCCAATGTACTGGGCGGGCGGCGGGACGGAACCGTTCGCATCATCTTACCGACATCCACACAAATCCATTACCGTAAGCGCAGACGATTGCCCTATAGTGACTAGAGTCATTCGAGGCGGATAGTGCCCACCGCCATGAGAGGCGCTTCACACACAGCGCCAAGAAGGAGAAACATCGTGGATATCGTTTGCTTAGACTTGGAAGGCGTGCTCGTTCCCGAGATCTGGGTTGCTTTTGCCAAGGCGGCCAACATCCCCCAACTGGAGCGCACGACGCGGGATGAACCGGATTACGACAAGCTGATGCAGTATCGTCTGGACATCCTGAAAGAACATGGCATGGGCCTTGCCGAAATCCAAGAAACAATCAATACGATGGAACCGATGGAGGGCGCACGCGCATTCCTGGATGAGCTGCGCCCACTGACCCAGTTCATCATCATCAGCGACACATTCTCGCAATTCGCCCAGCCCCTGATGCGTAAGCTCGGTTGGCCAACTATCTTCTGCAACGAACTCGTGGTTGCCGATGATGGCACCATTACCGGTTGGCGGATGCGCAAGGCGGCAAAGAAGGAGCAGGTGGTCAAACATCTGCAGGAAATCGGATTCCAAACCATCGCAAGCGGAGACAGCCATAACGACCTCGGCATGATCCGCGCCAGCAAAGCCGGCTTCCTGTTCCGCACCACCGACCAACTGAAGCAGGATAATCCCGATGTCCCGGCACTGGAAACCTATGAGGAGCTGCTGGCAGCCATCAAGGAGAACCTCGACTAGACCATGTCGCATCCGAACTACCGTTTGCTCGCCGTCGATTTGGACGGTACCCTGACCACCTCGGACAAGAAAATCTCCCCTCGCACCCGCAAGGCCCTCTACGCCGCCATCGATGCCGGCGTATCGGTGGCACTTGCCAGCGGCCGCCCGCTGGTCGGCGTCGGCCCTGTAGCAGATGACCTTGAACTCGACCGCCGTGGAGGATTCCTGCTGTGCGCCAACGGCGCCCAGATCATCGACTGGAAGAGCAGCATCATCTATGAGGACCGGACAATCCCCCGTATGGCCATCGACCTTTCCTGCCAGCTTGCCCGACAACACCATGTGCAGGCACTCTGCTACGACGATCGGGAAGGATACGCGGAAGACCCGTCGGATCCGTATGTGGAACAGGAACGCTACAACAATTCCGCTGTGATGAACAAAGTCGATAATCTGGCGGCAACCATCACCTGGGAGCCGAACAAGATGATGGTGGTCGGCGAACCAGAAAAGCTCTCTCCTGTCTTCGAGCGGCTTTCAGCCCTGCTGGAAGGGCACGCACGTGTCATCCGTTCAGACCCATACTTCTTGGAAATCGTTCCCGATGGCGTGGGCAAGGACACCGGGCTTATGAAGCTCGGAGGTCTGCTGGGGATTCCCCGCAGTGAAACCATGGCCATCGGGGATGGCTATAACGACATCGGCATGCTTGATTACGCCGGTTTGGCAGTGTCCGTGGAAAACGCCTACGATGAGGTGAAGCCGCATACGGATTGGACAGCTCCGTCGAACGACGAAGATGGCGTCGCTGCGGCAATCGATCGGTTCATCCTGGCGCCTGGCGCCGGAAAGTAGGAAGCATGTGCGGACGTTTCACCGGATTAACCTACGAGCAGACCCTTGCTGCAATCGATGATCTGAGCGAACAGGACCCGCCTCGATTCGTGCCCGCATCCGCTGCCCCCGATGCCGATTACGATTGGCCCGTACAGCAACCAACCGTGGTACCCGGTGTCCCCGCTTGGGTAATCGTCCCATCGGGTAAGGCCGCAGATGGACGCCCCATCCCCACAGCTCAGCAACTGACCTTCGGGTTTGCTCTCACCTGGAAAGACGGCCTTGTCTTCAACACCCGTTTCGAGTCGGCACTTGCCGATAAGGGCATGTGGGCCGGTGCCTTGGACAAGGGCCGGTGCCTTGTTCCGGTCCGCGAATTCTTCGAGCCGCACAATACCGAACGGGTGCTCAGCCCGCGTACGGGCCGTCCCATCAAACGGCAATATCGCTTCTTCTTACGCGATGTCCCTGTCACTTACCTGGGCGGCGTCTGCCAAGATGGGCGCTTCTCCTTGGTGACCGTTCCTCCGAATCGTATTATGGCACCCATCCATCGGCGCATGCCGCTCATACTTCTGCGCCAAGAAGCGCAGCATTGGCTGTATTCGGCCACCGAAGAGATCCGTGCAAATGCTGCAAGTTATTCTGACCGGAACGGCATAGCCCTAACCGCCGCGCCGGAAACCGACGATGCGCCCCTCGAAACACCCAACCAACTGCCGCTGTTCTAGTTTGGGCATTCCGACCTTGCAGGTGCTTCGCCGAAGATTTCGAACACATATTTGCAATCTGTCTAATTACGAAACCAGCCGGCGCCTCCACCATGAGTTTCCACCATGGAACATTCATTGAAAGCACAACAATCATGGATATGCGCCTATTACAATAACAAAACGAAATACACGCATTCCTGTCACATCGAGGCACATGGCTCAAGACAACAAAAATTCCCCTTCCGCCACGGCGCTGGAACCCTCTCTGCCCGTCGAGACCGATCCCATTGCGCAGGAGCTCCTCGTCGGGATCGACGTTGGGTCGACCACGGTGAAAGCCGTCGCGCTCGACCCGATTACCGGCTCCATCCGCTACTCGGCTTACCTGCGCCATCATGCGCGTCAAGCTGGAACCGCTCGCGCGCTCATCGCGGATCTGCGATCGCAGTTCCCCGACACCGTCTTGCATGGCGCTTGTTGCGGATCGGGGGGCGAGGCAATCGCCGCCGCACTGCATATTCCCTTCGTGCAGGAGGTCGTGGCAAACGCCATTGCAGTGCGCGCCTATTATCCGCAGACCCGCACCGCAATCGAATTGGGCGGTCAGGATGCCAAGATGGTGTTCTTCTCTGCAGACAGCGATACCGGCCAGCTCAATGTCGCCGATATGCGTATGAACGGCAGTTGTGCAGGCGGTACGGGTGCTTTTATCGATGAGATCGCCTCGCTGCTCGACATTCCCATCGAGGATTTCGACGATTTCGCTTCCCGTGGCACTTCGGTACACAACATCTCCGGCCGCTGCGGCGTTTATGCGAAAACCGACATCCAGCCTTTGCTGAACCAGGGCGTGCCGAAAACCGACCTCGCGCTCTCGGCCTTCCATGCCATCGCAAAGCAGACTATCGGTGGTCTGGCACAGGGTCTCGATATCGAAGCGCCCGTTATCTTCGAGGGCGGCCCGCTGACATTCAACCCCAAGCTGATCGACGTATTCGCAGAGCGACTGAATCTCGGCCAAGACGCTATCGTCATTCCCGAGCACCCCGAAACTATCGTGGCCCTCGGGGCAGCCTTATCCCTTTCGGAGCTTTTCGCCCAGACGCCGAACGTCATCGATACCGCGCAGGCAGATGAGGCCCTCCTGAAATTGAGCCGCGAGCAGAATGCATCTGCCGGCATCGGTCCGTGCTATTTTTCCTCAGATGAGGAGCGCTTCGACTTCGAGCGCCGTCATGCCTTGCTCGACCAGGCAGGTTCGGGCATCCCCCATGAGAAAACCGTACGCGTCTACCTGGGTATCGACTCCGGTTCCACCACGACGAAATTCGCCGTGATCGATGAAGACGAGCGCCTTATCGCCTCGTTTTACGCCTCGAACGACGGAGAACCGATAACGGTGGCCCGTGCCGCTCTGCACGACCTGCACGAGAAATGCCGCGAACGCGGCACCGAATTGGAGATCCTCGCCCTCGGAACCACCGGATACGGCGAGAACCTGATCGCCGAAGCATTCCAAGCCGACTACCATACCGTCGAGACCGTGGCGCATGCCCGCGCCGCCTGCAAATACGAACCCGACACGAGCTTCATCCTCGACATCGGCGGCCAGGATATGAAGGCCATCTGGCTGGACGACGGCATCATCACGAACATCGTCGTAAACGAAGCCTGCAGCTCCGGCTGCGGGTCGTTTCTGGAGGGGTTCGCCTCCACATTGAACATCCCGGTTACCGGCATCGCCCGCGCAGCGTTCCGTTCCGACAAGCCTGCGATCCTTGGCAGCCGCTGCACCGTGTTCATGAACAGCAGCATCGTGTCGGAACAGCGCAGCGGCAAGAATCCGGACGATATCATGGCTGGATTGTGCCGCTCCATCATTGAAAACGTGTTCACCAAGGTTATCCGCGTATCGAACCTGGACAGCCTCGGAGACCACATCGTGGTGCAAGGCGGCACCTTCTTGAATGACGCGGTACTGCGTGCATTCGAACAGTATGTGCAGAAGCCGGTTACGAGGGCTCCGTATCCTGGCCTGATGGGAGCCATCGGCATCGCGCTTCTGGCCAAGGAACAGCGCGAGAAACGTTTGAAAGGCGCCATGCCGATTGCCGACCCCATCGGACAGGCGGTACTCGATGACCATTCCGGCGAACCGCCGCTTGCTGCGGCAACTGCCGCCGACGCGCCAGGCACAGACGCTCCGAGCCGCTTCATCGGCTTCGATGCCCTGGACTCATTGAGCTTCAAGCAAACCACCGACCTTGTATGCCCGTTCTGCTCGAACCACTGCAACCGCACGTTGATCGAGTTCTCCACCGGTGCCTCGTGGATTACCGGCAACCGCTGCGAGAAGGGCACTATCACAGGCGATGCAAAGGATGCCGCGGTCCGCGAGAACCTACGCGAGCTCAACCAACGACATGCGGAATTCCCCGATCTGTTCGCACTCCGCCGCAAGCTCCTTTTCCAAGACTGGCCGCACGAAGCCGCCGCCCCCCGTGGCATCACCATCGGCCTGCCCCGCGTGCTGGAATTCTGGGAGCGCATGCCCTTCTGGAAAACGCTTTTCCAAGCACTCGGTTTCACGGTAAAGCTGTCGGGAGCCAGCACCCATCAGCTCTTTGAAAGCGGCCTGTCCGCCGTCGCCTCCGATACCATCTGCTTCCCTGCGAAACTGGTTCACGGGCATTTCCGCAATCTGGCCCGTCAGAAGGTAGACCGCATCTTCATGCCGACCGTCACCACGGTTTCAAGCGAGAACACCGAGGACACAAGCGTTTCGATGTGCGCCATCGTGAAGGGCTACGGCATGGTCATGCGCAATTCGGACAATCCCGAAAAGCGCTGGAACATCGCCTTCGATAACCCGCTCTTCCACTGGTTCACCCCCGAAGACCGCACGCGCCAGCTCCAGGCATGGTTCAAGGAGCAATTCGACATCCCCGCTTCCGAAACCAAGCGCGCATTGGAATATGCCGTTGCCGCGCAATCATCATTCAAACAACAGCTGCAGAATGCCGGAGAGGAGCTGATCGATGAGGTCGCCCGCCAGAACAAGTATGCGGTCATCCTGGCAGGCCGGCCCTATCACAACGATCCATTGGTCAACCACGACCTGCCCCGTATGTTCCTGGAGCTCGGCGTGCCGGTGCTGCCGGTGGATTGCGTACCGGGAATCGATTCCGTGGACCTTTCCAGCTGCCGCCTTGATATCGTGAACAACTTCCATGCACGCATGCTCTCCGGTGCCATTTTGGCAGCAGAGAATCCCGTGCTGGAATATGCGCAGATAATCAGCTTCGGCTGCGGCCATGACGCCTATCTCACCGACGAGATCATCCGGCTGATGAAGGAGTTCAGCAGCAAGGCCCCCCTTACCTTGAAGGTCGACGAAAGCGACGCGCATGGACCCCTGGGCATTCGCATCCGCTCGTTTGTGGATACCATCAACATGCGCCGTGAACGCGAGTCTGCGGCCGGACGCCTTAAGGAAAGCGGCAAGCTGGTTTGCCGGGCACCGTTCCATGATCCCTATCCGCAGAAATTCACCCAAACAGAGGCGGAACAGGATGTGGTCCTGATCCCTAACACCTCCCATGCGTTCAGCCGCCTGTTGGCAACGGTATTCGCCAACCAGGGACTGCGCACCGAATCGTTACCCGTCGGGCGGGAAAACGCTATCGCCTTGGGCAAGAAATATGTGCATAACGACATCTGCTTCCCCGCCCAGATCGTTATCGGCGAAGCGCTCGATGCGCTGGAAAGCGGCAACTACGATCCGGACCATACTGCCATCGGCATGGGAAAATATATCGGCGATTGCCGCCTCACCCACTACAGCGCCCTGTTGCGCAAGGCCCTCGACGATGCCGGATACCGACAGGTCCCCATTATCACGAACGACGATGTCGATCATCGCGACCTGCATCCCGGATTCAAGATGAACATGAAAAGCGCCATCCAGATTGCCATGACGCTGCCCATGATAGACGTGCTCGAAGAACTGCTGAGAAAGATCCGGCCCTACGAGAAGGAAACGGGCTCGGCAGACCGCGCTTTCGATACCGCTCTCGACCAGCTTATGGACGGCCTTGCCCAAGGCGGAGTCAACGGCGCAAAACGTGGTTTCAAGCAGTCGATTGCCACCATGAAACAGGTTGCCTACGACCGTACGGTCGGCAAGCTTAAGCCGCGCGTGCTGATTGTGGGCGAATACCTGTTGAATTTCCATCCCGGCGCAAACCACGAAATCGAACGATATCTGGAAGCAAACGGCTTGGAGGTCATTGAAGCGCGCATGACCGACGTCATCCGCAAAACATACTTCTACCAGCACGCCCAGATCAAGGAATACCGGGTGAACCGTCCTCCCTCCCAGAAAGTATGGTACTCGGTAGCCGACCACCTGTTCGAAGTAGCCCACAATGTCACGGACAAAATCGCCCGGGACCACCCTCTATACCGGCCGGCCATCCGCATGCCCGAGCTGGTGAACAAGTCGGATCCGATTATCCATCACACCTTCGATGCGGGCGAAGGCGTGCTGATTCCTGGCGAGATCCTGCATCACGCGGAAAACGGATGCCGCAATTTCATCATCTTGCAGCCGTTCGGATGCCTGCCGAACCATGTGGTGGGGCGCGGCATCTCGAAACGCCTGAAGGAGCTCTATCCCGATGCGCAGATTCTACCGCTCGACTACGATCCCGATGTGAGCTTCGCGAATCTTGAGAACCGTTTGCAGATGCTGATAATGAATGCGAAGGCCGCCACGTCGTAAACACCTTGCTGACAAGTCGGCTCCCCTGCTCGGAAATCAGGCGATTTGTCGTTACACTACACGTATGGCACGCGTAAAGACCGCCGAGCTGGACGGCCAAAAATCATTCAGCCTTGCAGAAGCACAACTGGCATCCGCCGAGAAGGGTCCGAATGCACTCGAACTCTTCTGGGTATTTGTCCTTGCAAGCATCATCGGCCTTTTCGGCGAGGTGATCGTGGCCTATTTCACCGACGGGCGATGGGAAAGCCGGGCGGGCTTGATTTGGGGCCCCTTCAGCCCCATCTACGGCCTTGGAGCTGTGTTGATGACGCTGTGCCTATGGTCTTTGGAATCGCATCCGGTAGAGCTGTTCTTCGGGTCGGCGCTACTCGGCGGCGCTTTCGAATACGTAGCCGGATGGTTCTGGGAGACTTTTTACGGCATCGTCGCCTGGAGCTATGCCGACCAGCCATTCAACCTGGGCGGGCACACAAGCTTGCTGCTGGCGATAATATGGGGCTTTGCCGGCCTCCTGTGGATCAGGATCGGATGGCCGCTGGTGCGCGAAGGCATACGCTCGGTCCCTCGGCGACCGCAGGTTATCATCACCACACTCATGGCCGCATTCATGGCACTGGATATCGCCCTGACCTTCCTGGCATTCGGTTGCTGGTTCGACCGCCAGGCAGGACTGCCCGTTGAAACGCCCGAGCAGCAGTTCTGCGCCACTTACTTCGATGACGAGTTCATGTCCACGCGTTTCGAAACCATGTCGATGTGGACATCGCTTGCCTACAACCACCTGCCCGAATAGGCGGAAAACGCCATCCGCCGACCTCAAACGGTTCATTTTACCTACTTGTAATCATCTGGAAACACAACCTCTCGGCTTCCCGAGTATGCTGGATTCCTATCGAAAAGCATGCGAGACGAGTAGGTTGCCGATGATGAAAACACGCAAAGAAGACTCCCCGATTGCCTCTGTCGATCAGGCTGGGCAGCACAAATCGCAGACCCTGTACCGTCCCGAATTCGAACACGACGCATGCGGCATCGGCGCCCTTGCCAGCCTCACCGGCGAGCGATCGCATCAGATGCTCGACGACGCCCTCTCCGTCCTGGTGAACCTGGAGCACCGCGGCGGTATCGGACTGGAGCGAAACACCGGCGACGGCGCCGGCATCCTGTTTCAGATCCCGCATCGCTTCTTCCGCAAAGAGGCGCAGCGCTACGGGCATCTGCTGCCCGACGAGGGCGATTACGGCGTTGCCATGATCTTCCTGCCCCAGGATGACGAGGGCGTGCACGAAGCACAGCATATCTTCGAGGAAGGATGCGCGGAGATGGGCATCCCCCTGCTGTTCTGGCGCGATGTTCCCACCGATGCACACGATCTTGGAGAGACCGCGAAGGCCTGCATGCCCACAATCAAGCAAGCGTTCCTCGGACGCCCCGACGAGATGGAGCCCGGCGACGAATTCGAACGCGGCCTGTATGTCTGCCGCCGCATCATCGAGAAGAAGGGGCATGCAGACCGTGCCTTGGACGGGAAGATCTTCTATGTCTGTTCCATGAGCACCCGCACCATCGTCTACAAGGGAATGCTTGTGGCCACGCAGATGCGCCGCTTCTTCCCCGACCTGGATAACGCCTCCACCGAGACAGCGCTTGCCTTGGTCCATTCCCGCTACTCCACGAACACCACGCCTTCTTGGGAGCGCGCGCACCCGAATCGATATATGGTCCACAACGGCGAGATCAACACCCTGCGCGGCAATGTGAACTGGGCAAAGGCACGCGAGCCAGGCCTGTACTCTCCGGTTCTGGGCGAGAACCTCGAACGCGTCCTGCCGATTATCGATCGCGAGGGCTCCGACTCCGCCATGCTCGACAATGTGCTCGAGTTCATCACCATGAACGGACGCCCGCTTGCCCGCACCATGACCATGCTCCTGCCCGAACCATGGGACCACAACATCGCATTGACCGATCGCCGCCATGACTGGGATGCCTACCAATCCATGATCATGGAAGCTTGGGACGGCCCTGCCGCCATCGCCTTCACCGATGGCGTTGTGACGGGCGCCGTGCTGGATCGCAATGGATTACGCCCCGCACGCTACTACATCACCGACGACGACCGCCTGATTCTCTCAAGCGAAGCGGGCGCTTTGGACATCGACGCCGGCAGCATCCTGACCGCCGGCAGTTTAGGTCCGGGCGAGATGCTGCTCGTCGATCCTTCCAAAGGCCGCGTCCTCTGGGACGACGAGATCAAGAACGCCTTCGCAAACGAGAAGCCCTACCGGGAATGGCTGGATGCCGGCATGCTGCGCTTGTCGGACCTTGCACGCGATGCCGAACCCGAAACGGAGGCAACGCCCGACAGCGACCTGCCGCTCTCCCAGCGCCTTGCGCGCCACGGCATCCATTTCGACGACGTGGAAGAGGCGCTGGTACCCATGGCCGAACAGGGCAAGGCCCCGTTGGCCTCCATGGGCGCCGACATTCCGCTGGCAGTGCTTTCCAAGCATCCTCGATCCCTTTTCGACTACTTCAACCAGCTGTTCGCGCAGGTTACCAACCCACCGATCGATGCCTTGCGCGAGTCGTTCATCACGTCGACGCTGCTCTATGTCGGGAATCATGGCAACTTCCTGGAAGATGCCCGGACCAATTGCCGCCTGGTGCGCCTGGAAACCCCGATTCTGACCGCACGCGAATTCAAGGCCCTCTGCGATATCGACGCCAAGGGCTTCCACACGGCGCGCCTGCAGGCCGTCTACGAACGCGACGGCGGTCCCGACGCCTTGGAGCATGCCGTCGAAGCACTCGATGCCGCAGCCGAAGCAGCGGTGCGAGCGGGCGCCAATATCCTGGCCATCTCCGATCGGGCAAGCGATGGGCAGGTATCGGTTCCCTCCCTGCTTGCGGTCGCCTCGGTGCATAATCACCTGCTGCGTGCAGGCATCCGCACCCATACCGATATCATCATCGAATGCGGCGACGCCCTGACTCCGCATGACTTTGCGGCTTTGGTCGGCTACTCGGCCTCGGGCATCTACCCATATCTGGCGCACGACTGCATCACCGCCATGGCAGATGCAGGCAAGCTGAAAACCAGTGCCGACACCGGCATCGAGAACTACAACAAGGCGATCACCTCAGGTATCGTCAGCGTCATGTCCAAGATGGGCATCTCCACGATGCAGGGGTATCATTCCGCACAGATCTTCGAGGCCGTGGGCTTGGCACCCGAGCTGATCGACGAGCATTTCACCGGCACAGTCAGCCGTGTCGGCGGCCTGACCATCTCGGATCTCGAACGCGAATGCAACGAACGATACGATGAGGCGCTGGCCTTGCTGAGCACGCCTGCCCCTGACCAGCTGGCAAGTTCGGGTATCACGAAGTGGCGGCCGTTGAATGGTGAAGAGCACTTGCTCAATCCCACGAGCATCTATCTGCTGCAACGTGCGGTCCGTGAGAACGACTACGAGCTTTTCCGCGAGTTCAGCCAGGCTATCCACCCCGTCGGCCGCACCATCACCCTGCGTGACCTGATGGAATTCAGCTTCAGCGGCCGTACCCCCATTCCGCTCGACGAAGTCGAGCCGGCAAGCGAGATCGTGAAGCGCTTTAACACCGGGGCTATGAGCTACGGTTCCATTTCCCAGGAAGCACATGAATGCATCGCCATTGCCATGAACCGTCTGCATGGCCGCTCGAACTCCGGAGAAGGCGGCGAAGACCCCCTCCGCGAAGTCACGCTGCCAAACGGCGATAGCAAGCGCTCGGCCATCAAGCAGATTGCCTCCGGACGCTTCGGCGTCACAAGCCGCTATCTGATGAGCGCCGATGAGATCCAGATCAAGATGGCCCAAGGCGCCAAACCCGGCGAGGGCGGCCACCTGCCCGGCGGAAAGGTGTGGCCGTGGATTGCGAAGGTGCGCCGCTCCACTCCCGGTGTCAGCTTGATCTCGCCGCCGCCGCATCATGACATCTACTCCATCGAAGATCTGGCAGAGCTGATTTTCGACGCCAAGAATGCAAATCCTCATGCGCGCATCTCCGTGAAGCTGGTTTCAGAAGCCGGCGTTGGAACCATCGCCACCGGCGTGGCGAAGGGCGGTGCGCAGAAGATCCTGATATCGGGCGCCAACGGCGGAACCGGAGCGGCACCCCGCGATTCCATCTACCATGCCGGCCTGCCGCTGGAATTGGGTTTGGCCGAAACCCAGCAGACCCTCTTGCAGAACGGCCTGCGTTCCCGCGTGGTGCTCGAAGCCGACGGCAAGCTCATGGACGGTCGCGATGTTGCCATGGCCTGCCTGCTCGGCGCCGAGGAGTTCGGCTTCGCCACGTGCGTCGTGGTGTCTTTGGGCTGCCTGATGCAACGTGACTGCCAACAGGATACCTGCCCGGTGGGCATCGCCACACAGAACGGCAACCTGCGCTCCTGCTTCACCGGCAAACCCGAATATGTGGTGAATTATCTGACTTTCGTGGCAGAGCAGCTGCGCGAGATCATGGCCAAGCTGGGCTTTCGCACCGTCGAGGAGATGGTCGGACACTCCGATTGCCTGCGTCAGAAGGGCGATTGCGAAAGTTGGAAGGCCGGTCTGGTCGACTTGTCCCAGGTACTTGCCCCCGCACAGACCGAATTCGGCGCAGACATCCCCGGTGCCGATTGCCCCCATTTCCTGCCAGAGATGGCAGCGGTCAGCGGTCTGGACGAATCACTGGATGCGACACTGTTCATCCCTTATACCGAATCGGCCCGAAAAACATTGAAGCACCAGCATTTCCACGCCGATATCGCCAATGTCAACCGCTGTGTCGGCACGATGCTCGGCAGCCAGGTGACTGCCGCCCACCCGGACGGCTTGCCCGAGGACACCCTCTGCATCGATTGCGAGGGATCCGGCGGCATGAGCTTCGGCGCTTTCCTGCCTGCCGGTATCTCCCTGGCGATATCCGGCGATGCCAACGACTACTTCGGCAAGGGCCTTTCGGGCGGCGTGCTCTCCATTGCGCCGAACGCGGAGGCAACCTATCGCCCCGATGAGAACGTCGCCGTCGGTAATGTGGCATTCTATGGCGCCACCAGTGGCAAGGGCTTTGTAAACGGCTTGGCGGGCCAGCGCTTCGCCGTCCGCAATTCCGGTGCAACGCTCGTTGTCGAAGGGGTCGGCAACAACGGCTGCGAGTACATGACGGGCGGCACCGTTCTCATCTTGGGCGATGTGGGCTTGAACTTCGCTGCCGGCATGAGCGGAGGCGTGGCCTACGTCTACGACGAGAGCCGCACCCTCGAAGCTCATTGCAACACCGAGCTCGTCAGCTTGAAGCAGCCAACCTGGCAGGAACTCGAGCTGATACACGGCCTGATCGAAGAGCATGTGCGGCACACCGCCAGCCCGCGCGGCATCAAGATGCTCTACCAGTTCAAGGACATCTCCCAGCATTTCGTGAAAGTCATTCCGATCGAATATGCCCATGCCCTCGAGCTGACCGAACGCGCCGAAGCCCAAGGAGCCACCCACGAGGAAGCCGTCATCACCGCATTCGAGACCATGAGGAAGGGTGAGTAAGAATGGGACGTCCTGGAGCTTTTCTCTCCCATGGCCGCAAAGAACACGATGTGCGGCCCACGCAGGAGGCCATTTCCGATTTCGATGAGATCGCCCGCCCATTGAGCGCAGGAGACCAACGCGTGCAGGCAAGCCGTTGCATGTACTGCGGCGTCGCATTCTGCCAGAGCGGCATGAAGTTCGGCAAAGCCTCGCATGTTTCCGGTTGCCCGCTGCATAATCTGATCCCCGAAACGAACGACCTGGTATGGCAAGGTCGTTGGGACGACGCCGCAAGCCGCCTGGCGCTGACCAATCCGCTCCCCGAATTCACCGGGCGCGTTTGTCCAGCTCCCTGCGAGGTTGCCTGCAACCTCGGTCTGCACAACGAACCGGTAACCATCCGCGACGACGAACGCGCCATCTCCGACCATGCATGGGAAGCAGGCATGCAGCCGCTATCGCCGGCACCCGACAATGCCCCGCGCATCGCGGTGATCGGCTCCGGGCCTGCCGGCTTAGCCTGCGCCTGGGAGCTCGCGCGCCTCGGAAAGCGCGTGACGATTCTGGAACGCCACGATCGGGCAGGCGGATTGCTGATGTACGGCATTCCCAATATGAAGCTGCCGAAGGATATTGTGCAACGGCGCCTGGATCTGATGGCAGCGAGCGGCATCGAGATCCGCTGCGGCGTCGATGCGGCCGATTCTGCCGTCATCGACGAATTGCACCGCGACTTTGACGCCATCGTGATTGCCGCCGGCGCTACCGATGCCCGTCGGGTGAAGGCACCGGGCATGGATTTGGACGGCGTCGTGATGGCCGTCGACTATCTGACCGCCGCCACCCGTTCGGTCCTCGACGGCAACGATCCGTCCGTGAGCGCCAAGGACAAGGATGTCATGGTCATCGGCGGCGGCGATACCGGAACCGACTGCGTGGCAACCGCCTTGCGCCAAGGCGCGCATAGCGTCCATCAGGTTATACGCGCCCAGCAACCACCGGCAACCATCGACTCCTTCGCCATCTGGCCCGAATGGCCCAACCGCCTCTCAGTTGATTACGGCCAAGCAGAAGCCGCCGACCTGCAGGGTGAAGATCCACGCATCTGGTCAACCGACAGCATCGCCGTCGAAGGCTCCGACGGCGCAGCGACAGGACTGGTCATACAGGATCTATCCTACGAGGGCGGAAGGCACAACGTGGAGGGAACCGAGCGCACCCTCCCCGCCCAGCTGATCCTGATTGCGAAGGGCTTCCTGGGACCCGAGCAACCGCTGCTCGAAGCCTTGGGCGTCGAGCTTCCCGCATCGGGAAAGAAGTTGCCGCTTACCATCGAGGAAACCCATCGTGCGCTGACAGAAAACGAAGATACCCCGGTTTTCGTTGCCGGCGATGCCCGCACCGGCTCCACGCTGGTAGTGAACGCCATTGCGGACGGCCTTGCCTGCGCCCGCGAAATCGCCGCTGCGAGCTAGCCGCCGCGAAGAAACCCATTCCCCTGCTGCAAGGCCCCGGTTCCCTGAAATCGGGGCCTTCTTTCGTGCTCTTTCGTCCTGTTCGTCCCATCACGATGCCGTGCCGATTACAATAGAGTTAACCGCATGAAAAGAAAGCGAGGCATCATGACCAGTACCGAGGATCTCCTGCTCTATGTCAAACCGGGCTGCCCTTATTGCGCCAAGGTGCTGCGCTACCTGCAGGAAGCAAGGATCAACATCGAAACCAGAAATGTCTTCGAGGGAAGCAACCTTGAAGACCTGCTGCGCATCGGCGGTAAGAACCAGGCACCCTGTCTCATCATCGACGGGAAGGCGCTCTACGAATCAGAGGACATCATCACCTTCCTGAAAAAGCACGTTGTCTGAGTTCGCCCGCGCCATCGATAGCCCGCGCCCCATACGAGCCGTTTCCCTGCCGGGACAGTCTGAACCGCAAGCACACGACCCGTGCATCACAGCGCGTCGGTATCGAGCCAGATGGTGAACGGCCCATCATTCTCCAGCTCGACCCGCATATCTGCCCCGAATTCCCCAGCCGCCACCCGGGGTACTTCGGCCTGCGCCAAGGAGACGAAGAACCGGAACAGCTCAAGCGCCGCATCGGGCGCACCCGCTTGGGTGAAACTCGGTCGGTTGCCCTTCTTGCAGTTTGCGTACAGCGTGAACTGCGAGACGATCATTACCTCCCCACCGATATCGGCGAGTGCCCGATTCGTCTTGCCCGACTCATCGGCAAAGATTCGCAAGCGGGAGATCTTACGCCACAGTTTCTCGGCTTGCTCGGTTCCGTCATCCTTGCCCACGCCGAGCAGAACCACCAAACCCTGCCCGATCGAATGGGGAGGTTCGGCGGGCAAGGTCCCAGCGGTTCCGTCGACGATGGTGACCGTTGCATGCGTCACCCGTTGAACAAGCGCTCGCATCAGTCGTTCACCGGCCGATCGCGACCAGGCTCGCAGGTAAGGAGCACGGGGCCCTCTTCGGTGATGGCGATGGTCTTCTCGAAGTGGGCCGAGGGCTTCCCGTCGCGCGTGAGTATCATCCACCCGTCTTTGCCGAATCGCGTGCGCCGGGTTCCCAGATTTATCATGGGCTCGATGGCGATTACCATTCCGGCACGGAGCTTCATGCCGCAGTGGCGATGACCGTAGTTCGGCACATTCGGGTCTTCGTGCATGTCATGGCCCACTCCGTGGCCGACCAGTTCCCTCACCACCCCGAATCTCCTTCGATTCGCAGGGGCTTCAACCGCGGCACCGATGTCGCCTAGATGATTGCCGACCCGTGCCGCGCTGATGCCCGACCATAGGCATTCCTCGGTAACACGGAGCAGCTCCTTCTTTCCCGGGGACACCTTGCCGACCGGATAGGTCCAGGCGTTGTCCCCTACCCAGCCGTTCACCGTGGCACCAGTATCGATGGAGATGATGTCCCCTTCGCGCAAGATGGTCTTCTTGCTCGGAATGCCATGCACGATCTGGTCGTTGACCGAAGCGCAGATGCTCCCGGGAAATCCACCATATCCTTTGAAAGTCGGAACGCCCCCGTGGTCGCGGATGTACTCCTCCGCAAACTGGTCAAGCTCCCACGTGCTCACGCCGGGCTTCACCCGGGCGCCCACCTCGCGCAGCACTGCTGCCGAAAGCCGGCCCGCTTCCTTCATCTCTTCAATCTCTTCAGGGGTTTTCAGGTGCATCATGCCGTCCGCGTCCTCTTCTCGCTCTCTGATATCGCGTCTGAGTGTAGCACTTCACCGTTTCACAATTCCCGAGCAAGGGGGCATCGGGAATAGGCGCGGTATAATAGCAGACGCTCAACTGATCATTATCCCGAATCCCGAAACGGAGAATGCGCCGCCCATCATGCCGAACGTCCCTTCAAGCGTTTCCGCCGCGCCTCTTCTTCCGAAACGCAAGCGCATCGTTGCGACGCCCGCATTTCTCTATGGCGGTGTCATCTTCATGGGCGCCATCGGAGCCTGCTTGCGCTATTTCCTGGGTGCCGTACTGCCCGAATCGCCGATTCCCTTCGGCACCCTGGCTATCAACCTGTTCGGCTGCTATATCATCTACGTCATCTACCAATGGCTCGGCCGGCGCGTGCACCTTCCGCATGCCATAGTCCGCAGCCTGGGCGTCGGCCTGGTTGGGGCTTTTACCACGCTGTCGGCATTCTCGACCGAAAGCTTAGCCTACCTCGAGCAAGGAGCCATCGGGTTATTCGCGCTGTATGGGTTGCTGACAGTCATCGGCACGTTTGCCGCCTCCCTTCTGGGTTGGGCGACCGTCGCAGGGCTCGAGCACCATCGCATGCACAAGCTGACCGGCGAATTGCATGAGCACGATTCTGCAGGGGAGGCATAGCGTGACCGCCCTCGCTTTTCTCTCCGTCGCCTGCGGCGGTGGGCTCGGCGCACTTTGCCGCGGCTTGATGACCCGCTTCCTGAAGCGCCATACGCCCTCCGACTGGCCATTCGCAACCTTGATTGTGAACCTGATTGCCTGCGGTATCGCCGGATTCCTGATGCCGATCCAACTTGGTGACATTGCGCATCTGGCCGTGATCATCGGCTTCCTTGGCGGCTTCTCAACCCTGGCCACCATGAATTATGAGGCCGCCTCGCTCTTCCGCGACAAGCGTTACCTGGCATGTCTGCTGTATCTGCTGGTCACCTATGCAAGCACCCTGGGAAGCGCCGCCATAGGCTGCGCCCTTGCAGGGGCTATCATGGTATAGGGCGCGTACGTCAATCGACCTTGCAGTTTGCGAACGCCCCGAGAAACCACCCTGCCGTCCTGGACATAATGAAAGGATGCCGATGATACGCGCAGCCGATTTGACAACCGAGGAGAAGACCCGACTGCTCGCAGGCGATGATTTCTGGCATTCCGGTTCGATCCCCGAAAATGTTGGCCCCCTCCGTTTTTCCGACGGACCCCACGGACTGCGCAAACAGCTACCCGATGCCGAGAGCAGTGATATGGAAGCAAGCTATCCCGCCACCTGCTTCCCCACGGCAAGCGCCTTGGCAGCAAGCTTCGATACCTCCCTCTTGGAACAGGTCGGCGAAGCGCTCGGCCAAGAGTGCCGGGAGAACGAAGTGGATGTGCTCCTTGGACCGGGAGTGAATATGAAGCGCGATCCTCGCTGCGGCCGCAACTTCGAGTATTTCAGCGAAGACCCTTATCTTGCCGGAGCATTGGCGGCAGCCTACATCCGCGGAGTGCAGGGACAGGGGGTAGGCACCTCGTTGAAGCATTTCGCCGTGAATACCCAGGAGCGCAAACGCATGATCGCCGATTCGATCGTCGATGAACGGGCCCTGCACGAACTGTACCTCCCCGCCTTCGAGATTGCCATCCGAGAGGGGCATCCTTGGTCGGTTATGCTTGCATATAACCGCCTGAACGGCATCTACTGCACCGAGAATCGAGCGCTTCTCGACCTTGCGCGTTCCTGGGGATTCGACGGTGCCTTCATAAGCGACTGGGGCGCCATGAGCCAGTCGGAAGCAAGCGTCGAGGCGGGCATGTCCCTTTCGATGCCGGGTCCGCGTCCCGACCATATCCTGAAAATCCGTACCGCCCGTGCAAACGGCATTCTCACGGAAGCAGCGCTGGACAATGCAGCCGATGCGCTCCTGCAGCTGAATGCCCGTGTGACCGCGGGGCGGCAGGCACATCCCGCCGCCCTCGAATCCGAACGGGCGGCAGCGCGGAAACACCGCCTCGCCCTCGCCCGTCGAGCGGCAGAAGAAAGCGCGGTTCTCCTGAAAAACGATGGGATCCTCCCCCTTTCGCCGTCGATGAAGCTTGCCGTCATCGGCGCATTTGCCGAGCACCCCCGCTTCCAGGGTGCCGGTTCCTCGCAGGTGAACCCCATTGCGCTCTCCACGCCGCTTCAGGCCCTGCGTGCAAAGTGCCCTGATATCTCTTATGCCCCGGGCTACGATGCGGCAACCGGTGAAGCTACCCATGAGAGTGCCGTCGCTGCGGCTCGTTGCGCCCAGACAGCCGATACGGTAATCGTCTTCCTGGGCCAGGCCCCCGACAGCGAATCCGAAGGTTACGACCGCACCACACTCCGTTTACCCGAAAGCCAGGTCCGACTGCTCGACGCGCTTGCCGAAATCAACGATAACCTTGTTGCGGTACTGCAATGCGGTGCACCGATTGAAACCGATTGGCGCAATCGAGTTCGCGCCTTAGTGGTTCCCTATCTTGCCGGGTGCGAATGCGGAAGCGCCCTCGCAAAATTGCTGTTCGGAGAGGTAAACCCTTCAGGAAAGCTCGCCGAAACCTGGCCGGAGCGCCTCGCCGACGTTCCTTGTGGCGCAAGAGGGTTCCCCGACGAAGCCGATCGCATTCTCCATCGGGAAAGCCTCTTCATAGGTTATCGATACTACGATGCCGCCCAGATTCCCGTTGCCTTCCCATTCGGTTTCGGCCTGTCATACACTTCTTTCACCTATCATGACCTTGAAGTCGATGACAGCGGCCGCACAGTTGGAATCCGCATCACCCTGACGAACACCGGCGACCGAACGGGCGCTGAAGCCGTCCAGCTCTATGTGGCTCCCTTGCAGCCAAGCGCATTCCGACCGCCGCAAGAGCTGAAGGGGTTCCAGAAAACCGTGCTTGCCCCTGGAGAAAGCAAAACGCTGCACTTCGACCTCGGCTCCCGCGCCTTCAGCCACTATTCGACCCAGACCGGACAATGGGAAGTGGAGACCGGACCTTATGAAATAAGGATCGGCGCTTCAAGCCGTGATATCCGCGCACGGAAAACCATCATGCGCAATGGCACAATGCCCTCTCCGCAGAACCCCGCACTTGCCCCCTATGAGGCCGTGCACCCCCATGGATTTTCCGATGAGGCCTTTGCCGTCCTGCTCGACCGGCCGCTCCCTGATGCGATGCGTCCAAAGCGTCCTTTCACCATCGATTCGCCGGTAAGCGACCTGGCGAAAACTGCATTCGGGCGGATAGTCCTGCGCATTGTCAAATCGGTAGCCGCCCGCATCGCCGGCACGGGAGAAGCCAAAGCGATGCTTGACCATATGCTCCAGGAAGTCCCCTTGCGCTCGGGCGTGCTCAGCGGTTTCCTGGATTTCAGCCGCATCGAAGCTTTGGTGGCGCTGCTCAACCACGAAGGCGGTGTGATTGCCGCGTTAAAGCGCAACTACAGCAAGCGCCTGCGCTAGACTGGAACACATGAAGGGGAAATTGCACAAAACCAATGCCATGCGCATGCTCGATGCTGCCGGCATACCTTACGAAACCGCCTCTTACGAGGTTGATGAGAGCGACCTCAGCGGGCAGCACGTCGCTGCCGAGCTTCATCAGGACCCCGACCAGGTGTTCAAAACACTCGTTCTCGCTGGAGAACGCAATCCCCATGTGGTTTGCTGCATCCCCTCTTCATTCGAGCTCGATATGAAGAAGGTGGCGCGAGCGGCACACGACAAGCGCGTCGAGATGATCCCGATGAAAACCCTTTTCTCTGTCACCGGCTATATACGTGGTGGATGCAGCCCCATCGGCATGAAGAAGGAATTTCCCACCTTCATCGATGAAACGGCTCAGCTTTGGGACGCCATCGCTATCAGCGCGGGCGAACGGGGCGAGCAGATTATCATCAACCCGGACGACTTGCTTCGGTTCACCGGCGCCACGTTCGCCGATCTGGTCGCCGATTAACTGCGACATGCCCTACGGAAAAGAGCAGGGAGCTTCGTGCTCCCTGCCCTTCGATTCCCTGTTCGATGCGCTCGGTATGAACGATAAACCTAGTAGCGCACGTAGGTGGCTCCCTTATCGACCTTGCGGTAGGTGATACCGCTCTTCTCGTTATCGGCGGAAATCATCATGCCGTTACCGGCATAGATTGCCACATGGCCGTTCCACCAGCAGATATCGCCCGCTTTCGGGTTGGAGACAACCTTGCCGGAGTTGAGGATGGCACGGTCGTTATGACCGCCCACATTGATGCCGTTCTTCTTGTAGACGTACTGGACCAGGCCCGAGCAATCGAACGTACGGCTGTTGGCATCCTCGGCACCATACACGTAATTGCCGCCGACATACTGCATCGCCGTATCGACGATGGCATTCCCGGTTTTCTGGTCGTAGCTGATAACCTTGGCCTTCTGGCCGTTCTTCAACGTGACTTCACCGGTATTCTGGTCGAAGCTCGCAATCTCATCCTGGCTGACCGTAGTCTGCTGGGTCGTATTCTTCGAGACATTGTCGGCATTGGTGATTTGCTTGGTCGCAGCTGCTTCGGTAGTCGTACCATTGTTCGACTTTGCAGCAGCGGCCGCTTGGGCTGCTTGGTACGCGGCCTGGTATTCAGCCTGCGCTTCCTTGGCCAACGTGTTCGCCTGGTCACGACGCTCCTTGGCGGACTGGGCCTTCTGGGCAGCTTCGCCAGCGCTCTGCTCGGCCTCGACCTGTGCAGCCTGAACCTTCTCCCGCGAGCTCTTCAAGTCGGAAATCAGCTGGGCATCATCGGCGTTCATCTCAGCCAGGATGTCCCAATTCTGCACGAAGGAATCGAACGTGGTGGACCCTAGAAGCACATCCAAGAAGGTGCTTTGTCCGCTTTGTACATGGAACGGACACGCGAGGAAAGCTTGTCCTGGTTCTTCTCAATCTTGGCAGATTCAGCCTTGATCGTTGCCTTTGCTTCCTTGGCCTTCTTCTCGGCCGCAGCCTGCTCGTCGAGTGCGTTCAGGTAATCGGCATTGGCGGAGTCGATCTCGCTCATCAGCTCGTTGACTTTGGCCAGAGCGGCTTCTGTGTCCGAAGTGGTCTCATCGGCATAGGCGGTCACTGGAACGGTGCACAGAGAAGCTGCCAGCACTACGGAGGCGGCAGCGGCGATCATCTTGCGAGCACCGAGACGGAATGAATTCTCCATCAAGCATACCCTCCCAAAATTTCCACAGCATGCAAGGGGTATTGTACCATCATCCCGATGCGGGCAACACCCGCGGATTCTCTTTGCAGGTTTCAACCATGTCCCCGATTCAGGGGTCTGGCCGCACTTGCATCCAACGAAATCAGCGATACGCCTTGCAAGGGAGTTATGCAGGCACGTTCGTTTTCGGGGCATACCGCCTGCTGGTTTCGCCGAAGAAGACCTCGTACCAGCACAGGAAGCAGTACACATTCCAAATGCGCATCATCTTCAATTTCGCGCGCCCTTCCTGTGTGGCGAAATCGGCATGGTAGTGGTCATCGAGCATCTTCAACAGGTAATCGGTGTTGAAGAACTCCTCGGCGGCGGGGCTGGTGAATGCGTCGCGAATCCGGTTATAGTACAGGTCCGTCTGCAACCATACCGTCAACGGCGTAATGAATGGTTGTTTCGGCATATTCGCCACTGCCTGCGGGAAACCGAGCTTGGCAGCTGCCCGGCGCAGGGCATACTTGGAGTGTTCGTCGGTGACGCGGCAGTTGGTGGGCAGCTGCAGGGCTACGTCAAGCACCTTCTTGTCCAGGAAAGGCACGCGCAGCTCCAGGCTGTGGGCCATGGACATGCGATCGGCCTTCAGGCAGATGTCATAGGGCATGTAGCTGACCATATCAACGTATTGCGTCTGCGTGATGACGTCGCCATGCTGGGTCTGCTCGACCGCTTTGTCGAAATGGGGTTTGCACCATTCCCACGGCCTGCAGGGCCCGCGATAGTTCTTGAGGACCTTGGGTACCTCGTCCCACATGTAATTCATGCTTGCCCGCTGATACGACCGCTCGGGCCCACCGGCGCCGCGCATGGCGAAACGGCGGCCGTGCACGCCGTCAGGCAGCAGCTCGGCAGCGGCGCCCGCTGCGGCACGCAGCGGTGCAGGCACCTTGAAGTACTTGGAGAACTCATACTGGTCATGGTAGATCCAATAGCCACCGAACAGCTCGTCCGCGCCTTCGCCGGATTGAACCACCTTGACCTTCTTTGCTGCCAACTGGCTCACGAAGTACAGCGGAATGGCCGAGGGAGCGCCGAGCGGCTCATCCATGTGGTACTGCTCGGTAGGCACGATATCGAGAAATTCCCGAGCCGTCACCGTCACATCTTCGTTCGACAAGCCCGCCCACTCTGCAAACTTGTGGGCATCATCCAACTCATCGAGCTTGATACGGAAACCTGCGTTTTCGGCCTTGTCCCGCTGTTCCTCGGAACCGGTGATGTCATAGCCCACGCTGAAGGTACGGATGCCATCGGTATGCTGGCCCATCTCGTACGCCGCCAAGCTGGAATCGATACCGCCTGACAAAAACGAACCGACCTCGACATCGGCAATCTGATGTGCGCTGACGCTTTCATCGAAGGTATCGCAGATGATATCGGCCCATTCGTCAAGCGACTTGCTCTCGTCAATGTGATAGGTGATGCGGTAGAAGCACTCGATATTCACGTTTCCGTTCTCGAAAACCATGAAGTGGCCGGGAATCAGCTTATGGACATTGTCGAACATGGTTTCGGAATTGTTCAGGTACTCGAAGCAGAGGTACTGAGGCAGTTGTGCGCGGTTCAGACGCTTCTCGAACTTCGGATGGGCTAGGAACGCCTTGATCTCGGAGCCGTATATCAAACGGTTGCCGACGTGCTGGTAGTAAAGCGGCTTGATGCCGAAGCAGTCCCGTGCGCAGACGAGACGCTTGCGTTTGTCGTCCCAGATGGCAATGGCGAACATGCCGCGCAGTTTCTCGAAGACGCCAGTGCCCCACTCCTCGTAGCCGTGCACAATGGTCTCCGTGTCGCCTTTTGTCCTGAAAACATGGCCGGCGGCAACCAACTGGCTGCGGAGCTCTTGAAAGTTGTATATCTCGCCGTTGAACGTGACGATAACCGAACCGTCCTCGTTCGTCATCGGCTGCGGACTGCCCTCCAGATCGATGATGGAAAGGCGGCGAAAGCCCATGGCGATGTCGTCGTTGACGAAGTACCCATCATCGTCGGGACCGCGATGGATAATGCGATCGGCCATATCCTTGACGATGGCTTCATTGGTCGGGCGATCGTAATCCGTCGCCGTGAAGCCGACAAATCCGCACATATAGTAAGCTCCTGTTCTCAGCGGCACGCTGTCATGGCTTTCCATGATACCGCCCTCTTTAGGCGGCTTGAATCATTTTCTTATATCGCACACGTCCGCTCAGCCTCTTCACAGAATCGCAGGCAGATGTTCACGCCATGGAAACAACCGCGTATCGGACGCTCTATGCGATAATGGCCCAGAACATCTGCCGACCGCAAGCGGTCGGCGCGAAACGCAAGGAGGCAACCGTGCCCAAGCATCCGAATGCTGCACTGATTCATTCCGTCGCCGACGTGAAAAATACCTTGCTGCCGGTCCTTGTTGGCGGAGATATCCTGACCTACAGCTATGTACGTGAATTCTATCGTGCTTACGGCTTGCGCAAATGTATTGTGCTTGCCACCCAGGACATCAAGGTTATCTCCTCGAGTGTCTTCACCGACTACCGCCTGAGGCCCGGTATCCACGACCCTGAAGTGCTTTGCCGCGAACTCGAAGCCATCGCCGCCGAGTTCAACGGAACGAAGACGCTTCTGCTCCTGGGAAGCGACGACGTCCATGCACGCATCTTCAGCAAGAACAAGCAGCGTCTGGAAGCCGCTGGCTATGTAGTCCCCTATATCGACTTCGACCTGCTCGACGAGATTACGCAGAAGCGCCGTTTCTATGAGATCTGCGAGGAACTGAGCATCGCCTACCCGAAGACCTGGTACTTCGATGCATCGGATGCCGGCTTGGAGATTCCCGCCGAAACGTTTTCCTATCCGTTGATCGCCAAACCCTCGAATTCGGCCCAATTCCAGGAAGCAACGATTCCGCACAAGAAGAAGATTTACGAAATCCAAGATGCCGACGAGCTGCGCCGGGTATGGAAGAGCATCCGTGATTCCGATTACCAGAACCAGTTGGTTATCCAGGACTTCATCCCCGGCGGTGATGAGCACATCCATACATTGACGCTCTACGCGAATGCCGACGGCGATACGGTCATGGGCGCAGGAGGCACCGTTTGCCTGCAGGATCACGACCCCACCGCATTGGGGAACCCCTTGTGCATCATGGGCGAGGAAATCGACGACATCGTAGATGCAGGCAAGCGCTTCCTGAAGGCGGTCGGCTACCACGGGTTCGCGAATTTCGACATCAAGTATGATGAGCGTGACGGTTCATACCGGTTCTTCGAGGTGAACACGCGCTGCGGACGCAATACCTATTACATGAGCTTGGCAGGGTGCAACTTCGTCACCCTGTTCGTGGAGGATTTCCTGCTCGGACATGAAATCGATCCGGGTTACGCCAACAATCCCTACCTGTTCTGCTGCGTGCCTGAATACGTGCTCAGGCGAAGCATGCCCGATGGTTCTATAAAAGAAGAAGCATTGAAACGTTACCGCGAAACCAAAGACCGCTACCCGCTGCGCTTCTGGTCGGATACGACCCTGCACAATCTTTGGGCCGATGCGATGCTTGTCAACCAGATTCCCAAGTTCAAGAAATTCTATTGGGACACCAACGGCAAACAGCTTGATGTGGACTAGCTCCGCAGTTCCTAGGCAGGTTGCAGCACTCCGCTCTGATACCTACAAAAAAGCACCCGCCGGCAGATGCTGGCAGGTGCTTTCTTTATCCGAATCGACGGTGAAGGCCGGCTCGAAGGGTTACTCCGCTGCCGTTGCCGTCTCCAGGTAATTGCGCGTCACCGCGGGATCGACCTTGATTCCCGGGCCCATCGTGGTGGTAATCGTAATCGACTTCACATAACGGCCCTTGGAAGAAGCCGGCTTCATGCGGATAATCTCGTCATAGAGCGCACCGTAATTCTCCGTGAGCTGCTCGGCCGTAAAGCTCTTCTTACCCAGGATAACGTGGCAGATTCCATAGCGGTCGGCGCGGTACTCAACGCGGCCGCCCTTCAATTCGTTGATGGCCTTGGCAACGTCATTGGTCACCGTACCCAATTTCGGGTTCGGCATCAGGCCGCGGGGGCCCAGAACACGACCCAAACGGCCAACCTTGGACATCTGATCCGGTGTCGCAACCGTTGCATCAAAATCGAGGTTGCCGGCATTGATCATTTCAATCAGCTTGTCGGTACCGACGATATCGGCGCCGGCCTCTTCGGCGGCACGGGCATTCTCGCCCTCGGCGAAAACAGCGACGCGAACGATCTTGCCGGAGCCATTCGGCAGGCTCACGGTACCGCGGATCTGCTGATCGGCCTGGCGGGTATCGATACCCAAACGGAAATGAACCTCAACCGTCTCATCGAACTTCGCAGTCGCAACGTCCTTGGCAATCTTCATTGCGTCCAGCGGTGCATACACCTTGGTCAGGTCGGCCTTCTCTGCAGCAGCCTTTTTGTTCTTGGTCAATTTAGCCATACTAATTCCTTTCGTGGTCCAAACGGGCGCAAGCGCCCTTCCACAGTCACGTGCGGATGTTCCGCATGTCGCCTTCAGGGTACCTCTGGGTACCCTATTCAAAACGATTGCCTGACGAGCGTCGGGCAGTCGCGTTGATCCTACGCCGTCGGTTGTTCGGCAGCAGCTTCCTCTGCGTCAGCCTGGTCCGGGACCACGCCGTCCAGCAGATCCTGGAGCTTGCGCGTGACCTCGTACTTCTTCTTGGGCTTGCGACCCTCGATGTTAACGCCCATGGAACGGGCAGTGCCCGCCACGATTTCCATTGCCGCGTCGATGTCGTTTGCATTGAGGTCGGGCATCTTGATCTCCGCAATCTCACGCAGTTGATCCAGAGACAGCGTGCCGACCTTCTTCAGCTGGGGGATACCGGAACCAGAGTCGATACCCAGCTTCTCCTTGATCAGGACAGCCGCCGGAGGGGTCTTGCACACGAACGTGAAGGATTTGTCCTCGTACACGGTAATCTCGACTGGGATGATGGTACCCATCTGATCCTGCGTCGCAGCGTTGAACTGCTGGCAGAACTGCATGATGTTAACCTGCTGCGCACCAAGAGCGGGGCCAACGGGAGGCGCAGGGTTTGCCTGGCCGGCAGGAATCTGCAGCTTGATAAAGCCGGTTTGTTTCTTTTCAGCCATTCTTCGTGAATCCTTTCGCTGAATAATCAGACTGTTGTTCTATCGACAAACGCTTATGCATGAGAAGCCCCGTCCACTGGGCATGCATAAACGAAAGCTTTCAAATTGTACGGCAGGTAGTAGACCGCTAGCCTGCACGGAACGCGTTCGCAGTGCGTTCTCTAAATAAGCTCCACTTGGTCGAACGAAAGCTCGACTGGCGTTTCGCGGCCGAAGATGGAAACCATAACTTTAACTTTGCCGGAATCAGGTGAAACCTCGGCAACGGTACCGTCGAAATCAGCCAACGGACCGGAGACGACCTTTACCGTCTGTCCGACCTCGATATTGGTCGAAGTCTTCTTAGGCGCTTCGTGACTGGTGCGCTTCATGATCTTGTTGTATTCAGCGCGCGTCAGCGGCTCAGGATGGCCTTCGCTACCGACGAAACCTGTCACGCCGGGCGTATTGCGAACCGCCGCCCAGCTTCGATCGTCCAAATCCATTCGGATCAGCACATAGCCCGGGAAAACCTTCTTCTCGGAATCGACGCGCTTGCCGCCATCCTTGATTTCGGTGACTGTCTCCATGGGAATCTCCACCGCAAACACGTTGTTCTCGAGCCCCATGTTCTCGACGCGCATCTCGATTTCGTTCTTGACCTTTTTCTCGTATCCGGAATACGTATGCAGGACATACCACTTCTTCGCCATGTTATCTCCTTTATCCCAGACCAGAGATCAAGTACAGAATCGGCGTCACGATTGCGTTGTCCATCAAAAGGACAAATGCCGTGAAGAAAACCAAAGCACCTAAGACAACGAGGCTCCAACGTGCCGTATCTTCGCGGGTCGGCCACGTGACACGTTTCATTTCCGAGCGAACATTGCGGAAGAATTGGAAATGAGGCTTCTTGTTGCGCTCCGCTTCGGCCTTCTCGCGCTCTTCGCGTTTCTTCTCCTCAGCCTTATATTGAGCACGTTCTGCCTTCTCCTCGTCGGATTGCTTCAACGGGGTAGACTCCAGGAACTTGGTGAACTTGCCCTTTTCTTCTTCGGGCTCCTCGGCGGCCTTTGCCGCCTCTTCCTCGGCAATGCGTGCCTGTTCTTTTCTCTTCTGGCGTCGGGCAGAAGCCTTGGCGCGTTGCGTCTTGGATTTTTTCGCCATGCTCTTCCTTATCGTCCTCAAATAGGCATAAAACCTGCATATGCAGGTGAATCCTCTAAACCCAAAAATAGCAGCTAAACAGCTGCTTCACATAAAACAAGCTGGCAGGCCAGGTAGGACTCGAACCCACAACTTGCGGTTTTGGAGACCGCTGCTCTACCAATTGAACTACTGGCCTATGCGCTTATTACCTAACGATCAACTAACGAGTCTCACGATGCAAAGTGTGATGACCACACCACTTGCAATATTTTTTGAACTCAAGACGATCGGGGTTATTCTGCTTGTTTTTCTTGGTCGTGTAATTGCGGCGCTTGCACTCGGTGCAGGCCATAGTGACCAAAGTACGCATGAATACTCCTTCTTGCCATTTATTTTGCTTAACGCTTTTGCACTTGGTCAGGTAAGAGCGGGGCGCTTCGAAAAGCGCCCCGCATCTCGTTGCAATGTATCGAGTTTACTCGATGATCTCGGTTACACGGCCGGAGCCAACGGTACGGCCACCCTCGCGGATAGCGAAACGCAGGCCCTCTTCCATGGCGACCGGGTGAATCAGCTCGCCCGTGATCTCCACGTTGTCGCCCGGCATAACCATCTCGGTGCCCTCGGGCAGATGAGCAACACCGGTGATGTCGGTGGTGCGGAAATAGAACTGCGGACGATAGCCGTCGAAGAACGGAGTGTGACGGCCGCCCTCGTCCTTGGTCAGAACGTAAATCTGGCCCTTGAACTTCGTGTGCGGGGTAACCGTACCGGGCTGGGCCAGAACCTGGCCGCGCTCGATATCCTCGCGCTTGATGCCGCGGAGCAGAACGCCGATGTTGTCGCCAGCCTGGGCCTCGTCCAGCAGCTTGCGGAACATCTCGATGCCGGTGACAACCGTCTTCTGCGTGTCGCGGATACCGACGATCTCAAGCTCGTCGCCCATGTGCAAGGTGCCGCGCTCAACACGGCCGGTGGCAACCGTACCGCGGCCGGTAATCGTCATAACGTCTTCGATAGCCATAGCAAACGGCTTGTCGACGTCACGGTCCGGAGTCGGAATGTACTCGTCAACCGCATGCATCAGGTTCTTGATGGATTCAACCCACTTCTCTTCGCCATTCAGGGCGCCCAGGGCGGAACCCTTGATGATCGGGATCTCGTCGCCAGGGAAATCGTAGCTGCTCAGCAGCTCGCGGGTCTCCATCTCGACGAGCTCGATGAGCTCCTCATCGTCGACCATATCGCACTTGTTCAGGAAAACGACGATGTAGGGAACGCCGACCTGACGGGCAAGCAGGATGTGCTCACGGGTCTGAGCCATCGGGCCGTCGGTAGCGGCGATAACCAGAATAGCGCCGTCCATCTGAGCAGCGCCGGTAATCATGTTCTTGACGTAGTCAGCGTGACCCGGGCAGTCAACGTGAGCGTAGTGACGCTCCCAGGTCTCGTACTCAACATGAGCAATAGAAATCGTAATGCCGCGCTCGCGCTCTTCGGGAGCCTTGTCGATGTTCTCGAAGGCAGTGTAGTCGGCCTTGCAACCTTCGGTCTCGGAAAGGACCTTGGTGATTGCAGCGGTCAGCGTCGTTTTACCATGGTCGACGTGGCCGATAGTGCCGATGTTCACATGCGGCTTAGTGCGCTCGAACTTCTCCTTAGCCATTATTTTCCTCCTCAAAGGAATCAAACAGTCCGCGGAAGCGGAATCTGCCTACAAATGGATAAACGCTCGCCTAACGACGAGCGATGATAATCAATGGTAGCGGTGACTGGATTCGAACCAGTGACGCCACGGGTATGAACCGTGTGCTCTGACCAACTGAGCTACACCGCCATGTTCCATGAAAAATGGAGCCCGCGACCGGACTTGAACCGGTGACCTCTTCGTTACCAACGAAGTGCTCTACCGACTGAGCTACACGGGCATAAATGGTGGGGATGCCTGGACTCGAACCAGGGAACCCAGAGGGAGCGGATTTACAGTCCGCCGCAGTTGCCGCTGTGCCACATCCCCATTTGATGCGCCTAACCATGTGCAATTGTCAAGCTACCAGCCCGATTGCTTCCTCGAAAGAACCGAGCAAAGGAATAATACGTTAGGGTTTTCCCGTTGTCAACGTCTTACACGCCCCCGGGCGTATCTCCATCATTCCTCCTTGTGAAGCGGCATTTCGCAGCATTGACCTGCGCTTTTCATTCATACGCCTGCTATCGAGATAAATTATGGGAAGAAGCATCACATGAATTGCAAAAAAATTTGCTCACGATGGGCGCTGGGAAAAAGCATAACGCAGGCCATGCACCGTCCCTACCGCTCCTTAAGCAAATGGACCCGGCGGCAAATGCCGTCGGGTCCAAGATAGCCTGGCGATAACTGCGCTTACATACGAAGGGATGCGGTAAATCCAGACCAGGAAAGCGAATCGGTGTTGCGCACCTTTGCGCCGGAAGTCGGCGCATGCACATAGGTGGTACCGCCGGCAACGCATGCGATGCCTACGTGGCCATAGCGGTACAGCACATCGCCGCGCTGGGCGGCAGAGACGGACATGACCGATTTTGCCTCGGCATAGATAGCTTCCGTCTGGTGCGTCAGCGAAATGCCGATTTGGGCATACGCCCATTTCACCAACCCCGAGCAATCGAAGGAGTTCGGGCCCTCGGCGCCCCAGACATAGGGGCAGCCGATCTTGCTCTCAGCATAAGATGCCGCCGCCGGATGTGTGCCGCCGGTGCTTCCCGTATTGGTTCCTGAGCCGCCACTGTTCGTGTTGGTATTGGTGTTGGTATTGGTATTCGTGTTGGTATTGGTATTCGTGTTCGTGTTGGTGTTGGTATTGGTGTTCGTATCCGTGTTGGTGTTGGTATTGGTACCGCTGTTGTCAGTTGTGGTGTTCTGCTGCTGGCGTTCGGCCTCCTTGGCGGCGGCACGCTCACGTGCGACTGCTGCCTGAGCTTCCTGGACCTTTTCCTTCTGCTTGGCAGAAAGCTTGCTGTACTCCTGCTCCAGGCTTTCCGTCGTCGCCTTGGCGCTGTCGGAAGCCTCCTTGGCTGACTGCTCGGCAGCCGATGCTGCCTGCTCTTGCTTGTCGAGTTCGACTTTCTGGTCCTCGACCTCTTGACGAAGGCTCTTGGTCTTCTTGACCAATGCGGCATCTTCTTCGCTCATTTTTGTAAGCAGATCCCAGTTATTGGCGAATTCCTCGAACGACGTGGAACCCAAAAGCAAATCCAAGAAAGAAGAGTTGCCGTTACGGTACATGCTACGGGCACGCGTGCCGAGCTTGTCCTGCAATTTCTCGATTTTCTTGGTTGCCGAGTTGATCCGCTTCTGGGCGGCATCGGCAGCAGCCTTGGCTTCATCATGCTCTTTCTGAGCTTGGTAATACTTCTCTGAAGCTTCTTCCAAATCCGCTTGAGCATTTTCCAGCTTCTTGCTGACCTCTTCGGTCTGAGATTGGAGCTGAGCGGCTTCCTGCTTCAATTCGGAAGACGATTTCGCATAAGCGAATTGCGGCATTGCAAACGAGGCGACGCAGAACGTGGCTGCCCCTCCGAGAAATGTGCGTCGATTAAGAGTACGAGTACGCTCCACCATAAAACCCCCTTGGTTGAGCATGTGTGATGATTTCTTCGCAACGCCGTTATACTAGCAGAAACACAAGTGCTCCTGCAGAACTGAGCCCGAGTAGCCCAGGATTTTTAGCATAAATCCTGTTCACAGGCTTATCGTATAATGTCGATGGAAAAATCGCGGGAATGTTTCTTGTGCCTTCATTCTCAAATGCACTATATATAGTGGGTACAAAATAGCGGTAATTGGTGAAATTGCCCTGAAACCACATCTCCTTCACGAGTCCCCCACGTTTCGCGAGCCAAAACCCTCGAAATGTGGGGACAGGACGTGAAAGCCTAGTTCTCCGCAGCAACTTCGCTTCGATACTCGTCGAATTCCCTCTGAATGGAGGCGCTCGGCTCCGCAGTGAGAAGGGAGACCGCCACGTTGGCAATCAGGGCGAACAGGAACCCCGGCGCCAGTTCGTACAGCGCGAACCAACCGCCGAGCGGAACGACGAATGTATGCCAGATCAGCACCGTTGCCGCACCGACGATCATGCCGGTGATGGCCCCCTTGAGATTCGCACGCTTCCAATACAGGGACAGCAGCATTACCGGACCGAATGCCGATCCGAAACCGGCCCATGCGTAGGAAACGATATCGAAGATCGAGGAGTTCTCATCTAAGGCTATGAGCACACCGAACAGGAAGACCACCAGCAGCACGATGCGCGCCACAATCATGACCTGCCGATCGGTTGCATCGCGTTTGATCACTCCGCGGAAGATATCCTCGGCAATAGAAGAGCTGGAAATCAGCAGGTAGGAGGAAGACGAGCTCATCGAGGCGGCAAAGATGCCCGACACCACCAAACCGCAGACGAATGACGGAAGGAGGATCTGGGAAGCCACGATGAAAACGTTCTCGGCACTTGCCTCGGTGAGGAAATTGGTAGGCAACATCGCGCGACCAACCAAGCCGATGCAGACGGCGCAGGCCAAAGAGATAACGCACCAGATGGTGGCAATGCGACGGGAAACCTTCACTTCCTTGGGATCGCGGATGCTCATGAAGCGCACAAGCACCTGCGGCATGCCGAAGTAGCCGAGACCCCACGCCAACCCAGAGATGATGGTGACCAAGCCATAGTTGGCCGCATCACCGAATTGGGGCTGGCCGTTCTCGATCACCTGCTGGCCATTTGAATCGAGCACCGGTGTGGCGATGTCGGTCAAGCTCAAGAAACCCGGGATGTTCTCAAGATAGGAGACCACATTGTCCACGCCTCCGACGCTGACGACACTGCCGATGAAGACGATTGCAAGGGCGAAGAACATCAATGTGCCCTGAATCATATCCGTTGTGCAGACAGAAAGGTAACCGCCCACGAACGTGTACAGGAACACGATGATGGCTCCAAGCATCATCATCGTGGCGTAATCGAATCCGAAAAGCGTGGAGAACAGCTTTCCGCAGGATACGAAACAGCTGCCTACGTAAATGCTGAAGAACAAGAAGATGATGAGTGCAGCCACAGTCGAGATGAGATGGCGGTCATCGTGAAAGCGATTCGAGAAGTACTGCGGCAGCGTAATCGAGTCGCCTGCTTTCTCGGAGTAAACGCGTAGGCGGCGCGCTACGATCTTCCAGTTCAGGTAGGTGCCGATTGCCAAGCCGATTGCCGTCCAGACGATATCCGAAGCACCGGTGAAATAGGCAACTCCGGGGATGCCCATCAACAGCCAGCCGGACATGTCGCTGGCCTCTGCGGACAGTGCCGTAATCCACGGACCGAGCTGACGGCCGCCAAGGAAATAATTCGAAGTCGATTGGTTCGAACGCTTGGCGTAGATAAAGCCAATCGTCAACACGACGACGAAATAAATGAGCATTGCAAGCAATACCCAAAAGTCACTCTGAAGCATAAATCGGACTCCTATAATGTGTTTCTGCAGCTAGTGAATCAGTGTACGTTTACAGAACCGAGGGCTTCATCACGATAATGCCTGCGGTTGAATTGGAAAGGGAACGGCACATGTCTGACTACGGAACAATGACAGCATCCGAATTGCAAGCGGAGAAGGAGCGCCTGGATAAGGAATTCGCGCGCATCAAGGCAAAGGGCCTGTCCCTGAACATGGCACGCGGCAAGCCCTCGGCCGCCCAGCTGGACTTGAGCAGCGAGCTTCTGAAGAACGTCGATTCCGAAGACCTGATTTTGCAGGATGGCACCGACGCACGCAACTATGGCGTACTTGACGGCCTACCTGAAGCTAAACGCCTGATGGCAATCTTTCTTGACGACGACCCGGACAACGTCATCGTCGGCGGCAATTCGAGTTTGAATTTGATGTACGACACACTGGCACGCTGCTGGATGTTCGGTACCTTGGGAAGCACTCCCTGGTGCCAGCTGCCGAAGGTCAAATGGCTGTGCCCGGTCCCAGGCTATGACCGCCATTTCGGCGTGACCGAGTCGTTCGGCATCGAACTGATTCCCGTACCGCTTAACGACGAGGGACCGAATATGGATGAAGTGGAACGTTTGGTTGTCGACGACGATGCCATCAAGGGCATCTGGTGCGTGCCGAAATACTCGAACCCAAGCGGCATCACCTATTCTGACGAAGTCGTGAACCGGCTGGCATCCATGAAGACCGCCGCACCCGATTTCCGCATCTTCTGGGATAACGCCTACAGCGTGCATCATCTGTTCGACGACCCAAGCGAACAGGATCACCTGCTGGATATTGCGCAGGCATGTCGGAAGGCAGGCACAACGGACCGTTACTACAAGTTCGCATCCACAAGCAAAGTCACCTTCCCAGGTGCCGGCATCGCCGCGATGGCTGCTTGCCCCGAAAACCTTGCCGAGATCAAGGCGCGCATGAAGCCCCAGACTATCGGCTATGACAAAATCAACCAGATCCGTCACGTACGTTTCCTGAAGAATGCCGACGGCATCGCGGCGCAGATGCGTAAGCACGCAGCGCTGCTACGGCCGAAATTCATGCTCGTGCAGGATGTCCTGGAACACGAGCTGTCGGATTGCGGCTGCTCCTGGAGCCATCCGCGCGGCGGCTATTTTGTATCCTTCAACGGGCCAGAGGGAACGGCCAAGCGGATCGTTTCCCTCTGCAAGGAAGCGGGTGTCACCCTGACGGGCGCCGGCGCAACCTGGCCGCACAAGCACGACCCGTATGACAGCAACATCCGCATAGCGCCGTCGCTGCCGCCGATCGGGGAGTTGGAACAGGCGCTGCAGGTCTTCGTGGTTTGCGCGAAGCTGGCCACGGTAGAAAAGCTGCTGGCCTAGACCCTGCGCCGCCAAACGGCAATAGCCGGTGAAAAGAGAAGGCCCGGGCATGCACCCGGGTCTTCATCGCAATTGAGTAAGGTTGATTAGGTTCATTCGGAACGTACGCCTCATCGCCTGCTCCTCACGGATTATCCGCTCCCACCCTGTCTGCCGCGTCGCCGTCGACGGCAAGTGCGTAATATTCGATAGCCTCGGGCGATAGCGGCTTGGAAAGCTCTTCGGCAAGCTGTGGGAGTAGCACAGCACAGGTGGCATCAATCGTCTTCTTCTTCAACTCGCACTCCCAAACTACGTGGCAGGTCCAGCCCGCCTTGCGCAGAAGCGCGAGATTCTTCTTATCGCGGGCAACATTGCGCTCGAATTTCTTGCTCCAGTATTCGGCATTTGACTTGGGAAGCGGCAAATTGCAATGCGGACAGCGATGCCAGAAGCAGCCATTCACGAAAAGGGCTACACGTTTGCCTGGCCAGGCAATATCAGGCCGACCGGGAACCTTCCACTGCAGCCGATACCCGAGCAGCCCCGCGTGGCGTAGGCGGGCACGCATCACCAGCTCGGGTTTGGTGTTTGCCCGCTTGTTGCCCTGCATCGATTTATGTACCGCTTCGCTTACCATTCCCAGACCCTATCGACTCTACCGAATTCGAGCGTCGAAACCTTACGACCAGAATTCGAACATCTCGAGCATATCCTGGTATGCCCACGGATATACATCACTGATCCAGTTGGTAAGAGGTGCGATACACAACATGACCGTATACAGAAGGCTCAAGCCTACCAACGTGAGCAGCACTTTCAGAAGGACTGACGACCAGCTCGACCGATGGCTGACGTTCTCGTTCAGGATGAACACGAGCAAGGCCGCAGCTGCAAGGAACAAGAAGCTGAAGTCCGCGAAATAGCGCTGGAGGATACCCGCCATCTCCGCATCCAAACAGGCAACCAGGATGCCCATTACCACCATGGCAGCGGTGACGCCGGCTACCGTGTGCGTTTTTCGCGTGCGTATCCGCATCTTCAAAATGGGAACGGTAAACACCAGGACCCACAGCACCGGGAGGCACGCGAAGATACCGCCGTAGGTTGCCTCGCGCACGGTCTGCCCCAGATAAGTGGTTTGGAACACCGCAGGCTGCAGATAGGGAAACTCCCCCGAGAGGTTCGGCGGCTGGATCAGATAAGCAAAGAGCGCCGGTGCCAAGCGGCCGATATCGAAACCCCGCTTGGTCATGTCGTTAGTGGTCAGATTGTAATTCGCACCGAAATCGAGGAACGACCCGAATCGCGCGTAATTATAGGCAAAGATCGCAGCGAACACGACGGCGTACGGCGCCAGCAGGCATACGAGCTCCCTGGCACCCTGCGCGGTGAGGGCGCGCCGCTGCGTAATGTAGCGATGCCAGAACAGCGGAACCGCAACCAGCGAAAGCACCATCAGCTGCGGACGACATCCCAATACCAGCGCCATACACAAGGAACCTGCCACATACCAACGCCCCGCACGCTGCGCAGAGCGGCCTCTCATCCAGAAATACATCCCCCACACGCTGAAAGCCAGACCCAGCATGATCGGCAGCGCATAGAACGTCGGCATCTTGAATAGGTACGGCAATCCCGAACAGAACACGAGCGGTATTTGAAGCAGAAGGAATAATCCAAGACTTACCCGTCTGAAATGATGCCGAGCGAATAGCAACAGCAGCAGTGTGAGCCCGATAATGAAGAAAATCCCTGATATCAGCACGCCGATAGCCGTTGGGAAAGCTCCACCTGTCAGAAGATAAAACGGCAGATAGAAGACGATGACCGGCACGACCCCGAAATAAACGTAATAATGCCCGTCATAATAGGCAACATCGAACAGATATTGATCGCCGTACTCCTTCTGAAGCTCATCGCGTGCACCACGGTCGTAGGGATTGTCCATCTGCTGCAGCCAGTCCGGCGGTTCCTCGTCCAGATACAGGTGGCCCTCGGTGAATGACTTCGCAAGCTCGCTGTACTGCTGGGCGCTTTTGCCCCCAACCGGATAGGTATTTACTATCGAGTGTTTATCCCACGATCCGGAATTGTAGTCCTGCGTAGCGATACCCACCTGGCTCGACCCATAGAACAGGAAGCTCGAGAGCGCGATAACCTCGATTGCCACCGTTATCGCTACGTACATGTTGCTTCGCGTACGTTCACGGTTTACCTGCCAGCGATAGATGGCCGAACGGGGACGGAAGATATAGAGCAGCGCCAAGATGGCAGCCAGAAGCCCGAAGCGCATGGGCTGGAAGGTGAAGGGACAGTGGGCGTTTATCTCCACCTTCTTAATCGTGATCGGATAGGAGATATCGTCTCCGGTGAATTCGATTTTCAGACTCCCGATATCCCCGGAAGCATTCAGGTTCAGGTACTGGCTCTCCCGGCTATTGGTGGCAATATAGGTTTCGGGGATACCCTGGGAATACAGATTGGAATCGAAATAGGTCTCATGGGCGTCGTCGGTAAAATGGATGAGTGCTTTGATCCGCTGGGCTGGCTGGTCGGTATCGAACTTGATATACACATTGTTTACCTGGGTGTTCAGGCCAGAGAATTCGATGGTATGGTTCAGCGTGGTCAGATTGTATCCCTTGCCATCAAGCGTTTGCGGCAGCTGGCCTTTCAGCTCGGAGGTCAAATCGATAGTGGTGTATCCGGACGAGGCGAAGTAATTGAAATTGAAGATGAACACCTCGGCGAGCGCGGATATCACCAAGATGGCAAGGATACGGGAAAATACCAGCTTCAAGACGCGTTCATTGCGTCGTGATGCTGCCAAGAAATCATGCCAGATGTCTACGAGAGTTTTTAACACCCGCCCATTATACGCGGTACACCATGCAAGGAACACGGCTAACGGGACAAAGGGCCGCCTACCGAACTTGGCAGGCGGCCCTAAAGATGCCTGAAAGAAAGGTACAAACTAAAGGTTCAGCGCCTTCTCGACATCGGAGAAGACAACGTCAACATCTCGATCCCCGTCAATCTTCACGAGCACGTTCTTGCCCGCGTAGTAATCGATCAGCGGAGCAGTCGAATTCTGGTAGACGTCCAGGCGGTTGCGAACAGTCTGTTCGTTATCGTCGTCGCGCTGGTACATCTCGCCACCGCACTTAGGACACTTGGCATCGTCGGCCGTCCCGATATACCCGCAGGCACGGCATTGGCGACGGGATGTCAGACGCTTGATGATAACTTCGAAATCGACATCGATCAGCAGGGCGGCATCAAGCGGACGATTCAAATCGGCAAGCATGCTGTCCAGGGCAACCGCCTGAGCCGTGGTACGGGGGAAGCCATCGAGGATGACGCCAGCTTGAGTATCCGGCTCCTGGATACGCTCTTTCATCAGGTCTACGATTAAATCGTCAGGCACCAAATCGCCCGCGTCCATGTAGCCCTTCGCCTTCACGCCAAGCGGCGTCTGGTTCTTCACCGCAGCACGCAGGATATCCCCCGTGGAGATATGGCACATGTGATGCTTCTCCACGAGCTTAGCTGCTTGGGTGCCCTTGCCAGCACCCGGAGCGCCCAACAAAACGATATTCATAATCGCTTCCTTTCTTATCGACTCTGAGAGAATTCTACCATTGTGCCCTCCAATTGCCACGAGCACATCGGTAGCGGCGATAGCGCCAGGTGCTGAGAAAAAAGCGGCTGCACCCGAATGGATGCAGCCGCATTCAATCCAATGGCAGATTGTCTCCTATTTGAAGAAGCCGTCGTAATTATGCATCTTCAACTGGGACTCCACCTTGCTCATGGTATCCAATGCAACGCCGATCATAATGAGGATCGAAGTGCCGCCGAACGCCTGAATCAGCTGGTTATCCGTGAAATAGAACAAGATAGCAGGAACCACGGCGATGATTGCAACGTAAATCGAACCAGGGAGTGTTACGTACTTGATAACATCCTTGATATACTGCACCGTCGCGGCTCCAGGCCGCACACCAGGGATGAATCCGCCCTGCCTGCGCAAGTTATCCGCCGTCTCTTCCGGCTGGAACACCAACGAGGTGTAAAAGTAGCAGAAAAAGACAATCAGCAAAGCAGTCAGGATCCAGTTTGCCGGACCGCTGGAGATGCCGTTAGCAACCCATGTCAGCCAATCGACATTGAACAGCGCGGCAATCTGAGCCGGGAAGTAAATAAGGCAGCTGGCGAAGATGATTGCGATGACGCCTGCAGCATTGACCTTTAACGGGATGTACGTGGACTGACCACCCATCACGCGACGACCCTGCACGCGCTTGGCGTAGCTGACCGGGATACGGCGCTGCGCACGTTCAATGTAGGTAATCAATGGGATGCAGGCCACAATCACCACGAGGATCAAAATGGTGTAGGCAATACCCATCGAAGAATCTGCCGAAGAAGTCAGCGAAGAGTAGATGGCGCTGGGAACACGGGCAACGATGCTCGTGAAGATGATCAGGGACATGCCGTTGCCGATGCCATGCTGGGTGATAAGCTCGCCCATCCACATAATCAATGCCGTGCCGACAACCAAGGTGAAGACCACCAGGATGTCCGAGAGGATCTCCGGAACCTCGGTGCTGAACACCACGCCGTACTGTGCAGACTTGAACAGGAACAGGTAACCGACCGCATTGATCAGGCCAAGGGCCAGGGTAATCCAGCGGGTCCATTGGGTGATCTTACGGCGGCCTGTCTCGCCTTCCTTCGCCCACGCCTGCACGGTGGGAATAACTCCTTGCATCAGCTGCATGATGATGGATGCAGTGATGTACGGCATGATTCCCAGTGCAAACACGGAGAAGTTCGACAGCGCGCCGCCGGTGAACAGGTCGAGCATGGCCATAGCCACTTGCTGGTTCTGGAACGAATCAGCAAAGGCATGGAACGGAATGCCCGGTACCGGAACATACGCACCAAAGCGATACAATGCCAAAATTCCCAGAGTGAACAGAATCTTCTTGCGAATCTCCGGGGTTTTGAATGCTTGGACTATCGAGTCTAGCAAGGCTCCTCGACCTTTCCTCCCGCGGCCTCGATTTTGGCCTTTGCCGATGCGGAAACCTTATCCACCTTTACTGTGAGTGCCTTCGTCAGTTCACCGTCACCGAGAACCTTCACCAATGCGTCGGCATGTTTGATGATACCCTTCTCCTTCAGGGTTTCACCATTTACGACTTCGCCAGCCTCATACTTCTCTTCCAGACGGCCGACATTGACCGGAAGGTACTCGACATGATTGATGTTCTTGAAGCCGGGCAGCTTCGGAAGACGACGGGCCAGCGGCGTCTGACCGCCCTCGAAGCCCTTGCCCTTCCCGCCGCCGGCACGGGACTTCTGGCCGTTCATGCCACGACCGGCAGTCTTGCCCTTGCCGGAACCCGGGCCACGGCCGACACGCTTACGATTCTTACGAGAACCCTCGTTGGGCTGAAGATCCTTCAATTCCATTCTGTTTTCGCTCCTTTACGCGGTTTCGGAATCAATTCCGTACGCTGGCTGCTCGCTGCCAGCTAACTTCCAGCCGATTCGATTCTGCCGAACCGACAAGTACCGGCGCTAGGGAGAGTATTCCGTGCGCCGGCGCCTTCTTCATTATTTGTTCTCGGTAACCTCAACCAGGTGCTTAACCTTGAAAATCATGCCACGAACAGACTCGTTGTCCACCAAGTCATTCGAGCGGCCGATACGACCGAGGCCCAGGGCCTTCAGGGTCTTTTCCTGAATCTCAGGACGACCGATGGCGCTGCGGACCTGCTTCACATGCAGCGTCTTCTTAGCTTCTGCCATGGGTTAGTCCTCCTTCCAGCCGCGAATTTTCGCGACGGTGATGCCGCGGCGCTCGGCAACCTGCTCGGGGCTTTCCATCTGCTGGAGACCGGCAGCGGTAGCCTTGACGATGTTCAGCACGTTGTCAGTGCCCAGGGACTTGCACAGAACGTCGGACACGCCGGCAAGCTCCAGAACGGCACGGGCTGCGCCGCCGGCGATAACGCCGGTACCAGGGGTAGCCGGCTTCAACAGCACACGGCCGGCACCGTATTCGCCCATGATCTCATGCGGCAGTGTCTTTTCCGGGGTCAGCGGCACCGTGAACATATTCTTCTTGGCATCCTCAACGCCCTTGCTGATGGCAATCGGCACTTCCTGGGACTTGCCCATACCGACGCCGACCTTGCCATTGCCGTCACCGACAACCACCAGAGCGGTCAATCCGAAACGGCGGCCGCCTTTGACGACCTTGGATACGCGGTTGATGTAAACGACGCGCTCCTGCAGCTCAGGGGCATCGCTCTTCTTTTCCTGTCTACGAGCCATTCTCTACCTCTCTAGAACTTCAGGCCTGCTTCACGAGCGCCATCCGCAACAGCGGCGATGCGACCGTGATACAGGTGGCCACCACGGTCGAAAACGACTTCCGTGATACCTGCTTCGATTGCCTTCTTGCCGATAATCTTTCCTATGGCGGCAGCGCCTTCGACGGTTGCTGCCTTTTCACCGGTAGCCTTGAAGTCCGGGCCCAACGTGGAGGCGCCGACAATGGTCTTGCCAGCCACGTCATCGATGACCTGAACGTAGACATTGGAGTTTGAACGAGAAACGCAAAGACGCGGACGCTCGGGCGTGCCGGAAACCTTGCCACGAACACGAGCATGGCGGCGACGCAATCCCGCTTGCTTTGCTTGCAGTTTCTTCATAGCTAATCCCTTCTGATTCCTTGCGTCACTTATTCGCTCTTAGCGGCCTTGCCCAGCTTACGGCGGACATGCTCGCCCTGATAGCGAATGCCCTTGCCCTTGTACGGCTCAGGCTTGCGCCACGCACGGACATCGGCGGCCACCTGGCCGACCTTTTCCTTGCTGATGCCCTTGATGATGATCTGATCCTGACTCGGGACCTCGAACTCGATTCCCTCCGGCGGGGTAACCGTTACCGGATGGGAGAAGCCCAAGGACATCTCCAGGTTCTTGCCCTTCAGCGTGGCACGATAGCCGACGCCGACCAGCTCGAGGGTCTTGGAGTATCCCTCGGAAACGCCGATAACCATGTTGTTGATCAACGTACGGGTCAGACCATGCAGGCTGCGCGCCTCACGGGAATCATCCGGACGCTCGACAACGACCTCGTTGTCCTGCATCTTGATAGCCATTATCGGGTTGAACTCTCGGGTGAGCTCACCTTTCGGGCCTTTGACGGTGACTTTGTGACCGTCAATCTTCACCTCAACACCAGCAGGAATGGTGACGGGCTGTTTACCGATACGAGACATATCTGATTGCCTTCCTTTCCTACCAGATGTATGCGATGACCTCGCCGCCAACGCCCTGCTTACGGGCATCGCGGTCAGCCATGACGCCTTTGCTCGTGGAGATAACCGCGGTACCGAGTCCGCCGAGGACGCGGGGCAGATTGTCTTTACCGCAGTAGATGCGCAGGCCAGGCTTGGAAATCCGGCGCAGGCCGCGAATGGTGCGGGCCTTCTTCTCGCCGTACTTCAGCGTGATGGTCAGCGTGTCGCGCGGGGTGTTGGGCTCAACCACGTAGTCGGCGATATAGCCCTCCTCCTTCATAATGCGGGCAATGTCGACGAGCTTCTTGCTGGTCGGCATCGAAACCGTATCATGGCCTGCGGTATTGGCATTACGCACGCGCGTAAGCATATCCGCGATAGGGTCGTTCATGCTCATGTTTGCTTTCTCCTTCGTTCCTGATGAACCGTTCCGTCGGTTCGGAATCGCCCGTAGCGGTTCCGCCTTAACGTACAGCCCACCGCGACATGATCGAGTGGTTGGGTCTTACCAAGAGGACTTGGTCACGCCGGGCAGTTCGCCTTTGTTAGCCAGCTCGCGAAGGCAGACGCGGCACAGACCGAACTTGCGGTAATACGCACGGGGACGCCCGCAACGTGTGCAACGGTTGTGCTTACGCGTCGAGTACTTCGGCTCGCGCTTTGCTTTGGCGATCATCGATTTCTTTGCCATGCAAATCCTTCTTTCCTCACGCCGGCCGGTCCGGCCGACATAATGAACAAAATTACTTCTTGAACGGGAATCCGAGCATTTCGAACAGCGCACGGGCGCCTTCGTCGGTCTCTGCGGTGGTCACGAACGTGATATCCATACCGCGGGTGCGATCAACCTTGTCGTATTCGATTTCAGGGAAGATCAGCTGCTCGGACAGACCCAGAGAATAGTTTCCACGGCCGTCGAAGCTATCGGGGTTGATGCCACGGAAGTCGCGCACGCGGGGCAGCGCCGTGGACAGCAGACGGTCCAGGAACTCCCACATACGGTCGCCACGCAGGGTTACCTTGGCACCGATAGCCTGGCCCTCGCGAAGATGGAAGGCTGCAATGGACTTCTTGGCGCGATTGATGCGCGGTTGTTGGCCGGTGATGGTGCGCAGATCGGCGATAGCACCGTCCATCAACTTGGAGTCGCTCGCAGCATCGCCAACACCCATGTTGACGACGATCTTGGTCAGACGCGGAATCTGATTGACGTTGGTCAGTCCCAGCTCCTTCTGCAGAGTCGGGGCGATCTCGTTGTACTTTTCCTTCAAACGAGGAGCCATTGTTTCACCTTTCTGGATGATTTGAACGTAGGATTTCCGACCCTACGTCCCTCGTGTCCGAAAAAACGCACGAGGGTCATATTACTGCAAGCTGGATGCACCTGATGGATGCATCCAGATAAAACCCGTATTGCCAGGGCTACTTGATAGCAGCACCGCACTTCTTGCATGCACGGTACTTCTTGCCATCCTCGAACGTATGGCCGACACGAGTCGGCTTGCCGCAAGAGGGGCAGATCAGCATGACGTTGGAGACATCGATCGGAGCCTCGATCTTCGTTAGTCCGCCTTGGGTGTTGGTTGCGGAAGGATGGATCGCCTTCGTAACGACATTGACCTTTTCGACCTTCACGCGACCCTCACGAGGATACGCGGCGATGACGGTAGACTCGACGCCTTTGTCCTTGCCAGAGATGACAACTACCTTGTCACCCTTCTTAATGTTCATCTTTGCCATATCGCATCCTCTTCCTACAGCGTCTCGGGAGCCAGGGAGACGATCTTGGTGTACTTACGGTCACGCAGTTCGCGAGCGACCGGCCCGAAGATACGGGTGCCGCGGGGCTCACCGTTGGCATCGATGAGGACGCAGGCGTTCTGGTCGAAGCGGATGTAGCTGCCATCGTTGCGGCGAACTTCCTTCTTCACGCGAACGACGACGCAGCGAACCACTTCGCCCTTTTTCACGGCTGCATTCGGGATAGCTTCCTTCACGCTGCAGATGATCACATCGCCGAGCCCGGCATAGCGGCGCTTGGAGCCGCCCAGGACCTTGATGCACTGCACCTTGCGTGCGCCGGAGTTATCGGCAACCGCGAGCATGGTTTGCATCTGAATCATTGCTCAATACCTTCCTTGAAAAGTTCGAAATCGAACTATTTTGCCTTCTCGACGATCTTCACCAGACGCCAGCGCTTTGTCTTCGACAGCGGACGGGTCTCCATAACCTGCACGGTATCACCGACGCCGGCTTCGTTGTTCTCGTCATGAGCATGGAGCTTCTTGGTGGAGGTCATCATCTTCCCATACACCGGATGAGGCTTACGCTCGGTAATCTTAACCACGATGGTCTTGTCCATAGCATCGCTGACGACGACGCCCTGGCGAACCTTGCGGGAATTACGTTCTTCGCTCATACTTCACCTTCTCCTAGTTCGCCTGAGCGGCAATTTCGCGTGCACGCATCTCGGTCTGGATGCGGGCGATGTCCTTCTTCACTTGCTTGACGCGAGCCGTGTTGTCCAGCTGGCTGGTAGCCATCTGGAAACGCAGGTTGAAGAGCTCAGCGCGGCATTCTTTGAGCTTCGACTGAAGGTCATCAGAAGAAAGCTCGCGAACCTCGGCGTATTTCATTACTCCAGCCCTTCCTTCTTAACGATCTTGCACTTGATGGGCAGCTTGTTGATGCCCAGACGCAGCGCTTCCTTGGCCGTAGCCTCATCGACGCCGCCGACCTCGAACATGATGCGGCCGGGCTTGACGACTGCTACCCATCCTTCGGGAGCACCCTTGCCCTTGCCCATGCGGGTTTCAGCAGGCTTCTTGGTAATGGGCTTGTCCGGGAAGATGGTGATCCAGACGCGGCCGCCACGATTCATGTAACGGGTGATAGCGACACGGGCCGCTTCGATCTGGCGGTTGCTAACCCAGGCGCGCTCGAGCGCCTGGACGCCGTATTCGCCCATCGTGACCTTCGTGCCGCCCTTAGCGTTGCCCTTCATGGAGCCACGCTGCACCTTGCGGTGCTTAACGCGCTTAGGTACGAGCATTACTTATTCCCCCTATCGTTGCGGTCGTCTCGACGGCCACGGCCGCGAGAACGGGAAGTTCCTTCAAGAGCGGGGTTCATAGGCTTCTGGCCGGGCAGGACTTCGCCGTGATAGACCCAAACCTGAACGCCGATCGAACCCATGGTGGTGGCTGCAGTCGCGAAGCCGTAGTCGATCTTCGCACGCAGCGTATGCAGCGGCACGCGACCTTCGCGGTACCACTCGCGACGGCACATCTCAGCACCGCCCAGACGGCCGGAGCACTGGATGCGGATGCCCTTGGCACCGCTCTTACGGGCAGATTGAACTGCTTTGCGCATCGCACGGCGGAAAGCAACGCGGCCCTCGAGCTGCTCAGCGACGTTCTGTGCGATAAGGTTGGCGTCCAGTTCGGGGCGCTTTACCTCTACGACATCGATAGACACCTTGCCGTCGGCAACCTTTGCAAGCTTCTTGCGCAGGGCATCGATTTCGGCACCCTTCTTGCCGATGACGACACCCGGACGGGCAGTCGTGATGATGATCTTGATCTTGTCGCCAGCGCGCTCGATCTCCACCTTAGACACTGCGGAATGAGCGAGCTCCTTGTCCAGGAACTTGCGGATCTCAAGATCGTTCTGCAGCTTGGCTGCATAATCCTTGTCTGCGTACCAGCGGCTGCGCCAATCCTCGGTGATGCCGAGACGGAAGCCGGTAGGGCTGACTTTCTGACCCATTGCTTATGCCTCCTCTCGATTGGCAACGATGACGGTGATGTGGCTGGTGCGCTTGCGGATGCGCGAAGCCGAGCCCTTGGCACGGGGACGGATGCGCTTCCAGATGGGGCCCTCGTCAACATAGGTCGCTTTGACATACAGGCCGTTCTCGGACATACCGTTGTTGTTGACGGCATTGGCCACCGCGGAATTCAGCGTCTTCTCGATGGTTTCCGCAACCGCACGGTTCGTGAACGCCAGGATCTCGCGAGCGGATTCGACGTCCTTGCCGCGAATCAGGTCAACGACCGCACGGGCCTTGTTCGGCGCTACATGCACGTAGCGGGTAACTGCTTTTGCTTCCATTGTGACTATTCGTCCTTTCCGCCGTGACCGGTGAACTTGCGGCTGGGGGCGAACTCGCCCAGCTTATGGCCAACCATAGACTCGGTGATGTACACAGGCACATGCTTGCGTCCATCATGGACGGCGATAGTGTGACCGACCATCTCCGGGAAGATGGTGCTGGCGCGGGACCAGGTCTTGATAACGTTCTTTTCGCCGGACTCGTTCATGGCCACAATGCGCTGCAGCAAGCGCGGCTCTACGAACGGTCCCTTCTTCAAACTTCTGCTCACTTATTGCTCCTTAACGCTTATGCACTACTTCTTGCGGCGGCGGATGATCAGGCGGCTCGAAGCCTTCTTCGGGTTGCGGGTACGATGGCCCTTAGCAGGCTGGCCCCAAGGCGAAACGGGATGACGGCCAGCAGACTTGTTCTTGCCTTCGCCACCGCCATGGGGATGGTCGACCGGGTTCATAACGGTGCCGCGAACGCTCGGGCGAATGCCCTTCCAACGGTTGCGGCCGGCCTTTCCGATCTTGATGTTGGCATATTCGGCGTTGCCGACTTCGCCAACCGTTGCGCGGCAAGTCAGAAGCACGCGGCGCATTTCGGAGGAAGGCATACGCAGGATGGCGTACTTGCCTTCCTTACCCATGAGCTGGATGCTGGTGCCGGCGGCACGGGCGATTGCAGCACCTTTGCCCGGCTGCAGCTCCACGGCATGGACCAGGGTACCAACGGGGATAGCGGACAGCGGCAGCGCGTTGCCCGGTTTGATGTCAGCATCGGGACCGGACTCGACGATATCGCCCACCTTCAGACCCTTCGGCTGGAGGATGTAGCGCTTCTCGCCGTCTACATAGTGCAGTAATGCGATGCGGGAATTGCGGTTCGGATCATATTCGATGGTCGCAACCTTGGCGGGAACGCCGTCCTTGTTGCGCTTGAAATCGATGACGCGGTAACGGCGCTTGTTGCCACCGCCCTGATGGCGGACGGTCACGCGCCCCTTGTTGTTGCGGCCGGCCTTCTTCGGCAGCGGCTCCAGCAGCGACTTCTCCGGCTTATCCGTGGTGATGTCGGCAAAGTCGGACACCATCTGGAAGCGACGGCCGGGGCTGGTCGGCTTATACTGTTTAACTCCCATTGTTTTCCTTTCTCGTTCTGTGGGCTCGCTCGCCGCTTAACGCCTGCCGGGAGAACAGCCGCTTACGACTCCGAGTTACCACGCGTCCGGGTGTATCCATAAAACTGCGGACGCAAACGAGAATTATAGCAGGAATCGAGGGTGGGGCAAGGAATTTACCGCAGCAGACGCTGTGCCCACATGATGCACATAAGACACCGCATAAACGGTGCATGACGAATTCTACCTGCAGGCATAGACCAGAAACCGGATGAAAAGCGGCGCCGGCCAACAATAGCCGACGCCGCTTCGGGTAGCTGGCTGACGAACCGAAACCTATTCCTTCGGTTCCGCAGAGGAATCTTCCGCCGAACCGGATGCATCGGGCGTTTGGTCGGAAGGATTCCCGCTTTCAGCGGGTGCCTCAGGCTGGGCATGCTCAACATCGACGGTCAAGGTCGGCGCATCGGGCGCCGGAGTCGAAGGTGTGGATTCAGAATCAGTGTCAGCTGAAGCGGGTGCAGGCTCCGATTGCTCCGAAGGCGCCTCGGTAGCCCCGGGTTCCTGCTGTGCCGCAGCCGCCGGGGCCCCAGCCGCATCGGCAGCAGCAGCCGAACCGCCCGTCGCGGCAGCACCGGCACTTGCTCCAACCGCCGTACCGGCAGCAGCCGCGCTGGCTGCTGCAGCATCGCTGGTCGCTGCTGCATTCTGCGTTGCCTGTGTCTCAAACGGCAACGGCGCATTCCTATCGCCCCATTTATCGACTTGGAAGTTGCGCGTCCAGTAACCCATGGCGCGGAAGACAACCATGGCGACAAAGACGGTGGCCACATTCATGACATACATCATTATCAGGAACAGCGGCAGGAAGGTCAGGACGATCATGACCAGCTCGGCTGCACCCGCTCCCGTCATCAGGTCGCCAGAGCCGCTGAGGATGCCGAACGCGCTCATGATAGCGATGAAGAATACCAGGAAGAAGACGACGAAGACAATCAGGCAGATAATAATGCTCAACACCAGTTCGATGCAGAAGATGCGGAGAAGCCCGGGGAAATCGTGGTCCATCATCTTCCAGATCTGTTTGAATCCGAGACCGGCACCGAGGCTGTCGTACAGGGTCATACGCATGTCGCCCACCCAAGCTGCCATTTCAAACAAGATGGTAGCAAGTACACAGAGAATCATGAGAATGGCAGCGCCCACGTTCAGGCCAGAGGAGTCATCGCCGCTCACCGCCATCGCGATGATGTAGATAATCAGCGGAACGATGGACATAACCAGTCCGATAACGAACGAGAACCAGCCACGGCGATACAGTTTGCCATCTTCGTTGCCGAAGATCTTCTTCGGCAACGGACGGTTCAGATTCCAGGCGATCTCGCGGGACCAACCCAGCAGATAGCCGTCAACCACCATGATTCCGAAAACCGGAATGAAAAGGATCAGGCCGAGTAGGCAGGACTTGCCAAACCATCCTTCGGAATTCTTGATGTCATTCCAGGCTGCCCTATAGTAGCCCTTCGTCATATCGCTCCTCCTTAAAGAGACCGTTGTCGCATCCATCGGCGCGACTTGAAAAAATCGAGTATGTTCGTGCAGTCTACGGGTTTACCTTATGAAGATACGGTGCATCGGAAACGTGCTGCGCAAGTCGACCGGCGATTTGCCCATCCTTCTCATCTGCCTGCTCGCTAAGATGCATCAGGTGCTGCATGCGCTGATCTACTTCCTCGATGATATCAGCACACTCCTTGAGCTCGGCAAACATGTCGACATCTGCATAATTACGGCCGCCCTTGTATTTCAGCTGATGCTCCAAGGAAGCCCAGAAGTCCATGGCAATGGTTCGGAACTGCACTTCAACCGGCACCATATCCTTCTCATCCATGAAGTACACCGGTACCTTCAACGTGATATGCAGGCTACGGTACCCGTTCGGCTTCGGATGGGCGATGTAGTCCTTGACCTTGACGAACTCCAGATCGTCTTGGGTACGCAGCATGTCTGCCAGACGGTAGACATCGTCGACGTACGAGCATATAACGCGGATACCGGCCATGTCGAGGATGTTCTCTTGGAGAGAATCCAGCGAGACCATCTTGCCGTAGCGCTTCAGTTTATCGAAGGCGCTCTGGGGCTTCTTCAACCGCCATTCGATGTTATGGATGGGGTTGCGGTTCATGCGCAGCTCCAAATCGTCATCGAGAATGTCGAATCGGGTGCGCATCTCGCGGATGGCCGCATGGTATTTGCGGAACAGCGACTTGCCCTGCTCCTCCCATTCGCTGTACATCTCGGTAGCTCGCAGCATCTCGCGTTCCTGCTGGTCGGGATCGAGATCCGATTGACGGGTATACGTGAAAATCTGAGGGTCCGTCTGGACCATGAGCACCTGCTCCTTAGTGGTACGTTTCGGGGCCGTTTCATGCCTAGTGTAACGTGAAGTGCAGGGAAATACCCGTACGCGGGAAAAGCCACTAGCAATCTGCAGAATCGAGCGACTCCTGGCGCGCCCTCAGATGTTCGGCCACCAAGGCGGGATCGACCTCGGTAACCTGGAACGTCCCCGCATCGACCGGCAAAGCGAAACGCAGCATACCTGTGGGCTGGCCGGGAACCTCGGAAAGCGCATCGACGAGATCGGCGGCATCCGGAAGACCGGCGACGGCAGTCAAGCCCAAAGAAGCCAGAAGCTTATCCTGCTCGGTCATCAACTCCAACGGAGTGATACCGAGGGCAACCCCCAATCGCGCTTCGAAGCGCAACCCGTCTGCGAGCAATCGTCCCTGCAGCCCCTCTTCTTCCCAACCGGCGATTCGAGCTGCAAGGGAAAGCGAATCGCCATAGCACAGGCCTTCGCCCATCAGATCATGCGGTGGAAAGGGAGAAACGCGGGCAAGCGCATCGGCCCGAGCGATATTGGCAAGGGCGAACACGGCAGTCTGGGCCTCTACATCGCCTCCCTGCAGCGCAGAGGCCTGATCGGCTACCTGGAAGAACTCATCGTGCGTACCGAGCATGGAACCGCGCACCGCCTCGGCATATCCCGCCTGGAACTCGCTTGTCCGTTGATCGGAAAGCGTATCGAGCGAAGCGCAGAGGTAGGTGGGCAGCGGCGTGGCGGTGGCAACTGCATGCTGCCCCTGCGCATCGATTCCCACCGAGGGAAGCGTCGCTGCAAGGACTATCGCCTCAGAAGTGGTCGGCACCAAAGCACAGGGGATGCCGCCTCTATAACCGGCGGCCACATACAAGCCGATATCGCAAACCGAAAGCCCGCCAAGGGCCACCAGCACGGTATCGGCTGAGATGCCGGACTGGGCAAACGCGCTCCACAGTTCCCCTGCACAGGCATCGGTGCAAGCCGAGCGGCCATCGGGGACCGTGATGTCGAGAGCCTTCCATCCCTCCTGGGAAAGGGCGGCCTTGACACTGGAGCGGAATACCTCGCCCGAACGCTTGTCGGACAGCAGGATAGCGCGGGAAAAGCCCGGGTGGATGCGTGCAAGGTCCCGTCCAACGGAGCCAAGCAGGCGGGCACCGATGCGGACCGTGCAATCCGGACGCGCCGGCAGCGTGATAACTACTCGTGCAGCGGACATAGGACCTTCGCCCTCAACAGGATATCCTGCACTTCGTTGGAGATCTGCCAAACCGATTTCTTGCTGGTGGTAACCCAGGCATCGGCGACTTCCAAGTACAGCGGTTTGCGCGCCGCATTGGTACGCCGAGCCACCTCGATGTTCTTGAACATGGGACGTGAAGAGGCATCGCCGATGCGGATTGCCGCCTCATCGGCGGTTACCTGCAAATATATGACGAAGCCGGTGTCCTTGAGGATCTCTCGGTTCTCGGTCCTCTTCACCACGCCGCCGCCGCAGGACACGATGATGGGATCGCCGTAGGCGAAGGTGCGCAACGCCTCGGTCTCCAGAGCGCGAAAACCGTCTTCACCGGAATCCTCGAAGATCTGGGCACATGTTTTCCCCTGCTGCTGTTCGAGATACACATCGAGGTCGACGCAGCGCATGCGCAGGGTTTTTGCCAGATGGCGCGCCACTGTCGTCTTGCCAGCGCCCATGAAGCCGACGAAAAGCACGGGGCATTTCAGCTCATAGGACGACTTGTCCGTGGGCTCGTAGCCGCGGTTTCGCGAAGCGTCCGATATGTTCTCGAATACAGGTTCGTTCTCTCTCATACGATGACCTCACCGTGCCATGACTTGCAGACGTTTGCGGTATGCGGCGAGCGACGCCTGGATATCAGTCATATTGTCGCATCCGAACATCTTCTGGTACGCATTCGCCAGAACGAAGGCGACTTCCGCCTCCCCCACAACCGCCGCTGCCGGGACCGCGCAGACGTCGCTGCGCTCCTTGGAGGCCGCAGCTGGTTCGAGGGTATCCAGGTTCACCGTCTCAAGCGGTTTCATCAACGTCGGAATGGGTTTCATGCAGGCCGTCATAACTAGCGGCATCCCATTGGTCATTCCGCCTTCCAGGCCGCCGGCATTGTTCGTCTTTCGCGAGAAACCGTTATCGCCCATGACAATCTCATCATGCACCTTGCTCCCAGGGCGCCGGCCCGCCTCGAAGCCGATACCGAATTCCACTCCCTTGATAGCCGGGATACTGAAGAGGGCTGCCCCCAGTTGCGACGTCAAACGCTCGGGACCCGATGTGTAGTTTCCCACACCCGGCACTAATCCGGTGACGACCACCCTGAAGGTTCCACCCAGGGTCTCCTTTGCGCGCTTCGCCTCTTTGATGGCGGCAATCATGCGTTCGGAAGTCGCTTCATCCGGACAGCGAACCTCGCTCGTCTCGATTTGCAACGGGGTGTACCCCGCAGCCGAAGCCATAGGGTCGTCCTCTTCGAGGGATACGTCCCCGATGCTTGTGACATAGGAGATGATCTCCACTCCCAGAGCAGCAAGGAATTCGCGGGCGATACCGGCGGCAGCCACACGCGCCGCCGTCTCACGGGCACTTGAGCGTTCGAGTACATTCCGGCAATCATCGGTATCGTGCTTCAGGACCCCGACCAGGTCCGCATGACCCGGGCGCGGGGTGACCTCACGTATCAGATCCTGTGGCGGACGGCCGAAAGGGGCCATGCGCTCCGTCCAATTCTTCCAGTCGCGGTTCATAACCTGCAAGGCAATCGGATGGCCGAGTGTCTTGCCGAATCGCACGCCGGAGAGGATGGCAACGGTATCCGTCTCGATGGTCTGACGACCGCCACGGCCATATCCGCTCTGCCGGCGAGCCAAGTCGCTGTTGATCTGCTCGACCGAAACGGGCAGACCTGCGGGGACCCCGCTGACAATGGCCGTCAGGCAGGGGCCGTGACTTTCACCGGCTGTAACGAATTCCATGGGTACTCACCTGTCAATACTTGCGATAGTGTTGCGATTCTATCACTGGGGCTTGCCGTCGCTGGAGAAAACCACCCGACTAATCGGCAAAACCCGCAGCTTGAACCATCAAGGAAACGCGTTCGTCCCATGACAGCGGGCAGGAAAAATCCTGCGCTTCGAACCAAAGATCCTGTACGATTGCACATTGGCCCAGGAGCATCGCCCGTCCATCGAAGGTAGCACACCCCTGGGCGCGAGCTTGGCGAAGCAGGGCTGTCGGACGCATATAGCACACATCGAAAACCGTCTGCCCGGCATGCAGCGCGGAGGTATCGAATGGCGCCGGGTCATCTTCGCGCATACCGAGCGTCGTGGCATCGATGACGATATCGGCGGCCTCGATGGCGGGAAGCGACGTCAGATAGCCGCCGAACAGGAAGCGCACCTGTTCGAACGCTTCCCGGAACGAGCGTCTCCCCTGGGCGGCAGGAGGGTTGATGCTTGCCTGAGAAAGATCGCTGTATAGGTCAAGGTACTCCTGCAGCACCTGCTGGGCCCGTTGCTTGTTGCGGCTGAGCAGGATAACGGTATCTGCCCCGGCGAGCGCCGCGGCATGCAGGCACGAGAGCGCCGTGGGGCCGGTTCCACAGACACCGACAGTCGCCCCCGCGAAGGAAACGCCAAAGTGCTCGAGATAGGTGACGGCGCCCCGGCCATCGACGTTGCTTCCAAGCAGGGTGCCTTTGCGATTCACGATGACGTTGGCTCCCTTTGCCAGCTTCGCGCTAGCCGAGCATATGTCCACGGCATGCGCCGCCAACGGCTTATACGGGGTTGTGACGCTGAGGCCGATATAGTCCGCCGCCCGGATGAATTCCCGTGCCTTCTTGTCGGTGACCAAATCGAAAAGCTCGAATTCCCAATCGATTCCTACCGCTTCGAACACGGCTTTATGCGCGGCGGGGGACTTGGAATGCCCTGCCGGGTGGCCGATAAGCCCCACTGTTGCCATCGCCGTGTTACCCCCTTCGCTATTCCCGTGATCGTGTGAATGCCGGTACCGGTTCGCTCTCTCCCTTTTGCGGGCGTTTCGAGAGGACCCGTGCTTCCAGCTTACGAATAAGCCGCGTGTACCAAAGATCCGTATCGGCAAGCGGAGCTACCAGATAGGCGGTCAGGCCAAGCGATTTCGCCCCGAAGATATCGGTTTCCAGCTGGTCGCCGATAACGACGACTTCCCCCTTTTCAGCATGCATCTTGCGCATGGCGCGGGAGAAGCCGAACGGCAGCGGCTTCAGCGCCTTGCCAACGCAGGGAAGCCCGAGCTCGGCCGCCAATTCGGACACATTCTGATGGAAGTTGTTCGAAAGGAGGCACATCGCCACGCCTTTCGCCTGCGCATCGGCCAGCCAGTCGCGCACGTCCTGCGGTACCAGCCCATCTGCTCGCGAGCGGAGCGTATTGTCGATGTCGATAAGCGCGCATGTCAGGCCGCAATCAAGCAAATCGTGTGCGATGTCGATGCTGCTGATCCGGTCGAAGCAGCGATCTGGCTCCCAGCGGCCCATGCCGTCAGCCGTTCTCTGAGGAAGAGCCCGAGTCAGAGGAGCTGGACTTTGCCGCCGCCTCCGCTTTCTTTATCGCCGCTTGATGCTGCTTATAGGTCTTGCTGAAGTAATACTGCATATCGCCGTTGGCGTCCTTGGCGAAATAGAAATACAGATAGTCCGTATTCTCAGGATTGCAGGCGGCCTCAAGGCTCTCGAGACCAGGTGAGCAAATGGGTCCCGCAGGCAAACCGGTATTCAGATACGTGTTGTAGGGGCTGCTTGTGGACAGGTCGCTGGCAGTCGGTTCGTGTCCGACGATATAGGCAATCGTCGCATCGCTCTGCAGCGCCATGTTGTTATCGAGTCGATTGTAGAAGACTGAGGAAACCGTCGCACGATTGTCCGCCGCAGCCTCCTTCTCGATCATCGAAGCCAGGATGAGCACATCGTACTTGGAAAGCCCATGCTTTTTCGCTGTGGAGTAATCAAGCGAAGAGACCTCTTGCCGGTATTGATCCAGCATCATGCGAATGATCGCATCCGCATCGTCGTCTTTGGATACCTGATAGGTTTTCGGGAACAGGAAGCCCTCGAGCGAGTTCTTATAGGCGTTCTTCACGAACGGATAATCCTTGACATAGGCAGAAGCCTTCTTCGCCTGCTTCTTGAATGCCGATGCGCTCACACGGTTGTCGGTCGCCTCTGCCACCAGCTTGGCAATCTGGGAAAGCGTGCTTCCCTCGGGAATGGTCAGTGTATCGGTTTGAGGACCCTGTTCCATCTGCGACACCAGGTCGTCTGCCGACGTACCGCCTACAAGCTGGTACGTACCGGGCTTGAGGCTGGTCGACGCTCCCGCACGATCTACCGCACTGGTGAATTCGTCAGTGGTGCCGATAAGCTTGGCATCGTAAAGAATCTGCGCGATGTCCTTGGTGGAAGCGCCGTCGGGCACCGTCACCTCGACCTCCGTGCCTTCAGCAACGGTCTCCTGCGCCGAGCAGGAACTGAGCGCACCGGAGAAGAACAGCGCAGCGACGATGATGACGACCGCCAGGATGGCGGCGATCACCTTAGGGGCTTTGCGGCGCTTGGGAACGATGTAGGACACATCGTAGGTTTTGAATTCGCGCTTTGCTTTGGCATGGGCGGCGCGGGCCGCATGATTGGGATGGGAAGAATACGTCATTCGCCTGCGAGGAGCCATGGAACCTCACTCATCCGATTGAATCCGGCGGGCATCCAGCCACGCCTGCAGCGTCAAGCTCGCTGCTATGCTGTCAACTTTACCGCGCATCTGCTTCTCGGAGAAACCCTTTTCATGAAGAATGCGCTTCGCCTCGCTGGAGCTTAATCGCTCGTCGGCGAATTCGAGCGGCAAGCCGGCCTGGGCGGAAACCTTTCGTGCGAAGGTACGCACTCGGGCCGCTTGGGGCCCCTCTTCGCCTGCCATAGTCAATGGAAGACCGGCTACCAGCAACTCGGGCTCCCAGTCCTCGAGTACCCGCCGGAATGAGGGAGCATGCTGTGCGACCTCGTCGGCAGGGAGCACGCACACGGGACTGGCAACCCGCTCTGCGGGATCGCACACGGCAATCCCGCAGCGAACCTCACCGATATCCAGCGCAAGAATCCTCAAAGCGTGCCGCCGCCTTAGGACAGGAAGTCGCGGGCAGCATCAAGAGCAGCATCGATGCCGGACGCATCCTTTCCGCCGGCCTGCGCCATGGTCGGTTTTCCGCCACCGCCGCCCTTGATTTGCGAAGCAATGGCCTTGATCACGTCGCCGGCATTGAAGCCAGCCGATACCGCCTCTTCGGTGCCGGCCGCCATCAGCAGCGGCGTACCGTGATTCGTGATGGCAAGCACGCAAGCACCCGGCACCGACATGCGCGAGCGCAGGATATCCCAGGCATTGCGCAGATCGCTCGGCGTTCCTTCCTTCAAGCGGCCGATGACCACCGGATAACCGCCCTTCGCCGTGATGGCGTTCTCGATACTTGCAGCGAGATAGGTTTGCACCTTGGAATCCTGCGCTGCAGCCTGGGCGCGTTTCTGCCGGCGGGTCAGGTCCTTGTACTGTTCCAACAGGGAAGCCGTACGCTCGGATACATCCATCGGAGGCACCTTCAGCAAGGCGGCCGTTTCCTTCAATTCGCGAGCGTAATCATTCAGGTAATCGAGGGCATCGAAACTCGTGACCGCCTCGATACGCCGAGCATTGGAGCCCACCGAGGTTTCGCCGACGATCTTCACCAAGCCGATTTCCGAAGTATTGCGGACATGCGTGCCGCCGCACAGCTCTTGGGAAACATCGTGCACGTCCACGACTCGGACACGCTCTCCGTACTTCTCGCCGAACAGGGCGATGACGCCTTGCGCGCGGGCTTCCTCCAAGCTGGTCTCGGTCGTCTGGACGGGGAGGTTCTCCATGATCTTCTGGTTGGCGATTCGCTCAACTTCGGCAATCTGCTCCGGCGTCATCGCCTCGAAATGCGTGAAATCGAACCGCAGGCGGTCGGGGGCAACCAGGCTGCCGGCCTGCTTCACATGGTCTCCGAGGACCGTGCGCAATGCCCAGTGCAGGATGTGCGTTGCCGTATGGTTGCGGCGGATGCGCTCGCGGCGAAGCACATCGATACGCGCATGCAGCTCGTCGTCGACCGAAACCGTGCCATCGGTAACCTCCACATAATGGACGACGAGGCCCTTCTCCGGTGTCTGCGTATCCACAACACGCAGCATCGACGCATCGCCGACCATGATGCCCGTATCGCCGACCTGTCCGCCCATCTCGGCATAGAACGGCGTTTTATCGCACACGAGCAGCCCCGAGGCACCCTTGGAAAGGGACGGAACCGACTTGCCGTCGACAAGGAGCGCTCTGACTTGCACCGTGGCGTCATTGTGATCGTAACCGACGAACTCCGTGGCACCCGTACGCTCAAGCAGCGCCGACATGGAGCCGTCGTAGGTCGACCAGGCCGCATCGGCATCCTTGGCGTTGGCGCGGGCGCGGGCCTTCTGCTGGTCCATGCAGGCTTCGAAACCGGCCATGTCGACATCGATGCCCTGCTCCCTGCAGATTTCTTCCGTGACCTCCACCGGGAAGCCGTACGTGTCATGCAGGACGAACGCCGCCTCACCTGACAGCATGCTCCCATCGAGATTCTCCAGCGCTTCGGCAAGATAGGTACGGCCCTGGCGCAGAGTCTTGCCGAACCGTTCCTCCTCATTGCGGATGACACGATGCACCAGTTCGCGGTTCTCGACTATCTCCGGATACACCGACCCCATAACCTCGATGATCTGGTCGACGTAGTTGCCTAGGAACGGGCCTTCAATCCCCAACAGATGGCCTTTCATCACCGCGCGGCGCAGTAGACGGCGCAGAACGTAGCCGCGACCCTCGTTGCTCGGCAGGATGCCGTCGGCGATCATGAAGGTAACGGAACGGGAATGATCGGCCATGATGCGCAACGCCTGATCGGCGGCTTCGTCTTTGCCATAGGCCTTGCCGGACAAGCGCTCGCCGATCTCGATGAGACCGTGCAGCACATCGGTATCGAAGTTGCTTGTCACGCCCTGCATGATTGCCGCAATGCGCTCGAGACCCATGCCGGTATCGATGTTCTTGTTGGGAAGGGGCGGCAGCGATCCGTCTTCCTGACCATCGTACTGCGTGAACACCAGATTCCAATACTCCAGGAAACGGTCGCATTCGCAGCCGGGAGCGCACTCCGGACGGCCGCAGCCCACTTCGGGGCCCTGGTCGTAATAAATCTCGGAACAGGGGCCGCACGGACCGGTTGGGCCGGCGCGCCAAAAGTTGTCTTCCTCGCCAAGCTTGGTGATATGGGAGGGATCGACACCGAGCTTCTTCCAGATCTCGATGGTCTCCTCATCGTTCTCGAAGACGGTGAAGTACAGCTTCTCGAACGGCAGGCCCAGCTCATGGACGGAAAAATCGAGTGCCCAGGCGCACATCTCGTGTTTGAAGTACTTCCCGAAACTGAAATTGCCGAGCATTTCGAAGAAGCTGAGATGGCGGCCATCCGTGCCGATGATGTCGATATCATTCGTACGCACGCACTTCTGGACGGTGGTGGTGCCGATATAGGGCTCTTCCAGATGCTTCTGCTGCAGGAAATACGGCTTGAACTGCACCATGCCCGCACTGGTCAGCAACAGGCTGGGATCATCCGGGATCAGGGAGGATGAGGGCATACGTTTGCAGCCCTTGCTCTCGAAATAGCTCAGGTACTTTTCCCTGATTTCCGCGGTTGTCATGTATCGCATAGCTTCTACTCTCCATACCGGCGAACGGCCAAACCGTTAGCCGCTCAATCCTCTTGAAAACAGTCACAGGCTATATTAGCGCCTAATCATGCAGGCGAAAGGGGCACGGCGATATGTTCATGCGTTTTCCTTGTCAGTGCTCGGACCGGGAAAACGAACGCGATACGCTGCGTTGCGCGGAGACCGGCACATGCCTGGACCGGCCCGAGCGTATCCGGGAAAGCCTCGACGGCACGGAATGTCAATCGTCCTTCTTGTGCCGGAATTCCTTGGCATCGCGCGCGTGTTTTCGAAAATCCTCGCGAAACTTCAGCATTCGCTTCCTGCGGTCGTTATCGCGCTCGCGCTGGTCATCGGTTGGCTTTCGCGCCGGATGATGGCGCAGATAGGGATAATGGTCGTCCATCTCCGGCTGGGGCATGGGAGCCACGGCATCCTGCTCCGGGTTGGCTCTCTTGTCTTCGCGAACCGCCGCCTTGAAGAACACGCCATCGGAAGCAACGATCTGGCGACCGGTACGCTTTTCGTAGAAGTACACGAAGAGGGACTTGCCCGCCGCCGTCAGCGGAATGGCAAGCAGCATGCCGATGATATTGCCGACCAGCCCGCCCATATACTGCCCGATGGCCGAACCGCACATCAGGGCAAAGATCATCAATGCAGGATGGATGTCGACGGCATCGCGCATGATGATAGGGGAAATGAACGTGTAGACCACCTGCTGCACGATGATGGCAATCACGATGGCGATAACGGCAACCAACGGGCTGTTCATAAGCCCGATGGCGCCGGCCATGATGCCGCCGAGCCAAGGGCCGACAACCGGGATGATATTCAAGATGCCGGTGATGACACCGCACGCCGCCGCATTCGGCACGCCGATGATGGCATAGCCGATGCCGCAGACTACACCGATGATGAGGCATTGGAGCAGCGTTCCCTTGATATAACCGCCGATGGAATGATTGAAGGTATGGAAGATTACCTCGGCATCGTCGGCATGGTCACCTGCCATCAGGCGGCGGCCTTCACGCCGGATGCCGGGCAGGTCCATAAGCACCCAGAACGAGATCACCAGCGCAAAGCCGATGGTGATGAAAGAATTCACCAAGAAGGTGCCGAATCCGACAACGCCATCGGCGAAGGCGCCCGAGAACGACCCGACTGCCTGATACAGGGAATCAGAGGCCTGCTGCACCGCCTGCTGCACCATGTCGTTGCCCAGCAGAGTCGAATAACGGCTTGAAACCCCCTGCCACCATTCGGTAAAGCTCTGGGCATATTGCTCGGACCCGTCCGTGATGGCGGCAAACTGGTCGGCGATACCGGCTGCCGGCGACACCATCAACCACACGCAGAGCGCAACGATGGCGAACATGACCACATAGGCGATAGCTGTTCCCCACCCACGGCTGACGCCCTTGTCCTGGAGAAAATCCACCAGCGGATACAAGCAGAGCACGAAGACGACGCACCAGGCAAGGATGCCGAACGGGATCGCCAACACGCCCATCACGAATCCCAGCACCCAAAAGAGGAAGCAAATCAGGGCAAGCGATCCCAGAAGATAGAAGCGCTTGCGCCACTTGAGCAATAATTCGAGTTGTTTCGATTGATCAGAAGGGGTTTCGGACATAGTTGATACGACGGTTACGCATTTTCGCGCGTGTTTTCGGCATCGGCCTTCCGATCGGCAGCATCGGAAGCCGAGGGGACTTCGTCCGTCGCAGCGTCAGCCGTTTCGGAAACCGAGGAGGCCTCGTCCGTCGCAGCGTCAGCCGTTTCGGAAACCGTGACGGAATCCGCTTCGTCCGCAGCGGCCTCCTGCTCGGCAGCCGCATCGGCAGCCGCCTTCTCCTCCACCGCTTCCTTCTGAGTGCCGAGGGCGCGGGAAACGCTGCTGGCACGGCGGGGACGGATGGCGTCGCGCACACGGTTCGAGATATTCTCGATTGCGCTTACCGGGACCTGGGCGACTTTGTCCACCGCGTTCGAAGCAGAGGAAAGCGTATCGGTGATCTCGGTGACATCCTCAAGGATCTGATCGACGCGCATGATCTCCAAATTCGCCGCATCGACGGTAAGCTGAACCCGATCCACCAGGGGATCGACCTTGGCAACGGCCGGCTTCACCGATTCCGTGAGCTCATTGGCATTGGCGATTATCGGGTCGATGTCCTTCTTCAGATTGTCAATGGTCGTACGGGTCTTGCGTACCATTACGGCCAGCTCGATGACGAACCAGACCAAGACGATGCCGACGATGATGAAAACCACAGGCAGCGCGGTGTTGATGAAATCCATGAGGGACCTCCTCTTCTTTCATTTCCCTGATTATACACGGGCAAGCCATGCCCACGGCGAGGGATTGAGCTGTTACAGGGTGCTTACTTTCTCTTCGGGGCACCCTCGGCTATTCCGGGTCTGGCTGTTTGCTTCCAGAACTCCCTGATCGGCCCGACTGCCCCCTATCGCGCGCAGTCGCCTCCGTACGAAAAGCCTCCCATCCTCGTTCGGTAGGATGGTAGAAGCAGCCGCGATCCAACCCATCGGGAAGGTAGCGCTGATTGACCCACCCGCCCGGGTAATCGTGGGGATAGCGGTACGTGCCATAGTTCTCCGAGCCAGGACGATGGCGGTCGCGCAGATACGAGGGTACATCGCGGCGCGGCCCCTTGCGTACCTCCGCCAACGCGGCATCAATTCCCGCTTCGCAAGCATTGCTCTTCGGGGCCAAGGCAATATAGGTTGCGGCCTGCGCCAGGTTGATCCGGCACTCGGGATAGCCGATAACCTCGGCGGATTTGAATGCCGCCGCCGCGACCAGCAGAGCCTGCGGATCTGCATTCCCGACATCCTCGGATGCGGCAATCATCATGCGTCGGGCAATGAACTTCGGATCTTCTCCCCCATCAATCATGCGTGCCAGCCAGTACAGGGCCGCATCGGGGTCTGAACCGCGCATGGACTTGATGAAGGCCGAGATGATGTCGTAATGCATATCCTTGTCCTTGTCGTAGGACAAGGCCCGGTGGGGATTCGCCGTATGCACCTGCTCGGCATCGATGAGGGCCGGATCACCCTTTGAGCCTTCATCGACAAGCGCCGCTGCCAACTCCAGCGTTGTAAGCGCGCTGCGCCCATCGCCGCCGGAGATCACCAATATCGCATCCCGCGCCTCGGGCGTCAGCGCATAGGTGCCGTCGAAACCCTTGGGCGAAGCAAGCGCCCGGTCGAGCATGGCACTGATTGCCTCGTCGTCAAGTGCTTTCAGCTCCACCACCCTGCTTCGGGAAATGAGCGCCGAGTTAACCTCGAAGAAAGGATTTTCCGTAGTGGCACCCACCAGGATGAGCGTACGATCCTCCACTGCATGCAGCAGCGCATCCTGCTGGCTGCGGTTAAAGCGGTGGATCTCGTCGACGAACAGGATCGTGCGGCCGCCGTTGAGCACCAGGCGCTTCTCTGCCGCATCGATTTCTCGGCGCAGGTCCGAAACGGTACCGCCGACCGCCGAGACCTCCACAAAGGTCGCCTTGGTGGAATTCGCGATGATATGGGCAATCGATGTCTTCCCGGTACCGGCGGGACCGAACAAAATCACCGAGGTCAAGCGGTCGTGCTCGATTGCATTGCGCAGCCAGCTGCCGGGGCCGACCGCCTCGTCCTGTCCGACAAGCTCGTCGAGCGTTTCGGGACGCATGCGGACGGCAAGAGGGGCCACGTTTTCATGGGCCTGGTTGTCTATTTCGGTAAAGAGCGTATCCATGGCTCGAACTATATCACCCGTGCGGCAGGCTTCCCCCGCCAAGCAGTCTCCCGACAAAAACCGCACCAACGCGGTTCTTTTCCCAAGCTCACGCCCCGCTATCGGCATGGAGGCGGCGGGTTTACTTTTTCGACCGCCGTCCTCTATACTGCAACTAGGTTCCACCTTCGGCATCATATTTGCGATGGACCGATGCAAATAATTAGGGAGCCTTAGATTGCCGGTGAAATGGGGATTCGTGCCCGTTGGCACGAAAGCCAGGAAGCCTGCTGCGGGCACCCACCTGTACGAGGTGGGTTCATCCTTTGACCGGGGGTGGGCCTTTCTATATTCCGGCTCATCGGCCTTGTTATCTCCTGATGTACCCACACACTCAATCGGGCAACGGGGACGGGCATTGTCGCAGCCAGAATACATTGCCTGATAACGTCTTACGCCCAGAATCTCTCTGCCTATCGAGATGCCGTAAAATTCTTTCTCGCACTATCCGCGCAAATGCTCGATTGCCGCGCAACCCGGCAGCTGGTTCACGAAGAATTCCCGACCTTCGATTCTCACGGTACCCGAAAACGCACCGAATACCTGATGGCTCTCAAAGAAGATGGCAGCGGCATTCTGGTAGTCGATTCCCTCGGTTACCGGCACGAAGGTGAGGCTGACTTGCCCCTTCGAGTCGCCAATACGCCATGCATGCAGGAAATGGTACCGATCGGCAAGCGTTTTGCCCCCTTCGCGGTCGGCCCCATTCGGGATATCAAATGAGATATCGCCGAGCTTGTAGATCTTCCCATCAAGGAAAAACGCATTCGGAGTCGCCGCACGATTATCCTGGCCATCGGCCAACAGCAAGCCCGCAAGATGGGTATCGCACGCTGTGCCGCCCTGGCCATCCTGCCAACCTTGGGCAACCGCCCAGATGCGTTGGGTCTCATACGGCAGCACCGCGCGATTCCATCCATACAGACCGAATGAACGCGTAGGGCTGAATCCGTGCACCCTGCTACCCACCTTGAAGCTGCCGGACGCCCGCATCATCGGAATCGCCAGCTGGTAGTGGAATGTCCTCGGATCTTCCGGCCATTGAGAGACATTGGCGAAAAGCTCCGGGGGACGGCAGTCGAGCAGGGCATCCACTGCAAGCGTCTCGCCATCGAGGAACTCATCGTAATTCGCCATGATGCGAAAACCCTCTTCGCTTCCCTGGCAGATAAAACGTCCCCGGTGGTTCTTGAAGGCAATCTGCCCTCCCAGGCAGCTCGGGGGCAGCGACAGGCGTCGTCCCGGCATAGGCAGCAGAATGGAAACCGTCCGCGAAGAAGGATGCACCAGATTCGTGACACGCGCCGATACCGCACCGAGATAACCGAAGTTCGCAACAGTAAGCCAAAGCGCATATTCGTCATCGCTGATCAGATAGCGATTCCATTCCTTTATTCGCAAGCGGCCGACTTTAACGCGGGAGCGATCGTAGCGAAGAAGCGGTTCGTTCATATACCCGCAGGCATTCAGCCGGCCGTTGACATTATGAAGCATGCCATGCCGCTCGATGCGCACCTGACGGCGCTCTTGGGAAGCAGGCACCTCGCCGGCAGGCTCGGCAAGGTCGGGCTCCTGTTCCTCCGAAAACTCCCGCATCGCCTGGATCAGGCGCGCCGGTTCCACATTGAACGTTGCGGCAATATCCGGGCCGAATCCTACGAACTTCCCATCCGCCCGATACGGGATCCGACGATCCCGATTCCGATATTCTCCTTGATTTTCCATGGTAGCCCGCATCGTTTATGCCTCTCTATTTCCGTCAGAGAGCGTAGCACGAACCCGCGCCAGCTTACGGACGATTAATAAAGAACAGCTACTTCACCGTACCGTAGACCATGCCCCATGCATGGCCGTTGATGGCTGAATTCAGCTGGTCGCAGAGGGTCTGACGGTTGTAGAAACCCGGCGGCAGGATCTCGATGATCTCAATCAAGTCGGAAGGAAGGTCGAAGGTCTCGCCCAATACCAGCACGTCCAAACGGTCAACCCACTCTGCATCCTTGAAGAGGGTGTCCACGACCCGCTGCAGCATCCCGTAATCGGGATTGTGCTCGATGCCCATCGCAGCGCCCCTAGCGAACGGCATCGAGGCCGGTGGCCCCAACTGCAAGCGAGCCCGTATAGGCAGCCGTCGCCTTTCCAACCGCCCGCAAGAATTGGACGCCTGCCTTAATCAGCTGGGGTGCAGCCTCGAATACGGCATCGGTCGTACGATAGGGATTGTTCTCGGTGGCGATAACGGGTCGGAATCCCGGTTTGATATCGTGCTCGTCATGCTCGCCTACTACCAACTGCACCAGAATGGGCAGGTCGGTTTCCTCGGCCGTCTGCTTGACTAGGGAAAGCACGCGGGCAAGCGGCGAAGCGGTCGTAAACCCAACTACGTCTGCCCCGAGATCCGTCATAACGGTAAGAGCTTCCGAGAACGGCTCCCCGCGGCCCACCAGGTTGCCGTCCGCGTCGACCGGCACCGTTACCATCAACGGTTTGTCGGTGACCATCCTCACGCCCATCAAGCCGCATTTCAAATCGGCGATGCTCCCCAGGTCATCGAGCAGGAAGGCATCGAAACCCTCTTCACCGAAATCACGGGCCGCCTGGGCATATTGATCGCGGCTCTGCCGTAACGAGGACTTGCTCGCTGGATCGATGGGCAACCGCGTCGAGCCGATATCGGCGATGATGTGCTGGGGTGAGAGGCCGGCGGCAATGGCAAGCGCAGCCTGGGCGATTTCGCCCGATTGCTCCTCGAAGCGCTGGTGCGCTAGGCGCGCTCGCGTAATACCCTCGGTACAGGTAACCAGGCACTGGGCTCCCGCCATCTGCTCGAAACGCATGATGTCGTTCAGGGTTTCGGGCTCGATTAGGTTGAAGAGCTCACGGTCGAGTTCGGGATCAGCCTGGTACCGGCGCATCGTCTCATCGGGCGGTGCCGAAAGCACCAGGATATCCTTATGGAAACGCATTTCGATGTCAGACATCGGAATCCCCCCATCCTTCAATGGGAAACCCGTGCAGCAGGCGCTCCTTTCGGGCCGTCTTGCACGGCTTTCGGCAATTCATCGCAGTTACGCCTGGGCGCGCGCAAAGAGAATCTGATTCGTCTCGAGCCACGAGGCAATCGTGCCGGTGTCGAAGCCTTCCTTGGGATCGACGATCAGCGCGTACATCTCCTCTTCCTGAAGGACAGCGTCCAGAGCATCCGTCAGCTGGATCTCCCCGCCCGCGCCGGGCTTCACGTCGGCCAGCAGCTCCATAACTCGCGGGGACAGCAGATAGCGTCCGAACACCGCCAGGTTCGACGGGGCTTCTTCCAGCGGAGGCTTCTCCACCAAAGAATCGATCTTCCAAACGTTATCGGTTACCGCCGAACCGGCAATTACGCCGAAGCGGCTGACCTCTTCTTCGGGAACCGCCATGACGGCGATGACGCTTGCCCCTCCATGGGCCTCGCTGACCGCCTTCATGCGGATCAGCATCTGGTTGTCTGGAACGACAACATCGCCGAGCAGCACATAGAATGGTTCGCTGCCGACCTTTTCCGCCGCGCAATGGACCGCATGGCCCAACCCCAAGGGCTCATCCTGGTAGACGTAGCTCACATTCAAGTTGCCCGCTGCCTCGACAGCGTCGGCATAGGAATTTTTGCCGCGCGAGCGCAGGAGCTCCACCAGCTCGGGATCAGGTGAGAAATGCTTCTCGATAGCTTGTTTCTCACGGCTGTTGACGATTACCACCTCGTCAGCGCCGCTTGCAAGCCCCTCTTCCACGATGTATTGGATAACGGGCTTGTCAACGACGGGCAGCATCTCTTTGGGAATGGCTTTGGTAGCCGGCAGGAAGCGCGAGCCCAAACCTGCAGCGGGAATAACAGCTTTCACGAGAACCTCGTTCCTTGCCTGCCTGAATCGAAACCGAAAAGCAGGCTATGTTGGACCAGTGCTCCGTACTATACAACAGCCCAGATAAGGGAGGAAGGTTTGAAGAATTACCGCATAAAAGCCCCTTTATTTGACAGAAGGCGAGAATATAGGCAAAATACGGTTCGTTGATTCGGGGATGTAGCTCAGTTGGGAGAGCGCAGCGTTCGCAACGCTGAGGCCGAGGGTTCGAACCCCTTCATCTCCACCAGTTTCCACACGCTGCCTTCTTGGCGGCGTTTTTTATTCTCCCTTTGATAACAAACGAAGAAGGGGAAGGCCCGAAAGCCTTCCCCTTCTTCTTGTTTCTGCGGTAGGTACGATGCCGCTATTCGCCTTCCTTGGGAGCAGCAGGCTCGCTGGCGGCAACAGGAGCCGCTGCCTTCTCCGCCTGTTTATCCGCACTCAGCTCGTCGATCAGCGAATCGAACAGGGACTCGCCGTTCTGGCTCAGGGTGACCATGCCGGTCAGCACATCAACGTACTGATACGACTGACGCATCTTGCGACCGCGCTTGCGATCGACCTCCATGATGAACAACTGGGGATGAACCTGGGTCAGGACGCCCTCGCTTTCCATGATCTTCGAACGACCCATATCGGCACGTACCTGCAGCCGCTGTCCCACCAACCCATCAAGCGTATCGTGGATGGACTCGATGATGGTGGACTGCTTGGCTAGATTCATGCAGAACTTCCTTAATCAAGAATCGACAATAATTCAGCGAACTAATATACCAGCGAATTTGAAGCGTTTATACCCGCATCTAACCGATATTGCCCATCGTTACAAAATACTTACGAAATATTCCCGTCATTTTCACAGCTGAAAACCAATTCTGATAAGAAGAAAAATACACAGTTCTATTATTTTGTATGAAAATACAACAAAGAGTATCAGTGGTCTGCTATAGCAGACCACCCTCCGACAAAGCGCACATAGCCTAAAGGATATGCTGAATGCGGAGCGGAAAATACAGCTGGGAAAGCGGATTCGCGAAGTCCGTGAAAAGCAGAAGCTTTCACAGCGTCAGCTTGCCCTGATGATGGGAAATGAATCGCACAGCTATCTCAGCGAAGTGGAACGAGGAGTTACAAATCCATCGTTTGATTACCTTTGCTCGCTCGCCGACGCCTTGGACGTTGAAATCAGCTACTTCTTCGTCTCGGACTTCGGCGACGAATAGCCGAGGGGCGCAGCCCCCCGCAAGCCATTATCGGCTATTGCCAGTCGACATCATGGGATGCCAACAGGCAGCCAAGTCGGATGAACTCCTCCTGCGAGAGCGTTTCACCCCGTCGGCCGGCATCGATGCCCGCCTCTTCGAGAACACCCGGAAAGCAATCCGCAACGGCCGTACCCGCCGCGCCGAGCGAGCGGAAATACGTTCGGCTGGAATTCAAGATGGTTTTCCTCCGGCTGGCAAAGGAGGCATCGGCCACCAGTGTGCAGGCGGAAAGCTGCCTTTGCGTCAAATCGGAGCCCTGATAGGTCGGGCAGATGCGGTCCAGACGGATGACGGCCGAATCCACCCGTGGCGGCGGGAAGAAGTTGCCCCGGCCCACGGCAAACCGTGCGCGCTTCTTCGCATGCAAGCCGAGTTTGACCGTATACGCACCATACTCCTTCGACCCGGGAGCGGCGCTCATGCGGTCGGCCACTTCCTTCTGGACCATCACCGTCGCCTGCATAATCGACGGAAACCGCTCGAAGTAGTCGAGTACGAGCGTTGCTGCCACCGCATAGGGCAGATTGGCCACGAATTTATTCGGCTCAGTGCCTGTGAAATCCTCTGCGGCCAAATCAAGCGCGTCCTTCTGAAGCAGGGTGAAGGCGCCAGGAGCCCCGTGACCCGCACATGTCTCGGCAAGCACGGCCGGCAGGTCGGCATCGCGCTCGACGGCAATCACGGCGCGTGAGCGATCGAGCAGGGCAACCGTCATGGTACCGATTCCCGGACCGACTTCCAGCACCACATCATCGGATGCGACTTCGGCAGTCGAAAGGATCTTGCCGACGATGCCGTCCGATATCAGGAAATGCTGGCCGAGTGCATGCTTGGTTGCCAACCCATAGGTCTCGAGGACCGCCCGTGTGGCAGCAACCGATGCCAAAGGGGAAACCTGAGGCATTACTTTCCCTTCTCTTCGTTTACTCCGTCGAGCCGATTCGCGTCTCGACAGAGCGCACCTTGAAACCGCCCACGGCTAAAGCGGAGCGGACGATGGCGACCAGGGGCTCGTATCCATAGGGGTCGCCCCCATCCCCCACCACATACAAGGCGGCAGGTCGCTTCGGCCGCATGCGCGTCTCGCGCCAGAAATGCGGCTGGAGCCGATCAAGCACCGCTTTCAGTTGGGCGGGCGGACCAGCGAAGAAAACCGGCGACACGATGGCAAGCTCATCAGCCGCCTTGAGTGCATCGTCCACTATCGCCATATCGTCTTCGATGACGCAACGAAATTCTGGAGCATGCCGGCATCCGTCACAGTTGCGGCATCCGGCGATGTCCAAATCGCATATCGCAAGCACGGATGCTTCAGCGCCCCGGCTTCGATAGGCAGCCGCCAGCTCCCGGGCCCAGCGTGCGCAACGTCCGTTGCGTTTCGGAGACGCCATCAAGATGACCGCATTCATGGTCGGCCTCCATCCTGAGGTTCCTCGTCGCTTTCGCCTTCGCCATCCGACCGTTCGCTGTACAGCGGTTCCAAAGGCCCGACCAGGCTGACATAGCGTTGCTGCCAGTCGGTAGCGGGTCGGTCTTGCAGGCCCAGCGCATTCGCATGCACTTCTTCCAGGAAGCCCCTACGGGCTGCACCCGGGACCTGCCCGCGCACTTCGGACAAGCGCAATGCCGTCCACAGCGAGAAATCCGGATAGCATTGGTTGCCGCGCAGCGGATTCGGGGCCATATAGGGAGAATCTGTTTCGAACAGCAGGCGATCGTGCGGAACCAGGCGCACTCCCTCACGCGCCGCGTCCTGGGAATTGAAGGTCGCGATACCGCCATACGCGATGAAGCATCCCGCGTCGATCCAAGGCTCGAGCTCCTTTGGCGGCAAGCTGCAGCAGTGCAGGATGGTGCCTGCCTCGGGGAAGCCTTCCTCCTGTAAGATGGCGAGCGCATCCTCGTGTGCGTCGCGGATATGGAGAAACACGGGTACGCCCGCCTCGTTTGCCAAACGCAGCTGTTCCCGGAACACGCGCTCCTGCGTTTCCCGCGGCGACATGTCGTAGAAGTAATCGAGGCCGATTTCTCCCACGGCGCAGGTACGCGGGTCGGCCAGCGCCTGCCGCTCGAGCGCCTCGAGCCGCTCATCCCACCTTCGCGAGGTGTGCGGATGGCACCCGATGGCAAGCCGAACCCGTGGAATGCCGAGCGCCTGAGAACGGCGCTCTTCGAGAAGCTCCCGCATGGCCTGCGACGCCGGGTCGGAGCGTGCGGCCAACACCTCGTCGGTGGCCGTGATCAGCTCGGGCAGCAGCTCCGCAGCCTGTTCCCGCCACTTCGGCAGGTCCCGGTAGACGCGGGGGGCATCGTTGTCCGGTTCCGTGATACAGCAGATGAAATCGAAGCCCCAGAATGCCGCGCGGGCCAGCGCAAGCGGTGCATCGAGCGCCCCCAGATGGGCATGGGTATCCGCCAGGGGTGCCTCGGGCAGCGGTATCGGAGGCACTGCCACGGAGAACTTCCCCTTCTTCTTGCGCTTGCGATACAGCAAATCGCGCTCGAGCGCATGCGGGGTGCTCGAGGCTGGGCGTTTTTCCTGCCAGGCGTCAGTCATGGGATTCACGCATCATCCTGCTATCCGCCAGCAGCTATTCGACCGCTGCGACAACTTCTACCTCTACCAGAACGCCCTTCGGCAGCTTGTCAATGCCGACAGCCGAACGCGCTGGCAGGCTGGTACCGAAGGACCTCGCATACACCTTGTTGAAGGCATCAAAGGCGTCGATATCCTCCAAGAAGCAGGTGGTCTTCACCACATGATCGAAGTCGGTACCGGCAGCGGCAAGCAGCGCACCGATGTTTTTCATGACCTGCGCGGTCTGCTCTTCGATGGTGTTGCCCACTATCTGACCGGTCTGGGGGTCAAGCGGAATCTGACCGGAAGCGAACAGCAAGCCGTTTGCGATGACGCCTTGCGAATAAGGACCGATGGCGGCCGGGGCGTCGGGCGTTGCGATGGTTTTCATAATCTTCCTTTCTGGGAAAATACTCGCTCATAACCGAATAGTTTATGCGACACTCGAAACATACAACGCGAGGATTCGCAACGCAATGAAAGGAACGTATGCCATGCTGACGCTGGATGCCTTCGAAGAAGCCGCAAAAAAGGTGAAAGAGGTCACTCAGGAGACGAAGCTTGTATACAGCCCGTATTTCAGCCGTGAATGCGGGAACGAAGTCTGGTTGAAACCCGAGAATATGCAGCGAACCGGCGCCTACAAGGTACGCGGGGCGTATTACAAGATAAGCACGCTGACGGACGAGGAACGCAAGCGCGGCCTGATCACCGCATCGGCCGGCAACCACGCGCAAGGCGTTGCGAATGCGGCGCAGGTCTATGGGGTGCATGCCACCATCGTGATGCCCACCACCACCCCGCTCATCAAAGTTGAGCGCACCAAGGAACTCGGTGCGGACGTTGTACTGGCAGGCAACGTCTATGACGAAGCCTATGAACACGCCCTGAAGCTTGCCGATGAGCAGGGGCTGACCTTCATCCATCCGTTCAACGACCTCGCCGTTGCCACCGGGCAGGGCACGATTGCCATGGAGATCGTGCAGGAGCTCCCGCTTGTGGACATCATCTTGGCGCCTATCGGCGGCGGCGGGCTGATCACTGGAGTCGCGACCCTGGCCAAGCTGCTGAACCCGCGCATCACGGTGATCGGCGTGGAACCGGAAGGTGCGGCATGCATGAAGGCATCGCTCGAAGCCGGCCATGTGGTGAAGCTTCCCAGTGCGAACACGATTGCCGATGGCACCGCAGTCCTTGAGCCAGGCGATAAGGTATTCCCGTATGTCCAGAAGAACGTCGACGATATCCTGACCGTCTCCGATGACGAGATCATCGTGTCGTTCCTGGACATGGTGGAGAACCATAAGATGATTGTCGAGAATTCCGGATTGCTGACCGTTGCCGCCCTGAAGCATCTGGACTGCAAAGGAAAGAAGGTCGTCTCCATCCTATCGGGTGGGAACATGGACGTGACCACCATGGCAAGCGTCGTGCAGCACGGCCTGATCCAACGCGACCGCATCTTCACCGTGTCCCTGCTTCTGCCCGACCGTCCCGGCGAGCTCGTCCGAGTCGCCCAGGCCATCGCCGATAAGAAGGGCAACGTGGTGCGCCTGGACCACAACCAGTTCGTTACCGCCAACCGCAACGCAGCCGTTGAGCTGCGCGTGACGATCGAGGCGTTCGGACCGGCACATAAACGCGAGATCGTGCAGGCATTGGAAGATGCCGGATACCAGACCAGCGTCATCCAGGCGCACCTGTAATAAACGCGGTGCGCGTCACTTCGCCAGCGCATGGCTCCTTCTGCCGGGCACTTCCCGAAGAACGGGGAGTGCCCCTTTCGGCTCGTTTAGTTTTCCAGATCGAGTTCGGAGATATCCAAACGCGGGAACAGCGGCGAACCGGTCTCAACGGTATTGCCGCTCGGCAGCTGGCCCCACTTGGTGGCAGCTTCGATATCGGTGATTGACGTGATATCCCCCAAACCCAAGCGCCGGTAGACCTCGGCGGATGTGTTCGGCGCGAACGGCGCCATATAAAGCGCGATGATGCGGATAGCCTCCAACAGGTTATACATGACCGCGGCGAGCTCATCGCGCTTTTCGGGATCCTTGGCCATGCGGAACGGCTCGGTCTCGTCGATATACAGGTTCGCACGATGCGCCAGGTTCTGCGCAGCCGCAGCAGCCCCCGTGAAATCGACTTCGGCCATGCAGGCATCATAGGTCTGATACAGGGTATCGGCGATCTCGCGCAGCGGATTCTGCTCCACAAGGGACTTCGTGGCAGCGGGGACCTCGGGAACCAGGCTGTCGAAGTACTTCTTGTTCATGCCGGGCACACGGCTGCAGAGATTGCCCCAAGTATTGGCCAAGTCGGCGTTATACACCTGCACCATGCGCTCCAGCGAGATATCGCCATCGGAACCGAACTGCACGTCGCTCATGAAATAGTAGCGATACGCATCCACGCCGAAGATCTTCACCAGGTCCTTGGGCATAACCCCATTGCCCTTGGATTTCGACATCTTCTCGCCCTTGGTCAGAAGGAAGCCATGGCCGAATACGGTATGGGTGATGGGCATGTCCGCCGCCATGAGCATTGCCGGCCAGATCACGCAATGGAATCGGGTGATGTCCTTGCCCACGAAGTGATACTGCATCGGCCAGCTGCGGTCGAATTCCTCGGTACGGTCCGGATCCGCATAGCCGATACCGGTCAGATATGCCAACAGGGCATCGGCCCAAACATACGCCACATGTCCCTTATCGAACGGCAGCGGCACGCCCCAGTCGAAGGTCGAACGTGAGATGGAAAGGTCTTTCAACCCGCGCTTGACGAAGCTGACCACCTCGTTGCGCCGCGATGCGGGACGGATGAAGTCCGGATGCTCGTCGTAATAGGCAAGCAGCTTATCCTGGAAATCGGAGAGCTTGAAGAACCAGTTCTCCTCGCCGGAGGCCATCAGCTGCACCGGACGTTTGCAATCCGGGCACACGTACACGCCATCCTCGTTCTTCTCCAGGTCACTCTCGGAATAATACGTTTCCTCGTGGACGCAATACCAGCCCTCGTAGCTGCCCTTGTACAGGTAACCGCGATCATAGAGGTCCTGCCAGAACTTCTGCACCGTGCGGGTTTGGCGGTCGCTGCTGGTACGTACGAAATCCGTATAGGTGATGTCGAGCATGTCCCATGCCTCACGGAACACCGGCTCCATGGAATCGCACCAATCCTGCGGCGTCATCCCCTTCGACTCGGCCGTTTCGGCAACCTTCTGACCATGTTCGTCCATGCCGGTGACGAATTCGACGTCGTAGCCGTTCATGCGCTGATAGCGCGCCACCGTGTCGGCGGCAACCGTCGTATATGCCGTTCCCAGATGCGGGGCGGCGTTCACGTAATAGATCGGGGTGGTGAAAGAATAGGTTCCCTTGGACATGCGAACTGTTCTCCTTCCGGCAAGATGGCGAATGGTACCCCTTGCCCTCGTCTGATGCGGGCCGGCGCTTTCCCGCGCTGAGACCCCAGGGAATGCCCTGCCACAATACAGGCAGAGCCAACAGAACATATTACTACTTGCGGAAAGGAAAAGCGTCGGCCTTCGGACAAAGCCCGCGCGGCAAACCCGCAGGCACCGCTTAGATGGAATTCATCTGGGCAAGCGTCTTGTTGTACCAGTTCTGCCAGTTGGAGGGGCAGTATTTCTGCGCAGCCGAGATGGAGATCGTCGTGCCGTAACCATGGGCAAGGCCTGCCACATGGGCATAGATGGCCTCGCTCCAGCTGCTCCAGCTCGACGAGCCCCAACCCCAGGCGTTATAGGGCTTGAAGCAGTTGGCGCCGAGCGAGCTCTCCGTATAGGCGATGGCGGGCGACCAGCGCGGATCGACGCCGTAATCCCAAGCGGCATTTGCGAAGGTGGCTCCCTGTCCTGCCATGGGCGATCCCGCCAGGTAGTTGTTGATGCGGGACGTCCAGATGCTCACGAATTTCGCCTTGCCGACGCTCCAATCCACACCGCCGCTGGAAACCGTGCCGGAACTCGAGGAGGCAGTCGAGCTGTCTTCACTGGCATTACTGCTCTTCTGCGAGCTCGAGGAAGACGAGGAGGAGGTCGAAGAGCTTTTCTCGGAATTATCAGACGAAGAGGACGAGGACGCCTTCTTCGAAGACTGCTTCTGGGCTGCCGCCTTCTTAGCCGCCGCCTCTGCCGCTTCCTTCTTGGCTTGCTCCTCTGCTTCGCGCTGCGCCTCCTCGCGCGCGGCGACGGCATCGGCAGCAGCCTGTTCGGCTTGCGCCTTCTCCTCTTCGGCCGCCTGCTTGTCGGAAGCCAGCTGCTCGGACTTCTCCTTCAGCTGGGTCTGCGCATCGTTGAGATCGTTGATGGCATCGACGTTGCGGTCCTGGATCGTATTCAGGTAGTCGGTGGTCTTGATGAGGTCGTCAAGGCTGTCGATGCTAAAGATGATATCGATCAGGCCAGAAGTCTGGTTCTGCATCTTGTACATGGCTTCCATGGCCGCCGCGGCACGTGCCTTACGGGCGGGAAGCTCCTTCTTGATCTTGGCAATCGCGGCATTGTTGTCTTTGATGCGCTGGTTGATCTCTTCGAGCTTTGCGCTGGCCTCGTCGTAATCCTTAGCTGTCTGCTCTACGCGCTGCTGCAGCTCGCTGATCTGCTCCCCGGTATCGCCCCCGTCGGCAAAAGCGGCCGGGGCAGCGCATACCAGCAGCAACATCAGGAAGAATCCTGCGAAAGCCAGCGGCAGCGCCCGTGGTTTTGTCTGCTGAAAAATCATTGTGTCATTATACGAAACCCCGCTAACGCGAGCATATCGCGTTGCCCCAGCTTCAGCCTCCCAGGCAAAATACCGCTTGTTTCCCCATGTGGGACACCGCATTTAAGATGTGGAGTCCTCGTGGGCGCGCCGTTCTCCCGTCGGTTTTCTGCGGCAGATGCGACAAAGCCACCCTACTTTTTCAGCAGTGCGTCGGCGGACTTCCAATCGGGTAGGAACTCGTTTAGCAGCGCCTTGAACCGCGGCCCGTGACTCGGCTCGATGAGATGGCACAGCTCATGGACCACCACGTACTCCAAGCAACGGGGCGGATAGAGAGCCAGGCGCGTGTTGATGCATACGCGGCCCGTCTCGGGCTGGCAGCTGCCCCAACGGCTTCGCATGCTGCGATAGACAAGTGTCTGCACCTTCACTCCCAGTACCGGCTCCCATTTCGCCACAAGCGCCTCGGTGCCCGCTTGCACGATCGCCCTCCATGCACGCCGCTCATCGGCACTCGCGGCTTCCGCGTAGCGCTGAGGCGAGTGCAGCGCCTGCTCATGATGCAAGAGAATCCATTTGTGCTTCTTCTGCAGGAATTCCTCCACATCATCCCAGGGCAGCTGCATGGGCACGCTGGCGATGACCTGCCCGTCCTGCGGGCGCACGCGCAGGTACAGGTTCTTGATGCGCTTGCGCACCACCATCACCGGCACGCCTTCGATATCGTAGATCCTCATAGACGGTGAACCAGGTCATATGCTTCGTTTCGCGAGATACCGAATTCGCGGCGAAGCAGCGCAACCATGTCTTTTCGGCTCAAATCGCCGGCAGCAGCCAGTTCGCGTGCCCGCTCTTCGGCACCGGCACGTGCCTTTTCCCCTGCCAGGACGGCCTCCGATTCGCCCGGTGCCTCGATGACGAGCACGATCTCGCCCTTGATGGCACCCTCGGCATCGCGACGGGCAAACTCATCACGCACTTCGGCGGCAATTCCGCGGACGGTTTCCTCGTGAGCCTTGGTCAGCTCGCGGCATACCGCCACCCGTCGCGTCGGGAAAGCATCCGCCACCGCCGCCAGAGCCGAAGCGATACGATACGGGCTCTCGTAGAAGAGCAGCGCGGCATCGAGCGTCCGATAACCCTCCAATACTGCCGTGCGTTCTTTGGCCTTGCGTGGGAAGAAACCCGCGAACAGAAACCGAGGGCAGGTGAATCCGCTGGCGACATAGGCGGTAGCGACTGCCGTCGGTCCGGGGATGACCTCCACCGGCACTCCTGCATCCAAAGCGGCATCCACCAGGCGAAGGCCGGGATCGGACACGCCGGGCATGCCGGCATCGCTGCAATAGGCGATGACCTGGCCTTCCCGCATACGGGCGACAATCTCCGCTGCGCGCCCGCCCATGGTGTTCTCGTCCAGTCGCTCGAGCCGCTTCTTGATATCGAACGCGGCCAGAAGCTTTCCCGTCACCCGCGTATCCTCCGCGCAGACAACATCGGCTGCGCGCAGGGCCGAAAGCGCCCGCGGCGGTAGATCGTCCAGGTTGCCGATGGGTGTCGGGCAGACCAGCAGCCTGCCCGACGCTTCTCTGCCGTCTGCGGCGGGCATATTCACCTGCACATTCGTCATGAGGCGCTCACCGGAGCAGCAGGTTCCTTTTCAGCCGCCTTGTCGTTTGGCACACGGCGCTCTTCGATCTGCAGCTCGTCGATGACCTCTTCGGAGGGAGCCGGACCGCGGCGGAACGAATCGCGCTCGTTGCGCGCCTCCCGTTCGGCATCGGCCATATTCGACTTTGCCACGGCAACCATCAGCTTGATGCGGTTCAGCTGATTGACCTCGGACGCACCCGGATCGTAGTCAACGGCGACGATATTCGACCGTGGATACCGGCGGCGCAGCTCCTTGATCACCGACTTGCCCACCACGTGGTTCGGCAGGCAGGCGAACGGCTGCACGCAGACGATGTTGGGGGTGCCGTTGCGGATAAGCTCGACCATCTCAGCGGTCAGCAACCAGCCCTCGCCCATGGAGTTGCACAGCGACAGGATCTCCTTCGCGTAATCGGCCAGCTCGAAGATGCTCGTCGGCGGCTCGAAGCGCGCTGATTCGACCAAAGCGTCGTTGATCGGCTGCTGCAGGCCCTTGACCAGCTTCAACAACACCTTCGCACCGCTTGCGCCCTCTCGTCCCAGCGGGTCGTGCTGGAAGATGCGGCCGGAGATGCCGAACTCGAAGAAGCCCATCAGACCCGGAACCACCACTTCGCAGCCTTCGGATTCGAGGACTTTCACGATCTCGTTGTTCGCCGTGGGATGGAATTTCACCAGGATCTCGCCGACCACGCCCACGCGCGGTTTGCTGCGGTCGTTCACCAGCGGGAGCGTATCGAAATCGTCCACGATCTGCTTGACGGTCTTCTTGAACGTCCGGCGCGACATGCCCTTGGCGAATTCCTCGCGTGCGAAGTCCATCCAGTGGTTGAACAGCGCATCGGCGGCACCCGGCTCGGCCTCGTACGGACGCGTGCGATGCAGGCACTGCATCAGCAGGTCGCCGAGCGCGATGGCGGTGAAGCCCTGTGCCAGCATCGGGATAGTTACCTTGAATCCCGGATGGTTCTCGTCACCGCCCGGCTGCAGGGCCAAGCCGATGACCGGGATATGCCCGTAGCCGGCCGCTTTCAGCGCCTTGCGGATCAGCGAGATGTAGTTCGTGGCACGGCAGCCGCCACCCGTCTGCGTGATAAGCACCGCCAGATGGTCGGTGTCGTAGCGCCCGGAGGTTACCGCCTCCATAATCTGGCCGGTGGTGAGGATGGAAGGATAGCAGATATCGTTGTTCACGTACTTCAAGCCGGCATCGACCGCTCCATGGTCCACCGAGGGCAAGAGCTCCACATTGTAGCCGCCCTTCTTGAAGCATTGCTGCAACAGGGCGAAGTGAATCGGCGCCATCTGGGGTGCGAGAATCGTCCAGCCCTCCTGCTTCATCTCCTTGGTAAAGGCGGCGCGCTCGAATGCCGTGGACTCGGTTTCGCGGCGGTTCTCCTCAGGGGTCAGCATCCGCTTCTTGCCCTCGGGCAATGCCTCGTCGGTCACCGCCTCGGGTTTCCCTTCGGCATCGGCCGCGGCCGCTTCGGCCGCAACCTTCGCCTTCATGTCCGCCTCTACGAGCTTGGCGGCCTCTTCCGCTTCGCGCTTGCCCGACTTCTCGTCGAGCTTGGCATTGATGGCATCCCAGTCGATGTCCATTTCGCCGACCGGGCAGCCCTTTGAATGGCGTGCCAGAAGCTCCTTCTCGGCCTCTTCTTCGGCCTTATCCTGCAAGGCAGCCAACAGCGAGCGGATGCGGATCCGCACGGCGCCCAGGTTAGACACCTCATCGATCTTCAGCAGCGTGTAGATCTTCCCGGAACCCTCCAGGATCTCCTGCACCTCATCGGTGGTCAGGGCATCCAGGCCGCAGCCGAAGCTCATCAGCTGCACCAGGTCCAGGTCCTTGCGCTGTGTGCACACCTTGGCCGCCGCATACAGGCGGGTGTGGAACATCCACTGGTCGACCACGCGGATCGGACGCTCCAGCGTGCCCAGATGAGCGATAGAGTCCTCGGTGAGCACCGCCAGGCCGAAACTGGTAAGCAGCTCGGGAATGGCATGGTTGATCTCGGGATCGTTGTGGTACGGGCGTCCGGCCAACACGATGCCGTGCGTACCCGTCTCCTCCATCCAGCGCAGGGTCTCCTCGCCCTTCGCGCGCATGTCGTCGTGGAACTGCTCGTCTTCCTTCCAGGCCAGATCCACGGCGCGGTCGATTTCCGCTTGCGTCGGGGCGGGTGCGTGCTTGGTCATGACGTTGCGGTTGTTCTCCACCAGCTCGACGTACAGGCGCTCCTTCAGATTGCTCTTCTTGTCATAGGGCAGCCAGGGATTCAAGAACGCGACATCGGATGTGCGCAGCTCGTCGATGTTCAAGCGCAGGGCCTCCGAGTAGGATGCAACCATCGGGCAGTTGTAATGGTTGCCCGCGGTGGGGTCTTCCTGGCGCTCCCACTTGCTGCAGGGCATCCAGATGAAATCAGGGTGCTTCTCCAACAGGTTCATGATGTGGCCATGGCTGATCTTAGCGGGATAGCAGGCATTCTCCGAAGGAATGCTCTCGATGCCCTTCGAATAGGTTTCCTTCGTGGACGGGTCCGACAGGATAACGCGGAAGCCCAGGTTCGTGAAGAAGGTGAACCAGAAGGGGTAGTTCTCGAACATGTTGAGCACGCGCGGCATGCCCACGGTACCGCGGGGCGCCTTCTCGGGCGGCAGCGGCTCGTAGTCGAACAGCCGATGGCTCTTGTACTCGAAGAGGTTCGGTACCTTCTTCGTTTCCTCCTTGGCACGGCCGGCGCCCTTCTCGCAGCGGTTGCCGGTGATGAAGCGGCGCGGCTTCCCGGTTTCGGGATCCTTGCCGAAGTCGTTGATGGTCAGCAGGCAGTGGTTCGAGCAGGCCTTGCAGCGGGTAGTGCGCTGCTGGGGCTCGAGCGCATCGAGCTCGGCAGCCGTCAGAAGCTTGGAGTGCACCGGCGCTGCCTCGCCATGCTCGCTGCGGAAGACCGCGTTCTCGTAGCGGTCGCGTGCGAGCAGGGCAGCACCGTAGGCACCCATATTGCCTGCGATGTCGGGGCGCACCGCATGCACGCCCGCCATCTGCTCGAACGCACGCAGCACCGCATCGTTCAAGAACGTGCCGCCTTGGACGATGACCTTCTGGCCGACCTCTTTGGGGTCGCGGATCTTGATGACTTTGAACAGGGCGTTCTTCACCACCGAGATAGCCAGGCCGGCAGCGATGTCCCCGACGGTGGCGCCTTCCTTCTGAGCCTGCTTGACCCGGGAGTTCATGAACACGGTGCAGCGGCTGCCCAAATCGACGGGGTGCTCGGCGCCGATAGCCGTCTGGGCATAGTCGGGCAAGTCGAGGTCGAGGCCGTTGGCAAACGTCTCGATGAACGAGCCGCATCCGGAACTGCAGGCCTCGTTCAGCATGATGTGCTCGATGACGCCGTCATGGACGCGGAGGCACTTCATGTCCTGGCCGCCGATATCCAGGATGAACTCGACGCCGGGCAGCATCTCCTGCGCACCGCGGAGATGCGCGACCGTCTCGATTTCGCCAGAATCGCAGGACAGCCCCTGCAGCAGCAGTCCCTCACCGTATCCGGTGACGGTGGCGTGTCCGATATGCACTTTGGGCTCGCCCGTTTCCGGGTCGGTAGGAAGGGCCGCATACATGCTCTTCAGCGATCGTTTAGCCGCGCTGAGCACGTCGCCCTTATTGTTCTCATAGGATGTCCACAGCAGGCTGCCGTCCCTGTTGATAAGCGCCGCCTTGAATGTGGTGGAACCGGCATCGATGCCCAGGAAGACCTCGCCTTCCTGATCGGCAAGATTCGCGCGCTTCACGCGTTCGGCGTCGTGGCGCTCCTTGAATTCGCGGTATTCGGCTTCGTTGGCGAACAACGGCTGCAGGCGCTCGACGTCGGAACCCTGGATATCGCCCAGGTTGCGCAGGCGCTCCAATACATCGTTGAGCTTCTCGGGCTTGCCATCCTTGCCCGCCACCGCGCAACCGGCGGCAACGAATAGATGGGCGTTCTCCGGGACGATGATGTGCTCATCGTCCAGATTCAGGGTGATATAGAAGCGTTTGCGAAGTTCCGGAAGGTACTGCAGCGGACCGCCCAGGAATGCCACATGGCCGCGGATGGGATGGCCGCACGCCAGGCCCGAGATGGTCTGGGTCACCACGGCTTGGAAGATGCTCGCCGCGATGTCCTCCTTGCGTGCGCCTTCGTTCAGCAGCGGCTGTACGTCGGTTTTCGCGAACACGCCGCACCGGCTTGCAATCGGATAGATCATCTTGGAATCGGCGGCCAGCTCGTTCAAGCCGGACGCATCGGTATCCAGAAGCACGGCCATCTGGTCGATGAAGGCACCGGTGCCTCCAGCGCAGGTGCCGTTCATGCGCTGCTCGATTCCGTTGTCGAAATAGATGATCTTTGCGTCCTCGCCACCGAGCTCGATAGCTACATCGGTCTTCGGGATGAAGGTCTCGACTGCGGTCTTCGACGCGATGACCTCCTGCACGAAGGGCACGCCCAGCCATTGGGCCAGGAGCAGGCCGCCGGAACCGGTGATGGCGATGGTCATGGCGCGTTCGCCGTAATCGCGGCATGCATCCTCGAGCACCTCGATGATCGTGGCGCGTACATCGGCGTGATGGCGCCGGTAAATGGAATAGAGCACCGTGCCCTGGTTGTTCAGTATGGCGAATTTTACGGTAGTGGATCCCACATCGATGCCGATATGCAGTTCCTCGTCAGCTGGGACTTCGGCGGGAACTTGAGCCTTCGTCGGGGTGCTGGTCTGATCGTTCATGATGGTCATACTCCTTTACAGCTCAATCGATTCGCCCGGCTGGATGAACAGCAAGCGCACCGCGATGCGCGCCATATCCTCCGAGCTCTCGACCATTCCCTGGTTGATCCAACGGGAGATGATCCCGAGATATGCCGAGGCGTAGAAGGACACGTAATAGCCCACGAATGCCGTGGGATTGGTGCGGTAGCGCTCGTGCAGGATGGATTCCACCAGGCAGGTGCACACCGAGTCGCGCAGGCGCGGTGCGAAGCGGATGTCGCCGCCCGGGCCCAGGACGGCATGCAGGAATGCACCCTCCGAGCGCAGGTAGTCGAACAGGTCGACGAGAAACGGCAGCGGCTTATCGGCCATCAGGCAGCCGGCCGCTTCTTCGAGCGACAGGCTCGCCATGCGCTCTTGGAAATTCGCCACACCCGCAATGACCTCGTCCTCGACAGAGGCGAGCAGCTCTTCCTTGTCTTTGAAATGGTTGTAGAACGTCCCGCGCGTCACGTCGGCGCGCCGGCACAGGTCGTTGACCGTCACCGCCTCGAACCCGCATTCCTCCATCGAATCGATGAGCGCCTGGCGCAGGGCCTGGCGCGAACGGACGATACGGCGATCGGGCACGCGGCAATCCTTCGTGCTGTTCGCAAGAGACTGGGAAGCGCGGTCGCGCGTGCGCTGAGCCCTCGTTGATTCCAATGTCGCGGTTGCCACCTTGGCTCCCTTCAATATTTTACAGAGCGTCAAATAATGGACAGTTTGTTCAATAGCGATTATAGGATGTGCTCCATGCTTTGCAAGAGGCAGGCAGACCGCTGCAAAGACTGCACATAATTGCTACTCGATTAGAAACATTTTTCATCGCAGGGAGAATCGAGCCGCACGGCGACCGGCATTCCGCATCTTCTGAGAAGACGTGCCGCACAGACCGCTTTGCTGCAAACGTTTCGGCATCGGGCGGGCAACTCGTATAATGGGGCAAGCAATTGCTCTCGATAGAAGGCGGACCGAAATGCAAATCACCCCCCAAGACGTCTACAACACCGAATCGATGGTGTCCGAGCAGAATCTTGATATCCGTACCATTACGCTGGGCCTGAACTTGCGCGGCTGCACCGATACGAATGTGGATACGATGGCACGGAAGGTTTACGACCGCATCACCACTGCTGCCGAGCAGCTGGTCCCCGTTGCCGAGCAGCTGGAAAGGGAATACGGCATCCCCATCGTGAACAAGCGCATCTCCGTGACGCCGATTGCGGAGATCTCCGGCGCAGCCGAGACCGAGGACCTATCCCCCATCGCGCGGGCAATGGACAAGGCCGCCCATGAAGTTGGGGTGAACTTCGTCGGGGGATTCTCGGCGCTGGTGCACAAGAGCATCGGCTCAGCGGACCGCAAGCTGATCGCCTCCATTCCCGAGGCGCTGGCGAGCACCGACCTGGTGTGCTCGTCGGTCAATGTGGGCTCCACACGAGCGGGAATCAACATGGACGCCGTCTGGCTGATGGCCAACACCGTGCTCGCCACCGCCGAGGCAACCAAGGATGATCAGTGCTATGGATGCGCCAAGCTGGTCGTTTTCGCCAATGCGGTGCAGGACAACCCGTTCATGGCCGGCGCCTTCCACGGTTCGGGCGAAGGCGACGAGATCATCAACGTCGGCGTCTCGGGTCCCGGCGTGGTGCATGCCGTGCTGAAATCCATGCCCGAGGATGCAAGCTGGTCGGAGATTGCCGAAGCAGTGAAGTCGACCGCCTTCCGCATCACACGTGCCGGCGAGCTGATGGCCCGCGAAGCCAGCAAACGGCTGGGCTATCCCCGCGGCATCGTGGACCTGAGCCTTGCCCCGACCCCCGCAGCCGGCGATTCGGTCGCCGACATCTTGGAAGACATCGGCGTCGGCACCTGCGGCGGTCCCGGAACCACCGCAGCCCTTGCCATGCTCAACGATGCCGTGAAGAAAGGCGGCGTCATGGCATCGAGCAGCGTGGGCGGTCTGTCGGGCGCGTTCATCCCCGTTTCAGAGGATGCCGGCATGATCCGGGCCGCCGAGAAGGGCGCCCTGCATATCGAGAAGTTGGAAGCCATGACCAGTGTTTGCAGCGTCGGCCTGGACATGATTGCCATCCCCGGCGACACAACGGCAGAAACCATCTTCGGCATCATTGCCGATGAGAGCGCCATCGGCATCATCGACAACAAGACGACGGCAGTCCGCGTCATCCCCGCTATCGGCTATAAGGTCGGCGACATGCTGGACTTCGGCGGCCTGATGGGTGCCGCGCCGGTCATGCCCGTAAACCAATATGCCGGCAGCGTGCTGGCGCATCGCGGCGGCCGTTTCCCCGCGCCGATCAACTCGCTGAAGAACTAACGCGTCCGCACCGAAAGCAAGGGGCTTCTTGCAAGAAGCCCCTTGTATTTTTTCATCCATCCGAGCGCCCACGGGCGAACCTCCCGCCTCGATTGCAGCTCGTATGCCGAAGCGCACAAGGCACCCCATAGACCCATTACCCCCTCTAACGGATTTCATGACACCGGTACGCCCCGCAGAAATTACACTGACCTTGCAATCGCTGAGCGGCAGCGAGTTTGCATGCATCTGGGAGATGCCGATCAAAGGAGGCGCATGCGTCATGAAGGGTTATGGAATGCTGGCGGTCGAGAAACCAGGTTGGATCGAGAAGGAAAAGCCGACGGCTGGTCCCATGGACGCCATCTTGAAGCCAATTGCCCTGGCTCCCTGCTCATCGGACACCCATGCTTTGCACGGGGGTGCCGGCGAGAAGGAAAATCTGATCCTCGGCCATGAGGCGTTGGGCGAAGTCGTCGAGGTCGGAAGCATGGTCACGCGCTTCAAGCCCGGTGACAGGGTCGTCGTTCCCTGCTGCACGCCGGATTGGGAACAGGTACCGCTGCAGGAGAAGGGCATCAACAACGCCCATGATTCCGGCTTGATGGCCAGCTTCAAATACCTGACCTACAAGGATGGCGTATTCGCCGAATACTTCCATTGCAACAACGCCGACGCGAACCTGGTTCACCTGCCTGACGATGTATCCATCGAAGATGCGTTGATGACGGTCGATATGATGTCGACCGGTTTCCACGCCGCCGAGAATGCCGACATCTCGTATGGCGACAGCGTCGTCGTCTTCGGCATCGGGCCCATCGGCCTGATGTCCATCGCCGGAGCGGCGTTGAAAGGAGCGGGAAAGATCTACGGCGTCGGCACGCGCCCGGATTGCGCGGCACTCGCCCGCGAGTACGGTGCCACCGACATCATCAGCTACAAGGAAGGCGACACCGTCGAGCAAATCCTGGAGAAGAACGGCGGGCAAGTCGATCGCGCCATCATCGCGAACACGAACACCTCCTGCATGGTGCAGGCGCTCCAGCTGGTGCGTGCGAACGGCACCATCTCGAGCATCGCGTTCTATGATCCCCGAGACACCATCTCGTTCCCGACCGCTCTGTGGGGCCTCGGGATGAGCAATGTCACGTTGCGCTGCGGCTTCTGCCCCGGCGGAGCCTACCGCATCGAAAAACTGCTTGAGGTCATCCGCACCGACCGTTGCCATCCGGGCAAGATGCTGAACTACAAGTACCACGGCTTCGAGAAGATCGAGGACGCTTTCACGGTTATGGATCAGAAACCGCGCGACCTGATCAAGCCGATTGTCTACTGCGACTAGCCGTATTATCCGGTAGATTCCAAACAAACGGCCGGTAGGATAAATCGTCCTACCGGCCGTCTTATTATGCATCGACCTTGGTCCCGCGGATGATTCGCAAGGTGCCTATCGGCCGCCAAGCTGCAAGGTTGTTTTTTCAGAATCAGACTGACGGTCCGCGAGGCGTTACTCGGCCTGCTTCTTCGAATCGGCCTTGCCCTGGAACTTCTCGGCATCCACGATAAAGCGCCCATGAGTCGCCGTCCCTACTGGACCGCGATCGTCATACGCGGTCAGCTTGAAGGTGAGCGCGCGGCGGTCGATGGCCACCAACTCGCTTTCGCAGGTAACCGTCATCCCAATCGGCGTTGGAGCGGTATGCTGCATATCCATGGCGGTTCCCACTGTGGTCTGGCCCGGTTCCAGCTGATCGGCGATGCTCTCCCATGCTGTGCGTTCCATCAGCGCAACCAGCGCCGGGGTAGCCAGCACCTTAAGCGTCCCGCTGCCATGGGCGATAGCCGTATCCTTCTCCGAAACCGTCAGAGTTGCCTTGCCTTTGATTCCTGTATCCAATGCCGTTCCTTTCGTTGAAAGACCCTTCAACCGAGGGTAAAGGGACCGATATGCAGCTTCTCATCATACGACGAGTCCTCTTGTCCCCCATCGTCATTCCCCCGTACATCCTCCAACTCGGAGGCTTCCTCCTCTTGAGCGGACTCCAGGTCGTTTTCTCGTTCCTCGCGCTCCAGTTCCTCTTCGGCCTCGGACTCCATCTCCTCGAATGCCTGTGCCTGGGCACGGACGTTGCGCAGGCTCTCCACTTCGATGAACACGCGGGTGGCATCGGGAAACTCCCGGCGGATGTTCGCTTCGATATCATCCACCGCAAGCAGGATGTCCATAGCAGAAGATGTCAGCGAGAAATTCGCGTCGATGGTAACCAGCAGCTGGTGCGGCCCCATGTACATGGTCAGCACGCGGCCGCAATCGACTACATGCGGATTCGATTCCACGATCTCGATGATCTGCCGCGTCTCGGGTTTGTTCAGGCCCTCGCCCACCAACAGCTTGCGCGTCTCCAGCAGCAAGATCATGCCGACCGCCATCAGCAGCAGGCTGATGAGGATCGAGGCGATGCCGTCGATGTACGCATTGTCGAACACATGCGACAGCGTGACGCCGAAAAACGCCAGCGCCAAGCCGATTTCCGCAGCCGTATCCTCCAGCACCACCGAATACAGGCTGGGGTCCTTGGCGTTGCGGATGAACTCGATCGGCCCCATGTCCCCGCGTGCCTTGTTGAACTGTCGCACGGCGATGCCGAGCGTCGTTCCCTCGATGCAGGCGGCGATGGCGATGACGATGATATTGATCAACGGATCGGTGAGCTGCGTTTCCGGGGTTATGGCCTGGATATAGTTCACGCCCTCGATAAAGGAGATGCCGCCGCCGACGGTGAATACGAGCACCGCGACAACCAGGGTCCAGAAATAAAGCTCCTTGCCATGTCCGAAGGGGTGGTCTTCGTCGGCGCCCTTCTTCGATTGATGGATGCCCAGCAGAACGAGAGCCGCGTTGCCGGAGTCGACGATGGAGTGGATGCCCTCGGAGACCATGGCTTGGGAGCCGGTAAGAGCCGCGCAGATCAGTTTGACCACGCCGACGGAAATATCCCCGATGATCGAGGCAACGACAGCGATGGTCGAGTTGCCGCCTTCGTTCTTCGAGGCGGCTGCGCCCGGAATGGACTGGGCAGGAGAATCGGTTCGAGCCGCCGCAGTGCGCGATGCGGGGGAACCGGAAATGGCGGATTCGCCCGATAGGCCTTGGACCTTCCCGATTGACGGGTTCGTACTCGGAGGTTGGTCGCTTGAAGCGTTCAAGGTAATCCTTTCTTCAGAAGATATAGATGAAGAAGGGGCCCGAAGACCCCTTCTCGCGCTTGATTCGAAACTATACCGATTGGCATGGCCCGCCCGCAATCACTTGGCCTGCAATCTCGGCAAATTGCACAGGATAACTACCAACGGCGCACGGCCGGGCCTTTTCTAGGCGTTCTCCTTCTCGAACTCCTTCATGAAGTCGATCAGCGCCTGGACGCCTTCGACGGTCATGGCGTTGTAGATGCTGGCCCGCATGCCGCCGACGGAACGATGGCCCTTGATGTTGGCGATGCCGTGCTCTTTCGCTTCGGCAACGAACTTGGCGTCGAGGTCCTTATCGCCGGTGACGAACGGCACATTCATGATGGAGCGGTCTTCCTTGCGTGCCGTGCCCTTGAACAGTTTGGAGCTGTCCAGATAGTTGTACAGCAGCTCGGCCTTCTGACGGTTGCGCTTGCCAATGCCCGCAAGGCCGCCCTGCTTCTTCAGCCACTTGAATACCAGCCCGCAGATGTAGATGGTATAGCAGGCAGGCGTGTTATAGAGGCTGCCCTTCTCCGCCTGAGTCTTGTAGTTCATGTAGACCGGCGTGTACGGCTTGATGTCATCGCGGATCAGATCGTCGCGGATGATGACGATGGCCAAGCCGGCCGGGCCGACATTCTTTTGGACGCCGCCGTAGATCAGGCCGTACTTCGTAACGTCGATAGGCTCAGACAGGAACATAGAGCTGACATCGGCCACCAGCGGCTTGCCCTTGGTATCGGGCAGCTCGTGGTACGTGGTGCCGTACACGGTCTCGTTCTGGCAGATGTACACATAATCTGCGTCATCGTCGATCTCGAGGTTCGTCAGATCCGGCACGTGCGTGAAGTTGTCGTCCTCGGAGGAGGCGATAACGTTCACCTTGCCGTACTTCTCGGCTTCCTTGGCCGCCTTCTTCGACCAGCCGCCGGAAACGATGTAGTCGGCGCAGCCGTTCTCCACCTTCATCAGGTTCATGGGGATGGCGGCGAACTGAAGCGTGGCACCGCCCTGCATGAACAGCACCTTGTAGTTGTCAGGGATGTTCATCAGCTCGCGGATATCCGCCTCGGCAGTCTCGATGATTTCCTTGAACTCGGCAGAACGATGGCTCATCTCCATGACGGACATGCCGCACCCATGGTAATCGAGCATCTCATCGGCCGCAGTTTGCAGCACCTCAACCGGCAACGTAGCCGGGCCAGCGGAAAAGTTGTAAACCCTGGACATTCTTCTTCCTTTCTTTATCGGTCTGGTCAAGTGTAGCGCAATGCCCGAGGATACCCTGCGATATTCGTATAATCAGCTGGTTTCGCCCGTGGAAGGCACCAAGGCAGATGGGGACGGCAGGAAAGGAATTTACGAAGGATGAGCGGTTTATTGGCGTACCGCGCGAACCAGGAACTCGACGTTGTGCTTCTTACGTCCGGTGATGGGCGACTCCACACACCCGGTGACTTCGAATCCTTCTTCGGAGAGCGCCGTGCAGACCTCATCTACCACACGCGCGCGAACCGCCGGATCCAGCACCACGCCCTCGTCCGTCTCCTCGTGACGGCTTTCGAACTGGGGTTTAATCAAACCGATGAACAGCCCGCCGGCATCCAAGAGGCTGGCAAACGTGGAAGCGAGGCTGGCAAGTCCGATAAAGCTCAGGTCAGCCACAACCAAATCGAAGGGTGCGCCGAGATCGGCGGGGTCGGCCAGGCGGATATTCGTGCGCTCGTGCACTTGTACGCGCGGGTCCGAGCGGAGCTTCCAGGCCAGCTGGCCGTAATTCACATCGACGCAGGAAACTTCGGCAGCGCCGGCCTGCAGCAGACAGTCGGTGAAGCCTCCGGTAGACGAGCCCACATCGCAACAGCGCATGCCCGTTACGTCTTGGCCGAACGCCCGCAAAGCGCCCGCAAGCTTCAACCCGCCACGCGAAACGTATTGCCCGCCATGGCGCACCTCCACATGCGCATCGGGCGAAACTCTCATCGCTGCGCTCGTGGCGAACACATCATCGACCTTGACCTCATGCGCCAAGATGGCGCGCAGAGCCTCATCCGCGGTTGCAAAATCGCCGCGATCCACAAGCAGAGTATCCAAGCGCACTTTCTTCATGCGCGACATTATACGAGATGCCCGGGAACTTGAAGCAACAGGGCACTCCATTGCCCGCACCTTGCATCAGAAAAGCCCCATCCCGAAGGATGGGGCTGATAGAGCGGTTCCTTGCGCGTAGGACGCAAAGCCAATCAGGCTATTTCACCGTAACAACAGGCACCGAAGCGGAGCGAACCACGCCATAGCTCACGGAACCGAGCATGCCGGCAACGGCATTCATTCCTCGGCAGCCCATGACGATGCAGTCGGCGCCGGTGTTCTCCAAGGTCTCGAGCGTGCCCTGAACGGCGGTGGGATAGAACTCGGCAACGTAGGTAACCGGGTTCTTGGCATCCTTCACGAAGGGATTCGCATCGTCTTTCAGGTCTTCCATGGCCTGGCCCTTCTGCTTATCACGCATCTTCTTGAAGCGAACGCGCGTGTCCTCGTCCACGTACGTGGTGCCTTCCTTGCCGCGGCCGACAAGCGCATCCACATCCTTCGCACCGGCGATGGAGCGGAAGACCACGACCTCGGCAGAAGGATCATCGGCAATCAGGGCCAATGCGTGCTTCAATGCATGCTGAGCCTGCTCAGAGTGGTCAAACGGAACCAGAATCTTCTTGTACAACATAAGACTTCCTCCTAACGCGCATTCCTACACTATTCATACTGCTTATTATTTTACCGTATTACTATGCATAATTCACACCAATTATGACGGTAACGGAAAGAACCGGAGCTAAATTCGCCAAAGGAGAAACGTCAGAAGACATGAGAGCCTGTGAACCCTACCCCGCTACAAGCTTGTTCGTCTTCTTGATAAAGCGTGCGGGGATCGGTTCGTCGAGCTTCCAGATGATATTCATCGGACGGCTTCCCTCATGTCTCACATAGTTTGCCGTGCCGAGGAACGTAAAGGGTGCGGCACCGGCAAGGTCATTCTTGAATTCACGCACGAACAACAGGACTTTCGATCCGCGCTCTTGATGATGGATATAGCGTTGGCCGGTTCGTGCCGTTGCGCTCGTTGTGCTCTGGCTTTGCCAATGGAACAACCACTCATTAATGGAATAGTCGTTGTACATCGTTGTTGGCGAATAGTCCTTATCAGCTTTGTTAAGCGTATTGAGAAGTACATCGATTTTCTTATCCTCGAGCCATTTCACACCTTGGCGGATGACCGATGGCCTGAGATAATCAAGCGCAACGAAAATCTGGTCGCGAGAATACTGGCAATGAAGATCCAACGGGCAGTCTGGAAATCCCACATCGACCGGCTTGTCGACAAAATCGATGCATCTATAGCGATATTTGAGCAATCCAAGGATCTCATCCAACAACACCGGATTCCGGCGAAGCCGGGATAGCCACTCGCTATTGGTGGCAAACAGACCATCATCGAAGCACCGTGGCCAAATGGTGATCTCGAACATCTTGAGCATACGCTCATGAAGAGCATTGCCGTCATCGGGATCAACCTCTGAATCAGCTGGAAGTACCTGCAATAGGTAATCAATCCAGCGGCGAGAGTCAATCGAGCAAATCCTCGCAAGCGCCTTGGTCAGCACTTCTTCATCAGGTTCGGAAAAATCTTCCCGTTGTCCCGCATCGACCAGAAGTCGTGAGAAGCTTCCCCTTCGATAAATGGCACGAACATCAAGATGGTAGAAAGAAAGGAAGTTCGGCAAAGTTGTTTCTTGCTGAGTGTCCTGTGTGAAGGAAGCAAGATGGCTTACCAGCCAGCTTCTGTCACCATAAGACTTGCTGATGTTCTCAAGGATATATTCCTGCGCCTTCTTCTCAAGATGGATATAGCACCCCTTGGGAACATGGGTGAATCCGTTGCGAACTTCCTGGTACACGCTGTTTCTCGTACCGTCCAGCAAGGCGGCAATTTTTTCTTCGAAATTATAGTGACGGTTTGCCTGTCCAACGTAGTCCAATACCGTCAAGCATTCTTTGCCCTCAGACAAGCGCAAACCGCGACCAAGCTGCTGGATGAACACCGTCAGGGACTGCGTCGGCCTAAGGAACAGTACCGTATCGACTTCGGGAATATCGACACCCTCGTTGTATAAGTCGACGACGAAGATGAAATTGAGTTTGTCCCGCCCTGATGAATTTCGCAGGCGATCGACTGCGTGGCTGCGTAATTCCCTCCCGTCATCGCTTGTCAGAGCGATGGAAGGAATTCCCGCTGCATTGAATTCGTTAGCCATGAACCGCGCATGCTCTTTTGAAACGCAAAAGCCGAGGCCACGGACGGCATGCGGATCTGTGAGATAGGTATCGAGAGATTCGAGGATGGTCCGAACCCGCCGCTTTGCGGTAAGTTCCTCGTAGGTGAACAGATTCGTCAACTCCGCTGTGTCATATCCTCCTTGCGTCCACCTGACTTCACGAAGATCGACGGAATCGCTGACACCGAAGTATTGGAAGGGACAAAGCAGCTTCCGATCGATAGCTTCGGGAAGACGGATTTCGGCGGCAATATGGCCATCGAAATACGATAGGATGTCCCTTCCATCCATGCGTTCGGGCGTTGCCGTCAATCCCAGCAGGACATGCGGTTGATAGTACGACAAAAGCTTCTGGTAGCTTGCCGCCGCGGCGTGATGGAATTCGTCGATGACGATAAAATCGAAGAAATCGGGTGAGGTCTTCTTGGTAAGATCTTGCGAATTGAAGGTCTGTATGGAGACGAAAAGCTGGTCAAGACTCTCCTGAGGGCGATAGGAACCCACGAATAGCTCGCCGAAGTTCTCGTCGTGCATGACCCCGCGAAAGCACTGGATGCTCTGCTCGAGGATCTCCTTTCGATGGGCAACGAAAAGCAGCCGCGCAGGGCGGCCTTGGTTCTCGTTGTTGCAATACCTCTTATAGTCGAAGGCGGAGATGACCGTTTTTCCGGTACCGGTTGCTGCAACCACGAGATTTCGGCAATTCCCGCGAACAACGCGCTCCGCTTCGAGTTTATCGAGAATCTCCTGCTGAAAGGCATAAGGATGGATATCGAAGGAATAGGCGGCAAGTTTGTTTCCAGAGAGGTGCTCGCGATTAAGGGCATGGACCAATCGCACAACCTGACCCGGTTCGTACGCTTCGAAATCTGCAGACGCCCAATACCCCTCAAAGGTGGCGTTGATCTTGTCCAAGGTCTCGGGGAGGTCCTGTTGGGTAAGCTTCACATTCCATTCAAGGCCACTGGAAATTGCGGCGTTGGACAGATTCGATGAGCCTACATAGGCAGTCGAGAAGCCGCTCTTGCGATAGAAGACGTAGGCCTTCGCATGAAGGCGCGTACTCTTGGTGTTATACGAGATCTTGATGGACGTATTGTCTAGCTGCGAGAGTCGCTCGATCGCCTTCGCATCCGTTGCTCCCATATAGGTGGTAGTGATGACACGGAGTTTGCCACCCCGTTCCGTAAAGCGCGCAAGATCTGGCAGAATCAGCCGCAAACCGCTGAATTTGATGAAAGATACCAACAGATCGACGCGATCGGCCGAAGCGATCTCCTTCCTGAGCTCTGCAAACATCTGCGGCTCACGGCTAGCGCCGGTGAAGAGCGAGCTCCGCGCAACCGATGTGTCCGGGCGCGGCAACGTTCTCCGCGGATCCAAAGCGAAAATCGTATTTTCTGAATTCACGACCGACGATAGCTGCTGGGCAGGACTTTCGATCTCGTTTTCATCGTTTTCGAAGGCAGCGTCCGCAATCTTGACGATTCGGTTTGCCAATTCCACTTGCGACTGAAGGGAAGATGCCCCCTCTTCCGCGTCTATACCTTCCAGGGAGCGCTCAACAACGCGGGCAACGTACTCCGAAATGATCTTGGGTGCCTCGGCAGGATCGATGGATTGCGTCTCGATTAAAGAGCCGTTCTTTTCTGCAGCAGCAAGCTGTCGGGAAAGCCCCTCACTGATTACCTGCTCGTAGAGCCCATATGCCAATGAGTCGTTGTCAATCATGCGTCTCGATCCAATAATTCAAGCCTAATTGCTTCAGGCATTATAATGGCCCGGGCCGCAGCTCATAGGAACAGGCTGGCAGCCGGTATGTTCCAAGAGATCAAAGAAAAAAACGTACGCCGAATGAGTTCCGGCCCGTCATCAATCCACGGACTTCAGGCTGTCTACCATGGAGACCTTCGCCAGCTTGCCGCGCATGAACAGCATGATTACTACGGTGAACACCAGCGTCAGCAAGAACGAGAACAGGAAACTTGTCGCATGGATATCCCTGCCGAACATCACTTGGCTCGACTCGGCCGCAAGCACCACATACTGCTCCATCCACGCACCCAACAGCAGCCCTACCAGTGCACCGACCACGGATAGGATGATGACCTCGCGGAAGATGTAGGCATTTTCTTCACGCGAGTTGAATCCCAGCACCTTCAAGGTTGCAATCTCGCGGATTCGCTCCTCGATGTTGATATTCGTGAGGTTGTAGATGACTACGAATGCCAGCAGCGCCGCCGCAACGATCAGCAGAGCCACCACCGCCCTGACACTTGAAAGCGATGAACGGTAGTAGTCGATGGTTGAAGAGCTGTCGCTGACCGTACTGACCCCTTCGGTTTGGGAAAGATCATCCTCCAAGTCGGTACGCTCTTGCTGGCCTCCGCTTGTCTTGCAAAGATAGGTGTCGAACGAAGGCTCCTGCCCCGTCACCTGCTTGTAGCAAGCCGGGGTCAGGTACACATGCTCGGTCGTGTAGTCTTCGGTTATTCCGGCGACCGTTACCTCCCGGCCCGTACCTTCCGCATCGCCAGTGGTGCTTTGATCGAACAGCAGCACCTTATCGCCCACGGAGACGCCCAATTCCTCGGCCAGCTTCTCACTGATTATCGCACCCGTATCATCGAGCGTAAGCGGGGTTTGCCCCACACGGGTCCGTAGCTGCATGTACGATGCAAACTCCGATATGTCCTTCGGCACCACCATCTCCACACGCTTGGTGTCCAGGTCGTCGCTTGTCTGGGACGCGCCGCTCGACGGCTTGGCAGACACATATTTATTCTGATCGTCCACCGCCGTATACCCGCTTACCCTGCTATCGTCTTCGAGCAGGGATTCCACCTGCTGGCGTTGGCCGGCGCTCACCGTATCTTCCAGCTGCACCTTCAGGTTGTAGGATTGCACCCCGCCTTCGCCATACTGCTTATCAACCAGGTCGTTGATGGAATCGTGCAGCCCGAAGCCCGTCAGCATCAGCGCCGTACAGCCGGCAACGCCGATAATGGCCATGAAGAAGCGCTGCTTGTAACGGAAGATATTTCGCCAGGTAACCTTCCAGGAGAAGCCAAGGCGGCTCCAAAGCGGTTTAATCCGCTCAAGCAGAATCCGTTTGCCCGCTTTCGGGGCGCGCGGGAGCATAAGCGCCGCAGGCTTTTCACGCAGCGAGGTTGCGACCGATGCAACCGCGGCAAGGAGCGTGATGCCGATGCCGAGTCCGGCCGACAATGCCACGATACCCGGATCCAAGGACACGGGCGTTGCCGGGACCTCGTACTCAACCGAGTAAGCCGACAGGATGAACGCGGGCAGGAAATTAGCAAGCACCGCGATGCCCAGCACCGAGCCGATGCCGCTTGCCAGCAGCGCATACCAGACGTATTTCGACATGATGGCCCCGTTGGAATATCCGAGGGCCTTGTAGGTCCCAATCAGCACGCGATCCTCTTCCACCATGCGGGTGATGGTGGTAAGCGCAACCAGGGCAGCGACCAAGAAGAAGATCAGCGGGAACACCTGGGCAATGCGGTCAACGCTGTCGATATCGTTCGCAAAGCACTCGACGCCGGCGATTTTCGTGCGGTCGAGCACGTACCAATCCGCCGTTTCAATATCATCGATTTTCTCCTGGGCCTTGTCCAGGTGCTTTTTCGCCTTAGCCAGGCGCTTTTCCGCCTTCTGCTTCTGAGCATGATAGGCAGCAAGGCTCTTCCGATATGATTTCATGCCCGATTGGTAGGATGCCCGGCTTTTAGCAAGCTTCTTCCGCGCAGCAGAGAGCGCGGATTCCCCTTTGGCAAGCTTTGCCTCGCTCTGTTTGAGCGTGGTCGATGCCGATTCGAGCTTCTTCTTGGCACTATCGAACTTGCGTATGGCCTTGTTGCGCTGTGCCGTGAGCGTTGATTGCGCCGTCTTGATCTGAGATTGCGCCTTGGAGACCTGAGGCGTCATCTGCCTGATGGCGGATTCGAGTCGGGTGCGTTGCTTGTCCGCCTCTTTATAGGAGGTGATAGCTTTCTCGACCTGCTTCATCTTCTTCGCAAGCTCTGCACGCTTCTTCTTCTGAGTCGAAAGCTGTCCCTTCAAATCCTCATCGGCAGCTCCGGCATCGACGGCCGCCTGCATTTGCGCGATGGCGGCATCAAGCTCGTCGATGCCAGCGGAAAGCTGGGACTTCTGGGATTGAAGTTGGGAAAGCGAAGTGCGCCCGAGTGCCGCATTCAGTTTCGCAAGCTGCGACTTCAAGGTCGCAAGCTGTTTTTTCGCCTTCTTCACCTGCGCGCTCTTCTTATCAAGCTTTGCCTGCGCACGATCGAGTTTCTTCATGGCGGATGAACGTTGCTTCCGGTACTTTGCCAATGATTTCCGATAGGAGGCGCGCGCTTTCGCAAGCTTCTTCTTGTTCTTCGCAAGCTTCTCTGCATTCTTGTCGAGCTTCTGTTGGCCATTCGCAAGCTGTCGTTTCGCACTATCAAGCTTGTCCTTTGCGGACGCAAGCTTCTCTTCGGCTTCGGCGAACTTATCGGCAGCCTGCTTCTTGCTTGAACGGTACTTCGCCTTAGCCTCGTCGAGTTCTTCCTGCGCATCGCCTTTCACCCGGTCGGTTCGGCCTGCGGCAATCTGTGCCCCTGCACCCTGCAGCGTGGCGTCTTCTTGCGCAATCAATTCATCGTAGGCATTGCTCCCCGAAAGCAGGTCGCGTGCGCCGGTTGCGCTTACATAGGCACCCGAATACGGCAGATCATCGTCAAAGGCGCTCTCGTCAACCAGGATGAAATCATCCAAACTCCCATCGCCGAGCATGGTAGACCCCAACGTGTTCTCGCTCACGTAATATGAGGAACGCACGAATCCCGTTACTTTGAACGTTGTGGTCTGGAAGGTGTCGGAGAGCTTGTTCCCGTCGGCAGTTTTCGACAGCTTGATCGTGTCGCCGATCTGGACGCCCTCGTCAGCGGCCTTGGCGCTGATCACGCATTCGCCGGCGTTCTCCGGCCAGGTCCCCGATACGAGCACGGGTCGGTTCAGGTAGTTCTCGTCATCCGAGTCCTGTTGCGTCCCGTCTGCATCGGAGGCGGCCCTCACCTGCTCCATATCGATACCGTGAACGCGCACCGAATATTGCGACGTACCGACATCAGCCAGAGCGTCGGCCTGGTATTCGGGCATGACGCCGCTGACGCCATCGACGTTGCGCAGCTGGCTTATCGCCTCATCGTCGAGACCCAGCGAGTCGGTGACCCAGAAATCGGACAGGGCTGTTTGATCGTAGTAGGAATCGGCTGCCTGCTGCAGATAAGGTGCCGTCATTCGCAGACCCGCGTAGAACCCCACACCGAGGGCGACAATCACAAGGATGGCCACAAAGCGGCCCATCGATGAGCGCATCGTGCGCAGGATATCCTTTGTGAATGCGCGAGCCATTGCGGCCTACCATTCAAGCGTTTCGGCCGAAGCCGGATGCTCGTTGAGATCCACGCTGCTGACTCGCCCCTCCCGAATATGGATGACGCGATCGGCGATGGCGGTGAATGCCGCATTATGGGTGATAAGGACCACGGTGCATCCGCTTTTTCGGCAGGTATCCTGCAGCAGTTTCAGAATCGACTTGCCCGTCTGGTAGTCGAGCGCACCGGTGGGCTCGTCGCACAGCAGGAGCCGCGGATTCTTAGCCAAGGCACGGGCAATGGCCACACGCTGCTGTTCTCCACCCGAAAGCTGAGCGGGGAAGTTGTCCATCCGGTGCTCGAGCCCTACCTGCTCCAGAACCTTGCCTGCAGGAAGCGGGTCCTTGCAGATCTGCGCGGCAAGTTCCACATTCTCAAGCGCGGTCAGGCTGGGAACCAGGTTGTAGAACTGGAATACGAAACCGATATCGTAACGCCGGTAGTAGGTAAGCTCTTTGGCGGAGAGGGCACTCACCGCGCGACCGTCCAAACGGATTTCCCCTGCCGTGCATGAATCCATGCCGCCGAGCATATTGAGAAGCGTGGTCTTACCTGACCCAGACGGGCCGACGACGACGGCAAGCTCGCCTTGCTCGATATCGAATGTCATCCCATCGACGGCTACCACCTGGATATCGCCCATCGAATAGACTTTCCGTACATTGCGGAATTCAACGTATGCCATGGACGACCGCCCTTCGCCGCGCAGACGGGAAGGAAAACCGCTTCCCACCATGCTCCGTTGATTGGTTCCATTATACGTTAACGGACGATTATCCTCATAACGGCGAATATTGTGGCGAAGCCGATCGGCATTCCGTTTGCGGTATGATTCCACGCACTGACCGTGAAAAGGGATATCGTCGCCCTACGCAGTCAGGCTATTCAACAGATCCGGTGTCCAGGATGCGCAGGAAATCGTCTTCGGAGAGCACTGGAACCCCAAGGCTTTCCGCCTTGGTGCGCTTGCTGCCAGCCGCCTCGCCGGCAATGACGTAGCTCGTCTTCTTCGACACGCTGCTGGTGACTTTTGCCCCAAGGGCCTTCAAGGCATCGCCCGCCTCGGTCCGCGTCATGCCGCTTTTCACCAGCGATCCGGTGAGTACGAACGTCAAACCTGCAAGCGGCTGTTCGCCGACCGGCTGGGGCTCAGCTGCCTGCATCTGCACCCCGTGGTCCTTCAAGCGCTCTATGACCTGGATGTTCTGAGGGGTACGCAGGAAAGCGTACAGGCTCTCGGCGATGATTGTGCCCACGCCGTCGACGGCCGCCAGCTGCTCGACCTCCGCCTGGCGCAGCGCATCCATGCTGGGGAAGGCGGCTGCCAGGTTCTCGGCGGTCTTCTTCCCCACATGCCGGACTCCCAGGCCGAAGAGCACGCGCGAGAAATCGGCTTGCTTGCTGGCCTCGATATTCGCCAGGAGCTTCTTCGCCATCGTCGGACCCAGATGGATGGCCTCGCCGTCCTTGTTCACGCGACCCATGTCGAGGGTGGATAAGTCGTACTCGGAAAGATGGTAGAAATCGGCAACGTCGGTGACGACCCCCGTTTCTGCCAGGCGTGCGATGATGTTGTCGCCCATGCCGTCGATATCCATGGCATCGCGGCTGCACCAATGCACCAGGCGCTCCACTGCCTGTGCAGGGCAGTCGATGGACAGGCAGCGCACGACCGCTTCGCCCTCCTCGCGCACGACCGGGCTGCCGCAGACCGGGCAGGCCGTCGGCATCTTCCACTCCTGCGCATCTGCCGGGCGCAGGCTCAGCACCGGCCCGACCACCTCGGGAATCACGTCACCCGCCTTGCGCACGATGACGGTATCGCCCACCCGTACATCCTTGCGGTGCACCTCGTCCTCATTGTGGAGCGTGGCGCGCGCCACCACCGAACCGGCCACGGTCACCGGCACCAGCTCGGCAACCGGCGTCAAGGCACCGGTACGCCCAACTTGCACCGTGATATCACGCAGCAAGGTGGTCTTCTCCTCGGGCGGGAACTTGTAGGCGATTGCCCAGCGTGGCGCACGGGCGGTGAATCCCATGGCATCCTGAAGCGCAAACTCGTTCACCTTCACGACCACGCCGTCGATCTCGTAGGGCAGCTCCCCGCGACGGTCCAGCGCGGCACGGCAGAACGCCCGCACCTCCTCGGCATTCTTGCACAGCTTCACATCGGGATTCACATGGAAGCCCGCCCTGCGCATCCACTGCAGCAGTTCGAACTGTCCCGGCAGGTTGAACTGGCTGTTCGCCGCCGTCGCATAGATGAAGGTGGACAGGTCGCGCTCGCCCGTGATGCGGAAATCCTTCTGGCGCAAGCTGCCCGCAGCCGCGTTGCGCGGGTTGGCGAACGGCTGCTTGCCTTCCTGTTCTGCCGCCTGGTTCAGCGCCTCGAAGCTGCCCTTGGGCATGTAGACCTCCCCGCGCAGCTCGATGGCCGCATCGCGCACGGCCAGGTCGTCGAGTGCCCCTTCGCGCAGCCGCAGCGGCACATCGCGGATGGTGCGGATGTTGGGCGTAACGTCCTCGCCCGTGGTGCCGTCGCCACGCGTCGCGGCTCGCACCAGGCGCCCGTCCTCGTAGGTCAGCGCGATGCCGCTGCCGTCGATCTTCAACTCGCAGCACAGCGGGACCGTGCGCCCCAGCGCCTCGAACGTCCGATCCATCCAGATGTCGAGCTCTTCGAGTCCCATGGCATCGTCCAAGGAGTACATACGCTGTGCATGGCGGATGGGAGCGAACTGCTCGCCGACATAGCCGCCGATACGTTGGGTGGGCGAAGTCGGATCGACAAGCTCGGGATGTGCCGCTTCCAACGCGCGCAGCTCGCGCATCATCGAATCGTAGACCGCATCGGATACCGCGGGCGCATCTTCGGCATAATAGAGATAGGAGTTATGCTCGATCTCGCGTCGCAGCTCTTCCACACGCGCCGCCGGGTCGGACACCGATGCGACCAGCTGATCGGTGTCCAACAAAGTCTCCATGCCGCTGCGCAATGGTTCCGTATCCGCCATGCTGCAATCCCTTCTCCGTAAAATTCCCGCACGCACCCCGCCCGACGGCAGCGTGCGTGCACTGGTAGTCCGCCTTGAGTGCGACGGGCGGACGCCGGGGTGCCTTTCGGCGTTCACACCGAAAGGCACTGACGACAACCTGACCTATTTGCCTGCCTTCTCCGTCGCTTTGATGGTTCCCGGCAACGCCTCGACCACGTCTTCGGGAAGCACCGATATGACACCGAGCTCCTTTTCCGCCCGCACGCCTGCCCGGGCATGGAGCGTCGTCCCGAGCACCGCCGCCGAGAAGGCGTCGAGCCGCTGGGCCAACAGCGAGCCGATGATGCCGGCCAGCACGTCGCCGGTTCCCGCCTTCGCAAGCGCCGGCGTGCCCTCGGTCATGGTGTAGTGGTTCTCCCCCGAGATTATCTCGGTATCCGGGCCCTTCAACACGATGGTTGCCCGGAAAGCATCGGCAAGGCAGGTGGCCAGGTTCGGGGTCTTGTCGATATTGCTCGGCAGAGCCGCCGCAAGGGCGATTGCCTCGCCGGTATGCGGGGTGATGACGGTCTCGAGCCCCCCTTCAGCACGCTCGACCACCGTCTCGCGCAAACCCTCCGTTGCCAGCATGCGGATGGCGCCTCCATCCACGAGCACCGGGGCCTTGACGTTTTTCAGCACATACGTCAGCTGCGCGCGGGCCTCGGCGTCATCGGGGTCGAAGCCGCTCCCGACCACGCAAGCCGTCGGATGATGGTCGTTGCTGGGATTCACGCCCATCTGGTCCAGCAGGTCCCAACAGCGCACAACCGAAGACGGAGCAGAGGTCTGGATCTTCGCCACATTCTGCTGGGCGGTGAACACCTCGCAGTAGCCGGCACCCATCCGTTGGGCGGCACGGGTAGCCAGATACGCAGCGCCCGGATAGGATGAACCGCCTACAACCAGCGTCAACTTCCCGCGCGTGTATTTGTTCGCATTGCTGTCCGGAATGGGGAGCAGCTCCGCCAGATTGAGGGATTTGCTATTCGCCATGTTCCTTCACGCCTTTCGTCGGAAGTTCGTCCAGAAGCCCGCGCATCTCCTTGAATTGCTTGGCCAGCTCATCCATCGGATCTTTGCGCTTGGCCATGGCAAGTGCCGATGCCTTGGTTACCGCCATTGCGCAGGCCACCGCTTCGGCATGGGTAAACGACAGGGAAACCGGCAGGCTCAAGACCCCCTGCCCTTCGGCGGCCCGTTTCGCCGCGCCGTAAAGCACTACGCGCGGCTGGCCCTTCGCATTGCGCTTGACCTCGATATCGCGGGGACGGATGCCCTGCGAGAACCCGGTGCCGAGCGCTTTCAGCACCGCCTCCTTTGCCGCGAAGCGCGTTGCATAATGCGCCTCGGGATTCGCCGTCGCATCGCAATAGGCGCGCTCCTCTTCCGAAAACACCCGTCGTGCAAACGATGGCGTGCGCGAAAGGATGGCGCGCATGCGGTCGATATCGACGATATCGATGCCCAGCCCCACCTCGTCGGCCGACAGGTCCTGTGTCTGCGGCATGCTATTCAACGGTCACCGATTTCGCCAAGTTACGCGGCTGATCCACATCGCATCCGCGTCCGATGGCCACATAACGACTCAACAGCTGCAGCACCACCGTCGCGGTGATCGGCATGAAGGCATCGCGCACCTTCGGAATATAGAGCACATGGTCGGCGTATTTCCTGATCTCGGTGTCGCCGACGGTGGCGACGGCGATGATCTTCGCCCCGCGCGCTTTGCTCTCTTCGATGTTGCTGATGGTCTTGTCGTAGATCGGGCTGGAGGTGGCCACTGCGATTACGGGGAAGTCCTTTTCCAACAGCGCGATGGGACCGTGCTTCATCTCGCCGGCAGCGTACGCTTCGGCGTGGATATAGCTGATCTCCTTCAGCTTCAACGCTCCCTCGTAGCACACCGCCGCACCCATGCCGCGCCCGATGTAGAATGCGCTCGACGCATCCTGGATATCCTTGGCCGCCGCCTCAATGGCAGAGGTGTCGGACAGGATGACCTCCACCTGGCCGGCGGTATCGGCAAGCTCGCGGAACAGTATGCGGATCTGCGGAGTGGTCAGGCGCCCCTTGCTCTGGCCGAGGACCATGGCCAACAACGTCAGGCTTGCCACCTGCCCGGTGAAGCTTTTCGTGGATGCCACAGCGATTTCCTTGTGCGCCTGCGTATAGATGACGCCATCGCTTTCGCGCGCCACCGGGCTGCCGATGACGTTGGTGATCCCGAAGACCTTGGCTCCCGCCAAGCGCGCTTCGCGGATTGCCGCCAACGTGTCTGCCGTCTCGCCCGATTGCGAGATGCCCACCACCAACGTTGACGGCGTGATTATCGGATGGCGGTAACGGAACTCGGAGGCCACTTCCACGTCTGTGGGGATACGGGCCCACATCTCAATGAGGTTCTTGGCAATCAGGCCCGCGTGGTAACTGGTACCGCAGGCAATGATGTAGACGCGGTCGATGAATGACAGCTCATCGGGCGTCAGCTCCAATTCGTCGATATTCAGCGAGCCGTTGACCATCCGACCCGCCAGCGTGTCGCGGATAACGCGCGGCTGCTCGTAGATCTCCTTCAGCATGAAGTCGGGCCATTCGCCCTTGTTGATATCATCGAGCTCCCAGCCCACCTGCATGAAGTTGGGCTCGATAGCATCCCCATTGATATCGCAGTATGCAACCTCGTCAGGGGTCATGTAGGCGAACTCGTAATCCTCGAGCACCGCCACGTTGCGATTGGCCTGCGCCACCGCGATGATATCGCTTGCGGCATAACTGCCGTCGGCACCATGCGCGACGACGAGCGGGTTGTCCTTACGTGTAGCGACTACGACATCGGGCTCATGCGAGCAGGTAACCAGCAGCGCCCATGCACCCACCAGCTGGCGGGTGGCACGGCGTACCGCCGTAAGCAGGTCGCCGTCGTAGGCCTCCTCGATCAGGTGGGCGACCACTTCGGTATCCGTCTCGCTGCGGAAGATATGGCCGTCGTGGATCAGGCGCTCCCGCAATTCCCGGTAGTTCTCGATGATGCCGTTGTGCACCACCGCGATATCTCCCGAACATGAACGTTGGGGATGGGCGTTCGTTTCGCTGGGCCTGCCATGGGTAGCCCAACGGGTATGGGCGATGCCGCAGGTAGCCTGGTCATCGGCATGCTGGGCGGCCTGGACCAGGTTCTCCACCTTGCCGGTGCGGCGGATCACCTGCAGTCCCTCGGGGGTCTGCAAGGCAATACCGGCCGAATCGTACCCTCGGTACTCGAGCTTCTTCAGGTTCTCGAACAGCTCGGACTTCGCGCTCTTCTCACCCGTATAGCCTACGATACCGCACATGTATCCTCCTCGTTTTCCTATCAGACGTATTATTTTACCCAATCTGGCCCGCGTGCTTCCATGGCTTCACCGAACGTGCAGGGCGAACAGAAAGGCGCGCCGGGAACCGTGTCCCGACGCGCCGTCATCCGACCTGGCCAGGGTGCTGCCCGATTGCCGGCAGAGCCTGGGCTATTTATTCCCTGCTTCGCGTTTTGCCTGGTATTCGGCAACCAGTTTCTGCGTGACGTCGTACGGAGCCTCCTGATAGCCGTTGAGCTCCAAGGTGTAGGCGCCCGAGCCACGGGTCAGGGCCCTCAGGTCCTTGGTATAGGTAACCACCTCGGCATACGGCACACGCACGAGTATTGTGGTCTCACCCGGGTCGGCGGCTTCCGTGCCCACGATGCGTCCGCGGCGTGTGGAGATATCGCCCATCACCGCTCCGGCATATTCCTCGTTCACGGTAATGGCAAGGTCGGCCATCGGCTCGAGCAGCATCGGGTCGGCCTTCTCGCATGCGGCGCGGAAACCGATGCGCGCCGCAGTCTTGAAAGCCATCTCGTTCGAGTCCACCGGATGGTAGCTGCCATCGTAGACGGCGCACTTCAAATCGACCATCGGGTAACCGGCCAGGAAGCCTTCGGCCATGGCCTCCTGCACACCCTTATCGACCGCCGGGATGTAGTTGCGCGGGATCTTGCCTCCGACGATCTCGTCGATGAACTCGTACCCGCCGCCCGGATTCGGCTCCAGACGCAGCCAGCAATCGCCGAACTGGCCTGCACCGCCGGTCTGCTTCTTGTGCCGCCCCTGTGCCTCGGCGGTCTTGCGGATGGTTTCGCGGTAGGGAATGCGCACCGGCACCAGCCGCGCCTCAATGTTGTTCTGGTCCTTCAGACGACGCAGCAGCGTGTCAACCTGCATGTCGCCCATAGCCGTCACCACCGTCTGGCGGGTTTCATCATTGCGGGAGATCTGGATGGTGGGATCGGCGTCGGCCTGACGCGACAGGAACGTTCCCAGCTTGTCCTCTTCGTTCTTATTGACCGCCTCGATGGCCACCGGATACTGCGGCGTGACCTTGAAGCGCGGCTCGATGACCACGTCGCCGGTCTCCGAGAGCGTGTCTCCCGTGCGCGCGTCGGTCAGCTTCGGTACCACGATGATGTCGCCGGCCTTTGCCGCCTTCACGTCGGTGGTCTCCTTGCCCATCATCACATACAGATGGCCTAGACGGTCCTTCTTGCCCGTACGGGCATTGATCAACTCCATGGCGGGCTCAAGGTAGCCGGTGACGACCTTCAGGAAACTCAGGCGGCCGACATACGGGTCGGATAGCGTCTTGAATACGAAAGCGGTCGGCTCGCCTTCAGCGGTTACCGGATGGGACTCGCCGTCAGCGGTGTAGAACGAACCATAGGCGGTGGGACTGGGGAAGTAGCTGCAGATGTCGTCCATGATGTTGGCGATGCCCTGCTCGATGATCGTCGAGCCGACGAACACCGGGATGAACAGCTCTGCGGCGATGGCTTTGCCGAAGGCGTCCTCGAGCTCTTCCTGAGTCAGCCGGTCCTCGCCTTCGAGGTATTTCATCATCAGGTCGTCATCTGCTTCCGCCACCAGATCGCACAGGTGATCGCGCGCGTTCTCGGCACGGTCGCGGTACTCTTCGGGAATCTCCTCCACCCGCTCGGCGCCGTTCTCGAAATAGCGGGCCTTCATACGCAGCACGTCGACCACGCCCTTGAAATCGGGGCCCTGCCCGATGGGGATGGATACCGCACCCAAACGCGAACCGTAACGGGCATGCAGCGTTGCCATGGCCATATCGAAGTCTGCACCCTCGCGGTCGATGTGGTTGATGAACACGCTGCGACTCAAGCGCATCTTTCCCGCTTCACGCCACAGGCGATCGGTCATGGGTTCGGGACCGTCGGCAGCGTCGATGACGAACATGGCCATCTCGACAGCCTGCATGGATGCAAGCGTATCTCCCAGGAAATCCGGCTGACCCGATGTGTCCAGCAGGTTGATCTTGAAATCCTTGTACGGAATGGGAGCGATGGAAGTGCTCAGGGTGAACTTTCGGCGTATCTCCTCCTCATCGAAGTCCAGATACGATTTTCCGTCGTGAGTCGTACCCATACGCGGGGTGCGCCCAGAGATATGAAGCATCGCTTCGGCAAACGACGTCTTGCCCGCACCGTCTTGGCCGACCAAGGCGATGTTCCTCACGTGCCCGGTTTCGGGAGCAGCCATACCATCACCCATCCTTCATCGAGGGGCAAAGACACCGTGCGCAGCAGACGTCGCCGCCCCGGACCGATATTCATACGCTATCTATCCAGTGTAGCGGAAACCGGTGCAGCTCGGGGGCCTGACACCATCGGCGCAGACCCCCGAAATGTCCAACTTGATGATAGAAATGATGAACCGGGAGTGATTCGCTTGGGAAAAAGCGGACGGCCCGCCGAAAAGGCGGCGTTCCGAATCAGACCTCGACGGTCACACGGGCATGGTCGCCGATCCATTTGCCCGCCTTCAGACGGCGGGCAACCTGCACCAATTCCGGCGAGCGGCCCTGTTCGCGCAGGGATACCTGAGCTTCCAGCGCCTGTTCCGGAGACTCTGCCCCACTGGTGATACGTTGGATGGCGTCCTCAAGATCCTCGTCGGTGACCTCCATGTTCTCATGGCGGAACACCGCATCCATCGTCATGCCCTCACGCACCGAATCGCGGGCCCGCTCGAACATCGCCCGGTCGAAGTCCTCGCGCTTTATCTTCTGCTCCTTCAGCGCCACATCCAAGATCTTGCCCTCGTTGGCGATGATCTCCTCCTCGATGTTGGCGATCATATCCTTGCCGACAATCTGCACGATCTCGTCTATGTCGGCGTCGCCCAGCCTCTCGGAAAGGGCGGCCACCGCTGCATTGACCTTCTGGTTCTCGAACTCCTCTTCCTTCATCTGGTCGAGGCGGTTACGCACCTGTGCGCGCAGATCGTGCACGGTATTGATGTCGGGCAGCGGATAGACGGTTGCCACCCACTCGTCATCGATGGTCGGCACCGAGCGCACCTCGTTGCCCGTGAGCTCGCTTTTCTCCTCCGTTGCAAAATGGACGGCCAGGGCCATCAGCTGCTGGTCGATCTCGTCCTCGGTGGTGTAGGTACGTTTGACGCTGACCTCGACGGGCGTCTCGTAATCGGAAAGCTCGGCGATCGGCAGCACATAGACGCGCGCCTGGAACGAATAGGGCTTGCCCGCTTCGGGCGTCCGCTCCTGCAGCGGCACCGGCGAGCACGCCGGCTCCAAGCCTATCTGCCCCAACGCCTTCGGCAGCACATAGTTGATAACCGCATCCGCAAGTGCCCGACCGGAACGTTCCTCGCCGAAACGTCGCTCCAAGCCCGAGTAGAGGTCCTCTCCCTCTTCAAGCGGCATCGACTGCACGCGTTCCAAGAACAGCGGCACCCCTTCTTTGATGGCAGTGTCGGTTTCGTCCGCCGAAAGCTCGACGGTGATCAGGTACCGGGATTCGTTCTGCTGTTCTTTGTCGGTATTCATACAACCTCTTTCTGCCCGCATACACGATAGCGCACCGTCTTGCATAGGCGCAGTACCCGCTATGAAAAAAGCCAGGACCGAAATCCTGGCTGTTCATTGTGGTGGAGCCTAGGGGGTTCGAACCCCTGACCTCATGGCTGCCAGCCATGCGCTCTCCCAGCTGAGCTAAGGCCCCGTAAAAAAGTGCAAAAAGAAATATATCTATGGTTCGCGCTCGGGTCAAGGGGTTTACGGGAAAAGGCGCACCGTGCACATTTTCGCCACCTTTTCCGATAAACAGGCATCCCTAGTCCCAGGGGTCGCGCTCGAACAATGCGGGAGCGGGCCCCTGGTCATGCCAATCCGAATACGGGTCATAGCCATCGTCGTCTTCATTGGGAGCACGGAGGGATGCGGAATCCTCGGAATCGGGGAGTACATCCGCCGCATCCGCGTCCTCTTCCGAAAATGCCTGCGCATCCTCAGAGGCTGCAGCAATCGGCGGCTCCGTATCCCCCGTGCTGCGGTTCTTTCCGCGATGCGGAAGCGGCGTGTACTCGGGCCGCTCGCGCCACTCGCCCATCCCCTCTCAGCGCTCCAGGATGATGTCGAGCAGGGGTTTCAGGGCCTCGTCCTCATCTGCCTCTTCTATGCGGCCGGCGTCTTCAAGCTGCGCGACCCGCGGATCGATAGGCAAGGTGGCATAGGAGGGGATGCTACGCTCCTCGGCCAGTTTCCTGCCCTTCGGCTCGCCGAACAGGTAATGGGTCTTACCGCAATCCGGGCAGGTGAATGCCGCCATGTTCTCCACGATGCCGATAAGCGGCACATCCATCTCGCGTGCCATATTCACTGCCTTGTCGACGATCATCTCGACCAGATCCTGAGGAGAGGTGACCACCACCACGCCGTCGATGGGCAGCGCTTGGAAGGCGGTCAGCGTCACGTCCGCGGTTCCCGGGGGCATATCGACGAACAGGTAATCGATGTCGCCCCAATTCGTTTCGCTGAAGAATTGGCGCACGACGTTCGAGAGGATGGGGCCGCGCCACACCACAGGCATATCGTCGCGCTCCAACACCAGGTTGGTGGACACCATCTTGATGCCGTGAGCGGTTTCGGAGGGGATCAGGCCTTCGCCATCGGTTCCCAGGCGGGTGGTAACGCCGAACGTCTTGGGCATGGACGGACCGGTGATGTCGGAATCCATGATGCCCACCCGGGCACCGGTGCGTGCGGCGGCAGAAGCCAACAGACCGGTGACGGTCGACTTGCCGACTCCGCCCTTACCGGAGATGACGGCAATCACCTTGCCGATATGCGACTTGTCATTGGGCTTCTCTTTCGGGGGAATGCGCGGATCGAATGCCGGATCGGGCTTTGGTGCTTCGTTTTCAGCCATACGGGGTCTCCTTTGCTCTTGGGATGCGCGCCCCGTTTCCGGCGCAGGCGGAAAACGCCTCGCACCACGCCGTTTTCTATACGCGGCGCACCCGTTATTTCAGGCAGCGGTTGTTCTGGGGCTATCATAGCCGATACATCGCATCCCGTCCTGCGCTATGCGCCTATCCGCAAGCGAAAAACAGGCGGCCGCCCGAAAGGGAGACGGCCGCCTGCAGAAACGTGCGTCATGGAACCGGCTAGTTCATCAACTTCACAACGCGTTTGGCGTAATCGCTCGGGTCGTCGATCGGCAGGCCTTCCACCAGCAGCGCCTGGTCGTAGAGGATCTTCGTGTAGTTCTCCACCTTCTCGGTGTCTCCCAAAGCCTGTGCCGCCTTCAACGTGGCGAAGACCTCATGGTCGGGATTCACCTCCAGCACGCGCTCGCTTTTCAGCGATTGGTCGGCACCCGGCATATTCGCCATAACGCGTTCCATCTCCAGCGAGACGTAGCCTTCGGCGGTGACGGCCGCCGCGGCATTGCCCAAACGGGTGGAGACCGTAACCTTGGTCACCTTGTCGCCGAGCGCTTCCTTCATCGCATCGAGCAGGTCCTTGTTCGCCTCGGCCGCAGCGTCGGCTGCCGCCTTGTCGCTTTCGGAATCCAGGCCCAAATCGCCGCCCGCAACATTCTTGAACTGCTTTTCCTGGTAATCGCCGATGCTCTGGAAGCAGAACTCATCCATCTCATCCTTGCACAGCAGCACATCGTAGCCGCGATCGAGCACGCCTTGCACCAGCGGCATCTTGCCCAAACGATCCACCGAGTCGCCCATTGCATAGAAGATGCCCTTGCAATCCTCACCGGCATCGGCAAGGTAATCGTCGAGCGTGACCATCTTCTGCTGCTTGGCCGAATAGAACATCAGGAGGTCGGCAAGCAGATCCTTGCGCATGCCGTAGCTCATATACAGTCCGTACTTCAGGCTGCGGCCAAAATTGTCCCAGAACTTCTCGTACTCGTCGCGCTCCTTGTCGCGCATCTTGACCAATTCCTGCTTGATCTTCTTCTCGATACGGTTTGCCACAGCACGCAGCTCGCGGTTCTGCTGCAAGGTCTCGCGCGAGATGTTCAGGTGCAGGTCCTGGCTGTCGACCACGCCGACCACGAAATTGAAGCAGTCGGGAAGCAGGTCCTCGCACTTGTCCATGATCAGCACATTGGAGCTGTACAGTTGCAGGCCCTTCTTGAAATCGCGGCTGTACAGGTCGTACTGGGCATGGCTGGGGATGAACAGCAGCACGTCATAGGAGATGGCGCCCTCTGCATGGAAGCTGATCACGCGTTGCGGATCGGCATAGTCGTGGAACTGGGACTTGTAGAACTCGTTGTATTCCTCGTCCTTGACCTCGGACTTGCGTTTCTTCCAGATAGGAGTCATGGAATTGATGGTCTGGGTCTCCACCACATCCTCATACTGAACCTGGTAGTCGTCGCCGGCATCTTCGGGCTTCGGCAGGGGACGGTGCACGGTGACATCCATCAGGATCGGATAGTGCACGTAGTTGCTGTAGCGCTTGATGAGCATCTTCAGGCAGGTCTCGTCCAGGAAGTCGTCATAGCCGTCCTCGGCGCTGCCTTCCTTGACTGTCAGGATGATATCCGTGCCGCGGTCGGGTTTCTCGGCTTCGGAGATGGTGTAGCCCTCGATGCCGTCGCTTTCCCATTTGTATGCCTGTTCGCTGTTGTAGGGACGCGTGAGGACGGTGACCTTGCTGGCGACCATGAACGATGAGTAGAAGCCCACGCCGAACTGGCCGATGATGTCCACATCGCCGTTCTTCTCCGCCTCGGATTCCGCCTGCTTGAACTCCTGGCTATCCGAATGGGCGATGGTGCCCAGATTCTTCTCCAACTCGTCGGCAGTCATGCCGATGCCGTTATCGGAAACGGTGATGGTACGGGCATCCTTGTCGTAGGACACGCGAATGTGCAGCTCGTTCTTGCCCAGCTCGATACTATGGTCGGTCAGGCTCTTGAAGTACAGCTTGTCATCGGCATCCGATGCATTGGAGATCAGCTCGCGCAGGAAGATCTCGCGATTCGTGTAAATCGAGTTGATCATCAGGTCGAGAAGCTTCTTGCTCTCAGTCTTGAACTTCCTCATATCAGTAGGTTTCCTTTCCGTTGTTCCACGCCGTCCCGATGCCGGAATGCGGCAGGTGCATGTTGGTTCGATCGGCTAACGAACGGCACTGTGCAGCATCTTCCCGATGATTCCCCGCATCCGCGTTAGCAGTCTTACCCTTAGAGTGCTAACTAGCGATTATAATGCTCTCTTTACGACCTGCAACCAACGCGCCGCCAACGTCACAGAGCGTTCACGCCCCAGTGCCGCAGACCGTGCCGCTTGCTCGGCGGAGACCGCATTGCCGTCTCCCGATGCCGTTGGCATATGCCGGTACCCCATTGCTATAGTGGAGATTCGAAACGAGAAGATACCGGACAGGAAGGTCACTCTCCATGGAGCAGAACGCATCCTCCGCGCAGCCCGTCGGCATCATATTGGCCAACACGGGCTCGCCCGCTGCGCCGACCCCGGAGGCTGTCCGCGCCTATCTGGCCGAATTCCTGATGGACGACCGCATCATCCAGATGCCGCGCCCGCTGTGGAAGACGCTGCTCAACCGGGTGATCCTGCCCAAGCGCCAATATGCATCAGCACAGAAATACGCGTCGGTGTGGACACCCGAGGGATCCCCGCAGATCGTCATCGAAACGCGATTGGCGGAAAAGCTCGAGAGCGCCTTGCGCTCTTCCGGCTATGACGCCTACGTGCGCATCGGCATGAGTTACGGACCGCATCCCCTTGCCGAAGCATGCGAGGATCTGAAGGCGATCGGCTGTAAGGAGCTTGTGGTCCTGCCCGCCTATCCCCAAAGCGGCTACTGCATTACCGGTTCGGTCCATGACGCGTTCGAGCGCGCCCGGAAAAGCAACTTCACGGGCATGCCGGCGCGTTTCGTCGAGGAATACGGCAGTCGCCCCGCATATCGCAAGGCAATTGCCGAAAGCATCCGGGAAGCCGGATTCGATGCTGCCGCGGGCGACCGCATCTTGTTCAGCTTCCATTCCATCCCCTTGAAGGATGTGCGAAACGGCGACTCCTACTTGGAGCAGATCGATCGAAGCGTCCAAGACATCGCCATGCAGTTGCAGGTCCCGGCAGACGCCTGGTCAGTCGGTTACTCATGCGTCTTCGGCCCGCATCCGGAAAAATGGGCGGGACCGCTTTCCCGCGATCTTCTGCGCACTTGGGGAAATGCTATGGCCCAGGGACAGATTGCGGGACGCATCTTCTTCGCCACACCCGGTTTCTCGGTCGATTGCCTGGAAACCCTTTGGGATATCCCTCAGGAACTGGAACCGGTATTCGTACAGGCAGGCGGCGATGCGCAGCGTTTCGTCACCGTCCCGCCGCTCAACGATTCCGAGAAGGCCGTGGCCGTGATGGCCGATGCGGTGTTTCCCACCGCTTAACCGGCGTTGCTCCTATGCGAGATCTTCGGGAACCGTTGCGGAGAAAAGATCTTCAATGCGGCCGGCGGCCTCGAGTTCGGCCAACCGGTTCTCGTCGATGACGACGATGCCGGCCGCATCCAACACGCCTGCTGCCACGCCCCAGCCCTCTGTCAAGGTATGGGAGAAGGTGCCATCGTAGATGCGCCCGCTTCCGCACGACGGGCTTTTCGCTTTCAGCACGGCCACCCTGCAGCCGGTTTCCTCGGCGATATAGCGGCATGCCTTCGCGCCGGAGACAAACGCCTCGGTGCGGTCTTCACCCTCGGCGCTCACTACGCGCAGGCGTTCTGAAGATGCATCGATCTCGCTTGCCGAACGGGGCGCCTTCAGCCCGCCAAGCGCCTCGGGGCATACCGGCACCAGCATATCGGCATGGACGGCATATAGGCGCCTTGCTGCATCGTTGGGCTTCGCACCCCCATCGAAACGGCAGCGCTCCCCGAGCAGGCAGGCGGATATGAGGACCTTATGCGGCATTACCGAATCCCCTTTCGAACAGCATGCGGAAAAGACAGGGGGGACGCCTCAAGCGCCCCCCGGACTAAAGCGATGTCCCGATTGGCACCGCCCGGAATCAATGGCGGAAATGGCGATGGCCGGTGAACACCATGGCGATGCCATGCTCGTCAGCCGCGTCGATGCTCTCCTGATCGCGGATGGAACCACCCGGCTGGATGATGGCGGTGATGCCGTACTCTGCCAGCGTGTCCACGTTGTCGCGGAACGGGAAGAACGCATCGCTTGCCGCCACGGCGCCCTTGCATGCATCACCTGCGCGTTTGCAGGCGATGAGCGCAGAGTCCACACGGTTCGGCTGCCCGGGACCCATGCCGATGCCCGCATGGTCCTTGGCTACCAGGATGGCGTTGGACTTGACGCCCTTAACCACCTTCCAAGCGAACAGCAGGTCGTCCATCTCCTTATCCGTGGGCTTGCGTTTCGTAGGCACGGTAAACGTCGACGGATCCTCCGTCACCGTGTCGATTTCCTGTACCAGCATGCCGCCATCGACCGTGCGCATCTCGAGCTCTCCGCCCAGCGGGTCGATGCCGCCCGTCTTCAGAACGCGCAGATTGGGCTTCTGTGCCAGCAGGTCCAGGGCACCCTGCTCGAAATCGGGGGCGATCAGTACCTCGACGAACAGCTTGTTTGCCTGGATGTGCTCCACCATCTCGGTGGTAACGGTGCGATTCGCCGCGATGATGCCGCCGAAGGCGCTCTTCGTGTCGCAGGCGAAGGCGCGGTCGAAGGCTTCGACGATGTCCTTGCCGTTGGCCGAGCCGCAAGGATTCTGGTGCTTCAGGATGATGACCGCAGGTTCCTCGAACTCGCGCACGATCGTCCAACAGGCATCGGTATCCAACAGGTTGTTGTACGACAGGGGCTTGCCGTTCAGCTGCTCGGCATTGACCAGGGAATGCGGCGTTGCGGTGGAACGGCGATAGAATGCCGCATCCTGATGCGGGTTCTCGCCATAGCGCAGTTCCTGCTGTTTGGTCAGCTGCAGCGGCAGCTGCGCAGGGAACTTCTCGGCCCCGTCGCCCAACTGGCCTTCCAGCCAGTTGGCAATCGCGGTATCGTAGGCGCCCGTGGTCTGGAAAACGCGCAGGGCGAGCTTGCGGCGGGTCTCCAGCGTAGTTGCGCCATCGTTGGCACGCATCTCGGCCAGGATATCGTCGTAGCTGGCCGGGTCGGTGACCACGGTAACGCTGGCGTGGTTCTTTGCCGCCGAGCGCAGCATGCTGGGGCCGCCGATGTCGATGTTCTCGATGCAGGTATCGAAATCGGCACCCGACTCGACGGTCTTCGTGAAGGCATACAGGTTCACGACCACCATGTCGATCATCTCGATGCCGTGCTGGGCAGCCTCCTCCATATGCTGCGGGTTGTCGCGGCGCGCCAGCAGACCGCCATGAACCTTCGGATGCAACGTCTTCACCCGGCCGTCCATCATCTCGGGGAACCCGGTGACCTCATCGATCGGTACCACCGGCACGCCCGCGTCGGCGATGACCTTCGCCGTGCCTCCCGTCGAGATGATCGTCGCACCGAACTCCTCCGAAAGCGCCTTGGCGAACTCGGCGACCCCGGTCTTATCGGTAACAGAAATCAACACCCGCTTGATCTTTGGATTCTCCACCTTTGCCTGCCCCTTTCGATTGATATGAACATGCCGTTGGCCATCGAGCGTGATCCGCCCGTCAGCGACCCACCCCAGTACCTTGGGATACAGCTTGTGCTCGGTTTCATGGATGCGCGCTTCCAAGGCGTCGAGGGTATCGTCCTCGCGGACCTTTACCGCCCGCTGCGCGATGATCGGCCCCTTGTCGTAATCGGCATTGGCGATGTGGACGGTCACCCCCGTGACCTTCACCCCTGCATCGAAGGCATCCTGGATGGCATGCGCGCCCACAAAGGACGGCAGCAGCGCCGGATGCAGGTTGATGATGCGGTCGGGAAACGCTTCGAGCGCCACCTCGGTCATCTTGCGCATGTACCCGGCCATCACCAGATACTCGGCACCGGCATCCTTCATCTGGGTGACGATAGCGGTATCGGCCGCCTGCGGATCGTCGTAGTCTGAGCGTTGAAGGGTGAACGTGGGAATGCCCGCCGCCTCGGCCCGTTTCAAGCCGTAGGCATCGGGATTCGATGAGATGACGCGAACGATCTCGACGTTGATCTTGCCAGCAGCCGCCTCATCGATGATCGCCTGCAGGTTGGTGCCACTGCCGCTGATCAGCACACCGATCTTCAACGGCGGATACCCTGCCCGCCGTCGCTTCTCGGCATGAGAGCGCTTCTTCTTTCCCATGGCTAGTCCTCATCCTCCTTGGAATCGGCTCCGAACAGGGACCCTTCATGCTCGTAGACCACTTTACCGGTACCGGGAATGATGCTGCCCACCCGGAATGTGGTCTCACCGGCATCCCGCAGCACCCGTTCCACCTTGTCGGCCTGCTCGGGATCCACGATAAGGATCATGCCGAGGCCGACGTTGAACGTCTTCAACGCGTCGGCTTCGCCGAGGCGCGCCGCCCGGCAAACATACGGGATAATCGGCGGCATGGTCCAACTTCCCAGCTCCACCTGCGCGTCGAGGTTCTTCGGCAGGGCGCGGTTCAGATTCTCGGTGATGCCGCCGCCGGTGATGTGGGCCAGTGCGTGGATGCCGCCGGGAATCTCATTGAGCGCTGCACGCACCGGCTTCACGTAGATGCGCGTCGGACGCATCAGCGCGTCTTGCAGGCTTTCGCCGTTGAGCTCTTTCTGCGGCAAGCGCAGCTCGTAATGCGTCTTACCCTCTACGCAGACCTTGCGTACCAACGAATAGCCGTTGGAATGGATGCCGCTCGAAGCCAGGCCGATGAGTATATCGCCCCTCTTGACCTTGTCGGGCCCGATCATCTTCGGGCGGTCGACTAACGCCACACTGAACCCGGAAAGATCGTAATCGTCGGGGTCCATGACCCCCGGATGCTCGGCCATCTCGCCACCGATCAACGCACATCCGGACTGCTTGCATCCCTCGGCGATGCCGGCGACGATTTCCTTGACCGCTTCGGCCTTCAACTTGCCGACGGCAATGTAGTCCAGGAAGAACAGGGGCTCGGCGCCGGTTGCCAGCACATCGTTGACGCACATGGCCACCAGGTCGATGCCGACGGTATCATGCTTGTTGCAGAGACGGGCCAACTGGAGTTTCGTGCCCACACCGTCCGTTCCGGAAACAAGCAGCGGGTCCTCCATATCCTTTGCCCTGGACAGGGAGAAGAGGCCGCCGAATCCGCCGATATCGCCGACAACCTCTTCGCGGTAGGTCTGGTGCACCAGGCCCTTGATGGCATCGACGGCACGCGCCCCCTCGGCGGTATCGACCCCAGCCTTCGCATAGGTAATCGCATCTTCGGTCACCCAGCTGGGCATCGAGGGATTATCATCGCCCTCGGCCGCGCTCATCGTGATACGTTCGGTCATGCTGTTCTCCTGACTCTTGCCCAGTGCTCTTGCAATGACATTATCCCAAACCATGCGCCCTTGAGATGCCGCATACGCAGAAACTCTGCGTGAATTTCCGTTCGGCGGCAGTCAAGGGGCAAATGCCGAGTAGAAACGAATGCGCTCCCGCCTCGAAACGGGACGGGAGCGGGAATGTTACTCGTCGATCTGTGCTGCGGCCTCGGCCTGCTCGTCGGGAATCGGATGCAGGAAGCTCCGCTTCTGCATCGCGTAGGGGATCGGTATCGGGTATTTGCCGCTGAAGCAGGCATCGCAGAAGCCGTCGTGGCTGGTATGGATGGCCTTATGCAGCCCTTCGAGCGAGATGAACGCCAGCGAATCGGCGCCGATCCATTTGCAGGCCTCCTCCACCGAATAATTCGCAGACAACAGCTGGTCCTGGGTATCGGTGTCGATGCCGTAGAAACAGGGCCACTTCACTTCGGGCGACACGATGCGCAGGTGCACTTCCTTGGCACCAGCCTGACGCAGCATCTCCACCAACTTGCGTGAGGTGTTCCCGCGGACGATGCTGTCGTCGATGACCACCAGGCGCTTGCCCCGGATAACCGAAGGCAGCGGATTCAACTTGATGCGGATACCCATCTGGCGCATGGTCTGCGTGGGCTGGATGAACGTGCGGCCCACATAGCGGTTCTTCACGATCCCGTCGGAATACGGGATGCCGCTCTCGATGGCATAGCCGATGGCGGGCGGTACCCCGGAGTCCGGAACGCCGAGCACCAGGTCGGCATCGGCAGGGGCCTCCTGCGCAAGAATCCGGCCCATCCGGCGGCGGGCATGGTAGACCACCTGGCCGTCCATATTGGAATCCGGACGGGCGAAGTACACGTATTCGAAGATGCAGGCAGCCCGCGGAGCGGGCGGCACGCCCTGCTCGCAGTGGAGGCCTTCGGCGTTGATGCGCACGATCTCGCCCGGCTCCACGTCGCGCACGAACTCGGCGCCGACGGCGTCGAGCGCACAGGTCTCACTGGCAACGACCCAACCCCGGTCCTCCGGCAGCTTGCCCATGACCAGCGGGCGAATACCATACGGATCGCGGAATGCATACAGGCAATCGGGGTTGATAAGCACCATGGCATAGGCGCCTTTCAGGTGCTCCATGACGGCGCGGATGCCGTCGCGGATATGCCCGGTTTTCCGGGTGACGAAGCCGATGGTCTTCGTGGCCACCTCGCTGTCGGTATTCGAGCGAAGCGTGATGCCCTTGCTTACCAGGAAGGCACGCTGATCGGCCACGTTTACCAAGGTGCCGTTATGCGCCACGGCAATCAGGACCTTGTCGATGGCCGAGATATGCGGCTGCGCCGCATCCCATGCTCCGGCGCCACCGCTGGTGGAATAGCGGCAATGGCCGATAGCCACCTCGCCGGTCAACGCGGCGAGCGAGGCTTCGTCGAACACCTGGGTAACCAGACCCAGGTCTTTATGCACAAGCACGGTCTCGCCGTCCCCGACCGCTATACCCGCGCTTTCCTGTCCGCGGTGCTGCAGCGCCTGCAGGCCGAAGCACGTCAAGCGCGCCACGTCCTCCCCCGGTGCGAACACACCGAAAACGCCGCATTCCTCTTCCATCCGATCGGGACGTTCGCCCGGTACGAGTGACGTGCTCACAGGCAGCTCCTGAAAATCTCGGCGGCCCCGTTACTCGGTTGCCGCGACATACTTGCCCACGGTGCTGGATGCATCCTTCTTGGGAACCGCCGTCTTCACGACGCGGGTGAACAGCACCGCTCTTCCGTTGTCCTCATTATAGTCGCAGGTTGCAAACGTGAAGAGATGCATGCTGGCCGATACCTTGGGGAACCCTTCTTTCGGCGTGACCAGGCTGCGCTTGATCTTATCGCGGATGTAGTCGCACTTCTGTTTGTCCGAGGAGAAGTTGATGCTCACAATGGGGTCGGAACCGGTCGTGCGCACCAGCGAGAAGGTTTTCAGCTTGTAGTTCTTCTTCGGGGTCAGGAAATAGACATACCGGCACCGATCGAACGTTTCCTGGTCGGCGAAATCGGACAGCCCGGCGAACATAGTGCCGTCATTGCGGTGATGGCCGTAGATGACCTCGTTATCGTCGGTGAGGTTCTTGTGCGCATTGCAATCAAGGTAGATGGTGCCGCAGCCGGTTGCCAAACCGGTAGCTCCGTCGAAGTTCGTGTTCAGGTACTTGTCGTTGTCTTGCCCCTGGACCACCGGATAGTTGATTCGCGTACCGGGGATGTAGATCCATCCGATGATATCGGGGTTGATGGACTCCAGCTTGTCCCAATCAACCGTCATATCGGAAAGCGTCACCTTGGTGTCGTCCTCGGGCTCCTGGAATACCTCGTCGGCGATCTGGGTATACCGGTCGTTCGCGGACCAATAGGTCCAACCGATGACACCGAGACCCACCAAAGCGCCGATGAAGACGACGAGGGCGACCCAGAAGACCACGCGCCAACCGCGGCCTCGGCCCTTGCCGGATTTCTTGGGAGCTCCGCCCTGGGGAGCGTCGGAGGCGGGCTCGATTGCAGAATCTGCTTCCATCTGCGGTGCATCTCCAGCCATCGATGTGCCTCCTTTCCCCGTTGCGTCAAACCCTGCAGCGCAGATAGCCTATTCGCTGAGCAGGCGCTTCTCCAAAGCGGCATTGACCGTTTTCAGCGCCTTGATGCGGGCATAGTGCTTATCGTCGCTTTCCAGTACCGTCCAGGGGGCGAAATTCGTGTTCGTCAGGCGGAACATGTCGTTCTCCGCCTCACGGTACTGTGGATACTTGTCGCGGTTGCGCCAGTCCTCTGCAGTGATCTTCCATTGCTTGTCCGGGTTCTGCTCGCGCGCCTCGAAACGTGCCAACTGCTCTTCGCGCGAGGTGTTCACCCAGAACTTCACCAGGATAGCACCCCAGTCGATGAGCTCATGCTCGAATTCGTTGATCTCATCGTAAGCGCGCGCCCATTCCTTGTCCGAGGCGAAGCCCTCGACCCGCTCTACCAGCACGCGGCCATACCAGCTCCGGTCGTAGATGCCCACATGGCCGGCCTTCGGCAGGCGCGTCCAATAGCGCCACAAAAACGGATGCATCAGCTCGGGCTTTGTCGGCGCCGGGCTGGGATAGATGGTGTAGGCGCGGGCGTCGAGTGCCTGGGCGATGCGCTTGATGTTGCCGCCCTTGCCGGCGGCGTCGCTCCCCTCGTACATGATGATGAGGGGTATGCGCTTCTGGTACATGATGGTTTCGAGCTCGTTCAGGCGCTTTTGCTGCTTGCGGAGCTTCTTCTTGTATTCCAAGTCGTTTTCCAGATGCAAGTCGTGGGGAATATCTTCGATGCGGGGGCAATCCGGCAGCAAGTGGAAGTACTTGGACTTCTTGGGCGCCGCCTTGTGCTGGCGCGCCGCTTCCGCCTCGTTCTCCTTCTCGACGGCGGCCTGCTGCTCGGGCGTGCGCTTGCGCTCGTCGACCCATTCCTTCTCTTCGCCCTGGCCTGCCGAGTTCGCCGCCGCCTTCGCCGCCGCTTCCTTGGCCGCCTTATCCTCGCCCTTGTTCAAAACCGCCTCGTAGGCGCTCACCAGCTCGCGCAGCACCGTAAGGTTCACGCGCCGATGGTCCTCGGCGTTCAGCACAATCCACGGAGCGAAATCGAAATCCGTCGAATCGAGGAAGGTGTCGATGATGCCGTAGAGGCGTTCGTAATCCCTGAGCTCGTTGAGGTCCTCGTCGTCCACGCGCCAAGCGTTATACGGATCGGAAGCCAGGTTGCGCAGGCGCTCCTCCATGGTGTTCTTGGAGACATGCAGGAAGAACTTCTTCACGATGTACCCATCGCTGACCAGCTGTTTTTCGAAAGAGCGCACGGCGTGGTAGGCCTTGATCTGACGGTTGCGATGCTCCTTTTGGGCCTCCTCCTCGTGCAGGAACTCCTCAACCGGCGTGAAGGGCTTGTCGTACCTGAGGAAGTCGCTGAGGCGGCTGTACCATCCACGGTCGAAGAACGTCATGTTGCCGCGCGGACCCAACGCCTTCCAGAACGGCTGCATCAGTGGATAATAGCTGGAGACCCAACGGTTCTGCATGCGCAGGTCGTTCATGTCGTCGCGATTGAAATCCTCGGTTACGTGAACGGAGGTCGCACGAGCGTCCAGATGGTAGAGCAGATCGGAAATGCGGCTGCCTTTGCCCGCACCGCTCCAGCCTTCGAAGAGCACCACCATGCCGACGCCGCGGCGGCTTGCCAGCTCCTGCAACACGACCAACCGGTTTACCAGCTCGTCATGCTCCTGCTTGTAGTCGTCCTTCTCCAGCTTCTTCTGACGGAAATCCACTTTATCCAGCATATACTCCTCCAGCCACTCGGTTGCGCAAAGGGTACCACACCTGCAGTCCGACCCGGTATCCCCGCCGCCTTGCGCATCCAACGCCGCAGACACCTTGGGCATGTATGCCCCATCGGCTCGCAGGCATCGGAAGCACCCGTTGTTTCACCTGTTCACCTGGCATGTTTACAAAAATTTTACTACTTCCCGATCTTCTGAACCTCTCCATCACGAATCGCACGATTAATATAAAATGAGTTATAAGGTTTCAGGTCGTCCAAAAGGCACATGCATATCTGCGGTTCGCCCTCGGCAAGTCCATTCGCCGAGCCCGCCGTTTCGATGTGCCGCTGGGACGGTTATCTCAACAGTTGATTGACGTTTTAGAGGGAGCATTACATGGACGAGAAGAAGGAGTCCGCAACGGGAAAAGGGAGCCGGATCCCGGAACCCTATATGCAGAATCGAGAGCTGTCGTGGCTCACGTTCAATGAGCGCGTTCTCGATCAGGGTGCCGACCCGAACGTCCCCTTGATCGAGCGCATGCAGTTCGTATCCATTTTCTGGTCGAATCTGCAGGAATTCTTCATGGTGCGCGTCGGCAGCCTGACCGACCTGCAGCTGCTGAAAAAAGAGGTCCTGGATTCCAAGACGCTCATGACCCCCTCCGAGCAGCTGGATGCCATCCATAAGCGCTGCCACGAACTGTATCCCCTGCAGGAGGCCATCTACCACGATGTGCGCAACCAGCTGGCGCAGCATGGCATCAAGGAATTGGACATCCGCGATCTGAACGCCGACCAGCTCGATTACCTGCGAGACTACCTGAACATGAACGTGGTGCCGTTCCTTTCCCCCCAGATCATCAACTCGCGCCATCCGTTCCCGCACCTGGAGAACGGAGGGCTGTACGTGGTCGTGCGCCTGGACGGTGAGATCGGCAGCAAGACCTCGATGACCAAGGCCGAGCGCAAAGCGGCCAAGGCCGAGCGCAAGAAGATGCGCGAGCTGGGAGCCGAAGGCGTTACGCTCGGCCTGATCCCCATGCCGCGGCAGGCCGAACAGGTCATCAAGCTACCTGGCGAAGGCCTCCAGTTCGTCCGCCTGGAGAACGCGGTCGAGATGATAGCCCCCGAGATCTTCAGCATGTACCGCGTCAAGCACACCAACATCATCTGCGTCACGCGCAATGCCGACCTGGATGCCACCGAAGGCGCCGATGAGTACGAGGAAGACTACCGCGAGTTCATGAAGAAGATTCTGAAGAAGCGCTCGCGCCTGGCCCCGGTGCGCTTGGAGAGCAGGAAGAAACTGTCCAAGACCACCGAGAAGTTCCTGCTGAGCAAGCTGAACCTGAAGCCGCATCAAACATATGTCACATCTGTGCCGCTTAACATGGCCTACGCCTTCGACCTCGCCGAGATGGCAGGACCCGAACTGAGCCGCGGCCTGATCTCCAAGCCCTTCGAGCCGCAATGGCCGGCTTCCCTGAACCGTCTGGAGCCCATCATCCCGCAGATCTGCAAGGGCGAGAAGCTGCTGAACTACCCCTACGAGGATATTGGCGCCTTCGTCCGCCTGCTGCAGGAGGCAGCGGTCGACCCCGACGTGGTCTCCATCAAGATCACGCTGTACCGCCTGGCCAGCCGTTCTCAGCTGGCTGAAGCGCTGATTGCCGCCGCCGAAAACGGCAAGGAAGTCACCGCGCTGTTCGAACTGCGCGCCCGCTTCGACGAGAGCAACAACATCGAATGGTCGCAGCGCTTCGAGCAGGCGGGCTGCAAGGTGATCTACGGCTTCCACGAGCAGAAGACGCACAGCAAGATCTGCTGCATCACCCGCCGCACGGAGAACGGCCTGCAGCACATCACCCAGCTGGGTACGGGCAACTACAACGAGAAGACCTCGCGCCTGTACACCGACTTCTCGTTCATCACAACCGACGAGAACATCGGACGCGACGCCGTGGAATTCTTCAATAACATGAACCTGGAAACGCTTTCCACCGACTACGACACCATCTATGTGGCGCCCCTGCAGATCAAGCAGCGCCTGCTGGAACTGTTCGACGAGCAGATCGAGCAAGCGAAGGCCGGCAAGCCCTGCGGCGTCTTCCTGAAAACGAACTCGGTCACCGACAAGGACATCATCGAGAAGATCGTCGAGGCCAGCCAAGCCAACGTCCACGTGGACATGCTGGTCCGCGGCATCTGCTGCATCGTACCCGGCATTCCAGGCTACACCGACAACGTGCGGGTGGTCTCCATTGTCGGCCGCCTGCTGGAGCACAGCCGCATCTACATCTTCGGCACCCCGGATAACGTGCAGCACATGTACATGTCCAGCGCCGACCTGATGACCCGCAATATGGACAAGCGCGTCGAGATCATGTGGCCCATCAAGAATCCCAAGCTGCAGCCCCGCGTGCTGGACTACGTCGATAAGAGCATGCACGACACCGTCAAGCTGCGCGAGCTGCGCCCGGATCTGACATACACGCCGCTGGGATACTTCGCCAAGGAAGGCGAAGAGCCCCTGAACTCGCAGGAATATTTCATCAAGAAGGCCTACGACGACGAAGCGACTGCCGCAAAGGAGGATCGCCGCATCGCCGAGAAGGAGGATCCGTACAACCGCATCCCCATGGCCGCCAAGGGCGTCGTACCGATCGTCGCTCCGATCGAAGAGCAGCAAGACGATGAAGAGGATGCCGGCGACGCGGATTCGGAGGCCCATTAACTCGGCTGACCATGAAGCAACAGCCCCGTCAGTTCCCGAGGCGGAAGTGAGCGGAACGATAGACGCTGAACCCGCTCCCTCGGACGCACCTGCCACGCCGGAAGCGGAGGCATCGGTTGCCGAAGCTGCCGTTGCCGAAGCTGGCGCAAGCGAAACGAAAACGTCTTCGCCGCAAGCGGAAGCAGAAGCGCCCGCACCGGAAGCGGCACCCGCCGATACGGCACCGGAAGCGGTAGCCGAAGCAACGACCATGGAGATTGCGACAACGCCCAAGCCCGAGGAAAAGCGCGGCTTCTTCCATTGGATCCGCCGCCTGTTCCATCGGAACCGCTCCTAATCGCACTGCCCCCCCCGCAACAGGAAACGCCCCCGCTGGATTACCAGCGGGGGCGTCTTTCGTTTCTCGGTTCTTCGATGCTTAGGCCTTCGGCAGGAGCAACCGGGCAATCTGCACCGCATTCAATGCGGCACCTTTGCGGATCTGGTCCATTACGCACCAGAATGCCAGGCCGTTTTCCACCGTCGGATCGTCGCGCAGGCGGCCGACGTGCACTTTATCCGTACCGGCGAGCAAACCCTGCATCGGGTAGACATTGTGCGCCGGATCGTCGTCGACGACCACCGAAGGATCGGCTTCCCAGGCGGCACGGGCCTGCTCGACGGAAATCGGGGCGTCGAATTCGACATTGATGGATTCGGCATGGCAGCGCAGCACGGGAACACGCACGCAGGTCGGTGCAACGGCAATGCCCTCGTCGCCGAAGATCTTCTTCGTCTCCGCAACCATCTTCCATTCTTCCTTGGTGTAATCGTCATCCAGGAAGACGTCGATATGCGGGATGGTATTGAAGGCGATCTGGTCGCTGAACGCTTCGATGGTCAGCTCTTCCCCCATTCAGGTATTGCTGCGTCTGGGAATAGAGCTCCTGCATGGCCTTCGCGCCGGCACCGCTGGCTGCCTGATACGTGGACACCACGACGCGGTGGATGTGCGCGATGTCATTCAGCGGCTTCAGCGCCACGACCATCTGGATGGTGGAGCAATTCGGATTCGCGATGACCCCGTTGTGCTTGAGGGCATCCTGTGGATTCACCTCGGGCACCACCAGCGGGACACCCTCTTCCATGCGGAATGCACTCGAGTTGTCGATCATCACCGCCCCGGCATCGACCACTGCCTGGCGCATCTTCTTGGAAACGCCCGCGCCGGCCGAGAAGAGCGCGATATCGACCCCCCTGGAACGCTTCGGGGGTCATCTCCTGAACTGTCAGCTTTCCTGCCGGCACCTGGCCGCAACCGTCGAAATCCAGTTGCTTTCCCGCTGAGCGCGCAGAGGCCAGCGCACGGACCTCGGCCGCCGGGAAATCGACGTCATGCAGTACCTTCAGGAACTCGCGCCCCACCGCACCGGTAGCTCCGGCAACGGCGATAACGGGGTTGGCAGGGATGTCCTTAGTCCAAGTCATCATGAATCTCCTCAATTCTCGGGTGAAACGATGATACTACCGCACGCCCCGCGAGCTCCGCGACAATGTGAAATCGGCAGGTAAGCGGAATAAGGAGGCTGAAGAGATGCAACTGCCGGCCCCTCTGGGCCCATCGAGCCTCGACACGCAATCCAACAGCGGCTATCCCCGCCCGAAAAGAAAAGGGCCGCGGTTCACGCGGCCCCAGCATCGCCCGAATCGAAATCCCTACCGGCCCTTCTTCGCCTTCGCAGCCAACTCCTCGGCGGAAAGCGAGGTCTCTTTGAAAACGCTGTCCGAATCCAAGCCGAAAGCCGTATGCAGGCAGCGGACGGCGAGTTCGGTCTGGTCGCCGTCGACCACCACCGACAGACGGATGGGGCTCGTAGAGATCATCAGGATGTTGACCTTGTTCTCTCCCAACGTCTGGAACGCCCGTGCCGCCACACCCGGCGAGCTCTTCATGCCGGTGCCGACGATGGAGACCTTGGCGATGTTGTCGTTGATGATAAGGTCCTTTGCACCCAGTTCACGGCCGATGCGCTTGACCGTTTCCTCGGCCCGCGCCCGATCGGCAGCTGGGCAGGTGAAGCTGATATCGGCATGCCCGTCGACCGCGGTGTTCTGGATGATCATGTCCACGTTGACGTTGTTGCTTGCCAGCGCCGAGAACAGCCGGGCGGCGATACCCGATTCGTCATCGAGGCCGCGGATGGTGATCTTGATTTCCGACGTATCGTGGGCCACACCGGTGACAACCGCTTGCTCCATGGTGGGATCCGCCTCCTTAATCAGCGTGCCCGGCGCATCGGAGAACGACGAGCGCGAATGAATGACAACTTGGTATTTGCGCGCCAATTCGACGGCGCGGGCCTGGAGCACGCCGGCACCTGACGAAGACAGCTCGAGCATATCGTCATAGGAAACCTGATCGAGTTTCTTCGCCCGTGGAGCCACGCGCGGATCGGCGGTGTAGATGCCGTCGACATCGGAATAGATTTCGCAGACATCGGCATCCAGGCCCCAGGCAATCGCCACTGCCGTAGTGTCCGAGCCGCCGCGGCCGAGGGTGGTGATGTCGCCGTCTTCGGTGATGCCCTGGAACCCCGCCACCACAACGATGGCGCCTTGCGCAAGCTTCTCCTTGATGCGGTGGGCGTCCACGTCCTCGATCTTGGCTGACGAGAACTGGCTGTCGGTCTTGATACCGGCTTGCCAACCGGTAAAGCTCGCCGAACGATAGCCGCGGGCATTGATAGCCATAGCCAGAAGGGACATGGATACCTGCTCTCCCGTGGACAGGAGCATGTCCATTTCGCGGGGAGAGGGATGGTCGTTCAGCGCATCGGCCAAGCCCACCAACTCATCGGTGGTCTTGCCCATGGCGGAAACAACGGCAACGACGTCGTTGCCCTGCTGTTTGATTCGAATCAAACGCTTGGCAACGTTCTGTATGCGTTCTGGAGAGGCGACCGAGGTGCCGCCGAATTTTGCAACGACTAATGCCATGTCTGTCCTTCGTGCTTTTCCTGGTTCGAAACATAATAGCAAACCGTGCAGCCGCACGCCCGAGCTGCACGAACTTTCACGCAAATGGAACGCGGCGCGAATCAAGGGGCACCGCGCCATCGGATGCAGCATGCCGGCGCAGGATGGACGGGCAGGGAAAGCGATGCTGCCTTAGGAGTTCTTCAGGATGATGGAGCCCATGATCTGGGCAGCTTCGTCGCAGCGGTCCGCGCAATCCTCGATATGCTCGAAGATGTCCTTCCACACCATCACGCGCACCGCATTCTCGCGGTCCTCGGTGAACAGGTTGTGCATGACCTCCATGTACTTCGCATCCACCTGTTCCTCGACCTCGTCGACCTTATCCATGACTTCCAGGAAATGCCCGAACTTCTTGAAATCCTTGAATCCGCCCATGGCCTCGGCGAGCGCCGCCGTGGACTTCTCCAACAGCTTCGCCATGGGAATGACGTCGCGGTGCATGAAGTGGACATCGAACATATAGAAACGCTGGATAACCTCCTCGATGCCGTCGACGATCTGGTCGAGCGCATCGGTGAGGATGATGATGTCCTCGCGATCGAACGGCGTGATGAAATCGACATCGATGGCGCGCATGACCGCATGGTTCAATTGGTCCGCATCGTGCTCGATCTTATGAGCGCGCGGCAGGTATTCGGAGATGGCTTCGGCCGTAGTGAAATTCTCAGCTACCTCCACCAGCAACCCGGCCTCCTTATGGGCGGATTCCGCCTGGCGCATAAAGGTTTCGAAGTAGTTGAGTTTCGAGCGAGATCCCTTGTTTCGTGCCATGTTCCCTACCTTCTTGTCGCAATCATCGATATCTTCCGGTTTCGGGTCCTCACAACACCAGGAAGAACAGTTCAGCGAAGACGTATCCCATCAACCCGCAACCGGGAAATGTCAGGATCCACGTGAGCACCATATCCCCGGCGATATCCCATTTCACCGCTTTCGCGCGCTTGGCCGCACCCACGCCCATGATGGCCGTGGTATTGGCATGCGTGGTAGATACGGGCAAGCCGCCGAATGTGGAGATGACCAGGCAGAGAACCGAGGAAACCGACGCAGCGCAACCCTGGTACGGCTCCAGCTTCGTCATGTTCATGCCCACGTTCTTGATGATGCGCTCGCCGCCCATGGCGGTGCCGCAGCCCATGCAGAGGGCCACTACGAGCATCAGCCACACCGGCATGTTATCGAGGGTCGCGATGCTGTCCACATCGAAGCCCATGCTGAGGGCAATCGCCAGCATGAAGATGCTCAGGAACTTCTGGCCGTCTTGCGCGCCATGCATGAAGGCCGCAGCCGCCGAGGTACCGATCTGGGTATAACGAAAACCGCGGTCGACCCTTCGTCGATCCGCGGTGCAGAATGCGCTTCTGATGCATTTCGCGCCCAGCCAGCCAAGGCCGAACCCCATGAAAGTGGAAAGCAGGATGCCGTAGATGACCTTGGCCCACTCGTACCCGTTTACGCCGCCCAAACCGCCCTGCAGGGCGATGGCGGCACCGGTCAAACCGGCAATCAAGCTGTGGCTTTGGGAAGACGGGATCCCGAAATACCATGCGGTGATGCCCCATACGATGATTGCGACCATCGCCGCAAACAGCGCAACGATGGCGGTATGCGAATCGCCGCCGAAATCCACCATCTTGAAAATGGTGTTGGCAACGGCGTTGTTCAGGGAGGAGACGATCAGCAGTCCGAAGAAATTGCAGGTCGCCGCCATCATGATGGCACGGCGCGGCTTCATGCTGCGCGTAGAGACAACGGTTGTGATGGCATTCGGAGCGTCAGTGGCGCCGTTTACGATGATAACAAGCAGGTTGAGGATAGTAATCAGCACCAACAGCGGGTCTTGCGAAAGGCTCGCGAGAAAAGACGCCAAATCGATATCCACAGATGATCCTTCGCAATACGCTGCCAGTGCTTTTCCAAGCGATAGCGCTTCGCTGTCAAGCTGCGGACAAAAAAGCGCCTGCCGAACTATCGGCTAGGCGCTATTGTAACGTTTTTTAACATTCATTTAACGTAAAGTTTGCATTACAAGTGCCGATCGTGACATCTCGCCCGAGTTCACCGGCGAAAAGCGGGGAAATCAAAGGTAATAGGCAAAGACGCGCTTCTGCTCCACCTGGATGGTGGTCAGGCTGTTGTGCCCCGGCAATACGATGGTGGCGTCGGGCAATTTGGACAGGCGTGCCAGAGAAGCACGCATGGCGCCCATGTTGCCCCCTTCGAAGTCGGTGCGCCCGATAGAGCCGCAGAACAGCGTGTCGCCCGAAAGGAGCAGCGGACGCTTGTCGGGGAACGGCGAGGTGGCCGGGTCGAGGAAATAGCAGGCGCCGCCCGGCGTATGACCGGCGTGGACAGCGTTTTCCATGCGGTCTTGCCAACGGTGATGACGTCGCCGTCATCGAGCTTATGGTCCACATGGCACCCTTCGGTAACGATCCCGGCATCCTCCTGCCCGGCCTCGATTACCGGGGAATCGATGCGCGGAGCGTAGACCGGGGCACCGGTATGGCGCTTGACTTCGGCCAATCCGTTGCAATGATCCCAATGGTTATGGGTAACGAAGATGGCATCGACCTTGCGGTCGCCGATGATGCCGATGATGTCCTCGGGAAGGCAGGAGGGATCGACGACGATCAGCCCTTCGCCATCATCGATGAAGTACACGTTGTTCGCGATGGGGCCCAGCACGGTGAATTCAACATCCGCGCAG
>JBMNIP010000003.1:0-24624 GCA_050951005.1 Eggerthellaceae bacterium | reverse complement strand
AGCGCGTCCACCTTCGCACGGGCATTCGGCCCGATCGTATCAGTGGCAAAAGCCACCGGCTTGCCCAGCAGACGTGACAGATGCTCCGCCACCGGAGCCAGGCTGTACTCCTCCTCGTATCCGGTACCCGCAGGGCGGCCCAGGTGGGAAACGAGAATAAGACGCGCACCATGATCGAGCAGGTATTCGATTGTTGGGAGGGCGGCTTTGATCCGCAGGTCGTCTACCACCTTCCCATCTTTCAAGGGAACGTTGAAGTCAACGCGGCAGATGACCTTCTTCCCAGCAACGTCTACATGCTCGATGCCCCGAATTGCAGCCATGGTCCTCAATCCTTTCATCGCACAGCACCGCAGCCCGCAATCCGCAGTGTTGTGGTCCGTTCTTAACGAAAAAAGAGACCGGTTCGTTGATTCCGAACACTTGAAGCGCTTTGGAAATCACTGAACCGGTCCCACAGCAGTGCCTACAGCAGAATCTTCACCAGATCCTTCACGCGGCATGAGTAGCCCCATTCGTTGTCATACCAGGCGATTATCTGGACAAAGTTGCTCTTATCGCCGATTACCTTGGTCAACAGCGAATCGTAAATCGATGAATGCGGATTATGGATGACATCGGCAGAGACGATCGGGTCTTCGCAGAATTCCAAATAACCCTTCAAATAGGTTTCGGAAGCCTCGCGCATTGCCGCATCGACCATATCGGCGGTCACGTCCTGCTCCAACTCGCAGGTCAGATACACCATGGAGCCGGTCGGCGTCGGAACGCGCGTCGACATGCCCTCCAGCTTGCCCTTGAGCTCGGGAAGCACCAAGGAGACTGCACGAGCCGCCCCGGTCGTGGTGGGAATCTGCGAAAGCGCCGCTGCGCGTGCACGGCGCAAATCCTTGTGGTTCTGGTCAAGGATACGCTGGTCGTTCGTGTAGGAATGGATGGTGTTCATGAATCCGCGCTGGACACCGAAGTTCTTCAGCAGGACCTTCATGATCGGCGCCAGGCAGTTGGTTGTGCAGGAAGCGTTCGAGACGATGTTGTCCGTTGCCGGATCGTAGGTGTCGTCATTGACTCCCATGACGATGGTCTTATCCTCGTTCTTGCCCGGTGCGGTAATGACGACCTTCTTCGCGCCCTGGTCAAGATGGGCCCGTGCATCGTTCGCATCCCGGAAATGGCCAGTGGACTCGACCACGACATCGACTCCCAAATCGCCCCAGGGAATCTCTGCGGGAACGCGGGTCGAGGTGACCTTTACTTCCTTCCCATCGACGATAATGCAGCCGTCCCCGGCGGCAACGTCATCGAATGCGCGTCCTTGCACCGAGTCGTACTTCAGCAGATGCACCATCGAGCTCAAAGTACCCGGGTCATTTACGGCAACAACTTCGAGGTCGGGATCGTCGAACATCGCCCGGAACGCCATGCGCCCGATACGTCCGAAGCCGTTGATACCTACCTTCGTCGTCATGAAAACCCCTTTCGGTTGTCAGCGATACAGGAAGTTCGCCACCTGCCAGCAACGCACCCCTGTGCGTAGGAATATCGTCCTACGTCCGCCACCCAGTATATAGGAAAGCAGGAAACAAAACTGAAACAGTGCACGACTCGCCCATCCGAACGGCAGAATTATCGGTCAGAAGCAAAAACATGTGGTACTAGAAAAGGCGGTCATCCCGTGCCGGCATCAATATCTTGGGCCATCTGCTCGATGCGCCGGACCCGATGATAGATAGCGCTCTTCGAAAGCGGAGGATCAGCATGGGCACCGAGCTCCTTCAGGCTGGCACCGGGATAGGCGATGCGCAGGCTGATATATTCCCGAAGCGCCGGCGGCAGATCGTCCATTGCGTATCGGCCCAGGACCTTGCGGATGGCAACAACCTGCTCGACAGCGGCTTCCGAGCTCTTCGCTTGATTGGCGATCTCGGCATTCACCTGGCGGTTGACATCATTGCGCAAGCTCTTGATCACCCGCTCGTTCTCCATGGTCAGGACGCTCTGATGCGCTTCGGTGAGTGCAAGGAACGAGGTGATGGCGCTTCCGCTTTTCAGGTACACCAGAAACGAGTTGCGCCGGTTCATGATACGGGCATTGATGCCGTTGCTCCGCATCAGCTCGGCGATGTCGTTCGCCAGCTGCTCGTTTTCGATCGTCATCTCGAAATGGAAATCGCCCTTGGGATCGGCAACGAAACCCGCCCCCATGAAGATACCGCGCAGATATGCTGCCTGATCGCAGCGCTTATTCACCAGATGTGGAGCGATACCCGCGACAAACCCCTTCTCATCCACGATGCCGAGCGTGCGCAGCGTCTCTTCCATGTGCGGTTGCCCGGGAACTGTAATCAGGTAGTTCGGGGTCTTATGCAGCACGCTGCGCCGAACCGTCAGTTCCGTGCGAAGCTTGTACAGGCCGTGGAGCAGGCGGATCGTCAGGCGTGCAACTGCAGGGATATCGGTGGACATCTCGACGCGATAGCGTCCCTTTCCCGAGAAGAACAGGCTCCCCTCGGTTCGCATAAGCCCCGAGAGCACGGCCGCATCGCAATGCGAGCACGTCGACGGCACCCTAGTCATCTCGTTTTTCACATCTGTGGTGAAAGACATTTTTCGAAGATCTCCGTAAGAGCCTGGCGCAGCGAAGCCGGGTTATGCCATTGGGGGGCGTCCGGGTTATAGAAGTTGCGCACCTGCACGCCCGCGCCGATGGATTCGATCCAGCGCACATCCTCGAAGCTGACTGGCACCGGCCGCACGGCATGGGCGGCGGAAACCAGCTCATAGCGAGCCGCTTCCTCGGCTTCCGAGGTCAAGGGTGTGCTGGAATGCAGCAGGACATAATCGATCAGGCCATCCATCCCGTGATCGATAAGCGCCTTGATATAGTCGCGCGAGCGCATGCCGCGGGTTTCGCCCTGCACGTCTGCCATGTTGCATATGAACAGCGTGAAGGCGCCCGATTGGCGGATGGCCTGCGTCACGCCCGGCACCAGAAGGTTCGGGATAATCGAGGTGAACAGCGAGCCGGGCCCGAGCACGATGGCATCCGCTTGCCGAATCGCGTCGAGCGCCTTCGAATACGGGCGGCAGGTCTCCTCCGAATCGAGCCAGACCTTCTTCAGCGCATGTTCGGAATGACTCGCGTTCGCCTGGCCTTTTATCAGATTGCCCTCCACGTCATAGGCAGACAGGTACACGTTGTCGAGTGTCGACGGATACGTATGTCCACGTGCTTTCAAGAGCCGCTCGCAGATGGCGATGGCCTCTACAAAGGATCCGGTCTCATGTTCAAGCGCCGAGAGCATCAGGTTGCCCAGCGTATGATTGCGCGCGAACTCGAAACGGTATTTGAAGGCATGGGTCATCGGGTCGTCCTGGTCGGCCGCCATGGCGCCGATGCATTTACGCACATCTCCCGGAGGAGTTACATGGGCCTCTTGTCGGATGATACCGGTCGATCCCCCGTCATCGGCCATGGCAACCACGGCCGACACCTGGGTTCCCATGGAAAGCAAGGTGCGGATAGAGGTATTGGTACCCGTACCCCCGCCGATAACGACAACGTTGAGTTTGTCCATGTTCGGCCGCGGCTCATCGTCGGAGATAGCCTTGAACGATGCCGTCATGGACGGATCGTACTTGAAAGGATCCCCCATGTCCGTCACGCTCCTACTTTGATGGTGTTGGCCAACGCGAGATCGCGATGCGAGACCTCTACGTTGTAGCCCAAGCGTTTCAGATATGCACCCGTCTCATCTGCAAGGGTGACGCTGCGGTGCTGTCCGCCTGTGCAGCCGATTGCGATAGCAAGCTGCTGCTTGCCCTCTTTCTGATAGCCGGGCATGATGCACCCCAACAGGTTCTTCCAGCAATTCATGAACTGCTGGGTCTCGGGTTTATTCAGGACGTAATCCCTCACCAGCTTGTCACGCCCGGTCAGGTTGCGCAATTCGGGCTCATAGAACGGATTCGGCAGGAAGCGCACATCGATGACGATATCCGCGTCGACCGGGGATCCGTGCTTGAACCCGAATGAGTAGACCGATACCTGCATCGTATCCTCGGCGCCCTCTCCCATGAACATGGTCCGCAGGCGCTCACGCAGCTCGCGCGTGCTGAGATTGGTCGTATCGATGACCGCATCCGCGATTTCGTACAGCGGTGCCAGGAGGCGGCGCTCGGCCTGGATGCCCTGGTAGAGAGTCATGCGCGCATCCGTGCAGAGCGGATGGCGCCTACGGCTGAACTTGTAACGGGCGATGATGGACTCGTCGCTCGCGTCCAGCAGGATGATGCGATAGCGCAGGTGGGCGTCATCCAGATGGGCGAGCTCGTCTTTCAGCTCTGCATAGAAGGACTGGTTCCTGGCATCGCAGACTACCGCCAATCGACGGTTCTGGTCGGATTGGCCGGGAATGGTCGAAAGGCTGACCAGGTTCATCAGCAATCGGGGCGGCAGGTTGTCGATGCAGAAATATCCCAGATCCTCGAAAGTGTGCATCGCCTCGGTACGACCCGCGCCACTCATGCCGGTAATCACAATGAGGTCGGGCGTGGCTTTCGGCTCATCCTGATCTGCGTGTGCTTCGGTTGCCTGCGGGGCAACCGCATCTTGGTCGGCCCCTTGGGAAAGGGGCATATCCTCCTTGCGCTCTTCCATACACAAACCTGCTCTCAGCCGCTGGTTTTCGTTACGTTCCGTTCATCATTATACTGTTTCAGCACGCGGTACAGCTCTTCCGCCACCGCATCCGGAACCGCATGGGAAGCCTTCAGCTCTTCCAAGCTTGCCGCCCGGATGTTCTTCATCGAACCGAAAGCGCGATACAGCGCCTTCTTGCGCTTCGGCCCTATGCCCTCCACCTCATCGAGGATGCTTGCCGTCATGCCCTTTCCGCGCAGCTGGCGATGGAAGGTGATAGCGAACCGATGCGCCTCGTCTCGTACCCGTTTGACGAGGTAGAGCGACGCCGATCCGCTTGGCAGGATGATAGGGCCCTCGGGAGCCCAGGGCACGAAAATCTCCTCGTCTCGTTTCGCCAAACCGCACAGGGCGATATCGTGTATCCCCATCTGATCGAACATCTCCATCGTCGCGGTCAGCTGGGGCTTGCCGCCATCGAGGATGATCAAGTCGGGTTTCTTGCCGAAGCGCTCGTCGGCCATGCGATCCGGAGCATAGCGCCGCTTCATCACCTCCTGCATCGACAGGAAGTCGTTCGCCTCCTGGAGGGGGGTCTTGATCTTGAACCGGCGGTACTGTCCCTTGTCAGGCTTGCCGTTCGTGAACACCACCATTGATGCCACCGTATAGCTGCCGTGGATCGTGGAGATATCGAAGCATTCGATGCGCATGGGAGGCTTGTCCAAGGCAAGGGCGCTTTCCAACTGCAGCAGCGCCTCGTTGGTGCGCTTGTCCTCGTAGTTCGTGCGCACCTTGTAACGCAACAGTGCCATCTTTGCGTTCGTGCGTGCCATTTCGAGCAGCTTGAGTTTCTCCCCCGCCTTCGGTGCGATGAAATGGACCTTCGCACCATGTACGCTGTCCAGCCTTTCGGTAAGCCACTGCTCCATGACCTCGCGGTCCTCGGGCATCTCCCCAAGGACCACTTCGCGGGGAATCGATGTCGTGGTGCCGTAATAGCGCAGGAGGAAATTATGCATCAGATCCTGGTCGGGCACATCCTTGCCCTTGTTCAAGATGAAATCGACGTTGTTCATGACTGCGCCCTCGCGCACCGCCAGGATCTGCACTCCCGCAATCGTCTCCTCACGGTACACCCCGATCACATCGGCGTTCAGATCCTGTTGCACCACGACATGCTGCTTGTTGGACAACGACTCGACAACCTCGATGCGCTCTTTCAGCCGGCCGGCGCGCTCGAAGTCCAAATCGGCGGCGGCTTCCTGCATCTCCTCGGTGAGCTCAGAGACGAATTCGCGATGGTTTCCGGAAAGGAAGCGCTCGATCTTGCGCACGTTTGCCTGGTAGTGCACGGGATCGATCTGCCCGCAGCAGGCACCCGGCCCCAGACCGACATGGCAGTCGAAGCATGTCTTCTGTTGGCGGGCGACCTCCTGATCGTAGCCGTCCGCATCGATCCGCCGCTTCATGCGGCGCCAATCGGCACAGCTCGAAGCACAGAGGGGAACCACCTTGCGCGCCACGTCCACGAATTCCCGGGCGGCGCGGCTGTCGGTGTATGGGCCGAAGTAACGGGTATCCTTGCGGTGTTTCTCGCGTGTGTATTTGATGGCGGGAAACACGTCGCCTTCGGTAATCGCAATGAACGGGTAGCTCTTGTCGTCTTTCAGGTCGGCATTGAAAAACGGTCGGTATCGGGTAATCAGGTTGCGTTCGAGAACCAGAGCCTCATGCTCGTTGCCGGCAACGACGTATTCGAAGGAGTCGATCTGCTCCACCAACAGCGGAATCTTGGCTCGATCGTCCTGGAAATTCACATATTGGCGCATGCGGGCCCGCAGCTGGCGCGCCTTGCCGACATAGATGACCTCGCCGTTGCGGTCTTTCCAGAGATAGACTCCGGGCAAGGTGGGGACATCGTTGAGCTCGCGCTTGATGCGGGCCAGCTTATCCGCCTGGCTTTCCCTGACGGGTTGGGTATCGTCCGGAAGGCTGTTGCTTGTGTCGATTCGCTCTGTCATCAGTGCCAGTCTACGCCAAGGGAGCGACACTACCGCCGCTCTTGCTCCAGGACACCGAAAAACCAACGTATCGCCCAACGTTTCGCTGTGTTGGGGCGGTTTTCAATTACAGTAGATGGGAACGATAGAGGGAGAATGAGGAGCACGAGCACATGAGATTCCTGCATCTGGCCGACCTGCATCTCGGAAAGGTCGTGAACGGCTTCAGCATGCTGGAGGACCAACGATTCGCACTGGAGCACATCCTGCAATCGGCAATCGAGCATCAGGTGCAAGCCGTAGTGCTTGCAGGCGATCTCTATGACAAGAGCCAACCTTCGGCAGAGGCGGTCGGCCTCTTCGACTGGTTCTTGACCTCGCTTGCCGACGTGAACCTGCCCTGTTTGGCAATTGCCGGCAACCACGATTCAGCCGCTCGGGTATCGTATGCCGGAAAGCTGCTGGAACAGCGCGGGATCATACTTTCCCCGATATACGATGGCACGCTGCGACGCTGGACGTTCCGGGACGAGTATGGCGCCGTCAACTTTTGGCTGCTGCCGTTTCTGAAGCCGATCGACGTGAAACATGCCTTCCCCGAGAACGCCGACGAAATAGGACATGATTACACCGCCGCGATTAGCCGGGCATTGGCCATGTGCCCAATCGACCCTCATGAACGCAATGTGCTCATCGCCCACCAATTCGTGACCTACGCCGCGGCCGAACCGGAACGCAGCGATTCCGAATTGGCCATCGGAGGAATCGATGCGGTCGACGGACGGGTATTCGACGACTTCGATTATGTCGCGCTCGGGCATATCCACCGACCGCAGCAGATAGGACGACCGGAGATGCGCTATGCGGGAAGCCTGCTGAAGTATTCGTATTCCGAAGCGCGCCACGAAAAAAGCGCCGTGCTCGTTAACCTGGGTCCGAAAGGATCGGTCACCTTTGACTTCCTTCCGATTGTCCCGAAACACGATCTGCGTCGTATCGAAGGGTCGGTTGCGGATCTGACGTCGGAAACCGCACGCGCCGCTGCAACCGCCGCCGGCTGTTCGGACGAGGACTACATCTATGCGGTACTCACCGACGAGACGCCGAGCCTTTCCGATCGCGAACGACTGCGCAGTGCCTATCCCAACCTTATGGGATACGAATACCGGGCAAACCGCTCTCATGAAACCGATCTGAAAGCATCGGCCGTTCCCCTGGCGGAAGCACCGAACCCCGAAGAGCTGTTCGCACGGTTCTATCGCAAGATGAACGCAACCGAGCTGACGAATGACCAAATCCGTATCGTCAGAGAGACTATGGATGCCGTCGCAAGTCCTTCGGATAAGGGGGAATAGATGCGCCCGCTGACCCTGACCATCAGCGCATTCGGACCCTATGCCGATACCGTGACCATCCCGCTTACCGAGCTGGGCGACCACGGTTTGTACTTGATCTGCGGGGATACCGGAGCGGGGAAAACCACGATATTCGACGCCATCACCTATGCCCTGTATGGAACGGTGTCTGGAGATACCCGTGACGCGCGGGAGATGCGCAGCGATTTTGCTGCACCCGATACGGAAACATACGTGTGCCTGGAATTCCAGGCACATGGAAAACGCTACCGCATCCGGCGCAAACCATCTTATCTCCGCCCGAAAAAACGCGGTGAGGGTCTTACCCAAGAACCGGGCTCAGTGGAACTCGAGCGCCCTGGATTGCCCCCGTTGACAAAAGACGGCCCGGTCCGGGAAGCTGTCCAGGAGATCCTCGGCGTCGACGAGCAGCAGTTCTCCCAGATTGCGATGATCGCCCAAGGGGATTTCCGGAAGCTGCTGACTGCGAGCACCAAGGACCGCAGCGCTATATTCCGGAAAATCTTCCATACCGACTTCTGCGTCGACTTCCAGCAGCGCCTCGAAAACGAGCGAAAACGGCTCGAACGGGCACATCAGCGCATCGCCACCCGGCTTGCTGCGCATGCAGATGCTGCAGAATTCCCCGATGGCAGCCCATTACGGGAAACCATCATCGCGCATTTGGAAGATGGAACGCTTGTCGGAACACAACTCGAGGAGCTGCTGGACCGTCAGATCGACGCAGACCGGGAAGAGCATACCCGGCTAAACGAAGAGCTCCAGCAGGTCCAGGAAACCTACGAGGCACTCTCCGCCCAACAGGAGCAGGCACGCGCCCGCATAAAACTGCTGGAACGGAAAACCGGTATACAGGCCGCCCTTATCCGGGAGGAACAGGAGCTTCCCACCGCCGAACGCGCATTCGCCGACGCCCGGTCGGATCGAGAAGAGGCAGAGCGGCTGGCAGGCCAGCTGACGCTTGCCAGGCAGCAGCTCTTTGATCTGGACGCGCGCGAAGCCGCCCGGAAAGAAGCAGAAACGCAAGCCGCGCGCGCCCGAACATTCGCCGAAGAGCGCAAGCAGGCCGATGCTGACCTCGAAAAGCAGACAACGGCCCTTGCCGACCTCGACCGGCAGCTTGCTGCACACGAAACCGACGCAGTCGATGCCGAGAAAGCACAGCACGCACTCGGCGAAGCAAAGGAGTCGCTCGCATCGGTAGAGCAGCTGCTGGAAGAGCGCCATCGCCTGGACGCCTTGCACAAGGAGGCGCAATCGGCGCTCGATGGCGCTCGCGAGCGCCAGTCGAATGCCGCAAAGCAACTGGCATCTGCAACGAATCGCCATGCAGAGCTGGCTGCACGACGCAATGCCCTCAAGCAGCGTTATGACTCCCTCGCCGATGCAGCGGTTCTCTTGGAACGTGCGAACTGCACGGCGGATGCGCTCATCGAACAGCAGGATACGATCCGCTCCCAGGCCGAAGAGCTTTCCAAGGCACGAGACGCCGTCGAAATGGCGGAACGGGAGCTTACGCACGCTCGGGACGCCTACCGTGCCGCCGCCGACACCGCCGATGGGAACCAGCGGGAATACGCGATTGCCCGCCGCCGATATCTGGACGGGCAAGCGGGAATACTCGCCCAATCCCTTGCGCCTGACGAGCCCTGCCCCGTCTGCGGAGCGATCTCCCACCCCCATCCCGCCCCACTTGCGGCGGACGTGCCGACCGAAGACGGCCTGCATGCAACCGAGGAATGCGCCCGCAACTCGCAGGCACACGCCCAAGCGCTGGCCCAGGCAGCCGCAACCGCACAAGGCATTCTGGCGGAGAAGCAAGAGCGGCTATCGGGATTGCAGGAAGCTTTCGGCATGCCCGATGCCATGGAACAGCGCCAGCAGGAAGCGGCAGAAGCGCTTGAATCGGCGCATGCCAAGGTACGGGAAGCCGAACTTCGCGTGGGCCAACGGCGGCAAATCGAGCAGGATCTCGCACGGGCCGATAGCGCTATCGAGCAACAGCAATCTCAGCTCGATGCCTTGAATCAGGCCAATACAGAAGCAGAGCAAACCTGTGCCGCATGCGAGAGCACCGTTTCGGAACGTGCGGAATCCCTGGCTCGATTCGACGTGGAGAACGAATCGGAAGAGTCCCTGAACAATAAGCGGGAATCCGCACGAATCGTCCTTGAGAGGGCAAAAGCACAGGCGAAGGCAGCCGAGTCGCGCCTCGCCGAACGCGAGGATATCGCATCCCGGCGGGAAGCGACTGGGAAAAGGAGGATGGAAGCAGAGCAGGCGCAGAAAGATGCCGCCGAGAGGGAGCAGCGGCAGGCAACCGCCCTCGCCACCGCCCAAGAAGCCTATCGGCAGCTGAGCGACCGGGCACCCGGCAACCGCGCCGACATCCTGGCGCGGATCGATGAACTGGAAAGCGAGCGCGCACGCCATCAGGCGGCATTCGATTCCGCCGAACGAAACCTGAATCAGGCGAGGAGCCAGCTCGCCGCCACCAAGGCGAAGCTCGACACCCTCACGGCCCAGATTGCCGACAGCCCGGCAGACAGCGAGGCAGACATCGCTGCGCAGCTGGAAAAGACGGCTTCCGCGCGGGACCGCCTGAACAGTCAGATTGAAGGTCCGGCCTATCGGCTGCGCCACAATACCGCCCTGATCGAGCAGGTAAGGCGTGAAATCGAAGAGCATGCCGGTCTCGATGAGCAGTATCGGTCGTATGCCCAGCTTGCACTCACCGCCAACGGGAAGCTGACCGGCAAGGCGCGCATCACGTTCGAGACGTATGTGCAGGGCATCTACTTCGATCGCGTTATCGATGCTGCCAACCGGCGCCTTGGCGTCATGACCAACCAGCGCTTCCAACTGGAGCGCCAAAGCCCCGAGGAATCCTCCCACCAGGGACAGAGCGGACTCGATCTGAATGTCCGCGACCACTACACCGGGAAAGCACGCTCAGCAGCGACGCTTTCCGGCGGCGAATCGTTCATGGCATCGCTCTCGCTTGCCCTTGGATTGTCCGATATCGTGCAACAACAGGCAGGCGGCATCCAGCTCGACGCCATGTTCATCGATGAGGGATTCGGCTCGTTGGACCCCGAGGCGCTTGCCAATGCCATCCGCATGCTGACAACCCTGTCGGGAAACGACAAGATCATCGGCATTATCAGCCACGTAGCGGACCTGCAGGAGAACATCGACCGGAAAATCGTCGTTGAAGGAAGCCCGCAAGGCTCGCGCCTCCGACTGGAAGTCTAGGCGGTATCCGCCCCGAACCCATATAACACCAGGATGGGCCGATATACAGCCGACTACTACCCCTCTAGCCGTTTGCAGGCCAAAATTCTGCAGATGAAGAAGTTATCTCAAACATTTCGAAGTGAATTTGGCAGGCAAGAATATAATCACAGCAGGAGTGTTCCTGATATGAGGAGGTTACATCTATGAGCTATGCCGATCGTGTCATCGAAACGGTAAAGGAGAAGGATCCGAACCAGCCGGAATTCATCCAGGCGGTCACCGAGGTCCTGGAGTCTCTGAAACCGGTTATCGACGCGCACCCCGAGTATGAGCGTCTCGGTCTGCTCGAGCGCATCGTCGAGCCGGAACGCATCATCATGTTCCGCGTTCCGTGGATCGATGACCAGGAGAAGGTCCGCGTGAACCGTGGCTACCGCGTCCAGTTCAACAGCGCCATCGGACCGTATAAGGGCGGCTTGCGCTTCCATCCGTCTGTGAACCTGAGCATCCTGAAGTTCCTGGGCTTCGAGCAGGTCTTCAAGAACAGCCTGACTACGCTGCCCATGGGCGGCGGCAAAAGGCGGATCCGACTTCAACCCGAAAGGCAAGTCGGATACCGAGGTCATGCGCTTCTGCCAATCCTTCATGACCGAGCTTTTCCGCCATATCGGCCCGAACACCGACATCCCCGCCGGCGACATCGGTGTCGGCGGTCGTGAGATCGGCTACCTCTTCGGCCAGTACAAGCGCCCTGAGCAACGAATGGTCCGGAGTGCTGACGGGCAAGGGCTTGGAGTACGGCGGTTCTCTGGCCCGTACACAGGCTACCGGCTACGGTGTCGTCTACCTGACACAGGAATACCTGAACAGCCACAACGATAGCTACGAAGGCAAGACGGTCTGCATCTCCGGCGCTGGCAATGTTGCCATCTACGCTGCCGAAAAGGCAACCGAGTTCGGCGCCAAAGTGGTGACCATGTCCGACTCCACCGGCTGGATCTACGACAAGAACGGCGTCAACCTCGATGTCGTCAAGCAGATCAAAGAGGTCGAGCGCGGCCGTATCAGCGAATATGTCAACCGTGTAGACGGAGCCGAGTACCATGAGGGCCGCGGCGTATGGGTCATCCCCTGCGACATCGCCCATCCGTGCGCAACGCAGAACGAGGTCTTCACCGAAGATGCGCAGAACCTGGTCAAGAACGGCTGCAAGGTCCTGGCAGAGGGCGCGAACATGCCCACGAGCATCGAGGCTACCCAGCTGCTGCAGGAAAACGGCGTCACCTTCTTCCCCGGCAAGGCCGCCAATGCCGGCGGTGTGGGCAACCTCCGGTTTGGAGATGAGCCAGAACGCCGAGCGCAGGGTATTGGACGTTCGACGAGGTCGACCAGCGCCTGCACATCATCATGAAGGGCATCTACCACACCATCGACGATGCCGCCACGGAGTACAATGTGGCGGGCGATTATGTGGCAGGCGCCAACATCGCCGGCTTCCGCAAGGTGGCCGAGGCCATGATGGCCCAGGGTATCTGCTAGCACGGATTCCCTCCTCCCACGTTGCCCGATAACGGCGAAGGCCCTGCATCCGATTGGACGCAGGGCCTTTTCGTTTGCTTTCGGGGTATTCGGTTAGGCGATCTTCGCCTCGTACCCTGCATCGACCACAGCGTCGATCAGGGTTTGGTCGTCGACATCGGCCGCCAAGTCGACCACGGCCGATTTTGCATCGAGGTCAACGGTGGCCTTGGACACCCCCTCGACCGATTCGAGCGCCTTGGTCACGTGCTTGACGCAGTTCTGGCACATCATACCCTCGACATCGAGCTTCTTCTGCATGGAATCCTCCTTCTTGTTGGGAACAGGCGCCATGGTCTGCCGATCTGCAGACGGCCTCCCTTCCGTTCGACTACCCTCATCGCCTCCGTCAACGGGAAGCGAAATTACCGAGATAGATGGGGCTTGATCAGGCCGATTCACTGCATCCGCTGCCGATTCCGGGCGTTTCCAGCCGCGCAAGCGCAGGGCATTCGTGACCACGCACAGGCTCGAGCAGCTCATGGCCGCTGCCGCAATCATGGGATTTAAGACGATCCCCAGCCAAGAAAGCGCCCCGGCAGCAATGGGAATGCAGATGACATTGTAGAAAAGCGCCCAGAACAGGTTCTGCTTGATATTGCGCAGCGTCGACCGCGAAAGATCGATTGCCGCCGGCACATCGGCAGGATCGCTGTGCATAAGCACGATATTCGCGCTCTCGATGGCAATGTCGGTACCCGCACCGATAGCGATGCCGATATCCGCCCGTGCCAGCGCAGGGGCATCGTTGATGCCATCACCGACCATCGCCACCGTTCCAGCTGCCTGCGCCTGTCGGACCTTCTCCTCCTTATCCTTGGGCAGGACTCCGGCGACCACTTCATCGACGCCCACCTGCTCTTGGATGGCCCGTGCGGTACGCTCGTTATCGCCGGTTATCATGCTGGTGCGGATACCCATGTCCCTCAGCTCGTCGATGGCCGCTTTGCTGGTTGGCTTGACGGTATCGGCGCAGGCCACCAAGCCGACCAACTGCCCGCGATAGGCGAAATACAGTACCGTCTTGCCCTCATCGGCAAGCAATCCGGCTCGATTCTCTACCTGCTGCAGGGAGATGTGCTCCCGTTCCATCATGCGGGCATTGCCGCCAAGGAGGATCGCCCCGTCAACGCAAGCACGCAGTCCCTGGCCAGCGACCTGCGTAAAATCCTCCACCGCCCTCTCGGTTACATCGGACAGGCCCGCAACGTACGATACGACAGCCTGCGCAAGCGGATGCTCGCTCTTCCGCTCGAGCCCGCCGATGAGGCTGGCAAGCTCGTTTTCGGAGGTCCCCGACACCAGAATCACATCGGTCACCCGAGGCGCACCCTCGGTGAGCGTGCCTGTCTTGTCGAGGATGACGCTTTTCACCGAGCCGGCAGTCTCCAACGATTCGGCGGATTTGATGAGGATGCCGCTGGCCGCACCTCGCCCGGTCCCCACCATCACCGCCGTCGGCGTCGCCAAGCCCAATGCGCACGGGCAGGAGATGACCAGAACGCAGATGGCGTAGTTGAGCGCCGTGGCAAACGGCGCACCAAGAAGCATCCAGATTGCGAACACGATTACGGCGACGGCGATGACCGCCGGGACGAATATCCCGGAAATCTGGTCTGCCTTGCGTTCGACCGGCGCCTTCGTGCTCGTGGCCTCGTCGACCAGCCTGATGATGCCTGCAAGCGTGGTATCGGCTCCGATACGATCGGCCCGCATCGTGAACCATCCGCTCCGATTGACGGTGGCCCCGGTGACCTCTGCCCCCGGTTCCTTGTCCACCGGCACGCTTTCCCCCGAGATGACCGATTCGTCCACCACACCGTTGCCTTCGAGCACCGTGCCGTCCACCGGCACCGTCTCCCCTGCCTTCACAATGAGGGTATCGCCCAGATTGACCTTCTCTATGGGAATCTGCTCGGTTTTCCCGTCACGCACACGTACCGCCGTCTTCGGCGCCATATCTATGAGCTTCGAAACGGCATCGGTGGTTGCACCCTTGGCTCGTGCTTCGAAATACTTACCGAGCGTGATGAGCGTCAGAATCATGCCGGCAGACTCGAAGTACAAATCCATCGCGGCAGCTTCCGCCGCACCGAGTTGCCCGAGCCCCAAGGCAATCCCTACTTGGTAGAGGGAGTAGATGCCATATGCCGTCGATGCCGTCGCGCCCAGTGCCACGAGCGAATCCATATTTGGCGAGCCATGGAACAACGACACGAATCCGTTTCGGAAGAACTTGAAATTGACGAAGATGACCGGAACGAGGAGCAACAGCTGGGTGAGCCCGAACGTCATCAGGTTCTCCCGACCCAGGAATATTCCGGGAAGCGGCCAGCCGAACATGTGGCCCATCGCCAGATAGAACAGCGGAATGGTGAAGATGCAGGAAACTATCAACCGGATCCGAATTTGGCGGGCCTCTTCCTGGGAACGCCGCACTGCACTGTTCTGCCCAACGCCCGGGGTTGCCGCAGCCTCCGCACCTTGGGCAGTCCGCGGATAGGCACCGTAGCCCGCCTTCTTGACCGCTGCACTGATCGCTGCTGCCGTTTCAGGCGTGCCGTCGTATACGACCTCCATCGAATTCTTCAAGAGATTTACGGTGGCAGAATCAACGCCCTCAACACCGTTCGTCGTCTTCTGGACCCGCGCCGAGCAGGCAGCACAGGTCATGCCTGTGACATCGAATGTCTGTTTGATGCTCATTGTGAATTCCCTCGCGTATGCGGAAGGTTTAGGAGAACCGTTTCAGCAGCGACATGACCTCGTCGACCGCGCTTTCGTCGCCGGCTTTGATCTTTTCGCTGATACAGGAGTCCAGATGGTCGCGCAGCACCATCATCGAAATGGTATGAACTGCCTTCTCGGCAGCTGAAAGCTGGATAAGCACATCACCGCAGTAGCGGTTGTCGTCGATCATCCGCTTGATACCGTTGAGCTGGCCGATTGCGCGGTTCAGACGTTTTTGCAAATCGTCTTGGAACGCTTGCGAACGTGGCGTGCTCTTGTGGCGGCAGCACTGCTCCGATTCGTCTTCCATCGTGATTCTCCTATACCCCCCTGTGGTATGTTCAACAGACAGTATATACCCCTATGGGGTATAGTCAATACCGAAAATGCCTGAAAGGAGAATGCCTGCGAACATTTCTAGCGGGAATCGACGACGCGCGTCGAGACGACTTTTGACGGAGAGATGATAATGGCCTTTACGGTGCCGACGTCGCTATTGCCGAAAACGTACGAATCCCGACCGCCGAAGAAGTCAGAAGAGCCCATGCCCTTGCCCTCCGTTCTCTTTGACTTGGCCTTCGAAGATGCCGGTGAAGCGGTATGCAGGTTGATGACGATATCGATCCCATCGATGCCCTCAACGAGCTTCTTGTTGGGAACCGCGGCGATAATGCACTCAGCCCCGCGTTTGGTCAGCGTGCGGATCTTCGCTCGCATAGAGGAGGCCGTCTGATTCGCCGAAAAGCTGACGATACCGAATCGGCGGTTGCTGTATTCGACAACCCGCGGTTCGGCGTACTCTTGGATATCCATCGAATCGAGCACGATGACGGATGATTGCTTGTTGCGGTAGTCTTGCGCGACGAGCTTCACCGGCACAGCCGAACGCTGCTGCACGTCGAGGGCGTCCACGTCGCGAAAATCGGGAATGGAGGTTCCCTGGTAGAGAATCGTGGTATAGCCCTTCATATCACCCGTGGCATCGTCGATGGTCGTTGCCGCCTGATTCCATTTGTGACCCAGGATCAGGTAGGCGCCGAAGCAAACTACGACCAATAAGATGATGGCGATGAATAAGATGAGTGCGATCTTTTCCCGTGAAGCTGCTTTCATAGTCGGTCCATTATACGCTACGCCCTGATGGCATCCCCCTACCGTCCAATACGGAGCGTCTGAATCTCTCAATCCTCCGCTTCCGCTCCGGATCCGAATGACAGTATGGGAGCAAGGAACTTCCCCGTCCAGCTCTCAGGGCATTCGGCAACCTGCTCGGGCGTTCCGGTCGCGACAACGGTACCGCCCTGATCTCCCCCCTCTGGACCCAGATCGATCAGATAGTCGGCAGACTTGATGACGTCCAGATTGTGCTCGACCACAAGCACCGTATTCCCCGCATCGACAAGCCGCTGCAATACCACCAGCAACTGCCGGACATCTTCGAAATGAAGGCCGGTGGTCGGCTCGTCCAGAATGTAGAACGTCCTGCCCGTCTGCCGGCGCTGCAATTCGCTCGAGAGCTTCACGCGCTGCGCCTCGCCGCCCGAAAGCGTCGTCGCAGGTTGCCCGAGATGCACGTATCCCAATCCGACATCATGCAAGGTCTGAAGCTTCGTCTTCAACCTCGGAATGTTCTTGAAGAACTCCAACGCCTCATCGACGGTCATCTCCAGCACGTCATAGACATTCTTGCCCCGATAGGTAACCTGGAGCGTTTTCGCGGTTGTAACGGGCGCCGTTGCATACCTCGCATGGCACATAGATATCGGGCAGGAAGTGCATCTCCACCTTCACCTGGCCGTCGCCCTTGCAGGCTTCGCAGCGACCGCCTTTGACATTGAAACTGAAGCGGCCGGCAGAGTACCCCCGCGCCTTCGCCTCGTTCGTGCTGGCGAACAGCTGGCGAACGTCATCCCAAAGTCCGACATAGGTGGCGGGATTCGACCGCGGCGTTCGCCCGATGGGGCTCTGGTCGATGTTGATTACCTTGTCGAGCTTTGCCAGGCCGGTGATCTTGCCATAATCGCCCACCCGCAGGTGCGCATGGTTCAGACGGTTCGCCAATGCCGGTGCCAGGGTATCGGTGACAAGCGAGGACTTGCCCGAACCCGATACCCCGGTGACCACCGTCAGCGTACCAAGGGGGATGGAAACGGTGATGTCCTTCAGGTTGTTCTCGGCAGCCTCGGTAATGGTGATGGCACCATGCGTCGTCTTCCGCCGCCTCCTGGGAACAGGGATGGTTCGGCGGCCCGATAGATAATCGGCGGTGATCGAACCTTCGACCTGGGCCACTTCGGCAGGCGTACCGGCCGCGACCACCTTGCCGCCTTTCTCTCCGGCACCAGGGCCGATATCGATCAGGTAATCGGCGCGGCGCATGGTCTCTTCATCGTGCTCGACGACCAGCACGGTGTTCCCCAAATCGCGCAGACGCTCGAGCGTCGAGATCAGGCGCGCATTGTCACGCTGATGCAGGCCGATGGAAGGCTCGTCAAGGATATAGAGCACGCCCATCAGGCCCGCGCCGATCTGCGTGGCCAATCGGATGCGCTGGGCCTCGCCACCCGAAAGGGTCGCCGTCGCACGGTCGAGGGTCAGGTAATCCAGACCCACGTCTACCAGGAAACGCAGACGCGAGCGGATCTCCTTGATGATCGGTGTGGCGATGGTAGACTGCGCGCCGGTGAATTCCATGGTTTCAAAGAACCTCAGCGATTCTCGCGCGCTCATCTCGCAAACCTCGTGGATGTTCTTCCCCTTTACCGTGACCGCCAGTATCTCGGGTTTCAGGCGCTTGCCCCCGCAGGTCTCGCAGGGCGTAACCGCGAAGTACTGCTGGAATCGTTCCCGCGCATGTTCGGTGGACGCCTCTGCATAGCGATTCTTCACCGCTTCGATGATTCCATCCCATTTGATGTACCAATTGGTATCGCGCCCATCCATCGTGTGGTAATCCACGCGCACCTTGCCCCGCTTCAGGCCGAACATCATCACGTTGCGCGCACGCTTCGACATATCCTGCCAGGGAGTATTCTCGTCATAGCCGAGATGCTTCGCCACCGCAACCAGAACCTGCGGATAGTAGTTCCCCGAAGTGAATGGCGCAACCGCTCCTTCTTTCAGACTCAGGCTGGGATCGGGAACCACCAGGCTGGGATCGACCTCTTCCCTGCTGCCGATACCCAGGCAATCCGGGCAGGCCCCATAGGGGGCATTGAAACTGAAATCACGCGGCTGCAGCTCATCGATCGAATGTCCATGCTCCGGGCACGCGAGTGCCAAGCTGTAGAATTCCTCGTGCTCGGTTTTATCCTTGTCGATGGTCTGCACCAGCAGGCGGCCATCGGCGAGTTTGGTAGCCATCTCCACTGCTTCGGCGATACGTGCCGTAGCATCTTTCTTCAGAACCACGCGATCGACGATAACCTCGATAGTGTGCTTGAATTTCTTATCGAGTGCGATGTCCTCCTCATCGAGCCGATGGATCTCCCCGTCGATACGCACACGGGCGAATCCCTCTTTGCGAAGGTCGCCGAGCAGCTGGGTGAATTCGCCTTTGCGGCCGACCACAACCGGGGCCATGATCTGGGCGCGTTTGCCCTCTCCGGCCTCGATGACCTTATCGGTTACCTGGTCGGTCGTCTGCTTCTCGATGACCCTTCCGCATTCCGGGCAGTGCGGAACGCCGACGCGGGCGAACAGCAAGCGCAGGTAATCGTAGATCTCAGTCGTCGTGCCAACGGTCGATCGCGGGTTGCGGCTCGTCGTCTTCTGATCGATGGAAACCGCCGGCGAAAGCCCGTCGATGCTATCCAGATCCGGCTTGTTCATCTGTCCCAGGAACATGCGGGCGTAGCTCGAAAGGCTCTCGACGTAGCGACGCTGCCCCTCGGCATAGATGGTATCGAAGGCAAGCGAGCTTTTCCCCGAACCGGAAAGGCCCGTGATGACCACAAGCTTATCGCGGGGAATCTCGAGATTGATGTTCTTAAGGTTATGCTCGCGCGCACCTTTGATGACGATGGAATCCTGAGCCATGGCTTCATTATCCTTACCGAACAGTCCGTCTTTTCCAAATTAGCAATTCTACTCCGCATGGCTTGCTGCCGCCCCGGCTCCCCGCGTAAGGACACAGCACCCGCACAGGATGTTCGCCTAAAGCCGGAACATAAGCCCGCAGGCGCACGTGAGGGCACAGAATAGAAAACGCCGGCAACGGAAAATAGCGCCCGCTGGGACTTGGGAAACCAACCCGTCCGCACGCTTATCCGCGGGGATGGGCCTGATGGTGGACCGTGCGCAGGTATTCGTTTGAGACGTGGGTATACACCTGGGTCGTCGAGAGGCTTGCATGCCCCAGCATCTCCTGCACGCTGCGCAGGTCAGCACCTCCTTCCAGCAAATCGCTTGCAAAGGTATGGCGCATGTCGTGCGGGGAATAATCGCCATCGATGCCGGCTTGCGACAACGACTTCTTGAACATCTTCCGGATAGCGTCTGCGCTCATGGGATTGCCCCGCGTGGAAAGGAAAACCGCATCGGTCGGCTTCTCGGGGCGTAAGAGGGCGGGCCGGCCTTTCTCAAGGTAGTCCCGAAGCGCATGGAGAGCCCGGCGATGCACCGGCACGATGCGTTCCTTGTTCCCCTTGCCCATCAGTCGGACCTGGCCCGAATCGAAATCGATGGCCCCAAGACCGAGTCCCGCCGCCTCGGAAACACGAGCCCCGGTGGCGTAAAGGAACTCGAGAATCGCCTGGTCGCGAAAATCGACGGGGCTCTGTTTTTGCGGCCGCCCCAGAATATCTACGCCGCTATGGACCGAGAGCAAAGCATCCATCTCCGATGGCGGGATGCGGCTCGGCAATGCACGATGGATTTTCGGTCCCTGTAGAACGGCAGCAGGATTCTCGTCGATGACATCGGTGATCTCGAGCCACGAGAAGAACCCGCGCAAGGCACTCAGGCGGTTGTTGATCGATGTGCGTTCGAGAGACGAGAGCGAAGCCAGGAACTGGCGCAACTGCCGATGCGTCGGATGAAGCGCGTCCAGGTTCCGTTCGGCCGCCCATCGAGCGTACTCTTGCAACCCCGTCCGATAGGTCCGGACCGTATTCGGGGAAGCATTGCGCTCGACTTTCAGGGCTTGGCAGAAGCCGTCAATGTATTTCTCGAGGGAGTCCATCAAGCATGCCGATCTTCGGACGGTACGGAATACCGCAACGCTTCGGGGAACAGCCCGCGGGAGCACAGCTCATCTCGATACGCCGAGATGGCCCGATGACCACGTTCCATGAACGCCGCATACCGTTGTCTCTTGTTCTTGATAGGCGTCTCCAGCGGAACGAACACCCCGAAGTTCACATGCATCGGTTGATAGTCCTTCGTACACGGGTCGGTTGCATATGCCAGCAATGATCCGAATGCCGTTTCTTGCGGAAACGGTGGCAACGCAACGGATTTCAGCTCGGCAGCAACGCACAGAGCAGTATAGAGTCCCGACATGATTGCTTCGCAATACCCTTCAGTACCGGCCACTTGCCCCGCAAAGTAGAGCGGGTAGGCAGCCGATTTCAGGCGAAGGTGCCTATCGAGCATTCTCGGAGCATCTATGAACGTGTTACGATGCATGACTCCATACCGTACGAACTCGGCTTCCTTGAATCCGGGGATCATGCGGAACACCCTCCGCTGCTCGGGGAAAGTGAGATTGGTCTGGAACCCCACCAGGTTGCAGCAGGTGCCATGGGCATCCTCGAAGCGCAGCTGTACGGCTGCCCACGGGCGCCTTCCGGTTCGAGGATCGACGAGCCCCACTGGCTTCATCATGCCATGCCGCGGCGCGTCGGGTCCGCGTCGGGCTATCTCCTCGATGGGCTGGCATGCGCGAAACAGCTCTTTGGTCTCGAAATCCTTCGCGATAACCCGATCCGCATCCAGCAATGCGGCGATGAACGACTCGTATTCCTGCTTGGTGAACGGGGCATTCAGATAATCACCGATGCCCGAATCCTCATAGCGGCTCTGGCGGAACAGGACGTCATGATCCAGAGAATCAGTCATCACGATAGGAGCTGCCGCATCATAGAAGGCAAGGTGCTCGGAACCGGTCAGCTGTTCGATGCGTGAGGCAAGGGCATCTGATGTCAAGGGGCCGGTCGCGATGATGGTGGCGTCTGCACCGGTAAGCTCCCTGACTGCGCCGTTCGTCTCGGCAACGACCAATCCCTCCTCCAACACATCGACTACTTCTCCAGGAACCGTCTCGATAAGGGGATGGCAGGCGATGGCTTCGGTGACGGTTCGGGAGAACTCATCCCGATCGACCGCAAGCGCGCCCCCTGCCGGAACGCGCGTGCGCAGAGCCGCCGCCAATACTTGGGAGCCGAGTTCCTGCATCTCATGCTTCAACATGCCGGCAGCGCTCTCAGGTTTCATGCTCTTCAGCGAATTCGAGCAAACCAGCTCGGCGAAATCGCCCGTCTTATGCACGGCTGTTTGATGCGCCGGCCGCATCTCGATAAGCGTGACGGAGATCCCGCGCGCAGCCAGCTGAAGCGCCGCCTCGCTTCCGGCCAAGCCGCCGCCGACGATGTTCACTCTCTGATCCATGGATGAAAGACTAACACAGCTATGCCGCGGATTGCATGAGGCGAACCGGTTCTTCCGGCAACCTCCCACCCCCCTGCGCGCACAACAGATTTCGACAATTAATTAGTCTATGTTAACATCAGGGTGGAAATAAAACTGAGTAAAGGAACGACAACATGACGAAAGTAACCGTATATATCGAGGGAATGGTCTGCAGCATGTGCGAAGCGCACATAGCGGATACCATGAGGAAGGCATTTCCCGACGCGCGGAAAGTCAACGCGTCCCATCGCAAGGGGATGGTTACCTTCCTCACCGAAATGCCCGTAGATGGCGACCAGCTTAAGCACGCCATCGCCCCGACCGGATACGGATACCAGGGCTATGAAACCGAACCGGCGAAGACGCGCCGATGGGCTCATCGCACGAAGTAGGCAACGCTGTAATAACAAGATAAACAGTCAGAACCGCATATCTTCCAACAGCATCCTGTTAGGGCCATCGCTTCGACAACTTCTGAAATGCGCCCCTCGAGATGCGGAGGAGAACCGCTGTTGTCGGCAGGACGATGATGCATCGAGCGGATTACCGGCGATGCACCTCTGCGCGAAAGCCCATCCTTCGATGCCGATTGGGGATTCCGCGCACAGAGCCGAGGCAAACCGATATCATTGGTAACCAGTATGAACCCTGCGACAAGGAGGTAAGAAGGTATGTACACGCCTGAATACCAACCCAATGGCAATGAAGTTGCCATCATCACCACCGACAAGGGCGTTATCAAAGTACAGCTGCATGGACAGGACGCTCCCATCCATGTAGGGAATTTCGTCGAACTGGCGCAAAAGGGATTCTATGATGGGTTGAAATTCCATCGATACGTTCCCGACTTCGTCATCCAGGGCGGTTGCCCGTTCACGCGCGACATGAGCCAAGAAGACGTCGCCCAAGGCAAAATGGGTCCATCCGGTATGCCGGGAACCGGCGGGCCGGGCTATTCGATCAAACACGAATATGACACGAATCCCCATAACGAGCACAAGGACGGTACCCTCGCAATGGCACGCAGCCAGATGCCCGATTCCGCCGGATCCCAGTTCTACCTGTGCCTGGGTCCGCAGCCGTTCCTCGATAGCGGTTACACGGTCTTCGGCGACACAATCGAAGGACTGGATGTCGTCCATTCCCTTCGTCAGGGCGATTTGATCGAATCGATCGTCATCGAGAACGCGAACTAGTGCTTCTCGTCTACGTCAGTTGAATTCAATGCGGGGCGATGTTATCGCCCCGCATTCTTGGATACAGCCCGCATATCTCCCTTCGGACCGTATCGACCGTCGGGATACCGAACGATGAGCCCGGCGCTTTCCAATTCCGCCAAGCGAATCGTCGCCGCCGTCAAGGCATCGAAGGCGGTCCCGTCGCAAATACCTGGGATCGCCGCCATCTGATCGATGCGCATCGGTTCGGCAAGCAGCGCAGCCAGCAGCGGATCGGCAGTCCCTGACTCCGATGGGGCAACCGGCGATTCTCTCAGTATGCCGAAAATGGAGAACAGGGCATCCGAGAAGCTCTCATCATCGACGATCGGCGTGGCCCCTTGGAGCAGCAGGCGATTCGTCCCCGCCGAAGTGGCCGAGGTGATCGGTCCGGGCACCACCAATACCTCCCTGCCCATATCGAGCGCATCATCTGCTGTGGAGAAGGTGCCCGAAGGCAGTCCCGCTTCCACGATGAGGGTCGCCCGGGCAAGGCCTGCTATCAGGCGGTTTCGCGCCCGGAACGTATAAGGTTGCGCGGGAAACGTCCAGTCGTGCTCGGATAGCACTGCCCCGCCTTTATCCACGACCTCCTGGAACAACGCCAAATGCCGTGCAGGGTATACGTGATCGCAGCCGCCTCCGAAGACGACCACCGTGGTTCCCCCGGCGTCGAGCGCCGCGCGGTGCGCTTCGGCATCGCAGCCGTAGGCTCCGCCCGAGATGATCACCAACCCGCGTCGGGAAGCCTCCCCGGCAAAGCGCCGGCAGAGGCCCTTGCCATAGGGAGTCGCCTTCCGTGCCCCGATTACCGCAAGTCCCTCTCGGAGCGCTGAGGGATCACCGATGCCGTACAGCCGCTGCGGCGGACGCTCGACATCAAGAAGCGCAGCAGGATAGCGCGGGTCGCCCTGATCGATCACGAACCGCGGACCCTGAATGCGTTTACCGGTATAGGGACCATATCGGCGTTGCGGCGCAGAGCCGATAGGTGCGGCGTTCGCTTGGGTCATTTATTTCCCTCCTTCCCTGAGACGCAACGAGAGCGCCTCGGCGATATGAGGCTGCAGGACCTTCTCGCTTTCAGCCATATCGGCAATCGTCCGGGCGATATGCAGGGTTCTTACGATTCCGCGGCCGCTCATGTTCGTTGAGTGCGACGCCTGTCGGAGGAACTCCTCCGCATCTTTCGCGACGCAGTACCGTTTTAT